>JAFRIW010000012.1 GCA_017432565.1 Lachnospiraceae bacterium
CCACCTGGACCTCGACGCCATTGCCTGGCTCGAGGACTTCCTCATTGATTTCGACAACACCGTCATCGTCGTCAGCCACGACCGGTATTTCCTGAACAAGGTCTGCACCCACATCGCGGACATTGATTACGGCAAAATCCAGCTATACGCCGGGAATTATGACTTCTGGTATGAGTCGTCCCAGCTGATGATCCGCCAGATGAAGGAAGCCAATAAGAAGAAGGAAGAAAAGATCAAAGAGCTCAAGGAATTCATCTCCCGTTTCTCGGCCAACGCCTCCAAGTCCAAGCAGGCGACCAGCCGCAAGCGCGCCCTCGAGAAAATCGAGCTGGACGAGATCAAGCCTTCGAGCCGCAAATATCCCTGGATCGACTTCCGCCCGGACCGCGAGATCGGCAACGAAGTACTCACCGTCTCGCACATCAGCAAGACCATCAACGGCCACAAGGTCCTCGACGACATTTCCTTTGTCATGGGCCACGACGACAAGATCGCCTTTGTCGGCTCCCAGGAGCTCGCCAAGACCACGCTCTTTGAGATTCTGATGGGCAAGATGGAGCCCGACGAGGGTACCTACAAGTGGGGCGTCACGACCTCGCAGGCATATTTTGAAAAAGATAATTCCCAGGAATTCACCGGCGACCTGACCATCACCGAGTGGCTGACCGGCTACTCCCCCATCAAGGACGTCACCTACGTCCGCGGCTTCCTCGGACGCATGCTCTTCGCGGGCGACGACGGCGTCAAGAAGGTCAAGGTTCTGTCCGGCGGCGAGAAGGTCCGCTGCCAGCTGTCCAAAATGATGATCAGCGGCGCGAACTGCCTGATTTTTGATGAGCCCACCAACCACCTGGACATGGAATCCATCTCCGCTCTCAACGACGGCATGATCCGCTTCCCGGGCGTCGAGCTCATCGCCTGCCGCGACCATCAGGTCGTGCAGACTACAGCAAACCGGATCATCGAGATTTTGCCCGACGGGCATATGATCGACAAGGTCAGCACCTACGATGATTATCTGGCTGCGGATAAGGATGCGAGAAAGCGTACCGTCTACGTCGCGCAGGTTGAAGAAGAACCGACTGAGGAAGACTGATGAAGTTATTTATCACAGATTTTGACGGAACACTGGGAGACAGAAAGAAGGAAATCACGCCGGCGACCCGGAAGGCGCTGGACGACTGGTGCGCCGCAGGCAATCTCTTCGTCCTCTCCTCCGGCCGCGCGCTGATGAACATCCGCG
This sequence comes from Lachnospiraceae bacterium, assembly GCA_017432565.1. GTDB lineage: Bacteria > Bacillota > Clostridia > Lachnospirales > Lachnospiraceae > CAG-791. Next base: position 1,244 of record JAFRIW010000012.1, read on the forward strand.
AAATCGCGGACCAGCTGGGGCTGGACTACCCCGGCATGCTGATTGTCGGCTACAACGGCTCCGAGATCTATGACTGCGGCAAAGGAGAGCTCATCTTCCACCGCGGCATTCCCATGGAGCACATCCCGGAGATCTTCCGGCTGGCGAAGGAGACCGGCCTCTTCATCCAGACCTACAATGACACGCACATCCTGTGCGAGCATCTCTCCGACGAGCTCACGTATTACAACACCTGGGTGCACCTGCCCCACCTCGTCGCGGACAACATCATGGATCTGGTTGAGAAGGATCCCTGCAAGTGCCTGGCCATCACGCAGCATCACACCGAGCTGCTGCCCGTCCTTCGGGACAAAATCCTGGCTGCCTTCCCGGGTATCGTCAACGCCTACCAGTCGTCCGAATACCTGCTCGAGATCGTGACTGCTGACGTGGACAAGGGCACTGCCCTGCAGTTCCTCTGCGACTACTACAACATTCCTGTTGAAAATACCATCGCCGCCGGCGACGCGCCCAACGACATTCCCATGCTCAAGGCCGCGGGCCTGGGCATCGTCATGAAAAACGGCGCCGAGCTCTACACCGAAATGAAAGAAGCCGGACAGATGCCCGGCTGCGTCATCACAGAAGACGACAACGACCACGACGGGCTTGTGCCGTATCTGATCTGAGTAACTGCATCTGTTCCTCACAGACTCGCGGTGCAGCCAGCCGCTGACTTCTCAATCCACTCGCGCTGGCTGCTGACTCTCCTGTTGATTGCCTTGCGCTGGCGACCGACTCATACTGTCTAATATTTCCCGTTTGTTATATAATATTCTTGTATTTTTCTATACGCTCATCGGCTAAACACCGGCGGTAATCGCTGGCTTTTTACGGGAAATCAGCGCATGAAGAAGTCTTTAATGATCTGTGTCAATGTAGTCATTACGGCAGCCATACTGATTTTCGTTGTCCTCTATACCAGATTTGAAAGTCAGGATTCTTATCGGCGGCAGGTGGAACACTTCGAGAACACAATAGTCACCTTGGAGCAGGTAACGGAGAATTATCTGGAGGGCGAGCAGCGGATCTGTGATGTCTGGACGCGCTATATCAACAACAGCAGCATGACGATGGAAGAAGCGGCCGAGTTTGTCCGCAACACACATGTGCTTGAGAACGCGTCGGCACATCTGATTTCTCTCGACACGCTCGAGGGCCTCTCCACGCGCCCCAGACAGGGCACAGTCGATGACTATGCCGTTTCCTACAGCCGCGTAAAGCTTCTTGAGGACGTCTCCTGGATTGATGAGATCGGAAAGTCCATCAACATCACAAGAGCCTACACCAACCCGATAAACGGGGAGCAGTCGCTGGCATTCTGCAACCACGTCACGCTCTATGATCCGGAAAGTGAATCAAATGAACCCGCGGTCCTGCTGCGGGTCATCCCCATCTCCGTCCTGAAACAGAAATGGGTTTTCCCGCAGTCAGAGCTGGAGACCGCTGAGCTGGCCATGATCGATGCCAGCGGCGATTACATTCTGAAGGGATCCGGCTTCAAGAATTCCAGTTTATTTGAGTTCTATGAATCCTACAACACAACGGACCCTGAAGCATCGAGCCAGCTGTTTGACAGGATTACTTCAACGACCGGTTCCGTTTCGATAATGGATTCTCACGGACAGGAGTGTGTCCTCGCTTTTACCCCTGTCACAGCCACAGCCGGCTGGACTCTGCTGAGTCTTGTGCCCGCGAAGGATCTTCGGGTGGATACTGAAAACTGGCTGTTGTTCGGCGTCGTTTCCGCCGGCCTGCTGATTCTGTTCCTGATTGACCTCTTCTATATGCTTTACCTGAATCAGCGTCTGCAGGCCTCGGCCAGAGAAGCCGAATCCGCCTCGAAGGCCAAAACTGATTTCCTTTCGACGATGTCTCATGACATCCGCACGCCCATGAACGCCATCATAGGCCTTACAACGATTGCTGAGAAAAATCTCGGCGATGTGAAGTCAACACAGGAAAGCCTTCGGAAAATCAGTCTTGCCAGCAATCATCTGCTGACGCTGATCAACGACATTCTGGATATCTCAAAGGTGGAAAGCGGGAAGCTGAAGCTGAGTCCGCTGACGTTTTCCATTGTGGAGACGGTCGAGAATCTTGTAAATATCTCGCAGCCGATGATCAAGGAAAAGAATATCGATTTCAGCTTCCACATCAATCAGATGGAGACAGAATATCTGTATGCGGACCAGCTGCGGCTGAATCAGATCTACATCAACATTCTCTCCAATGCCATCAAATACACGGAGCCCGGCGGGCGCGTCAGTGTAGATCTGCGCGAGGAAAAGAGCGCCCAGCCCGGCTGTGTGCGTCTGACCTATGTTGTGGCGGATACCGGCATCGGCATGAGCCCGGAATTCATGGAGGCGATGTATCAGCCTTTCTCGCGTCAGATAGACAGCCGCGTCAACAGCATTCAGGGGACCGGTCTCGGTCTGGCTATCACGAAGCAGATGGTTGACCTGCTCGGTGGAACCATCGATTGTCAGAGCAGGCAGGGTGAGGGAACCACCTTCACCGTCGTGCTGGATATCCCGGTCGCCGACAGACAGCGCGACGACATGCAGCTGGAACCGGTGGATGTTCTGATTGTTGACAACGATGAGTCCGTGCTGCAGGCGACTGCCGATGCCCTTGCCTCGCTTGGCGCATCCGCAGAGCTGGCCGGGAGCGGTCTGGAGGCGCTCGGCATGATCGAGCACCGGCATCTGGCCGGACAGGATTACAACGTGATTATCATCGACTGGAAAATGCCTGAGATGGACGGTCTTGAGACAACCCGCCGCATCCGCTCGCAGATCGGCACCGATGTTCCGATTCTGCTGGCCTCCGCGTATGACTGGTCCGATATTGAAGAACAGGCACAGGCTGCCGGCGCCAATGGTTTTGTCAATAAGCCCCTCTTCCGCTCCACACTCTATGACAAGATCAACGATCTGATCGGGAAGGAGTCCGCATCCATCGAGCCGGAGGATGATTATTCCGATCTGCAGGGCCTGAACATCCTCGTCGCGGAGGATAATGACGTCAACTGGGAAATCATCTCCGCCCTGCTTTCCATGTTCGGGATCACGACGGAGCGCGCAGAGAACGGACGGATCTGCCTGGATAAGATGCGCGCTGCTGAAAAGGACCGCTACACGCTGATTTTCATGGACGTGCAGATGCCGGAGATGAATGGCCTCGAGGCAACCAGAGCGATCCGGAAATTAGACGATCCATGGGCATCCTCCATCCCGATCATTGCGATGACAGCAGACGCATTCTCTGAGAATGTCACTGAATGTCTGAATGCAGGCATGAATGGGCATATCGCCAAGCCCATTGATATCAAGCTGGTGATCAAGGAAATCCGTAGAATCAAAGACGAAAGAGGTTAATTATGAAAAAGAAAATGTGTATGTTTTTAGCAATGTCCATGGTTCTGGGGCTTTCTGCATGCAGCGCGCAGAGCCCGCAGCAGACGCAGGCACCGCAGGAGTCTCAGCAGACTGAGCAGGAACAGCCGGCGCAGGAGCAGGAAGTGACAGCAGAAGCCTCAGAAGGCTTCCAGCCGGCATTGGATCCTTCCTCCAGCTCTCAGATCAACATCTCCGGCAGCTACGACAACTTTGAGGCACTCGAGGCAGAATTCGACCGCTTCAACGAATTCTATCCCAATGTAGAGCTGACCTTTACGAAGATTGACGACTACAACAATATGGTCGGCACCGTTCTCGGCGGAAACGACGCCCCTGATATCTACGTCAATTACTCCTGGATGTATGGCCGGGAGCAGTATCAGGCCTCTATTGATTATGCCGAGGACCTGGCTGATCCCGCGCTGGGTCTGGATCTCTCCTGCATCCGCAGCAATATCATTCTGAAAACCGACGACGGTACACTCCCGATGGTTCCGGTCTTCTCAAACACCTACGGCATGCTGGTGAACAACGATCTTTTTGAAAAGGAAGGCCTGAGCGTCCCCACGACCTACCAGGACATGGTAGCCGTGTGCGATGCTTTTCGTGAAAAGGGCTATGAAAACCCGATGATGGGCTTCTCCAACAAGGAGACCACCTCCCTTTTCACTGTGACCATCTATCCGTACTTCTGCGAAACCGTGGCGGATGACCCGGAAGCGATCGAAAAGCTCAACGCCCTGGATCCTGCTGCCGGCGAATATATGCGCCCCGCGCTCGAAAAGATCCAGCAGTTTATGGACGATGGCTGTGTAGATCTGAATGCCTGCGCAGAAATTGAAAACAACTATGACGCCGTGATCCTCCGATTCTTTGAAGGCGACATCCCGATGATGATCTGCTCCGGAGATGCTGTCTCTGGAACGAAGAAAAGAGAAAGCCGTTCCGAGGCCTTTATCGCGAGTCCCTTTACCTACTCTTTTGCCCCTGTTCCCATTTCCGACAACGGTCTGAACTTCCTTGACATGCCGAATCTGCAGTTCTCCGTCAACAAGGAAAGTCCGGATCTGGATATGGCCAACGAATTCATGCGCTTCCTGATCACAACAGAGGAACTGAACGAGATGGCACAGCAGAAAGGCCTCCTGTCTCCGACGAAAGACCTGTCCTTTAACGCCATGTACGCCGCTTTCGGGGCCGTTCCGGAATCCCGCATTCTCTCCCCCGAAGTATTCGGATTAAGAGACGATGCTGTCATCCAGTTAAGACAGGCCGCTTACCGCGTCGCAACCGGCAGCATGACCATCGATGAAGCCATTGCTGCCTTCGGCAGCTATACAAACGATTAAAGTGAAGCCGCACAAACTTGAAACGAAAGGAGTAGCTATGAAAGGAATCAGAAAACTGTCACTGCTGTTGATTGTTTGTATTATTCTCATGGCTGTCCCGAGGCAGGTTTACGCAGATACGACCACGACATCAGCCGGGAAAGAAAAGACTGCCGCTAAGACAGAGTACACGGATCCTGCGGAATTTATTGAGGCGCTGCGGGCGGCGATCGATGCCCGCTATGAGGCAGAGCCGAACGATGAGGAAGCACATGCCAAGTTCAATGTTGAGAAAGAAATGATGGCAGAATATGCCGATGCGGTCTTCGAAGACGAAGCCCTGAATGAACTGGCCGCACTGTACTATGCGGCCTCCGACACCATTACCCGATCTGAAATTTTTGAAGATGAGCGGTATTTTGGCGCGCTGGAAGACGTCGGTATTCAGGAGTATGCCATCGCCATTCTGAACCTGTGGGAGCACTATGAACTGCCGCTGGATGAGGATGAAATCAGTGAGCTGCGGGATTATATTTCCTGGGACGAACGTAAGATCGTCGACTATTCCGACAAGAACAGAGTAACCATCGGACATTACTCCTATCTGATCCCGGAAGATCTTTCCTACAATAAGGAAATGTCGGACAACGAACAGTGGGCCTATACCGACGAGGGCGAAACCCGCGGCCTGATGATCATGTACACGGATATGACTGAAGAAATCGGAGGCCTTTCCAGTCTTGCTCCGATGATCCTGGATATGGCGTTTGAATCCATCAAAGAAGAAATCGGCGCCGAAAATACGACCATTTCAGATTTTGACTTCCTGGGCTATCGCGCCAAGAGAATCAGCGGAAAGGCGGATATCGAGGGAGAAGCGGCTGTTTTCGACATGTTCATGACGATTGCCGACACCGATCTGATTGCGGCGATCTTCTTCTCCAGAGACGCGGATGGCCTGGAGGATCTGCAGCTCGAAATGGACAAGTTCATAGATGACGCCGCCCCGGCTCCGGATGAGAGCACGATGGGCGATCAGGACCGGATCATCATCGGCAGCTATTCCTACCTGCCCATGGAAGGCCTGTCCTATCTGGAGGAGCACCATGAGGAAGGAAGCTGGGAATTCGCCAATGCAGATGAAACTGAGATGATGCTCATCATGGAAGAAAGCATGGACACCGCATTCGGAAAAGATGTGGAGGTCACGCCTGAACTCCTGGATTCCATGCTTGAAGATGCTAGCGCAGAATTTGACACGGGGCTGGACATTAAGGAGTATGATTTCTTCGGATCCCCTGCCCGTCTGGGGGTTGGCAAAACCACCTTCGAGGATAAGCCGGCCTGCCTCATCTTTATGATTGCGCTGACGGACACAGACGCGGTCGCCATCACCTATGCTTTGCAAGACTCGGATGATACGAAGGCAGCAGAGGCAAAATTTGAAGAGTTCCTGTCCAACATCGAGCCGGCAGAATAATAAGTCACGAATTCATTTTTCACTTACTTGGAAGGCATTATGAAAACATCTCAGGAAAGCAGAACACAGAAAGAAGCAAGAGAACTGGCAAGGCTGAATAAAGAGGCATCCAGGCCGAAACCGGCGCACTACATGTTGTTCATCATGGTGGTGCTGACCATCATCTATATTGTGGACGAGATCACATCCAACGTCAATGCAGCGATGCAGCCGTACATCCTTTTTGACCTGTTTAAGATCGGATCCAGAGACGTCAACGCGCCGGAATATGCGCGGGCTATTGATACGGTTGCACCGCTCTCTCTTGCTTCTAATCTGCTCCTGATCATCACGCCTTTTTACAAAGCGCTGAGTGACCGATACGGGCGCAAGCTCTTCCTGATGCTGAACACCATCGGGATGGGCCTGGGCATGTGCGTGGTCATGACTTCCAATAGCGTCCCTCAGTACATTCTCGGCATGCTGCTGATGATGTTCTTCACACCCAACGATATGCAGGTTCTCTACATTCTGGAAACGGCGCCCAAGGAAAAGCGCGCGACCTACTGTGCTGTGACTAAGGCGATCGCGCTGGTCAGTGTTTCCCTGATCGGCGTCCTCAGCCACATGTTCCTGCGCGAGGATGTTCCATCGAGCTGGAAGCTGGTCTATCTGATTCCCGTCATAACCGCATTTGTGGTCGGTTTCGGCAGCATCTTTCTGGTGCGGGAAACGCCGGTCTTCCTCGATCAGCGCCGCGCCTGGCTGTCTCTGACAACGGAAGAGCGCGCTGAAAAAGAGGCTGAAGACAGAGCAGCTAAGACCTCTGAAAACGGAGGTGTTTTCAAGGCGATCCGTTTCATTTTCGTAAACCGGCAGCTGCGGTGGATCTTCATCGCAGGCTTCATCTTCTTCGCGACGACGGTCTACACCTCCTACTACGCAACCGTGCTCGAAGGCGGCATGTCGACGGCGCAGGTGGCGACAGCACTCATGATCTACCCGTTCTTCAACGGCCTGGCAACTTTTCTCAGCGGCGTACTTTCCGACCGGCTGGGCCGGAAAAAGGTGTGCCTCGTTCTGGGCGCTGCGACGATTCTGGGCCTGCTGCTCTTTGTCCTCTCCTGCCGCCTCGGCTGGGGACCGATTGCAGCCGGCGCCTTCTACGGCATCTCCATCGGCGGACTGTGGTCCATGTCTGACACACTGATTCTGACTATGCCGGCAGAATCAACCCCGTCCGGCATGCGCTCCTCTGTCATGGGAACCATCTCCGTCATGATTGGATCCGGTATGTTCATCGGCAATATCATCTTCATCATCTGCCAGAACTTCATCCCTATGGACGCCCTCTTCCTGATTATCTGCGTGCCCTTTATGGCACTCTCCCTCCTGATCCTCATGCTGAAGGTCAGGGAAACCAAAGATACTGATCTCGAGGAAATTACTGCCGAGACATACAAATGAGGCCGCAGCAGCGGCCTCATTGCGTGAGTCAGCGGGCATATCTGCCTTACTTCTTCATCCCGACTCTCATCGAATTCAGAATACACAGCACCGCGACGCCGACATCGGCGAAGACGGCGAGCCACATGCTTGCCAGTCCGAGCGCGCCCAGCACCAGGACGGCCATCTTCACAACCAGCGCAAAGACCACGTTCTGCCGCACGATGCGCAGAGTCCTGCGCGCCAGCCTGATCACCGCAGCGATCTTGCGGATGTCATCATCCATCAGCACGATGTCCGCGGCCTCAATCGCCGCATCGCTGCCCAGACTTCCCATCGCAATACCGACGTCCGCCCGCATCAGCACCGGCGCGTCGTTGATGCCGTCGCCCACAAACGCGACCTTCTTCTCCGCGCCCTGCATGATCTGCTCCATCTGATCCACTTTGCCGGCGGGAAGCAGTTCCGCATGCACTTCACTCAGCTGCAGCGCGCCGCCGACCTGTTCAGCCGCCTCACGCCGGTCTCCGCTCAGCATAATCGTTCTATGTACTCCCGCGGCTTTCATCGCCTGAATCGCCGCAGCCGCATGCTCTTTAATCGTATCCGCGATCTCAATCCGGCCCAGATACTGCCCGTCCGCCGCGACATACACCACCGTCGCACCCGGGGCAAAATCTGACTTCCCTGCACCATCCGCAAACCCGGCAGCGCCCATCTCCTGCATCAGCTTCGCGTTGCCGACCAGTACCTCGCGTTCGCCGACACGCACCTTGATGCCGCGCCCCGCCAGCTCCTGCTCTTCTCCGACCTCGGACAGATCCGGTGCCTCATTACCAGAAGCTTCCAGATAAGCATTTCGGATCGACAGTGCAATCGGATGCGTGGACAGGCCTTCCGCCTGCGCCGCCAGCTTAAGAAGCTCTGCTGAATCCGGCACAACACGCTGCACTTTAAACTCGCCTTTTGTCAGCGTACCGGTCTTGTCAAAAACAATCGTATCCACATCTGCGGCGGCCTCCAGGTAGTTGGAGCCCTTCACCAGCACACCGATGCGCGATGCCGCGCCGATACCGCCGAAGAAGCCCAGCGGAACGGAAATCACGAGTGCGCAGGGACACGACACGATCAGGAAAGTACACGCTCTCCGGATCCACTCGCCCCACGGATAGCCCATCACCAGCGGCGGCACAATCGCCAGAATCACTGCGCCGATCGTCACGACAGGCGTGTAGTATTTAGCAAAGCGCGTGATGAAATTCTCCATCCGCGACTTCCGGCTGCTAGCGTTCTCCACCAACTCCAGGATCTTCGCAACTGTCGAGTCGTCGTACTCCTTCGTCGTGCGGATCTTCAGCACCTGCTCGCCGTTCACACAGCCGCTGATCACCTCATCGCCGACACTCGCCTTGCGCGGCACTGACTCGCCCGTCAGCGCGGCCGTATCCAGGTACGATTCACCCTCGACCACCACGCCGTCCAGCGGAATCTTCTCGCCGGCGCGGACCACGATGATGCTGCCGACTTCGACCTCATCCGGATCGACTTCCTCAATTCCATCCTCTGTCTGTAGATTGGCGTAATCCGGCGCGATGCTCATCATCTCCGCGATGGATTCACGCGACTTGCCGACCGCGTAGCTCTGGAACAGCTCGCCGACCTGATAGAATAACATGACCGCGCAGCCCTCGGTGTACTCGCCAATACCAAACGCCGCGAAGGTCGCGATCATCATCAGGAAATTCTCGTCAAAAACCTGCCCGTGCGCGATGTTTTTCCCTGCCTTGAGGATAATGTCATATCCTATGATCAGATAAGGCACTGCAAAAAGCAGTGCCCTTACCAGCTCGGGCAGCGCAGACAGCGCCCCCGTCTTCTCCAATATCAGCAGAGTGAAAAACAGCGCGCCGGAAATCAGGATGCGATACAATGTCCTCTTCTGTTTCTTACTCATGACAATTCCAGCCGCTCCTCTGTTTCTGTTTTCCTTTTACGCCTTACACTTCAACCTCGAAATCCGCCTCGGCGCGCTTGCCGGCCTTGATCGCAGCCTGCAGCACTTCCTCGAAATGCTCCTCCGCTGCAACAAGTGTGAACTTCTGCGTCAGGAAATTGACACTTGCTTCCTCGACGCCCTCGACCTTCCTGATCGCCTCTTCTACCTTCGCTGCACATGCTGCACAATCGATCTCACACTTGAATTTCTTTTTCATGGTTTTGGTCTCCTTGATCCTTTTTTAATCTTTAATTGTTTTTATGTTCTTTCCGCTGTACAGCGTAAAGATAAGAACAGCGGATGATTTACCCTGATTGATTCAGATCCGTTCAGATCAGCTTCTCTTTCACTCCGTCACATGATCCCAGCCCTGATTGATAATCGTTCTGACATGATCATCCGCCAGCGAATAAATGATCTGCTTGCCCTCGCGCCGGGCGCCGACCAGCTTCGACTGCTTCAGAATCCGCAGCTGATGAGAAATCGCTGACTGCGTCATCTGCAGCGACTCCGCGATGTCAGACACGCTCATCTCCGATTCAAACAGTGCGAACAGAATCCGTATCCGAGTCGAGTCGCCGAACACCTTGAACAGCTCTGCCAGATCATACAGCATATTCTCGTCCGGCATCTGCTCTTTCACTTCCTGTGCTTTGCTCTGCCCTGCCATGAGAGCTCCTTTCCTGAGTAACTGCTTCGTGTTGAACATATGAGCATTTGTTCATGTGTTTATATTATCTTACCTCTGCCAATCTGTCAACCCTGCCCGTGCTAAATTTCCCGGAATATGCTATTCTTTCCTCTGAACGTTTTTTTAATGCATTAATATAGTCCAATAATCATCGAAAGGTCAGGCATATTCACATGAAAATCTTCTTCTACTTCCTGCGCCCCTACGACGAACTCGCCTGCGCGGAGCGCATCTCGAAAGAAATGGGAATTGAATTCGGCTACTCGACCGAATACCCGGACGAGCACAACTACCAGCTCGCCGCCGGCTACGACGCCGTCAGCGCGACCCCTTGCGACCTCTCCGCGCCCATGCTTGAGCGCTTTGCCTCCGTCGGCGTCAAATACATCACCTGCCGCTCCATCGGCTATGATCACGTGGACCTAAAGCGCGCCGAAGAGCTCGGCCTGCGCGTTTCCAACGTCAGCTATCCGCCCGACGGCGTGGCTAATTTTGCCATCATGCTGATGCTCATGTGCTGCCGCCGGATCGTCCCGATCCTGAATCGGGCGAAGCTCCAGGACTTCACATTAAAGGGCAAAATCGGGCGCGAGCTCAGTGCCTGTACGGTCGGCGTGATCGGCACGGGCAAAATCGGCACCACCGTCCTGCAGCATCTCTCGGGCTTCGGCTGCCGTCTGATCTGCTACGACCTGTATCAGAATGAAACCGCGGCAAAATACGGCGAGTACGTGGATTTTGACACGCTGCTTGAGGAGTCGGATATCATCACGCTGCACACAAACGTGACCGACGCAAATTACCACCTGCTGGACGAGGCGGTTTTTGCCAAAATGAAGGACGGTGTGATGATCATCAACACCGCCCGTGGTAAACTGATTGACTCCGACGCACTCATCGAAGCACTTGAATCCGGCAAAGTCGGCGCCGCCGCGCTGGATGTGCTGGAGAACGAGAACGGCCTCTACTATTACGACCGTGTCGGCGACGTCATCCCCAACAGGGAACTTGCACAGCTCTCCTCTTTCCCGAATGTTCTGCTGCCCGCGCACACCGCCTTTTACACCGAGCAGGCCGTCGAACACATGGTCCGCGGCTGCTTCGAGGCCGCCAGTGCCTTCTCCCGCGGCGAGAGTGGGCCGCACACTATACTGTAATCAGGTTTTGGCCGCTCCGCATGCCGTGCAGAAATTGCCTGTGTTGATCGTTCCGCAATACGGGCACGTCCACTGCTCTGCAGGTGCTTCCGCCGCCGCAGGAGCCTCCGTCTCCGATGCAGGCGCAACTGCAGACTCAGAAACAGGCGCTTCCTGGGCCGGCTCAGAAGCCTGCTGAGTGGCTGGCTGATCGGCCGGCTGAGAGGCATAGCCAAGTGCCGCTGCGCGCATCGTCATCAGCGAGTCGCGGATATCCTGTGCCATATACAGCATCTCCTGGTACTCCGGCGAATAGACTTCCGGGCTGCCCATATCGCCCGTATTGATGCCGATCGCGCCGGCAAGCCCGTTCAGCACTGCCGCACCGATGCCGCCTCCGTTCAGATGGCCTGTGGGCGAGAAAGACCCGCCCGCCATACCGGGACGGCCGGCGCCCATCCGCCTTGCCTGCACATCGTCATAGCGCAGCCAGATGCTGCTGTTATTGACTTTGACGCGCATGCGGTCAAAATACGGATGGTTCACATCGATATTGACGAAGAAGTCGTATGCATAGTCATAACGGGCCGGAATATAGGCAACAGACTTGCCTTCACTGTTTTTGCGGTAAATCTCGTTCTTCATTTCCTTAATGTCGAGCGCCGCATTGGTGACGGCTCCGGCATCTATGACATCCGGATTTGCTTTCTGCAGGTCACTCGCATCAGAAATCATAAACTTCTTATTGATCTCATCGAGATAAACCTTCGTACCCGTTCCGATTGTCCTGGTGATCTGAAATGCTGCGACCGCAGCCTGATTTTGCTCGCGATACTTCAGCTGCTCCCCGATCTGCTCAACGGTGGAATGTCTGCGCTCGTCAAACCACGGTGAAAGCTTTGCCGCGCAGTTCTTGCACATATCGCCGTCTTCCAGCTTCCGGTTGCCCAGAAGGCCGATTTCCTCTCCGCAGAACGCACAAACTTTTTTCTTAAAGAGACCTCCGAGTAATGCCATCGTATCCCCCTTTGCCGCAGGCATGATATTCATCGGCGGCGTGCCCGCTTCGACGCCGATGCCGGGCGCTGCTGAATCACAAAACCGGTTGCGCTCCGGTTAATCACAGTATATCATATGGAGCATTCTGATGTTCCTGAAATAACAGAGGGCCGGCATATGCCGACCCTCGTTTTGTTCTCACTGATTTTGCTGCGGCGGCAGATTACCTGCTGCTCTCTTTCTCCCTGCGAGCCTTCCTGTACGCCACGGCCATTCCGGCTGCGGATGCCAGCATCAGCAGGATCCAGAGAAGCAGGTTGCTCTCATCGCCCGTCTGTGCCCGTGCGGCACCCAGGACACGTCCTTCGGCCAGCGGAATCTCCGGATCAATCCGGTTTGCACCCAGAACTGTTCCCGGATTTGTCGGCGGCGTGACAGTCGGTGTAGGTGTAGGTGTCGGATCCGGTGTCGGCGGTGTAGGAGGTGTTGTCCTCTCTTTAATCGTCAGCGTGCCCGTCTCGACCTTGATGTCATAGTTGTCGCCCGGTTCTGCGCCGGCTCCCTTCAGCACAGGTGTCCTGAACAGCATACGCCTCTGCGCTTCTCTTCTCACACTGTAGTCCAGGTTGTTGGGCTTGCTGGCCACATTGCTGAATTGTTCAGTAAATTTATACTGCAGCAGATCGGCACCTACAAGTGCACAGACTCCTTCCGCTTCTCCGTCTTTTTCGGATACTTTTACAAAATCTCCGCCATTGATCGAGATGCTGAGTTCATGATTGTAAATATCCGTGCCGTCAAAGTACTTTTCACTGCTTCCGGTCCTGAGTACGACCGGCAGTTTATTAATCGTCAGCGTTCCGGCTACTGCCGTGACCGTATAGTTATCGGTGACATCCGTCTCGCCGTGCATGACCTTATAGCCTTCTGCCACCGGGTTGTTTCCGTCAACCGTATCCGACACGTTCGTAACGCTTCCGCCGGCCTCCGCGACCAGTTCATCGCCCTCAAACAATGTGCCGTCGGTCAGTTCAACCACCGTGTTTTCATGCGCGCCGCCATCGTACGGCCACTCATCACTCGCCGCTGTGATCGTGATCGCCCGGCTGGCATTCTTCATCGTCAGTTCGCCGTCTTCCGTCGTAATGGTGTAATTATCGGAAGAACCGGAAGTGAATTCAAAGCTCTCCACCACGTTCGCAACCGGACTCTCGCTCGGAAGCGTGATGCTTCCCGTCACGACCGCTTCGATATCGTCCTCTCCGACCAGACCAGACACGTCATACTCCGGCCAGCTCTGTGCTGTTCCGTTATATGTGAATTCCTTATCCTGCGCCGTGATCGTCAGCTGAACCGGTGTAATCGTCAGCGTTCCTGCCACTGCCGTTATCGCATAATTGTCTGTGACATCCGTCTCGCCGTGCATGACCTTGTAGTTTTCCAGAACCGGGTTGTTTCCGTCTGCCGTATCCGACACGTTCGTGACGCTTCCGGCCGCCTCCGCGACCAGCTGATCGCCCTCAAGCAGACTGCCGCCAGTCAGTTCAACCAGCGTGTTCTCATGCGCGCTGCCATCATACGGCCACTCGTCGCTCGCCGCTGTGATCTCGATCGCCTGGCTGGCTTTCTTCATCGTCAGTTCGCCGTCTTCCGCCGTAATGGTGTAATTATCGGCAGAACCGGAAGTGAATTCAAAGCTCTCCACTACGTTCGGCACAGGGCTCTCACTCGGAAGTGTAATACTGCCGGTCACAGTCACATCGACCTCATCTTTGCCAATCAAGCCAGACACATCATACTCCGGCCAGCTCTGTGCTGTTCCGTCGTAAGTAAATTCTTTGTCCTGTGCCGTGATCGTCAGCTCGACAGGTGTGATCGTCAGTTTTCCGGCCACTGCTGTAATCGCATAGTTACCGGTGACATCCGTCGTGCCGTGCATGATTTTATATCCATCCGCCACAGGGTTGTTTCCTTCCGCCGTATCCGACACGTTCGTAACGCTTCCGGCCGCCTCCGCGACCAGCTCGTCACCCTCGAGAAGGCTGCCTTCTGTCAGCTTCACTTCCGTATTCTGATGGGTATTTCCGTCATACGGCCATTCATCGCTCGCCGCCGTGATCGTGATTTCATTCTGCCCCATCGTCACAATCAGCTCGCCGTCTTTCGTCGTAACGATATAGTTATCAGCAGAACCGGATGTAAATTCATAGCTTTCCACCACGTTGGGCACCGGGCTTTCGTCCGGCAGCGTGATGCTTCCGGTTACGACAGCCGTCACCTCATCCGTGCCGGCCAGGCCGCTTACGTCATATTCCGGCCAGCTGTGTGCAAATCCGTCATAGGCAAAAGTTTTATCTTCCGCAGTAATGGTCAGCGGAACAGGTGTGATGGTCAGCGTTCCGGCTACTGCTGTGATTGCATAGTTCTCCGTGACATCCGTCGTGCCATGCATGACCTTGTAGGTCTCCTGAACCGGATTGTTTCCATCTGCCGTATCCAACACGTTCGTGACACTGCCGCTCGCCTCTGCGACCAGCTTATCGCCTGTCAGAAGACTGCCGCTTGTCAGTTTTACTTCTGTATTCTCATGCGCACTGCCGTCATACGGCCACGCATCACTAACCGCCGTAATCGTAATTGCCTGGCTGGCTTTCTTCATCGTCAGCTCGCCGTCTTCCGTCGTAATGGTGTAATTATCGGCAAAACCGGATGTGAATTCAAAGCTCTCCACTACGTTCGGCACCGGGCTCTCACTCGGGAACGTGATGCTGCCTGTTACAGTCACATCGACCGCATCATCGCCAATCAGACCTGTCGTGTCATATTCCGGCCAGCTGTGCTCTGTTCCGTCATAAGTGAAATCTTTATCCTGTGCAGCGATTGTCAGTGGAACCGGTGTAATCGTCAGCGTTCCGGCCACTGCTGTGATCGCATAGTTCTCCGTGACATCCGTCGTGCCGTGCATGACCTTGTAACCTGTTACTACCGGGTTATTGCCGTCTGCTGTATCCGATACGTTCGTGACACTGCCGGTCGCTTCTGCGACCAGCTGGTCGCCCTCAAACAGACTGCCTTCTGTCAGCTCAACAAGTGTATTCTCATGCGCACTGCCGTCATACGGCCACTCATCACTCGCCGCCGTAATCGTAATTGCCTGGTTGGCTTTCTTCATCGTCAGCTCGCCGTTAACCGTGCTGACCGTGTAGTTGCCTGCATCTCCACTGGTGAACTCATAGCTCTCCACCACGTTCGCCACCGGACTCTCGCTCGGCAGTGTGATGCCGCCTGTAACGACCGCATCGACCGCATCCGATCCGATCAGGCCATCCACATCGTACTCCGGCCAGGACTGTTCCATTCCGGTATAAGTAAATTCCTTGTCCTGCGCTGTGATTATAA
>JAFRIW010000013.1 GCA_017432565.1 Lachnospiraceae bacterium
ACTTATCTTCGGAATCATCACGGGATGCTCTATCCCTACAGGACATCGGATTATCTTTATGAATACTGCAAGGGCGGAAAGACAGGCTACACGCAGCTTGCGAGGAATACGCTCGTGCCGCGGCGTCTTGCCACCGCGTCAATTTCATCAATAAAGACGATGCAGGGCGTGTTCTTTTTGGCTTCTTCAAACATGTCGCGGACACGGGATGCACCCACGCCGACGAACATCTCGACAAAGTCCGATCCGGAAATGGAGAAAAACGGGACTCCCGCTTCTCCCGCAACTGCCTTGGCCAGCAGTGTTTTGCCGGTTCCGGGCGCTCCCTCGAGCAGCACACCCTTCGGGATTCTCGCGCCGACCCGGGTATATTTGCCCGGATCCTTCAGGAAATCAATGATTTCCCGCAGCTCTTCCTTTTCCTCATCCAGACCCGCAACATCCTTCAGCGTCGTCTTCGTATCGCCGGTCATACGGGCGCGGCTCTTGCCGAAATTCATCATTTTGGCATTGGCTCCGCCGCCCATGCTCTGCGCCGACATCATATAGAAGAACAGCATGCAGATGCCGGCCACCAGCACAATCGGAAGCACGCTGGTCAGAAGCCAGCTCTGCTCCGGGACGCGGTCTACGGCCGGGTCCAGCCCGTGCTCGCGCGCGAGATCCTCCACCTTTGTGATGTCAGTGGCGTAAAGCGTGCTGACACTCCCGTCCTGCCGCGTGACGATGGCATGTCCGGTCGGCGAGACCTTGCCCGGCACGATTTCAACGGAAGTGATCTTCTTTCCGTCGAGCTCCTGCTCATAAGCGCCCAGCGTATACGGCTGCGTCTGCCGCAGTGCCGCCGTGCGCGTAAACTGCATCATCAGTATGAAAGCGAAAAGCATGATCAGATAAATCGTGATCCTGCTCCCGCCGTTTCCTGCTCTTTTCTCCAAACTTTTTCTCCCGGTTCCCCCCGCCGATCCGCCGGATCAGTCGGTGAACTCAATCACGCCGATATACGGCAGGTTTCTGTATTTCTGGTCATAATCCATTCCGTAGCCCACTACGAACAGGTCCGGAATTTCAAAGCCGGTGTAGTCGGACTTCAGATCCACCACACGGCGCGAAGGCTTGTCCAGCAGCGTGCAGTATCTGATGCTGGCAGCTTTCTTTCCCTTCAGGAAATCGCCCAGGAATGCCAGGGTTCTGCCGGAGTCGACAATGTCCTCCACAATAATGACATCCAGATCCTCGACGGACTCGTCCAGGTCCTTTTTGATCCGGACCGTCCCGCTTGACTCGGTTGCCCCGCCGTAGCTCGAGGCCTGCATGAAGTCGATCGAGACCGGAACGGTGATGCGCTTTGCCAGCTCACACAGGAAAAACGTAGCGCCGTTCAGAATACCGACCAGGCGGATGCTTTTGCCCGCATAATCCGCGGAAATCTTCTCCGCAAGCTCATAAATCCTTCTGTCCACATCCTCTTCCGAGATCAGTTGTCTGATTGTTTCTGCCATGATGAATCTGTTCCTCCTTCTGAGATCTTTCGCTGCTCCGGAACGCAGGTCAGCTCGAGAACCCGCTTCGTGTCCTGCCCGATCCGGAATGCCGCGCTGATGCGCCCTCCCGGAATCCAGAGTACATCCTGTCCGCGGAACGGAAGGACCATCCGCCCGCGCAGCTGCGCCGGAATCTTTTCATCCAGCATGAAGCGCGCCAGAGACTTGGCTGTTCCATCTGTTTCAAGGACAATGCGGTCGCCCTCCCGGCGTGTCCGAAATTCGGGAAGTGTGCCTATTTTATCATAATCAAACCATTTCGTATACATTCCGCGCGGGATGGAATCCATCTGTCCGGAAAAAGGAAAGACACTGACCCGGTATGCGGAAGCCGATTCGGGAAAGCAGTCCGGCGCGGGCATTCCGGCGCCTTCCTTCAGAAAATAAAGCACCCCGTACCGCTTCTGCACCAGAACCTGTCCCGGCATGGACAGACTGCCTGTCCCGCTGCTCCCGGCCAGCTTTTCCAGCGAAACCACATGCGCCTCCTCCAGGTCCTTTTCCCGTCCCGCCGCTCCGGCGAGGCACCGGTAAAGAACGCGCCGCCGCAGAATGGGCGCACATTCCATGAGCTCATTCAGCCGCACCTGTTCCGGCCCGTCCGGACAGCACCGCTCCATCGCCCTGTCCGTCTCCTGCCGCAGATAGTCCTCCAGAAACGCCGCTTCCTCGGCAAAAGCCGCCATATGCTGTGCGGAAGCGGCGTTTACCTTCTCCTTCAGGACCGGAAACACCTGCAGTCTCAGGGCATTCCGGGCAAAATCAGAATCCCCGTTGGTCTCATCCTCGCACCACGCAATCGAGCGCGCCCGAAGCTCTTCCTCGATCTGCGTGCGGGTGACAGAGAGAAGCGGGCGGATGATGCGTCCTGCACGGCTTCTCATCCCAGCCAGTCCCCGGACGGAACTGCCTCTGCACAGGCGGAACAGGACTGTCTCAGCCTGGTCCTCCAGATGGTGGGCGGCGGCGATCCGCACACTCCCTTCGGGAAGATCTTCCTCCTGCTCCCACGCGCGGCAGACCTTCTCAAATGCGTCGTAACGCAGCTTCCTTGCGGTCTCTTCCGTCCCGCCGCCGCAGGAGAGGGCCGCGCGGACATCGACTCTGCACACAGTCAGAGGAATGCCGGATTCTGCACAGAGTTTTTCACAATAAGCAAGATCCCGGTCCGCGCTGTCCCGGAGTCCGTGATGTACATGGACCGCGCGCAGAGAGAAGGAAAGCTCCCGGGAAAGTTCCCGCAGCAGCACAAAAAGACACACGGAGTCAGCCCCGCCGGACAGTGCGGCGAGAACCCGTGTCCCGGGAGGAATCAGATCCTCCTGCGCGATATAAGCTCTGACGAAAAGCTTCATGGAACCGGAAGACATAGATGACATCAAAAAAAAAGCAGCCATCACTGGCTGCCTCCTCCGCTGTTTTCGATCCGGAAGATGATTTCGTTATCGTTGACCATCCCCAGTTTATCCTTGGCGACCTCTTCCTTATACTCGTTCGTCTGAGTATACTTGCCGTACTCCTCGATCTCCTCGGCCCGCTGTTTTTCAGCTTCGATCTGCTCCTGCAGCTCCTCGATCTGCTTCTCATTTTCCCGCAGCGTTGCCTGCAGCCTGAGACTCCGCAGGAGAATCACGCCGACACTGACCACCATTGCTATGAGAATGAGCACCAGCATAAAGTGCCCGCCTGTTTTTCTCTGATAAACATTACGCGACGCCATAGCAGAATTCTACCACAATCACAGAAACTTGAACAGCTGTGCCGCTTCTTCCTTCCGCGCCGTCTCCTCCACAGCCAGAACCTCCGCCCTGGTCGTGCGGTCTCCAAACGTGATTTCAATGATATCCCCGACCTTCACGGGGGTGGACGCGCGGGCGGCCTTGCCGTTCACCAGAACTCTTCCGCTGTCGCAGGCTTCGTTTGCAACCGTCCTGCGCTTGATCAGCCGCGATACTTTCAGATATTTATCCAGTCTCATCTTCTTCTGCTGAAAACGGCTCCGGAGCCGCAACTCCGGAGCCGATAAAGAACAATCTCAAAACCGATCCTATTAGTTGATCGCATCCTTCAGAGCCTTGCCGGCCTTGAACTTGGGAGCCTTGGATGCAGCAATGGTCATGGTCTCGCCGGTGTGAGGATTTCTGCCTTCTCTTGCAGCTCTCTCGGAAACTTCGAAAGTACCGAAGCCGACAAGCTGAACCTTCTCGCCCTTCTTAAGCTCTTCAGCAACAACATCCGTGAAAGCCTTCAGAGCCTTCTCAGCATCCTTCTTGGAAATTTCTGCTCTCTCGCTGATCGCAGCAACGATTTCTGTCTTGTTCATTTTATATTCCTCCTGTTAATCTCCACTTTACGAAGGGACTTTTCCCTACGCAACACACTAATAAATTTATAGACGCTCCGGTGCTTTTTGTCAAGGAAAAACCGCGTTTTTTCAAGGTTTTTTCGTGCTTTTTGCACTGTCTTCGAGAATCTTCAGCTCCGCCTGCGGCAGTGCGTCATCCGAAATCGTCAGAATCACATAAGTTCTGTTCCTGTCCGCCTGCCGCGGCCTGGAAAGACTGCCCGGATTGACATACAGAATACCCTTCTCCTCATCCCGGAAAATATCCGGTACATGCGTATGCCCGTACAGCACCACATCCGCGAAGTGTTCTCTGGCAAAATACGCCAGTCCCGCGTAGGTATAGCCCGCCTGCTGTCTGTGCCCGTGCACCGCCGCAATCGTGTAAAACCCGACTTTCCGGATGCAGCAGTCCGGCAGCGGAAAGAAGTGATCGCAGTTACCCTTTACCGCGAAGGCCTCATAATCATGCGGCCCGATTGCGGTCTCGAAATCATCCTCCACGTCCCCGCAGTGGATCAGCATATCAAACGGCTCTTCGAGTGCGATGCACTTCCTGAGCAGCGAGCTGCTGCCATGCGTGTCCGATACCACCAGGATCCGATAGCTGTCCTTTGAAATCATCCGCCCTCCTGAAGCTTTCCGCAGACCGTCGGTGTCAAAAAAACCTCAGAGAAGCTCTGAGGTTTTAGGCGCTGGGCTAGTAGGATTCGAACCTACGAAATGACGGAGTCAGAGTCCGTTGCCTTACCGCTTGGCGATAGCCCAATATTCGGTACGAATATGCATTATACGTGAACTTTTTCCGAAATGCAAGCACTTTTTGCCGCTTTGCCGTCCGATTGTGTTTTCAGCGCTTTCTCCAGATCGCCGGAATGAACAGCATCATCATCGGATAGAGTTCAAGACGTCCCGCCAGCATATCGAACATCAGCGTATATTTTGCATACCAGGGCATCATGCCGAAGTTCCCCATCGGACCGACCAGCGAGAGACCGGGGCCGATATTGTTGAAGTTTGCGGTGACGGCCGTGAAATTCGTGACCGGATCCAGCCCGTTGAAGGAAAGAATCAGGTTCGAAAGGATAAACAGCACGATATAAGTGACAAAATATGCACTCACGCCGCGTACGGTCTCCTCATCCAGCGATTTGCCGTCCATCTTCAGTGTTTTGACGCCGCGGGGGTGAATTGCCCGGAAGAGATCCAGCCGCACGGACTTGACCAGAATAATCATGCGGGCCACTTTCAGTCCGCCGCCGGTGGAACCGGCGCAGGCGCCGATAAACATCAGCGTGACCAGAATGGTTTTGGAGAGCTCCGGCCACAGATTGAAATCCGCCGTGGCGAAGCCGGTCGTCGTGATAATGGAGCCGACCTGGAAAGCCGCGTGATGGAAAGAAAGAAACGCTGTCGGATACAGGTGCCGGGTATTGATGGCAATCATCACAACCGCTGCCGCGATGATTCCCAGATACCAGCGGATTTCCTCGATCTGAAAGGCGTCTTTCCACTTTTTGGCCAGCAGCAGGTAATAGGCGTTGAAATTGACGCCGAACAGAATCATGAACACGGTCACGATTCCCTGCTGCAGAATAGTATATTCTTCGAAACCCGACGCGCGCGCCGAGAATCCGCCGGTACCGGCCGTTCCGAAGGAAATCGTCACCGCGTCAAAAACCGGCATTCCGCTCACAAGCAGCAGCACGATCTCGATCAGCGTCAGCACGATATAGATCTGATAGAGAATCCCCGCGGTCTGTTTGACCTTCGGAACCAGCTTGCCCACGGAGGGACCCGGGCTTTCCGCCCGCATCAGCCGCATATTGGCGCCGGACGAAGGCAGGATTGCCAGCATGAAGACGATGACGCCCATTCCGCCGATCCAGTGGGAGAAGCTCCGCCACATTCTGCCGGCATGGCTCACCAGATCAATATTGTCCAGCACGCTGGCTCCCGTTGTGGTAAATCCGGAGATCATCTCGAACAGTGCATCCGTATAGTTCGGGATATCCCGGGAAAAAACAAACGGCAGTGCGCCGAAAACAGACATGATAATCCAGGAGAGGGCGACGATGACGAAACCCTCTTTGGTGAAGAATGTGGTGTCCTCCGGCTTTTTCCGCGACATCAGAAAGCCGGCGGCAAGGCACAGCACGGCAGCGCCAAAATAAGCTGCCCACTCCCGCTCCCGGTAAATCAGTCCCGTCAGTGCGGGCAGCAGCAGAAAAGCCGCCTCCAGCTTGAGAATAATACTCAGAATATAAAGAATCATTTTGTTATTCATTCCAGTATATCCTTTATGTCTCTGAAGCCGGAATGGGTCGTGACAACAACCACCCGGTCACCCACCTGGATCGTGCTCTGGCCGTTGGGAATCAGAATCTTCCCGTTGCCGCCCCGGTTGATGGCGGCGACCAGCACGCCCTTCTTGGTGCGCAGCTCGGACAGCTGCGGCCCGACCACGGGAGAGCCCTCCTGGATGGCAAATTCCAGCGCTTCCACCTTTCCTTCAATCAGACGGTACAGTGTCTCCACGTTGCTGCCGATGGAATTCTGCATCGCGCGCACGAAGCTGATAATCCGCTCCGCCGTCAGTGACTTCGGATCGACAATACTGCCCAGATCCATGGTCTCCAGGATGTCCCGGTAGCCTACATGCCCGACCTTGACGACAGATTTTGCCTTCGAAGCATTCTTGGCATAAAGCGTCAGGAAAATATTGGTTTCGTCAATGCCGGTCAGCGCGACAAAGCTGTCGGCGGCGGCGATGCCTTCCTCCTGCAGCAGGCGCTCATTGGTTCCGTCTCCGCAGATAATGTCTGCCTGCGGATACTGTTCGGAGAGGTACCGGCAGCGCGCCTCATCCTGTTCGATCACCGTCACGTGAATGCCGGTTCCGCGCAGAGCGCGCATCAGATAATAGGCGATGGTTCCGCCGCCGATGATGATGCAGCTGCGGATTCTGTGCTGTTCCAGCCCGATATGGTCAAAGAAAGCCCTGGCATTGTCCGGCGTCGCCACGATACTGGCCTTGTCCTTCGCCTGCAGGACAAAATGGCCGTCCGGAATGACCACTTCGCCGTTTCGCTCGTCGGTACAGATCAGCACGTCTGCCTTAATGCTCTTCCGGATATCTTTCACCGCGCACCGGTCGAGCGGGGATCCCTCCGGGATGACGAATTTCAGGAGGCTCAGGCGCCCTCTGGCAAAGGAGTCAATGTCAATGGCCGACGGAAAGCGGAGCAGACTTGCAATTTCACCTGCAGCCGCCAGCTCCGGGTTAATGATCATGGACAGGCCCAGTTCCTCTTTAATAAAGCCGATTTCCTCGGTGTAGACAGGATTGCGCACTCTCGCGACGGTTCTGCAGCCGGCCGCCTTTTTGGCAATCAGGCACGTCAGCATATTTTCCTCATCCGCATCGGTCACGGCAATCAGCAGATCGGCCCGGTCGATTCCGGCCTCCTTCTGCACATTGAAGCTCGCGGCATTGCCAACGACACCCAGTACATCGAAGCTGTTGGTGATCGCCTCAATGACCTTGGGCCGGATATCAATCACGGCAATATCATGACCCTCTCTGGAAAGTTCCTCGGTGATCGTCCAGCCGACCTTTCCGCAGCCTGCCACAATGATTCTCATACTTCAGCCTCCTTCATCAGAACCGGATCGCGAGGGAATCAGACCTCAAACATCAGATCCTCATAAGTCGGGAACGGCCACATCTCGCGGTCCACGAGCTTTTCCAGCTCATCGCACGGTCTGCGCAGTTCCTCCATGATCGGTTTGACAACATCCTTATAGAAAAATGCCTGCTTGCGGGCATCGCGGAAGGTACCCGCCGTCTCCTCGGCCTTCTCCAGGCGGTCCAGCGCATTCTGTGCCTCCTGCACCCGCATGGAAACCTTCATCAGACGGCTGCTCTCCGCCTTCGCCGCGTCGGGATAACTCTCGCCGATCGCGCCGCGGATATTCAGGACCGTGTTCGAAAGGCGGCCTTCGTACTTGATACTGGACGGAATAATCTGCTTGGCGGCCATGGCGATCATCGTCAGCGCCTCGATATTAATGGTTTTGGCATAGGTCTCGTAGGTGATCTCCTCGCGGGATTCCAGCTCGGCTTTTGTGAAAATGCCGAACTTCTCAAACAGCCTGACTGCCTTGTCGGTCGTCAGCGCGGGCGCCGCTTCGATCATGCTCGGAATGTTCGGCAGACCGCGGCGCGCGGCCTCTTCCACCCACTCATCCGAATAGCCGTTTCCGCCGTAAATGATCCGCTGATGTTCGCCAAAGTACTTTTTAATCAGGTCATGCACGGCCATCTCAAAATCCTCTGCCTTCTCCAGAAGATCCGCCGCCTCGCAGAAGGCCTCTGCGGTGATGGCGTTTAGTATGGTGGTGGATCCGGCCATGGAGTCGGACGAGCCGACCATGCGGAATTCAAACTTATTGCCGGTAAAGGCAAAAGGTGACGTGCGGTTGCGGTCTGTGGCGTCCTTGGAGATATCGGGAAGTGTCGAGACGCCGGTGCGCAGCACACCGCCCTCGATGTGGCTGTCCGCAAAGCCGGTCTCGACCAGCTGCCGGACCACGTCTTCCAGCTGCTCGCCCAGAAAGACCGAGACAATGGCGGGCGGGGCTTCATTGGCTCCCAGACGCAGATCATTTCCCACGTCCGAAGCACTCTGGCGCAGCAGATCCGCGTGAATATCCACTGCCTTGATCACGCAGGCAAGGATCAGCAGGAACTGAATGTTCCGCTCCGGCGAATCACCCGGATCCAGCAGATTGATGCCGTCGTCTGTCGTCAGCGACCAGTTGTTGTGCTTGCCGCTGCCGTTGACGCCCGCGAAAGGCTTCTCGTGCAGCAGGCACCGCAGACCGTGGTGCGTGGCGACCCGCTTCATGGCCTCCATCACCAGCTGATTGTGATCAGTCGCCACATTGGCGCTCTCATAGATCGGCGCTAGCTCATGCTGGGCAGGGGCCACCTCATTATGCTGTGTCTTGGCCGGCACGCCGAGCTTCCACAGTTCCTCGTTCAGGTCCTTCATGTAAGCGCCGACGCGCTCACGGATGACACCGAAATAGTGATCCTCCATTTCCTGCCCTTTGGGCGCCGGCGCACCGAAAAGGGTGCGGCCGCAGAAGATCAGATCCGTTCTCTTCAGATATTTTTCCCGGTCGACCAGGAAGTACTCCTGCTCCGCGCCGATCGAAGGCGTAACCTTGGCGGAAGTATTGTTTCCGAACAGGCGCAGCAGCCGCAGGGCCTGCGTGTTCACTGCTTCCATGGAACGCAGAAGCGGTGTCTTTTTATCCAGAGCTTCGCCCTTATAGGAGCAGAATGCGGTGGGAATACAGAGAGTGACACCGGTACCGGATTCTTTTAAAAATGCGGGGCTCGTTATATCCCACGCCGTATAGCCGCGCGCCTCAAAGGTCGCGCGCAGTCCGCCGGAGGGGAAAGAGGAAGCATCCGGTTCTCCCTTGATCAGTTCCTTTCCGGAAAAGCCCATCATGGTCCTGCCGTCCGCATTGGGCGTGGACACAAAGGAATCATGTTTCTCCGCCGTGATGCCGGTCAGAGGCTGGAACCAGTGTGTGTAATGGGTCGCGCCGTTCTCCACCGCCCAGTCCTTCATGGCCTGTGCGACAATATCCGCGTCGCGCAGCGAGAGATCACCGCCTTCCCGGATAATCCGCTGAACTTCGGCATAGACCTCATCCGGAAGACGCTCACGCATTTTGCTCATGGTGAATACGTTTCTTCCGAACAGCTCCTCCACATTCAGTTTTTCCGCATGTTCCTTCTGCATCATCTGGCCTGTTCTCCTTTTTGTCAGTCTGCCGCACCGGGGTGCATTCTGAGCAGGTCGCCCGCACACACCGGCACATCAGTTCCGTCTTCCTGCTGCAGTTTAAGCCACAGAAGCTGCTTCGGGTGAGGCGCGCTCTCCTGCTCCTCCTGATCTTCATTCCGGATGGACACGACGATTGCCGGGAGGTTTCGCCCGTCCGGCTTCATCACTTCAATCCGGTCCCCTCTGCAGAACTTATTGCGCTGGGTAATCATCACCTGCCCGTCTCTGACCGCTTCCGCAATGCCCAGATAGACGGACTCGTTCACATAGGTGTTGCTTTCGTAGACCATGTCCTCCGCGGACGGTCTGCCGAAATAAAAACCTGTCGTAAAGCGCCGATAGGTGCACTGTCTGATTTCCTCCCGGTACCAGTCAAGATGCGCGCGGTAGCACTCCTCTGACTCCGCAAGCGCATCAATTGCCTTGCGGTAGGTGCGGGTCACGGATGCCACATAAAGCGCCGTCTTCATTCTGCCTTCGATCTTCAGGCTGTCAATGCCGGCATCCGCAAGTTCCGGAAGGTGCTCGATCATACACAGATCTCTGGAGTTGAAAATGTAGGTGCCCCGCTCGTTCTCTTCCACGGGCAGAAACTCGCCCGGGCGGCTCTCTTCCATCACATAGTATTTCCAGCGGCACGGGTGCGTACACTCGCCGTGGTTGGCATCGCGCCCGGTAAAATAACTGGAGAGCAGGCACCGCCCGGAGTAGGAAATGCACATCGCGCCGTGCACGAAAGCTTCGATTTCCAGGTGCGGCGCTCCCGCCGCCTCGTCCGCATCCAGTTCCCGCCGGATCCGGCGGATTTCCGCAAGGGACAGCTCCCGTGCGCAGACGACACGCGACGCTCCGAGATCACGCCAGAAACGGAAGGTTCCGACATTGGTGTTGTTGGCCTGGGTGGAAATGTGGATTTCCACGTCGGGGCAGCAGCGCCTTGCCGTCAGAAACATGCCGGGATCCGCGACAAGAATCGCGTCCGGCTGCATTTTCTCCAGCTCCAGGAAATACGCCTCTGCCTGATCCAGGTCCTCGTTATGTGCAAGAATATTGGCCGTGACATGCACGCGCACGCCGCGCTCATGGGCATAGCGGATGCTTTCGGCCATCTCCTCTTTTGTGAAGTTTTTCGCCTTCGCGCGCAGGCTGAAGGCCTCTCCTCCGATATAGACTGCATCCGCGCCGAAGTTCACTGCACAGCGCAGCACCTCCGGATTATTCGCGGGAATCAGGAGTTCCGGTTTTTTTCTCATTTTTTCTTCAGGGAGACTGCCATACCGTCTCCCGTCTCCAGCAAAATGGTTCTCAGCTGCGGATCGCCGCACAGTGCATCCAGGTATTCCAGCATCCGCCGGTGAATCGTGCGGTTCCTGCGCGTGACGGCGTAGCGTGAATCCAGAAGCTCACCGCCTTTTAAGATGTTGTCGGTAATCAGGACGCCTCCGGTCCTGAGCAGGGGCAGCAGGACAGGCAGATAGCGGATATACTGTCCCTTTGCCCCGTCCAGGAAAATCAGGTCAAAATTCTGCTTCTCCTCAGCGGCCAGTGCTTCAAGTGCCTCCTGTGCGTCCTTCTGAATCAGCCGGATCCGCTCCGGTCCTGCTCCGAACCCTGTAAAATGTTCCGCCGCCTCGGCGGCGCGGGCGGGGTCCTTCTCAATCGTCGTGATCCTTCCGTTCTCCGGAAGTGCGGACTCCATCAGAAGCGCCGAAAAGCCGACGCCTGTCCCGATTTCCAGGACATTGCGCGGTGCATTCAGTTCCATGAAAAAAAGGAGCAGATTCTGCGTCATGGGCCGGATGATCGGAACATTTTCTGCGAGAGCCTTCTCCTCCAGTTCAGCGAGCGGTGCAGGAAGTGACGGCGTCCTGGATTCAATAAAAACGGTCAGCCGTTCGCTTTCCCGTAAATCGCACAGTTCCTCTTCCTGATCCATCTTTTCGGTTCCTTTTATTCTTCCTCTTCCTCCTCCGGAGACATCACTGCCATCATTTCATCCGGCGTCATCTCCGTGGAGAGATCATAGATTCCCGGCTTCATTTTGCCGTGACTGGAAGAAAAACGCTCCTGGATCGGGAAGATTTCCGCGTTCTCAATCAGTCCCTTCTCCTCCAGCATCTGTCCGATGTCGCTCACGGACATACTGTCCGTCACCTCTACCGTGATAATCCGGCCCTGGCCTTCTTCGGAAACCGCTTCCTGCGCAAAGACACTGTACCCGATTTCGTAAAAGCGCTTCGACTCTTTTACGAAGAACAGGATCAGTATCACGATCAGCACATACTTTATGATGGTGGTGACCCACTCCAGGATCGACTGTCTGTGATTCATCGAATGTGCTTCCTTTCCTAAACCTCAAGAATAATCGGCAGGATCATCGGACGCCGCTTGGTCTTCTTCCAGAAATAGTCCCCGAGATTGTCCTTGATATTGGTCTTCATTTTGTTCAGATCCAGTCCCTGCCCCGTAAAGCACTTGTCCAGGGTCTGCTGCACGACATCGTTCGCACCGCTCATCAACTCATCGGCCTCTTTTACATAGACGAAACCGCGGGTGTAAATTTCCGGTCCAGAACAGATATAGCGCGATGCCTGATCCACAGCGGCCGAGACGATGACGATGCCGCTCGCCGCCAGATGCTGGCGGTCATGCAGCACGGCATTTCCGACATCGCCGACGCCGATTCCGTCCACCAGGACCTCGCCGACCGTCACTTTGCCGCTGATACGGGCATCTTCCTCGTTCAGCTCCAGCACTTCGCCCGAGCGCAGCACGAAAATATGATCCTTCGGAACGCCCAGGTCATAAGCCAGCTTGGACTGCGCAATCAGGTGTCGGTATTCTCCGTGCACCGGAATCGCGTAGCGCGGCTGCACCAGGTTGTAAATCAGCTTGATCTCCTCCTGGCAGGGATGACCGGATACATGCACATCCTGGAAAATAACATCCGCGCCTTTGAGCAGCAGCTTATTGATGACATTGGTCACGTTTTTCTCATTGCCCGGAATCGGGTTGGAGGAGAAAATGATCGTGTCGCCCGGGCCGATCGTGATTTTGCGGTGCACGCCGTCCGCCATGCGGGACAGTGCCGCCATACTCTCGCCCTGGGAGCCGGTCGTGATAATGACCGTCTTCTCGTCCGGATAATTCTTCAGGCTGTCTATATCAATCAGCGTGTTGTCCGGGATGTCCAGACATCCCAGATCCGTCGCGGTATTGATGATGCTCACCATACTGCGGCCTTCCACGACGACCTTCCGCCCGAATTTATAAGCGGAATTGATAATCTGCTGCACACGGTCCACGTTCGAAGCAAAAGTCGCAATGATGATGCGGGTCCGCTTGTGCTCCTGGAAGAGCCGGTCGATCGTGATGCCGACGGTTTTCTCGGAGGCCGTGTAGCCGGGGCGCTCCGCGTTGGTCGAATCGCACATCAGGGCGAGCACGCCCTTCTTCCCCAGTTCCGCAAAACGCTGCAGATCAATGGCATCGCCGTACACCGGCGTGTAATCCACCTTGAAATCACCGGTGTGGATGATCGTTCCCGCGGGCGAGGTGATCGCCAGGGCAGCCGCATCCACGATGCTGTGATTGGTTTTGATAAATTCTACCTTGAGTTCGCCCAGCGTCACTGTCTGGCCGAACTTCACGACCTTGCGCTTCGTGGAGCTCAGCATGCTGTGCTCCGCCAGCTTGTGCTCGATGATTCCCATTGTCAGCCGGGTTCCGTACACCGGCACCTTGATCTTCTGCAGCACATAAGGCAGCGCGCCGATGTGGTCCTCGTGACCGTGTGTGATTACGAAGCCTTTTACTTTATCAATATTTTCCTCGAGGTAGGTCACATCCGGAATCACCAGGTCGATGCCCAGCATGTCGTCCTCGGGGAAGGCCAGTCCGCAGTCGATGACAACGATGCTGTCGCCGTACTCGATCGCGGTGATGTTCATTCCGATCTGCTCCAGACCGCCCAGAGGAATAATCCGGACAGCCTGCTCCAGTGCGGCCGGCTCCGTCTTTTTCTTTTTACTCATCGCCGACCTCCAGATCAATTCCCAGTTCTTTCAGCGTGTCGGCGAACAGAGTCAGCACTGCGTCCAGCTCCCGGTCGTCCTCTACGATCTCATAAATGACTTCCGCGCCGTCCTCCGCGCTCAGTTCGCGGAAGATCAGCGCCGTGCCGTCACCCTCTTCTTCATCTGTCACAAGCAGATAATTCTGTCCCGCCAGCGTGGCGGTGTCCAGTACATAAAACTCCTCCGGAGAAGCTCCGTCCTCCGGTATTAATACAATTTTCTCCATACTTTTCCTGTTACTGTCTTTCCTGTTGCTGTTTCTGCTGATCAGCCGGTCCCGCGGCCTGCGCAAGCTCGTCCCTGTGTGCGTCCATATAGTCCTGCAGAATCAGGCTTGCGGCGATGGCGTCGACTCTCTCTTTGCGCCCGCTCCGGTCCTTTATGCCCATCCGGTCCATCACCTCGTCGGCTTCCACTGTCGTGAGCCGCTCGTCTGTGAGCACGACCGGCAGACCTGTCCTTCTGCGCACTTTTTCGGCAAAATCCCGCGCGGCCAGGGCTCTCTCGCCCTCCGTGTCGTCCATGTTCAGCGGCAGGCCGACCACAATCTGCGTCACCGCATTTTCCCGCGCCAGCTCTTCGATCCGCGAGAGCGTATGCCGCAGCTTGCTCTCCCGGTCTCTGCGGATAATCTCCTTTGGCCACGCGTTCACAAGCAGTGTGTCAGAAAGTGCCACACCGACCGTCACAGAGCCGTAATCCAGCCCCATCAGCATTATTTCCATTTGTTGTTCCGGATGTAAGCCTCCAGGATTTCCTCCACCAGCTCATCGCGCTCCACCTTCATGATCAGGCTTCTGGCGCCCATATAATTGGTGATATAGGTGGGGTCGCCGGACATGATATATCCGACAATCTGGTTGACCGGATCATATCCCTTCTTCGAGAGCGCCTCATAAACAACGGAAAGCACCTTCTTCACGCCGCTCTCCTGCTCGGACTCTACCTTGAAGTACTGCGTATTCCCCAGATCCTGGTCTGTATATCTGCTGACATCATCCATCTGATGACCCTCCTGCGCAAATGCGCACTTGTCACGTTTACATACTTCTTTTCATAATAACCTATTTCACGAATGCCTGCAAACTTTTGCTTGCGCGAGCCCTGCCGCTCTCCCGGGCCGCGAGACCTTGCAGTTCCGTGCGAGCACACCGCAGCCTGCCGCAGCAAAGATGTACGGCAGATTACTGCAGGCTGCCGGCAGGTTCCATAACCATCCTGCCGCTTTCCTTCTCCATGTGCAGCGTCCCCCGCACCACTTCCCCGGGCCCGGCGCCCGCATCCGCAGGATACAGTGCCTCCACATAGCGCATCGTGTGTCCGACATAGTAAGCCGGATCTTCCGAACGTTCCTCTAAAAGCAGTTCCTCCTCCTGTCCGTCAAAGAGGGCGCGGAACTCAGCGGCGCGCTGCGCGCTCAGCCGGATCAGCTGTTCGCTGCGCGCCTGCTTCTGTGCGCCGCCCACCTGGTCCTTCATGCCCGCCGCGACAGTGCCCCTGCGCGGAGAATACGGAAAGACATGGGTTTCATAAAAATGAATCTGCTCAATAAAGGCTCTGGAGGCCTCAAACTCCTCTTCGGTCTCTCCCGGAAAGCCCACAATGACGTCCGTGGTGATGGCCGGGTTCACATAATATCTGCGAAGCCGCTCCACTACTTCGGCATATTCCTGCGCGGTGTAGTGCCGGTTCATGCGGCGCAGAGTCGCATCACAGCCGCTCTGCAGCGAGAGGTGGAAATGCGGACAGACCTTGGAAAGCCTGGAAATTCCGCGGACAAACTCCTCGGTCATGATGCGGGGCTCCAGCGATGAGAGCCGGATCCGCCGGATCTGTCCGATCATCTGAATCCGGGTCATGAGCTGCAGCAGCTCCGCGTCCGGCTGTTTTCCCTGCTCTTTGCCGTAAGAGCTGACATGAATGCCGGTCAGAACAACTTCCCGGATGCCGCTCTCCGAGAGCGTGCAGACCTCCTCCAGGACCTCCTCCGGATCTCTGCTGCGGATCCGGCCTCTGGCATAGGGAATCAGGCAGTAGGTACAGAACTGATTGCAGCCGTCCTGAATTTTGATATAAGCCCGGGTGTGGGAGGGCGTCTTCAGCTGCATGGATTCGAACACCGGGTGCTCTGTCAGATCCGCATAGGTGGTGCCGCCCAGCGTCTTGTCAGTCCTGTCTCCCGAAAGATAAGCCTCGATCAGCTCAACGATCTCTCCCTTTTTGTTGTTGCCGACCAGCAGGTCCACTGCCTCGTCCCGCTCGGCCTCGTCCCGGCCGGTCTGCGCATAACAGCCGACTGCCACCACCAGCGCCTCCGGATTCTGTTTCCGGACACGGTGAAGCATCTGCCGGCTTTTGCGGTCGGCTATTCCGGTGACCGTACAGGTGTTGATAATATAAATATCCGCCTTTTCCGTGAAGGGCACGATTTCATACCCGCTCTCCCGGAGCTTCTGCTGCATGATATCCAGTTCATATCCGTTTACCTTGCAGCCCAGATTATGCAGGGCAGCTGTGCGTGGTTTCGTCATAATTTCCCCCGAATCCATTTGACTTTTCGGTATGCCGAACGTAGTATAAAAGTATCATTTACCATTTAATCGTCAGGAGGCAAGCTATGAAAACTGTCAAGATTTCTCTCAATTCCATTGATAAGGTTAAATCCTTCGTCAACGATATCACCAAGTTCGATTATGATTTTGATCTCGTTTCCGGAAGATACGTCATCGACGCGAAGTCCATCATGGGAATCTTCTCCCTGGATCTTTCCAAGCCGATCGACCTGAACATCCACGCCGAGGATAATGTTGAGGAGATCCTGGCAGTTCTGAAGCCGTATATCGTAGGCTGATCAGACCGCCGGCCACTGTTTTCTGAAATGAAATGCTCCCGGGAATTTACCCGCCGGGAGCATTTTTGATGCCCGAAAAAAGGGCTGTACTTCGTCAGTTTCCCTGATACTTTCTGACTCCGGAGCCTTCCACGATCAGAATCTCGTCTGTCTCGATGGCCCGCTCGACCATCTCGTCAATTTTCTCCTCCAGGTTCTTCTCGTGCCGCCGGATCACTTCTGCCACCGGCTTCGTGACCGGGTGCTTTGCCACGAAAATCGTGCAGCAGTCCTCATAGGGCAGGATCGAAGTGTCGTAAGTGCCGATTTTCTTGGACATCGTGATGATGTCCTCTTTGTCAAAAGCAATCACGGGCCGGAATACCGGCAGCGTGCAGACTTCATTGGTCACGGCAAGACTCGTCATGGTCTGCGAAGCGACCTGGCCGATGCTCTCTCCGGTCACAAGCCCGAGACAGTCATATTTCTTCGCGAGCAGCTCGGCGATCCGCATCATATAGCGGCGCATGATGATGGTCAGCTCGTCGTGCGGGCATTTTTCATAAATATAGAGCTGGATCTCCGTGAAGTTGATGTTGTGCAGCCAGATCGTCCCGGAATACTTCGCGATCTGCTGCGCCAGGTCCACCACCTTCTGAAGCGCGCGCTCGCTGGTGTAAGGCGGGGCGTTGAAATAGACCGCGTCCAGCCGGACGCCGCGCTTGCTGACCATATAGCCCGCGACGGGCGAATCAATCCCGCCCGAGAGCAGCAGCATGGCCTTCCCGCCGATGCCCACCGGCAGGCCGCCCGGCCCCGGAATGATATGGGAGTACAGGTAGACGCGCTCCCGGATTTCGACCGTCACCAGAATTTCCGGCTGATGCACATCCACCTTCATCTCCGGATACGCGTCCAGAATCGCCGCGCCCAGCTCTTCATTGATCTGCATGGAATCCAGCGGATAATTCTTATCCAGTCTGCGCGTGTGCACCTTGAAGGTGTGATGCCGGTCCGGATATTCGCTGCCGACAAATTTCACGACCTCCGCAGCCAGCTCTTCGATCGGAAGAACGCGGCATACCACCATCGGGCAGATGCCGGTGATTCCGAACACATGCTGCAGCGCATCAACCACTTCGTCAAAATCATAGTCTTCGAGGGCGTCGACAAATACCCGGCCGCTGGACCGTGTGACGGCAAAATGTCCCTCACAGCGGCGCAGTGCCAGCTTCATCTGGTTGACCAGTGCCTCTTCAAAAAGGTGCCGGTTTTTTCCTTTGATGCCGATCTCGGCATATTTGATCAGAAATGACTCATACTTCATAAACACTCTTCTCCTGTTCTCTGAACGAAGATAGCACAAAATCCGCTCAATGTCTTGTGTATTTTCGCAGGAAGGGGATCAATTCGGCAAGGGCCGCCGCGGCCGCATCAATTTCTTCTTCGGTATTCATCACGGAAAGACTCAGCCGGATCGTCGCATCCAGAAGCTCCTTCGGCGTCCCGATTGCCTTCAGCGTCTCGGACAGATGCGGACGGTTGGACGAGCAGGCGCTGCCCGCCGACACATAGACCCCCCGCTCCTCGAGCGCATGCAGAAGCACCTCGGCCCGCACGCCTTCGACAGACAGGCTGATCACATGCGGCGCGCTCCCGCGTCCCTCTTTGCCGTTGACATGTACGCCCTCGATGGCCTGCGCCTGTCCGATCAGTCTCTCACGCAGCGCATAGAGCCGGTCCACATCCTCATCCAGATGATCATAAAGCATCTTTGCACTGAGAGCCATTGCCGCCATGCCGGCGACATTTTCCGTACCGGAGCGCAGTCCTGACTGCTGGCCGCCGCCGGGGAGGGTCGGCCGGATTTTGACTCCGTCCGCCACATAAAGCAGGCCGATGCCCTTGGGAGCGTGAATTTTGTGGCCGCTGGCCGAGAGCAGATCAATTTTCATCCGCTTCGGATAGATCTGCGCTTTGCCGAAGCCCTGAACCGCGTCCACATGGAACAGGGCCTTCGGGTTCTTTTCCTTGATCAGCCGGCCGATTTCCGCGATCGGCTGGAGACTTCCGATCTCATTGTTGGTGTGCATGACGGAGACCAGTATGGTGTCCTCCCGCACCGCCTCTGCCACAGCCTCCGGGGAGACGACGCCGTCACCGTCCACGGGCAGATAAGTCACATCGAACCCTTCCTCCTCCAGCGCGTGCATGGTTTCCAGCACTGCCGGATGCTCGATCACCGTCGTGACAAGATGCTGTCCCGCGCGCCGGTTTGCCCGGGCGCAGCCCGCGATGGCGAGATGGTCCGACTCTGTTCCGCAGGAGGTAAAGTAAAGATTTTTGCTGTTCACCTTCAGAATATCGGCCAGGATCTGTTTTGCCTCCGTGATCCGCCGCTCGGCCTCCACGCCCTTGTGATGCATGCTGGAGGGGTTGCCGTATTCCTCTGTCAGGATTCTGCAGACCAGCTCAGCAGCTTCCGGAAAGCATTTCGTGGTCGCCGAATTGTCGAGATAGATTTCATTGTTCATGGCTGTTTACTCCATTTCAAAGCGGTAGATCATCCACGAGAGAAAAGCGAGGGATGCCGTCTCGGTCCGCAAAATTCTGCGTCCGAGGGAGATCGGGATTCCGCCCGCAGCGCGAATCTGTTCAATTTCTTCCGGCTCAAAGCCGCCCTCCGGACCGATGAACACCGCCGCACTCATGCCGGGCTTCAGTTTCGCGAGGGCTTCTTTCGTGCTCTCGTCCGTCTCCTGCAGCTCATAGGGAACCAGAATCAGATCCGTCTGCTGCCCGGCCAGCGCCAGCGCTTCCTTAAGAGACACCGGCCGCTCCACCTTCGGAATCACGGCCCGCCTGGACTGCTCCGCAGCCGATTCCGCGATGGTCTGCCACCGCGCCGCCTTTTTGTCTTTTTTTGACGCGTCCAGACGCACCACACAGCGGCTCATTTCCACCGGCACAATGCCGGCAGCGCCCAGCTCCACGGATTTCTGAACGATCCATTCCATCTTATCGGCTTTCGGAAGCCCCTGGAACAGAATGATCCGAACCGGCAGCTCTACATCCGATTCCTTAACAAAACGAAGGCGGCAGAGCACTTCCTGCTCCGAGATTTCCTCAATCCCGAAGCGGTATTCGCGTCCGTCGCCGCCGATCCGTGCATTCAGCTCCTCGCCGGGCTTCATGCGCAGCACATTCCGGATATGGTTGACATCCGGTCCTGTGATCGTAAGCAGATCCCCCCGCAGAGCGGAGGGATCCGCAAAAATCTGAAGCATAATTGTTCTCCTGATCCAAAGCACTGTGGGCTTCGGCGTGTCTAAAGCCGCCGTTGCTTCCGGAGCCTTCTCAGACTTCCGTTCCTTCGGGAGCCCGGCCCACGACGCAGCGCCACTCGCCCTGCTCATATATGCCGATGACTTCCAGGCCGGCCTCGCGCATGGCCTTCGCGACGTCCTCTTCTTTTCCTTCGATAATACCGGAGGTGATAAAGACACCGCCCGGTTTCAGACATTTTGCCGCCTGCGGCGTCAGCGGAATCAGCACGCCGGCAAG
The DNA here is from genome assembly GCA_017432565.1 of Lachnospiraceae bacterium. Taxonomy (GTDB): domain Bacteria; phylum Bacillota; class Clostridia; order Lachnospirales; family Lachnospiraceae; genus CAG-791. Next base: position 20,226 of record JAFRIW010000013.1, read on the forward strand.
AATGTTGGCGACAACCAGATCATATCCGCTGCCGACCTCCTTCTGTACTTCGGGATCGTCAATCAGATTGCCGAGAATCACCCGGAACTTGTCCGGATCCACGTGGTTGGAAGCAAGATTCTGCTCGACCGCGGGAATGGCACAGGGATCCAGGTCCGTTCCGACAGCCGACTGCGCGCCCAGCATCAGGGACAGGATCGCCAGTATGCCGCTTCCGGTCCCCACGTCCAGAAGACGGGTGGACGGCGTGAGGTATTTCCGGATCTGGCGGATACACAGCTGAGTCGTCTCATGCATGCCGGTTCCGAACGCCGTGCCCGGATCAATATGAAAGACCAGGCCGCTTTCTTCCTCTTCCTTTTCAGGAGTCTCCCAGGAGGGAATCACCAGAATATCGTCGATTCTGAACTGGTGGAAGTACTGCTTCCAGTTGTTGATCCAGTCGACGTCCTCCGTCTCTTCGATCGTCACGGTGCCGTCGCCCAAAATGTCCGGGGTGTCCGGGTCCGCGTAGCTGCGCAGCTCGGCGATTTTCTCTTCAATGGCCGCGCGCACCTTGTCCGGAGTCGTCTCCTCGTCATCAATCACGAGGCGTCCGTCTTCCGTTTCCTCCACAAAAAAGCTCAGAACCGCTGTCCCGTCATCCTCCGGTCCCTCCGGAAGAATGTCCACGAACATCTGCTCCTTTTCCGCCGCCGTCAGCGGCACATGATCCTCAATCTGTGCCCCGTACAGGCCGATGTCCTGCATGGAGCTCACAAGGATATCCTCCGCTTCGGTCGTCGTGCGGATTCTGAATCTCATCCAGCGCATAATTTACTCCTGCTCCGGCTCACCGGAGGCTTCCCGTCATTTCCAGAATTTCTTGCGTCCGGACCGGGTCGTTTTTTCTGCTTTCGCGGCCGGATCTCCCTCGAGAGACTGATCGTGCAGCGCATCGAATTCCTTCAGCGCATCCTTCGCTTCCTTGCTGAGCTTCTTCGGAATATCCACGATCAGCGTGACATACTGATCACCCCGGACATCCTTGTTGCGCAGTGTGGGGACGCCCTTTCCGCGCAGACGCACCACCGTGCCCGTCTGTGTGCCGGGCTTGACCTCGTAAGCCACTTTTCCGTCGATCGTGTCGATCACGATCTCGCCGCCCAGCGTCATCACGGCATAGGACACACGCACCTGTGAGTAGATGTCGTACTCCTGCCGTTCAAAATTCGGATTAGATTCAACCAGAACCTCGACCAGAAGGTCTCCTCTGGGCCCGCCGTTGAGTCCAGGCTCACCTTTTTCGCGGATCCGTACGCTCTGGCCATGATCAATGCCGGCCGGAATGGAGACCTTGATGGTCTTCCGGCTGCTGGTGTAGCCGCTGCCGCCGCAGTTGGGACACCGCTCCTTGATAATCTTGCCGCTGCCGCCGCAGTCCGGGCAGTTCTGAACATTCCGGACCGTTCCGAAGAACGACTGCTGCGTGTAGACCACCTGACCCTTGCCGCCGCACTTCGGGCACATCTGCGGGCTGGTGCCGGGTTTTGCACCGCTTCCGCCGCAGGTCGGGCAGGGGTCCTTTAAGTTCAGCGTGAGATCTTTTTCCACGCCGAAGCACGCCTCCTCGAAGGTGATCCGCACACTGGTGCGCAGATTGGCTCCCTTCATGGGGCCGCCGCCGGAGCGCCTTGTGCGCGATCCGCCGCCTCCGAAAAAGTCTCCGAATATATCGCCGAAAATATCGCTGAAATCAGCACTGTTAAAGTCAAATCCGCCCGCGCCGAAGCCGTTTGCCCCGTCAAAAGCCGCATGCCCGAACTGGTCGTACTGGGAACGCTTCTCCTGATCGCTCAGGACTGCATAAGCTTCTGAGGCTTCCTTGAATTTCTTCTCAGCCTCTTTGTCGCCCGGATTTGCGTCGGGATGATATTTTTTCGCCAGTACCCGGTAAGCTTTCTTGATCTCTTCCTCTGTCGCGGTCTTGCTGACCCCGAGTACCTCATAATAGTCCCGTTTCTGTTCTGCCATAATGACTCCCTGTATTACGCATCATATGCCCAGGCTGCTTTTGCAGCCTGGGCACTGTGTATTTCATCGGTCCGGTCTTAAAGATCAGATCTCCCGATAATCTCCGTCCACTACGTTGTCATCGCCGCCCTGATTGTCGCTCGGGCCCTGGCTCTGTGCACCGCTCATGTCCGGCCCGGCCTGTGCGCCGCCCTGTGCTCCCTGATAGAGCTGGGCAAACAGCTGCTGCGCATCGGTCATCAGTTTCTCTCTGCCGCTCTTGAGCGCGTCCACATCCGCATCGCTGATGTCGCTCTGATCCTTGGTGCGCTCCAGGATCGCCTTGAGCTCTGCAATATCCGCTTCCACGGTGCTCTTGGAGGAAGCGTCGATCTTGTCGCCGGCTTCCTTCATGGCCTTCTCGGTCTGGAAGACAATGGCGTCCGCATCGTTTCTCGCGTCAACAGCCTCTTTGCGCTTCTTATCCTGTGCCTCGTACTCAGCCGCTTCCTTGACAGCCCGCTCGATATCCTCATCGGACATGTTCGATCCGGCCGTGATGGTGATGTGCTGCTCTTTTCCGGTGCCCAGATCCTTCGCGGAGACGTTCACGATGCCGTTCGCGTCGATATCAAATGTAACCTCGATCTGCGGTACACCGCGCATTGCCGGCGGGATGCCGTCCAGTCTGAACTGGCCGAGGGACTTGTTGTCTCTTGCGAATTTCCGCTCGCCCTGCAGGACGTTGATGTCAACAGCGGTCTGGTTGTCAGCAGCCGTCGAGAACACCTGGCTCTTTCTGGTCGGGATCGTGGTGTTGCGCTCGATCAGAGGTGTTGCGATACCGCCCATGGTCTCGATGGAAAGGGTCAGAGGCGTGACGTCCAGAAGAAGGATATCGCCCGCACCGGCATCGCCTGCCAGCTTGCCGCCCTGGATTGCTGCGCCGATTGCGACACATTCATCCGGATTCAGGGTCTTGCTCGGCTCATGGCCGGTCAGCTGCTGAACCTTGTCCTGTACACACGGGATTCTGGTGGAACCGCCGACCAGCAGGACCTTTCCGAGATCCGCATTGGTCAGGCCGGCATCACGCATCGCGTTCTGAACCGGGACAGCGGTCTTTTCGACGAGATCGCTGATCAGCTCTTCAAATTTTGCCCTGGTCAGATCCATGTCAAAGTGCTTCGGCACGGAGTTCACAGCCGTGATGAAGGGCAGGTTGATGTTGGTCGTCGTGGAAGCGGACAGCTCCTTCTTGGCCTTCTCGGCTGCTTCCTTCAGTCTCTGGACTGCCATCGGATCCTGGGACAGGTCGATGCCTTCCTGATTCTTGAATTCTCTGACCATCCAGTCAATGATCTTCTGGTCAAAATCGTCGCCGCCCAGGTGTGTGTCGCCGTTGGTGGCAAGAACTTCGATGACGCCGTCGCCGATCTCGATGATGGAGACATCAAAGGTACCGCCGCCCAGGTCGTAGACCATGATCTTCTGCTCTTTCTCGTTGTCCAGGCCGTATGCAAGTGCCGCAGCCGTGGGCTCGTTGATGATTCTCTTGACATCCAGGCCTGCGATCTTGCCCGCGTCCTTGGTTGCCTGACGCTGTGCGTCGTTGAAGTATGCGGGAACCGTGATGACGGCTTCGGTAACGGGCTCACCGAGGTAAGCTTCCGCGTCCGCCTTCAGTTTCTGAAGGATCATCGCGGAGATCTGCTGCGGGGAATACCGCTTTCCGTCGATGGTGCGGCCGTTGTCGGTACCCATATCTCTCTTAATGGAAGAGATCGTATTCTGTGCATTCGTGACAGCCTGGCGCTTTGCCGGCTCACCGACCAGTCTCTGTCCGTCCTTGACAAAAGCGACGACAGACGGGGTCGTTCTCGAACCTTCCGCGTTCGCGATAACGGTAGGCTTGCCGCCTTCCATAACGGCTACACAGCTGTTTGTAGTTCCAAGGTCAATTCCGATAATTTTGCTCATAAACTTCTCCTTCTGCGCTTACTGCGCTCTTATATGCTGAATTTAGATTATTTTTGTTCTTATCTGTTCCGATTTATGAAAACAGCTTTCGCTGGGATCTTCTTTATCAGGCTTCCACGGCTACCATGCTGTGCCGCAGGACCTGGTCGTGATACATGTAACCCTTCTGGAGCTCCTGGGCGATCTTGCCGCTCTCGTACTCCCCGGTCTGTACCTGCATGACCGCGTTGTGCAGATCCGCGTTGAAGTCCTCTCCGATGCAGTCGATCTGCTTCACACCGAGCGCTTCCATCTGCTTGAGCAGCTGACGGTAGATCATATCCATGCCGCTTGCGACCGCTCCGTCTTTCTCCTCTTCCGGGATTGCCTGGAGACCGCGCTCAAAATTGTCAATCACCGGGAGCAGCTTCTCAATGACGCTGCGCTCTCCCATGGAGAACATCTGCTCCTTTTCTTTCTCCGTGCGTCTGCGGAAGTTATCGAATTCCGCCATCTGCCGGCGCACCCGGTCCTCAAGCTCTGCCGTCTTTTCCTTCAGTGCGGCTTTTTCCTTATCTTCCTTCTTCTTGCCCCGCTTCCAGAATCCGGTCTTTTCCCCGGATTCGGCGGCTTCGCCCTCATCTCCGGCTTCCTGCGGTTCTTCGTCCGCAGTTTCTTCCGCTTCGGGCGCCTTATCACCGGCAGCCGTTTCCTCCGCGGGCGCTTCCGCTTCCGCTGCGGCTTCCTGCTCCGCCTGCGCCTGCTCTTCCTGTGCGCCTTCTTCCTGCGCCGCAGCCGCTTCTTCCGGAGCTCTGTCCATCGGTTCTTTCTCTTCCTGTGCCATACCGTATCCCTTCCTGTTTCTCAGTTCTTATATAGATCGTCCAGCTGCTTCATGATATCTCTCAGAACGCCGACGACTCTGTCGTAGTCCATTCGCTTGGGGCCGATAATTCCGACCGTCCCCCGCATACCGTCTCCCAGTTCGTAGGTGGCGGTCACGACGCTGCAGTCCTGCATGCTGGCTACCTGCATCTCGTTTCCGATGTAAATCTGAATGCCGGTTCCGTTGTCATCGCTCTCCAGCGTCTCCTGTACGATGCTGCCCAGCGCCTGTTTTTCTTCCAGATCGCTGATCAGGCGGCTCGCCTTCTGATGATCAGCCAGCTCCGGATAGCGGAAAATGTTCTTCGCGCCGCTGGTGTAGATCTTCAGATCTTCGTCCGGACGGATCGCCTGTGCCGCAGCTTCAATCACCTGTGAGATCATCTCCGCATGCTCGCCGGCCTGCTGCCGGATGGCTGCGATCAGTCCCAGATTGATCTGCTCCACGGACAGTCCGCTCAGGTTGGAGTTCAGCAGCATGTTCAGCTTCAGCAGTGCTTCCGCTCCCAGCTCCTCGTCCACATGGATCAGCGTGCTGCGCACCTGATTTCCTTCAATCATGATGACCGCCAGGACGTTGTTCTCGTCCACCTGCGAGAGCTGGATAAACTTGATCCGGTTCTGCTGCATCATCGGTGCGGAAATCATCGAGGTGTACTGGGTGTTGTTCGCCAGGAGTTTTGCCACCTGCTGCAGAAGGCTCTCCAGCCGGTCCTCCCGTTCTACCAGGACCTCCCGCATCTGCTCGACCTCTTCCGTTCTGCTCCGGAGCATGTCATCGACATAGATCCGGTAGCCGGCATCCGTCGGAATCCGGCCCGCGGAGGTGTGCGGCTGCATGATCAGCCCCATTTCCTCCAGGTCCGCCATTTCGTTGCGGATTGTCGCGGAACTCAGATTCAGATCCGTGTACTTGGAGATGGTCCTGCTGCCCACCGGCTCGCCGGACTCCAGATAATTCCGGATGACCGCGCGCAATATTTTCATTTTCCGTTCGGACAGTTCCACGTTCTTACCTCTTTGCTGTTAGCACTCATCCGTATCGAGTGCTAACATCTACGCTACATAACATATCACCCGCACTTCCCGATGTCAACGAATTTTCCCGGCTTTTTTATAAAGAAATTCTAAACAATTCATATCTTTTCTCTGCCGCCGGGCGGGGCACGGACTTTCTGACAGAAATAAAAACTGCCGCCCCGGGAATCCCGACGCGGCAGCCGCTCTTATTCAGAATACAGATTTTTCCGATCAGATCTGGAAGGAACCTGCAACACCGTTGATTACGAAGTAAACAACAGACTCTTCAGGCTTCACATACAGCTCCATGGTCTTGATATCGGCGACATCGTTGTGCAGATCATACTGCCATACATCCTGAGCGGACTTTACAAAATCCTCAGTGGTGTAGTTCTTGCCTGCGAACTGAACGCTGATGCTGGTCTCGGCCTTCTTAGCCTCAGCCTTCTTAGCCGGAGCCTTCTTCTCAGCTGCCTTCGGAGCTGCTGCCTTCTTGGCGGGAGCCTTCTTCTCAGCTGCTGCCTTGACGGGAGCTTCCTTCTTAACGGTTTCCTTTACTTCTGTCTTCTTTGCTGCCATTTCTTTCTTTTCCTCAACTTTCTTCGGCTCTTCTGCCTTTACTTCCACTGCCTTCGGAGCTGCTTCCTTCTTCGGCTCTGCCTTCTTTGCGGTGGTCTTCTTCTCTGTTGTCTTAGCCGCAGCCTTCGGTGCCGCTGCCTTCTTGGCCGGCGCTTTCTTCTCGGCCGCCTCTTTCTTCTCTTCAGGCGTAGCCTTAATATTCGCAACCTTCACAGTAGCAACGGGCTTTTTGGTCTTCTTTTCCTCACTCATCGTGATACTCCTTCCGGAACATTCTGAAAATGCCCCTGACTTCGAGTGGTCTACCCCAAAATTGCCACAATTTTTAAGTTTTTCCCCAATTACGGCATTTAAAGTAGCACTTTGAATATCCTTTGTCAAGTTTTCCGACAATTTTTTGCCCTAAAAAATTTGGCAAAATTATTTACCGGATCAGAGCAAAATACAGAATCACGGCAGCACCGAGGATAATCCGATACCAGCCGAAGACCTTGAAGTCGTGCCGGCGGATATAGTCCATCAGGAAACGGATCACGAAAATCGAGACCACAAAGGCCACAACCATGCCTGTCAGAAGGATTCCCAGCTCCCAGCCAGTGAAGTTCAGGCCGTATTTGACCAGCTTCAGGAGCGAGGCGCCCGCCATCACGGGAATGGCGAGAATAAACGTGAACTGCGCCGCAACCGTGCGGGAGATCCCGATCATAATGCCGCCGAGAATCGTGGCGCCCGAGCGGGAAGTCCCCGGGAAGATGGCCGCAATCAGCTGGAAGACACCGATCAGAAGCGCATCTTTATAAGTAAGCTCCGACAGCTCTTCCACTCTCGGCTCCCGGTCCCGGTTGACGGATTCAATAATCAGGAAGGCCACGCCGACCACAATCAGCATGATCGCAACGACCAGCCAGTTATAGAGGTGCTCGTCCAGCCAGTCATCAAACAGGACGCCGACCACCGCCGCCGGAATGCAGGCGACAAGGGTTTTGCCCCAGAGATCCAGCACGTCCCTTTTCAGAATGACCCGGGTCCGCTTTCTGTGTTTGTAGATGCCGAGCGGCCAGATCGTTTTAAAGTAAAGCAGCACGACTGCCAGAATCGCTCCCAGCTGAATCACGACCAGGAACATGTTCCAGAAGTCTTCACTCACATTCAGCTTTACAAACTCATTCAGCAGAATCATGTGACCGGTACTGCTGACCGGCAGCCACTCGGTAATACCCTCCACGATGCCGAACAGCACCGCCTTGAGAAACTCTGTCATCTCTTATACTCCTTTGTACTCCTCTTCAACAAATCTGCGGAGCACCGGAATCGCGCGCTCCACAACCTGCGTCTCCACACAGTAGGCAACCCGGAAATAACCCGGGGCGCCGAAGCCGTCCGCCGGCACAAAGACCAGATCGTGCTGCAAAGCCTTCCGGCAAAATGCGATGCTGTCGCTGAGTCCGTCCGCCTCCGGCAGGGCCTTCGGCATAATATAGAAGGTTCCGTCCGGACGGATGACCTCAAAGCCCAGCTCCTTAAAGCAGTCATAGAGCAGGTTCATATTGGTCTCGTAGACCGACAGATCCGCTGTCTCCTCCAGCGTCTCGGAAACCGCCAGCTGGATCAGCGAAGACGGACAGTTGTGTCCGATGCCTCTGGAAATCTGGCCGAACATCGCCACCAGATCCTCCGCGTGCTCCGCCTGCGGGTTCACGGCGACATACCCGAACCGCTCGCCCGGGATGGAAAGCGCTTTGGAGAAGGAATAGCAGGTCAGAGTGTGTTCATAGAACGAAGCCGGATAAGGGACCGTTTTGTGATCAAATACGATCTCCCGGTACGGTTCGTCGGAAATCAGGAAAATGTTCCTCCCAAGTTCGGCTGACTTCTTCCGAAGCAGCGCTGCCAGCCTCTCCAGGGTCTTTTCGGAGCAGACCACACCGGAGGGATTGTTCGGCGAATTGACGAGCACGGCCGCGGTCTTTTCCGAAATCGCCTCCTCCAGCAGGTCAAAGCGGATCTGAAAGTCCTCAAAGCTGGCCGGGATGATCCGGATCTGTGCGCCGGTTCCATTTATATAAGGAATATATTCCGGGAAAAACGGCGCGAAGACAATGACTTCTTCCCCCGGCTCGCTCACTGCGCGCACAGCATGGGCTATTGCCCCTGTGGCGCCGCTGACCGGAAAAATATGCTGCGGGCCGTAATCCATCTGAAACCGGCGGTTCAGCGAATCGGCAATTCTTTTTTTGACAACGGGATTCCCGACCGTCGGGCTGTAGCCGTGCAGCTGCAGCGGATCCGTCTCCTTCGTGATCCGGATCAGCGCTTCCTTAAAAGCCTCCGGCGCAGGCACGGACGGATTGCCAAGGCTGAAATCATAGATGTTTTCAGCCCCGATTTCCTTCGCCCTGGCTGTTGCGTACTCCGACAGCTCCCGAATCACCGATTTATGTCCCAGCATCTCCAGATATTGTCTGTTTACCATAAAAACTCAGTCCTCCGCCCAGACCAGTGCACACTTCACGGCCTTCTTCCAGCCCTTAAGCAGCATCGCGCGCTCTGTCTCATCCATTTCCGGAATAAATACTCTGCCGAGCTCCCAGATGTGGGTCAGTTCCTCGCGGTCCTTCCAGAAGCCGACCGCAAGTCCCGCCAGGAAAGCCGCACCCATTGCGGTGGTCTCGATGCACTTAGGGCGTCTCACCGCGCGGTCCGTGATATTGGCCTGGAATTTCATCAGGAAATTGTTGGCGCTGGCGCCGCCGTCCACCTTGATATCATTCAGTGAGATGCCTGCATCCTCTTCCATGGCGCGGATGAGATCCGACGACTGATAGGCAATGGACTCCAGCGCGGCCCGGATAAAGTGCTCCTTCTTGCAGCCTCTGGTGATACCCACCACCGTGCCGCGGGCGTACTGATTCCAGTACGGCGCGCCCATGCCGGCAAAAGCGGGCACCAGATACACACCCGCCGTGTCAAAGACATCTGATGCGTATTCCTCGGTCTGAGACGCCGTTTTGACCATGCGCATCTCGTCGCGCAGCCACTGCACCACCGCGCCGGCGACAAACACGCTGCCCTCCAGCGCATATTCCACATGATCAGCGCCGGAAGCGGCAATGGTCGTCAGAAGGCCGTGCTCGGACTTAATCGCCTCGTTGCCGGTGTTCATCAGCAGGAAGCAGCCGGTTCCGTAGGTGTTTTTCACATCGCCCGGATTGAAGCAGCACTGTCCGAACAGCGCGGACTGCTGGTCGCCCGCCGCGCCCGCGATCGGAATCCGGCCGCCCAGCATGCTCTCATCCGTGTAGCCGTACAGGCAGCTCGAGGGCATGACGTCCGGCAGCAGATCCCGCGGAACGCCGAACAGTTCCAGCAGCTCCTCGTCCCATTCCAGTGTATGAATATTGAACAGCATGGTCCGCGCGGCATTCGTGTAATCCGTGACGTGAACCTGATGCTTCGTCAGATTGTAGATCAGCCAGCTGTCCACTGTGCCGAAAGCCAGCTTGCCGGCTTCTGCCTTCTCACGTGCGCCCGGCACATGATCCAGAATCCACGTGATTTTGCTCGCCGAGAAATAAGCGTCCGGCACAAGCCCCGTCTTCTCCCGGATTTTGTCTCCCCAGCCGTCCGCGACGATCCGGTCGATCATGGAAGCGGTCCGGCGGCACTGCCAGACAATCGCATTGTAGATCGGCCGCCCGGTCTCTTTCTCCCAGATGATGGTCGTCTCCCGCTGGTTGGTGATGCCGATTCCCGCAATATCGTGTGCCGAGGCGCCTACCTGCGCCATGGCCTCCGTTGCGGTCGCATACGTGGAGGACCAGATTTCCATCGGGTCGTGCTCCACCCAGCCGGGCTGCGGATAGTACTGCGGAAACTCCCGCTGCGCCACACTTACAATCTTTCCGCTCCTGTCAAAAAGAATTGTGCGGGAACTGGTTGTTCCCTGGTCCAGTGCCATTACATATTTTGCAGCCATACTCCCCTCCTGATTTATATCTGTGTTTTTTCTGTGCTCTTTATGATTTCCGGTCAGACCCTGCTCCGATCAGCCAGGTGTCATCTCCGGCCTGTCTGAACCCGATTCTGCGCAAAAGCCGGATCGAAGCGAGGTTGTCGGACGCCGTCACAGCCCGCACGGCCGGAAAGCCCAGTTCTTTAAGGCCATACCGGATGAGTGCACTGCAGACCTCTTCGGCGTATCCCTGCCCGCGGAAGTCCGGATGAATCAGATAGCCGAAGGAAACCGCCTCGTCGCCCGCCTGAAAGGGCTCATAGCCCGCGCGGCCGATCAGTTTTCCCGGCCTGCTGTCATTCTCTTTCAGAAAGACGCCCCACACGCCGCAGCCGTAGAAGCCGTAGACCTCCCGGATATAGGCTTTCAGGATTTCCCGCTCCTTTTCGCGGTCAGCGCTCATGCCCTCCAGAAAGCGGAGCGCCTGTTCATCATACAGTTCATAGAGACTGTCCAGATCATCTTCCGTCAGTTCTCTGACCACGCACCGCTCTGTCCGCAGGATGGTCCAGGGCATGCCCCGCAGCCGCTCACCGATCTTCTGCCAGGAATCCCGGTCGATCTCGTCCGGCTCCTGCAGGACATATTCGGCGCCGGGGAAGGATTCCGCCGGATTTCCGCCGTGCAGATAGCCCAGCACCTTCCAGCCGTTCCGGATCCCCTCCGCGCACAGCGGTCCGCTGTCCGTGAACAGCACGGCTTCCGGATCGCACTGCATGGCCCGGAAAGCCTCCGGACTGCACATTTCGGTGTCGATGCTGCATTCGGCAAGCCACGCCGCGGTCCGCTCTGTCTCCCGGCTGCGCATCTGCGCCGCCTCTTCGGGCAGTTCATTATCCGGTTTCAGGCAGAAGATGATTTTCATACTGTTCATAATTGTATCACACTTGGCTTTTCCTGCCTGTATTTTGTTGCGGGATACGATAAGAAAACACCACCCAAACGTAAAACCGTGCGTTTTGCGTTCATATTTTGTTTACAAATTCTTCAATCATACTTCATGTTCCTCTCACGGTTTGGACATGAATTGTGATTATACTAAGAGCATAAGTTAAGACGAGTGCTGTTTTAAGAGCCTGCCTCAGCAGATTAACTTACTAATAACTTTTTCATAATAATGCCGACAGTCGCAAGACCGTCGGCATCCTCCCTTTTATAAGGGTTTTTTCTGATTTTCAAGCCCTTAAAATGTTTTGTCACTGTCACTGCAGCCTCTTTCCGCGCAGCATCCTGTGCACGCGGCGCACGGTTTTCGGCGCGGCGGTCAGCAGGGTCAGGTAGAGTTTGTTCTTTCCGGTGAGCCAGGGGCTCTGCAGCATTTCCTTAAAATGATCCTTCAGATAGCGGCAGACATCCGCGTAGAAGGAATTCTGCGGATTCATATCCTCAATCGGCACATGCAGCAGATAATCCAGGCGCTCATACAGGCCGAAGCGGACAGCTTCTCTCTGCAGCGCGGGATAAACCGGAACGACCTCGCGCTCCACCGCGTCTGCGTGGCGGATGATATCGATATAAGCGCGGGAGAAGTGCGATGCGTCCGCGCGGCGCGTCGCACTGCCGCGGCGGTGCACCACCTGATAGCCGGTCTCGGGAATCCGCAGGACGCCCGACGTGTCCGGCAGCATCTGCATATGCAGCCAGAAATCCTCACCGAGCTGCCCCTCCGGGAACAGGAGCGGCTCTTTCCCCTCCGGGAAGAAGCAGCTCCGCGGCACCAGCTTGGTGCAGTAACTCGCATCCCCTGTGTAGAGCAGCAGACTCCGGATAAAGGATTCCGGGTCTTCAAAGCACTCCGCCTCCGGCGTGATCAGATCCGCAGGCAGGAGATTTCCCTCCTCATCGACCTCCTCGCGCCCGGTCTGCACCAGGAAGGGCAGGGTCAGCTGTCCGGCTTCCGAAGCACCCGCCGGTCTGCATCCGTCAAGCCTGCGGTCACAGGCCTCCAGCATTTTCTCATACATGTCCGGCCGGATGTGGTCGTCCGAATCGACAAAACCGATCAGTTCTCCCTCTGCCGCCCGGATTCCGACATTGCGCGCACTTCCCGCGCCGCCGTTCTCCTTGTGAAATACGCGCACGCGCGGGTCCTCCTGCGCGATCGCCCGGCAGAGCTCCCAGGATCCGTCCTTCGAGCCGTCGTCCACCAGGATCAGCTCCAGGTCGCGCCATGTCTGATTCAGCACGTCCGACACGGTCGCGCGCAGAAAAGCCTCCGCATTGTAAACCGGTATGATAATGGAAATTCTCGGCTTTTTCATGATTTTGCCCAATCTGATGCCTTTACCTGAGGTATTTATCAACCTTCACCAGAAAGTCCTCGGTCTGGGAAAGGAGTGTTTCTTCATCGCGCACACTCACGCCGCTGACAGGGTAGCTGTATTCAAAATACGGCAGTCCTTTCGGGAAGAACTGCAGCCGTCCCCTGCAGACGCGCAGCAGTTCCGGAATCATTTCGACGCGGACGCGGGCGTTCGGCTTCATGCCGAAGCGGATCACGCCGTTTCCGCCGGTGATCTCCGTGATCTCCAGGCGCATCGCGATCGCCCGGATCAGTGAAATCCGAAGGAGGTTCTGCGCGCTGGCCGGAACCTCGCCGAAGCGGTCCGACAGTTCCTTTTTCATCTCCTCCACATCGTCCAGTTCGCGGATTTCGGCAATTTTCTTATAGATGTCGAGCTTCTGCCGCTCGTTGACAACATAAGAATCCGGCAGAAACGCATTGACATGCAGGTTGACCTTGCAGGACTCCTCCTGCCGGGTGGGCTCGCCTTTGGCCGTCTTCACGGCTTCATTCAGAAGCTTGCAGTACAGATCATAACCGACGGCCTGCATATGGCCGTGCTGTGCGCGGCCCAGAATGCTGCCGGCGCCGCGGATCTCCAGATCCCGCATGGCGATCCGGAAGCCGCTGCCCAGATCCGTGAATTCGCGGATCGCCGAGAGCCGCTTTTCCGCCGTTTCCTTCAGCATCCGGTTTCTCCGGTACATCAGGAACGCGTAGGCGACGCGGTTGGACCGGCCGACGCGTCCCCGCAGCTGATAAAGCTGGGAGAGTCCCAGGCGGTCCGAGTCGTGAATGATCATGGTATTGACGTTGGATATATCCAGACCGGTCTCGATGATCGTCGTGGAGACCAGCACGTCGATGCGGGCGCTGATGAAATCATACATGATTTTCTCCAGCTGCGCTTCATCCATCTGCCCGTGAGCGTAGGCGACCCGCGCCTCCGGCACCAGCTCCGCGATTCCCGCCGCGACCCGGTCAATGTCGCTGACCCGGTTGTAGACATAGTAAATCTGTCCGCCCCGCGAGAGCTCCCGGGTGATGGCTTCCCGCACCATCTCGTCGTTATACTCCATGACATAGGTCTGGATCGGCACACGCTCTCCCGGCGCTTCTTCCAGCACACTCATATCCCGGATGCCCACCAGACTCATGTGGAGCGTGCGCGGAATCGGCGTCGCCGTCAGGGTCAGGACATCCACATTCTCCTTCAGCTTTTTGATCTTCTCCTTATGAGAAACGCCGAAGCGCTGTTCCTCGTCCACCACCAGCAGTCCCAGATCCTTGAAATGAACATCTTTGGACAAAATCCGGTGCGTCCCGATGACGATGTCGGCCTTGCCTTCCTCCAGCGCCCGCAGGGTCTTCTTCTGCTCCGCCGCAGACCGGAAACGCGAGAGCAGTTCGATGTTGACCGGGTAGCTGTGCATGCGCTCCGTGAAGGTGTTGAAATGCTGCTGCGCGAGGATGGTGGTGGGCACCAGGACGGCCACCTGCTTGCCGTCCTGCACGGCTTTGAATGCCGCCCGGACCGCAATTTCCGTCTTGCCGTAGCCCACATCTCCGCAGATCAGGCGGTCCATGATGCGGGAGCTCTCCATGTCCCGCTTGGTGTCCTCAATCGCCTGCAGCTGATCCTCCGTCTCCTCAAAGGGAAACAGTTCCTCAAACTCCCGCTGCCAGACGGTGTCCTTCGCAAAGGCGTGGCCCGATAAGGCCTGGCGCGCCGCATAGAGCTTTACCAGGTCCTCCGCCACTTCCGCAACGGCGCCGCGGACCTTCGCCTTGGTCCCGTTCCATTCCTGCGTGCCCAGCTTGTTGATCTTCGGCTTTGCTTCGGTGTCCGCCGCCGCATATTTCTGCAGTGCGGACAGCTCCGAGGGCAGAATATAGAGGGTGCCGCCGGCGGCATACTCGATCTTCAGGTAATCCTTGGAGGCATTCTCTACCGTAATCTGTTCCACGCCCCGGTAAATGCCGATTCCGTAGTCCTCATGAACCACATAGTCGCCGGGCTTTAACTCGGAGAATTCACTGATGGATTCTCCTTCATATTTTCTTACCTTTTTCTTCGGTGTCTTCCGGGCTCCGAAGATATCCGAGTCCGCGATCACCGCAAAGTGCAGGTCCGGGTACTCGAAGCCGTGAGAGATATTCCCGTAGTAGGTCATGATCTCCCCGGGCTCCAGGGTCCGCTCGGGGTTTTCACTGTAAAAGGCGGTCAGACCGTTGTCCGTCAGATCCTGTGCGAGGCGCTTGGCGCGGGTTCTCGAGGGTGAGATCAGGATGACACTGTATTTCTTCTTCCGGTATTCCGCAAGATCCTTCTGCAGTGCCTCAAAGCTCCGGTTGTAAGCCGTCACGCTGCGGGCGTGCAGGTTGATGATCGGTGCGTTTTCAAAATAAGTGTTGTTGCCGATCGCGTCCTGCCCCTCTTCTTCGCGTCCTCTGAACAGGTCCGCGCCGGTCAGGGAAAGGGTCAGTCCCAGCCGCGGGAAGCGCTCACACTGCGCCTGCGTTTTTTCGGCGGACTGCAGCAGTTCCATCTGCCCCGGCAGCGCCAGGCCGGCCTCCGCCCTGCCGATCATGCTCTCCCTGAACTCCAGCTCCACAGCCTCGGCGTGCGACCGGATTTTGCCCGGCTCATCGTAATAAAGCGTCGTGTAGTCCTGCGGGAAAAGCGACAGAAAGCTCTCCGTCATCGGATAAAAGTAATGGATATAGCTCTCGAGTCCGGAATAGTCTCCGTAGTCGCGGGCCTCCTCAATCTGTTCCTCGATACCGGTCTGCAGGCGGTGTGCCGCCTCCGGGCGGCCCTCCTCACGCAGTTTCTTCACGCAACGGTCCGCTTCCTCGCTGATCCGCACCAGGCCGTCCCGCACGCGCTCTGCCGGAAGAATCATCTCCGTCGCGGGATAAATCCGGACAGATTCCAGCATCTGCATGGAGCGCTGAGTGAGGGCGTCAAAGCTGCGGATGGACTCCACCTCATCTCCCCACAGCTCGATGCGGTAGGGGTTCTCCTCCGTCAGATCGAAGACATCCAGAATGTCTCCGCGGATCGAGAACTGGCCGGGGGTCTCGGTCTGGATGCATTTTTCGTAGCCCATGGCCACAAGGCTGCGGGAGAAGAATTCCGTCGTCAGCTCGCCGCCCTTTTCAATCCGCAGAATGTTGTCCTTCAGGACGCGCAGCGGAATCTGCGGTGTCATCAGGGCGGAAAAAGTGGTCACGACCGTCAGCGGCCGGCCTTCGATCAGGCGCCGCAGGCAGCGCAGCCGCTCGATCTGAATCTCCCGGCTCTTTAAATCCGCCTGATAGAAGATCAGGTCTTTGGCCGGGAACAGCACTGTGTTGCGGTCATAAAACTGGTACTCATCCCGGATTTTCCGGGCGCGGAGTTCGTCGTGGGTCAGAATCAGCCGCATCCGGGCATGGGAAGTGAGCCCGCTCTCCTGCGAGAGGGCATAGATCAGGTGCAGCTTCTGGGACTCGGCGCAGCCCTCCGCGAGCAGGGCCGGCGCGCCGGGTGCGTTCATAAGCTGAACTGCCTTCAGATATTCTTCCGATTGATAAAGTGGTCTGGTCAGTGCTTTCATGCGTGCTTTCCGTTACCGTCCGTTACCCGTTGAAGCGGTTCTGTGCCGCGGCAAATCCGTCCGTCAGGATACAGCGGACCGCTTCGGCTGCGCGCTTCTCCGCCTCCGCCATAGTCTGCGCACTTTCTTTGGAAAAATGTCCCAGAACATGGGCCGCGAGATCACCGTCCGGGTCGGGCTTTCCGCCGACACCGACCCGCACTCTCATAAAGCAGTCAGTGCCGAGATGGGCGATGATGCTTTTCAGTCCGTTGTGTCCGCCCGCGCTGCCTTTATCGCGCAGGCGCAGCTTTCCCTCGGGCAGGTTGACATCGTCCGAAATCACAATCAGAGAGGTCTCCGGGTCCGCTTTATAATAGCGGACTGCTTCCCCGACCGCCTCGCCTGACAGGTTCATGTAGGTCAGGGGCTTCATCAGGATCACCTTCCTGCCCTCAAACAGCCCTTTGGCCTGCATACTTTTGCCGGACAGGACGGGCCGTGTCAGTCCGGACTGCTCCGCCAGTTCATCAATCACCGAGAATCCGACATTATGCCGGGTTCCCTCATATTGCCGTCCCGGATTTCCCAGGCCTGCTATAATCACAAATTCTGAATCCATTCCTTACCCTGCTGTCACATGCTGCCTGATCTGTTTTCTTACTTTTACAAAGAGAAGGGAAGCGGCAACGCGCTTCCCTCTCTAAGTAGCATTATTGGAAATATTCTGCTCGTCTGTTCTGTCTATTCGGTCGCGTTATAACATTCAAGGATCATATTTTCCAATGTTGCTCTAGCTTCGGAATTAATGGGATGGGCTATATCTCTGTACTCGCCGTCTGCTGATTTCTTACTGGGCATTGCCACAAAGAGCCCTTTTTCGCCTTCAATTACTTTAATGTCGTGTACAACGAAGTCGTTGGCGAGAGTAATTGAAACAACTGCTTTCAGCTTGCCCTCCTTGGCGATTTTCCGTACTCTGACATCTGTAATTTCCATAAACGTCTCCATTTCTACATGGTAAAGCGTTCACCCTTTTCCACAACTATTTTGATTCCGTTTTCTCCTTTGTAGTATGAATTAGCCTGAATGGTGCCACCACTCTCTACGATGCAGTTCTCGATGTAAGTGTTATCCCCGATGTAAACGTCATTCAAAATAAGGGAATTTCTTATAACACAGTTGTTGCCGATATAGGCCTTCTGGAAGAGAACAGAATTTTCAACCGTGCCATTCACGATGCATCCGCTTGCCAATAAACTATTTTTGACAGTTACACCAACATTATATTTCGCCGGCGGAAGATCTGCGACCTTAGAATGCACTTCCGGATACTGTTTAAAGAAATAATCGCGGGTTTCTTTTTGCAGAAAATCCATGTTAGTATTGAAATAATCTTCCACTGACGCAATGTTGCTCCAGTAATTCTTCATCCTGTATCCGTAAATCTTCTTGATTCCTCTGTACCGGATCAGGATATCCTGAACAAAATCGAACCGCCCCTCCTCTCTGCTCTTCTCCAGCAGTTCGATCAGCTGCCTTCTGCGGATGATGTAGATTCCGCATGAAATTATGTTCGACTGAGCGACGATCGGTTTCTCTTCCATTTCTTCAATCCGGTCGTCTTCATCCATCTTGATCGTGCCGTAGCGCTCAATATTTGCGTTCTCCGGCATCTCTCTGCAGACCACAGTGATGTCGGCACGCTTGTTAACATGATACTCGAGAACTTCATTATAGTCCAGCTTATATACACAATCGCCGGACGTAATGACTACATAAGGCTCGTGAGAGTTCTTCAGGAACTCGAGGTTCTGAGCCATGGCATCCGCCGTTCCGCGGTACCAGTTGCTGTCCGCATCTGCAAACGACGGCGTAAGGAGGAACATTCCGCCCTGCTTGCGACCGAAGTTCCACCACTTCGAGGAGCTCAGGTGATCCGACAGGCTTCTCGCGTTATACTGTGTCAGGACTGCCACACGCTGAATCTTGGAATGCTCCATGTTGCTCAGCGCAAAATCGATGCTGCGGTAGCTGCCCGCAATCGGCATTGCGCAGACTGCACGTTTATGTGAAAGTTCCTTCATCCGGCTGGAGCTTCCTCCGGCTAAAATGATACCAACCGCTCTCATCTCACATTCCTCCCTTTACCAGTGTTCTGCCGCTCTGGAGAGTGCCGCCCGGAAAATCAGAAGGCTCCGCTGCGCCGTTGATCATGACGTTCTTTCCAACGTTCACATTGTCCGGAATCGAAGTTCCCTCGCCCAGGACCACCAGGCCCTCGCGATAGATCGAAGGATCGGTCTCATTCGGTGCTTCGTCCCCGACACCCAGATGTACATTGCTGCCGATGGTGACGTCCTCTGCCGTGATGACCTTCTGCAGAGAGCTGCCGGCGCCGATGACGGTGTTGTTCATCAGAATGGAATCCCGTACGACGGTTCCCTCGCCGACAATGACGTCGCAGCCGATGACGGAGTTGTAAACCTGTCCGTAAATCTCGCTGCCCTCACCGATAATGGAGCGCTCCACGTGGCTGTTCTCGCCGAAATACTGCGGCGGGAGCGATACGCTCTTGGTGTAAATCTTCCAGTATTCTTCGTAGAGGTTGAAGTCCGGAACGATATCGATCAGTTCCATGTTCGCCTCCCAGTAGGAAGTCAGTGTTCCGACATCCTTCCAGTAGCCGTTGAATTCATAGGCGTAAAGTGCCTCGCCTTTGTCGCGGCAGTACGGGATGACATGCTTGCCGAAGTCCAGACCGGGCTGGTTCTGGTTCGCAATCAGCGCTTCCTTCAGCGCCGGCCATGAGAAAATGTAAATACCCATGGAAGCCAGATTGCTGCGCGGATGCGCGGGCTTTTCTTCAAAGTCCGTGATCTTCTTGTTCTCGTCCGTGATCATGATACCGAAGCGCTTCGCTTCCTCCATGGGAACCGGCATGACGGCGATGGTGACATCCGCACCGTTCTCCTTGTGGAAGTCCAGCATGGTCTCGTAATCCATCTTGTAAATGTGATCACCGGAAAGAATCAGCACGTAATCCGGGTTGAAGCTTTCCATGTAATTCATGTTCTGGAAGATCGCGTTGGCCGTACCGGTATACCACTCGGTATGCTCGATCTTCTCATACGGGGGCAGGACCGAGACACCGCCCACATTTTTATCAAGGTCCCACGGAATACCGATGCCGATATGCGTGTTCAGACGCAGCGGCATATACTGTGTCAGCACACCGACCGTGTCGACGCCCGAATTAATGCAGTTGCTGAGCGGAAAGTCGATAATACGGTACTTTCCCCCGAACGATACCGCAGGCTTGGCCATGCCGGAGGTGAGAACTCCGAGACGGCTGCCCTGTCCGCCAGCCAGAAGCATGGCGATCATTTCTTTTTTAATCATTTTACCCCACCTCAATGCAGTTAGTTTTTGCGTAGACTACGCTACGTCATTATAACACACGCTACTATGAAATAAAACCTTTCCGCAGGGTTTTGGCGTTCATTTTATACAATTATCTCGCACTTATTTTTGGTTTTTTGGTTATTATTGGCATGCTCCTGTGCCGGTCTTCGTGATTATTGATAAAAATAACCCCCTGCGTTCCATCCTGCATCTGCAGGCCTTTTCAAACATGTTATAATTAATTCAAACAGGGTGACAAAGGAGCATATGTCATGTATCAGATTAATTTCCAGAATCCCATTCACGTTTATTTTGTCGGCATCGGCGGCATCTCCATGAGCGGTCTCGCCGAGATCCTGAAGGACCGCGGCTTCACAGTATCCGGGTCCGACCGCAGCGCCTCCGCACTGACACAGCGGCTCTGCGATGAAGGCATCACCGTCCATATCGGCCAGCGTGCTGAAAATATCACCGAAGACATTGACCTGGCGGTGTTTACCGCTGCCATTCACCCGGACAATCCGGAGTACGTCCGGATCCATGAGCTGGGAATTCCTTCCCTGACCCGCGCACAGCTGCTCGGGCAGGTCATGAAAAACTACGAGACACCGGTCGCCGTCAGCGGAACGCACGGCAAAACCACGACCACCTCGATGCTCTCGGAAATGCTGCTGGAGGCCGGGATGGATCCGACACTCTCCATCGGCGGAAATCTGGACAGCATCGGCGGCAATGTCCGGATCGGACAGAGCGGCTGCTTTGTGGCGGAAGCCTGTGAATATACCAACAGCTTCCTCTCCCTGTTTCCGAAGATCTCCATCATTCTGAACATTGATGCGGATCACCTGGATTTCTTCAAAGATCTTGACGATATCCGGTCCTCTTTTGCCCGCTTTGCGGGACTGCTTCCGGAGGACGGAACGCTGATCATAAACGGCAGCATTCCCGACCCGGAGCGGATCACGGACGGGCTTTCCTGCCGGATCATCACCTTCGGTGCCGGCCCGGACTGCGACTATTATCCGGAGGACGTTCATTATGATGAAGAAGGACATCCTGTCTTTACGGTCCGGTCAAAATATGACACCGGCGAGGACATCGGTCCGATTCATCTGCATGTACCGGGCGAGCACAATATTTACAACGCGCTTGCGGCAATTGCCGCCGCGGACCTGCTCGGTGTGAGCAGAAAAGACTCTGCCGCCGCGCTCGCGCGCTTCGGCGGAGCCGGACGCAGGTTCCAGACAATGGGCACCTTGAACGGCGCGAAGATTATTGATGACTATGCGCATCACCCCACTGAAATCGAGGCGACTCTGCGCGCCGCCGCACAGCTTCCGCACGACCGGATCATCTGCGTCTTCCAGTCGCATACTTTCTCGCGCACGAAGGCCCTTCTGCCGGAATTCGCGAAGGCGCTGACCCTGGCGGACCTGCCGATCCTGGCGGACATCTATCCCGCCCGTGAGACCGACAATCTGGGCATCAGCGCGCGCACTCTGCAGGATGCCATCCGGGATCTGGGACATGAGTGTCTGTACTTCCCAAGCTTTGAGGAAATCGAAAAGTACCTTTTGGCAAATTGCCAAAAAGGTGATCTGTTGATAACGATGGGAGCCGGAAACATTGATACTGTCGCGAAAGATCTGGCTTCCGGCACCGTAAAGCCTTAAGTTATTCACTTTTGCGCTCCCGGGCAGGTTGCATACAATGTGAATTGCTCTGTGTCCGGGAAGAAGTGCAGACTCGCCGCGTTCCGGGAACAGCCCGGCGGGGCTGTCCACATTTTCCACATTTTCCACATGGTTTTCGTGGATGAAGACAGCCGGTACATCGAATGTTTTTTCTGTCACTTTTGCCCATATCACGGACGTTTTTCATGTGCTATACTCCGTGTGCAAAGGCTTAAAGAAAAGTGGGGCGGAAACGTGTTTACAATCTACAGCGACAGCCGGAGCGATTCAACCATCGTTCCGAATCTGTTTATAGATGAATATATGCGGGATGCGAATGATGCACAGCTCAAGATCTATCTGTACCTCATTCGTATGATGGGCGCGGGGCGCGGAACCAGTATCGCGGACCTGGCCGATCAGTTCAATCACACAGAGCGGGAAGTGATCCGCTCTCTGAAGTACTGGGAGAAACAGGGTCTTCTGTGCCTGGATTACGACAGCAGCCACAGAGAAATTGTCGGAATCCGGCTGTGTGACCCGAAGGCACCGGAAAAAGAGAACGGGGCGGAAGAAGCATTCGCACCGGTTCAGACACCTGCTCCGGAAAAGGCTCCGGCTCCGGTTCAGGCGCCGGCACCCGCTCAGGAAGCCGCACCTGCCGTGCCCGGAAAGGCCAGCGTCGGCGCTGCCGAGCTGCGTTCCTTCCGCGAAGCGGGAGGCGGGGCTGAGCTGATTTTCATCGTGGAAAAATATCTCGGAAAGCCGCTCTCCGTTCCGGAGCTGAAGACGCTTTACTATCTGTCCGAGCAGCTTCATTTTTCAAATGATCTGATCGACTATGTGGTCCAGTATTGCGTCGACCGGGGCAAGAAGGATTTCCGCTATATCGAAAAAGTCGCCGTCAACTGGGCTGAGAACGGAATAACGACACCCAAACAGGCGGAATTTGCAGCCTGTGCCGCCTTAAGGAGCGGCAAGACGCGGGTTCCCCGCAAGACGCCCAATCCTTTCGTCACGCAGATCAGCAATCATCAGTATGATTTTGATCAGCTTGAGAAAGAACTTCTGAGCAACTGAACGGTCAAAGGGGGTTTTACGTGTCGCTGACGCAGGAACAATACGACAGCATCATGCATGACTATCAGGTAAAACGCAGCCGCCATGAAAACGAACTTCGTGCAAGGCGCGCTGAAGTATACGCAAAAATCCCCGAATACCGCACTCTTGATCGTGAAATCCCCGCGCTCGGCGCCAGTACTCTGCGCCGGATGCTCGCCGGGGATTTTTCCCGTTCCGGAGAAGCTGCCTCCGATCCGGTTCTGGATCTGAAGAGGCAGATTCCCGTCGTGGAGGAGAAAAAGCGCGCGCTGCTTGCACAGGCAGGTTTCCCCGCCGATTACCTCGAGCCGCACTATGACTGTCCGCTGTGCCGGGACACCGGCTACCGGGACGGCGTCAAATGCAGCTGCTTCATTCAGCGGGAATCCGCCGTTCTCTCCCGGGAATCCAACCTGGGAAAGCGCATCCTGACCGAGAATTTCGAGCACCTGTCCTACGCGTACCACAAGGGCGAGGATCTTGTGAGCTACCGCCGGGCTGTTGCCGCTGCGGTCTCTTTTGCCGATTCCTTCGGCGAGGGCTGCAGGAATCTGTATTATTACGGCTCCACCGGGACCGGCAAATCCTTCCTGTCCACCTGCATCGCGGAGCGCGTGATCGGACGCGGCTTTGCAGTCCGTTACTTCAGCGCCGGGGCGCTTTTTGACCGCCTTGCCGCGCTGTCCTTCGGCACCGGCACCAGCCGGGAGGCACTGCAGGATTTCACCGCTGACGTGTATGAGTGCGATCTGCTGATACTGGATGATCTCGGAACCGAACTGACCAATACCTTTGTGACGACCGCTCTGTTTTCCATCATCAACGAGCGTTACCTGCATGACAGGCCGTGCATTATTTCGTCGAACCTGTCTCTGCAGGATCTGCAGAAGCGCTATTCGGACCGCGTCTTCTCCAGAATCACCAACAGCTATGAGCTCTACCGGTTTTCCGGGGAAGATATCCGGATTCTGAAGAAGCGGGAGCGCCTTGCGCATTCGTAATGACAGAATCATGCTTCATGATTTTTATGTAACAGATTTTGAAAGTGAGGAACACCATGGAACGAACCAGAAGACATGACAAACGTGCACTTGAGAGCATTCCGGTCGGAAGTCTCGGACTGATCCCGCTGACCGGGTGCCGGCAGATGGGCGAGGAAATCGACAAGTATCTGATTGACTGGCGCGCAGAGCGCGAGAGTGAGCACAAAAACAGCCTGGCCTTCGCGGGATATCAGCGTCCTTCCTACATTGTGGAGTGCAGTCTGCCCCGCTTCGGAACAGGCGAAGGAAAGGGTGTTCTGAACCAGTCCGTCCGCGGTATGGATCTCTACATCCTGGTGGACGTGGTCAACTACAGCATGACCTACTCCCTGTTCGGCCGGGAAAACCACATGTCCCCGGACGATCACTATCAGAACTTAAAGCGCGTCATTGCCGCTGTCGGCGGCAAAGCCCGCCGGATCACCGTCATCATGCCTTACCTGTACGAGAGCCGGCAGCATAAGCGCTCCATGCGTGAGTCTCTGGACTGCGCGATCGCGCTGCAGGAGCTGGTCCGGATGGGCGTTGACAATATCATCACCTTCGATGCACACGATCCCCGTGTCCAGAACGCCATCCCGCTGAACGGTTTCGACACCGTCATGCCGGTCTATCAGTTCGTCAAAGGTCTGGTGCTGCATGTGCCGGGGCTGAAGATTGACGCGGACCACATGATGGTCGTCAGCCCGGATGAAGCGGGCATGAAACGGGCGGTGTACGTCGCTAACGTGCTCGGGCTCGACATGGGTATGTTCTACAAGCGCCGCGATTACACGCAGCTTGTAAACGGCAAGAACCCGGTCGTGGCCCACGAGTTCCTGGGCTCAGATGTGGAAGGAAAGGATATTATCATTATCGACGATATGCTCTCCTCCGGCGACAGTTGCCTGGAAGTTGCGCGGGCGCTCAAGCAGCGCAAGGCGGGCCGCATCTTCATCTTTGCCACCTTCGGTCTCTTTACGCAGGGACTCGCCCGCTTTGATGAAGCACACGAAACCGGGGTGATCGACCATGTTCTGACAACGAACCTGATCTATCAGTCCCCGGAGCTTCTTAGCCGCAGCTGGTATATCAGCTGTGACCTGTCCAAATATATTGCATACCTGATTGACACACTGAACCACGATTCTTCCATCAGCGATCTGCTCAATCCCAGCGAGCGCATCCAGTCGATCGTGCGCCGCTACATGGAAGGCGGATCTCAGGTACTGGCCGAATAAGTCAGGAATCTGTTTCCCGCGCGTTCCAGTGTTTTTTCAAATTCTTTGCGGTTCACTGAGTGCACCGCTCCCGCTGCCGGATCGGATATGACGATGATCTCATTGTTATATCCGATCATCAGCACCGGATCATCTTCCGACCGCATGGCGATGACCGGTTTCTCCGCGCTGACAAAATACAGCGCATCCCGCATACTGCAGCCCGTCAGATTATAGACTTTTGCCGATTCAATATACCGGGAAAGGACTGCCGGCACATCCGGCTCTTCCATTCCGGTGAAGGACGTCGCGCCGGTCTCAAACATCAGAATCTGCCGCAGACACTCCGCCATGGCGGCCTGTCCCTGCGCCTGTTCGACCTGGCTGCTGTCACTCATGGCCATGATCTGGTTTCTGTCCAGCAGAAGCTCGCTCGACCAGACCACTCTGCCGTTTCCGCCGACCACGACGCCGGAGAGCTCTTTTGCACTGCGCACCGCCTGTGCGATGCTGTCCGTAATCTCCTCCGCACCCTGCAGACCGTATACGACAAAGCTGGGGACATCATCAGAGGAAACATCCGGCAGCACGACCTCCCTGCTTCCCTCGGAGAGCATCTCCTTCGGGCGGATATAGCGGACCTTGTCTCCGTCCAGACCGACTGCGTCGATTTCAATAATCGTCTCAAACTTCTCGATCGAGAGTGTGCGCAGATGTCTGTCCGGTGTCTGCCCGGCGTAAGCGCTGACAATCTGATCGTCCTCCGCCTGCACATAGCCGGCAGAGCCGTCCGCCGCGATCTCCTTCTGCATTCTGTGCAGGACAATCCGGCTCTCCTCCGCTTCAAAGGAGGTGATATAAAAGCCGCTCATCTCGTAGTGTTCAAGGACTTCCTGCGTATTTCCGACGATCACAACGGCATAAATGGGAAGGAATTCTCCGCCCAGTGCGTCTGTCTCGATCTCCGACTCTCTCACGAGGCCGTATGCAAAATCCTGCTGCAGAAATCCGATCGGAATGACACGCTCGCCGGCCGGCGCCTCAATGCTCCTGCGCGCCGAGGTCGCCAGATCCGCGACCGTAATCTCTTTCTGCGCGCTGTCCGCTGTCGTCCAGGCCGCCATTCTTCCGTCCGAAGAGGTACAGAAATCCGAGGCGGTCAGATTGCCTTCCGCCTGCCGGATGGAACGGCTCTCGACATTCAGCGTGTACATGGCGTTGTCCTGCAGGAAGTGATACTGATCGCGGCCGTTCATATAAGACAGCTGGCTGATCCGGAGCTTTAAGAATTCATAGGAACCCGGATACGGCACAAATGCGCGCTCCTCAATGGTGCGGTAGACGCTGTTGTAGCTGTACACGGCGGTACCGGCTTCGCCCTCATGGTCTCCGCGGTTCATGTAACCGTACACGGCAAAATCGACATTGCCCGCTTCATCGACGCGGAGAATGCGGATGTCATGCTCGTCAAAAAGCTCCCGGCGGTCTGTGCTGCCGGGCTCCGAAAATCCGAATACATAGGAGAAGGTATTGTCACGGGGCGAGCAGGCGTAAAGCTTTCCGTCTGTCACGAAGGCAAACGCGCCGCCGCTGCTCTGCACATAGGACATGTCCGGATCCGAGATGCCCAGCGAGAGCAGATCGTCTCCGTACAGACCCGTACCGGGATTCAGCTCCTCCTGCATCTTCCGCTCATAGCTGATCAGATAACAGCGGTCCGAACCGCGCCGGAGTCTGTAGTATTCTCTGCAGTGGTATCTGGCCGGTCCCGCTTCCTCCTCATCCGGAAGAGCCTCTTCTCCGGAGACATAATAATCCATGGACAGGGTCACACTGTTCCCGCTGATTTCATGCAGGCTGATGCCGACCCCGCTGCAGGGAGAAACACCCAGATCGCCCCATGTGATCTGGTCAAAGCTGCAATGAATATTTACATTTGTAAAAGTGGTGTTGTCGCCGGTGACATCCGGCTCGATATACTTCTTCAGCTCTTCGCTTTTCGTGAAGGTTCCCTCGTGAAAGCGCTCGGCGAATTCAATGGCGTCCTCCCGGCTGTCCTCCGTGCGCAGAATCCGGGTGTAATAGCGCGCCGTCCGTCCATCGGCAAGATCCAGCATCAGGATGAGCATGTACTCTTCCCCGGGCAGAATCAGATCTTTGAGCGTGACCGCGAGTTCCTGCACCTCCGTTGCGCTGTCCTCCGGCTGGAGCAGCTGCTCCCATTTTGCGGGACTGTTCTCCACGAGATGACCGTCGGAAAGTGCGCGCACTTCGAAGGAGGCACTGCTGACAGGCGTCCCGTAGGCATGAACGAGGAAATGCACGCCGCGGTCCTCCCCGACCGGTGTCAGCGGCGGTCTTATAAATGCGAGGTCCCGCTCACTGCAGTATCCGTGCAGCTCATTCATCTCTCTCTTTCCCGCCTGAATGCTGATGACGGGAAGCGAGGCCATCGCCATTTCCCGTGTCGTGTCAGACCCGCCCTGTTGTCCAAAGGCTTCGAGTCCGATCACGGTCAGAAAAAAGACGATGACCCCGAATAATAATCGAAAAACAGTATTCCGCATTTAATCAGGTTCCTGATTCCATTCTTTCCTTGTAATGATGCGCGTTCTCCAGCATCATGTCCTTGACCTTCATCAGGCGGATCTGGGAGCTTCGCTCATTCTCGTCCAGCTTCATGGTGATAAACTTGATGCTCTCCTCCATGTCCGGAATCAGAACGTGCTCCAGCGCATTGACACGGCGTCTGGTCTTCTCGATTTCCGCCGCCATCAGCTGGCAGGACTTCTCGCTCTCCGCAAGCTTTAAGAGATCCGGCAGAACAGCTGCCAGATGCTCCACGCCGTCATCCAGGTCACCGGATGTAAAAGCGTAGCCGTAGGAATAAACATCATTCTCGTCCGATGTCCGGGTCTGATAGGAATAGACCGGTACATCGACACTCATGACATTTCTGGTGTCCATTTCCAGCTGGATTTCCTGCTTCGGGTTCATGAACGCGACGCGGACCTCCGCCTCGGACATGCCGGATTTTGCAATGGCGAAGCGCTTGTTGGCCTCACGGATTTCCTCTTCCACCCGGGTGCGGAGTTCCATGTTTTCGCGGACCAGCAGAAGGAACTGACGCATCAGCTCATCCCGCTTGTCCTTTAACAGCTTATGTCCCCGCCGGGCCGTGACCAGTTTGTTTTTCAGCCTGGTCAGCTCCATCCGGGTCGGATTTACATTGGTTGCTGCCATGAATTTCTCCTCGTTAATGCACGGTGTTACGCGTTGTAATACTGATCCAGGAACTCATCCTTGATACGCTTCAGCTCGGTTCTGGGAAGGATCCGGAGCAGCTTCCAGCCGATCTCAAGGGTTTCCTCGATCGTGCGGTTGGTCCGGTAGCCCTGATTGACGTATTCCTTCTCAAACTCGTCCGCAAATTTGGCGTAGAGCTTGTCGATATCGGTCAGAGCAGCTTCGCCCAGGATGACCATCAGCTCCTTCGCGTCTTTGCCGCGGGCATAGGCGGCGAAGAGCTGGTTCATGGTGTTGGCGTGGTCCGCGCGGGTCTTGCCCTCACCGATTCCCTTATCCTTCAGACGGGACAGAGACGGAAGAACGTCGATCGGCGGCTGGATGCCCTTCTGGTACAGCTCACGGCTCAGCATGATCTGGCCCTCGGTGATATAACCGGTCAGGTCCGGGATCGGATGGGTCTTGTCATCTTCCGGCATGGTCAGGATCGGGATCATGGTGATGGATCCCTTCTTGCCCTTCTGACGTCCTGCGCGTTCGTACAGGCTGGCCAGGTCCGTATACATGTAGCCGGGATAACCGCGGCGGCCCGGAACTTCCTTGCGGGCTGCGGAGACCTCACGGAGCGAGTCCGCGTAGTTGGTGATATCGGTCAGGATAACCAGGACGTGCATGTCCTTCTCGAAAGCGAGATACTCGGCGGCGGTCAGGGCCATACGGGGCGTCGCGATACGCTCGACAGCCGGGTTATTGGCCAGGTTCATGAACAGAACGGCACGGTCGATGGCGCCCGTCTCCTTGAAGGATTCAATGAAGAAGTTGGACTCCTCGAAAGTAATGCCCATCGCGGCAAAAACAACCGCAAACGGTTCCTGTGTGCCGACCACGCGGGCCTGTCTCGCGATCTGCGCCGCAAGGTTTGCGTGCGGCAGACCGGAAGCGGAGAAGATCGGAAGCTTCTGTCCGCGGACCAGTGTGTTCAGTCCGTCAATGGCGGAGACGCCGGTCTGGATGAACTCTTCCGGATAGGCTCTCGCCGCCGGGTTCATCGGCAGTCCGTTGATGTCGCGGCGCTCGTCCGGAAGAATGTCCGGACCGCCGTCAATCGGACGGCCCAGTCCGTCGAAGACACGTGAGAGCATATCCTCGGATACGCCCAGCTCCATGCTTCTTCCCAGGAAACGGACCTTGCTGCTCTCCAGGTTGATGCCGGTGGAGGCCTCATACAGCTGGACCAGCGCGTTGCCGCCGTCAATTTCAAGTACCTTGCATCTGCGGATTTCGCCGTTCGCCAGCTCGATTTCTCCCAGCTCATCGTATGCGACATTTTCCACATCCCTGACGAGCATCAGGGGGCCGGCGACTTCCTGTATGGTTCTGTATTCCTTCGGCATTAGAACTCCTCCTTATCCGATATGGCCTGCGCTGCCTCTTTTTCAAGCTGATCAGCGATCTTGGCGTACTCTGTATCCAGCTCATCCTCTCTGGTGTATTTGAAACGGCCGATCCGCTCTCTGACCGGCATTGCGACCAGCTTCGAGATATCGGCGCCTTCCTGCAGCGCCTTTCTGGAAACATCGTCGAAGCTCAGGATCAGCTTCATCATCAGGAACTGCTTATGCAGTGATGTATAAGTATCAATCTCGTGGAATGCGTCCTGATGCAGGAAGTCCTCACGGATTGAGCGTGCCGTCTCCATTGTCAGACGGTCCGGTGCGGAAAGTGCGTCCATACCGACCAGCTGAACCATTTCGTTCAGACTTGATTCCACGGAGAGAAGTCTTGTCATCTGTCCGCGCAGCCGCATCCAGTCCGCATCGACGGATTCATTGAACCAGTCTTCCATGGAATCCAGATACAGCGAATAACTGGAGAGCCAGTTGATCGCGGGGAAGTGTCTGGTGTATGCCAGATTCGCATCCAGGCGCCAGAAAACCTTGACGATTCGGAGTGTTGCCTGTGTGACCGGCTCGGAAATATCGCCGCCGGCAGGGGAAACTGCTCCGATGACGGAGAGGGCGCCCTCGCGTCCTTCGCTTCCGAGTGTCACCACACGGCCCGCGCGCTCATAGAACTGTGCAAGTCTCGAACCAAGGTAAGCGGGATAACCTTCTTCACCGGGCATTTCCTCCAGACGGCCGGACATCTCGCGGAGCGCCTCGGCCCACCGGGAAGTGGAGTCAGCCATCAGCGCGACGGAATAGCCCATGTCCCGGAAATACTCGGCAATGGTGATGCCGGTGTAGATCGAAGCTTCACGGGCCGCAACCGGCATATCGGATGTATTCGCAATCAGAACCGTCCGCTCCATCAGGGAGAATCCGGTCTTGGGATCCTTCAGTTCCGGGAACTCATTCAGAACGTCCGTCATCTCGTTGCCGCGCTCACCGCAGCCGATATAGACGACGATATCCGCGTCCGCCCACTTTGCGAGCTGGTGCTGCACGACGGTCTTGCCGGATCCGAAGGGTCCGGGAACCGCGGCGACGCCGCCTTTCGCAATCGGGAAGAGCGTGTCAATAACTCTCTGGCCGGACACCAGCGGCATCTTCGGCGGAAGCTTCTGGCTGTAAGGGCGGCCGCTTCGGACAGGCCAGCGCTGCATCAGTGTCAGCGGCTCTTCCTTTCCGCTCTCCGTGACCAGTGTTCCGATCTGATCCGTCACGGTGAAATCACCCTCGCGAATCTCCGAGATCGTTCCGGAGAGCAGCGGCGAGACCATGATCTTATGGGTGACAATCTGCGATTCCCTCACTTCTCCGAGGATATCGCCGCCGGTCACCTTCGCGCCCGCTTCAACGGACGGGACAAAATGCCAGACCTTGTCGCGGGGAAGGGAAGGAACTTCGACGCCGCGCTGCAGCTGGTTGCTGCCGGTCACTCTCATAATGCCGTCCAGCGGTCTCTGGATTCCGTCATAAATGCTGCTGATCAGGCCGGGGCCGAGCTCGACACTCATCGGCACGCCCGTGGATTCCACCGGGGCGCCGGGGGCAAGGCCCGAGGTTTCCTCATAAACCTGAATCGAAGCCTGATCATCGTGAATCTCAATGATTTCACCGATCAGCCGACGCTCGCCGACACGGACAACGTCAAACATGTTCGCATCGCGCATTCCCGTCGCTATAACAAGCGGTCCGGCTATTTTCTTGATTGTCCCTTTGCTCATGTATCCTGCTCCTTTATGTTTGTGCGCGGCCGGGTCATCCTCTCCCGGTCCGGTTTATTTATTGAAGATAATATCCGATCCGACAGCCTGCTCAACCGACTTGCGGACTGCCAGGACGCCTTCTCCCGTATTCCCGGAGATGCCGGGGATCAGAATGACGGCAGGTTTTGCCATCGTCCTGTACCGGTCGACCTCAGCCGGAATCTTCGCGGCCAGAGCTTCGGTGATATAGATGATCGCATAATTCTGCTCCGCCAGCGATCGCATCACCCGGATCGCTTCCTCTGTCTGCCCTTCCTCAATACGGAAGGTATCGAGACCAAGGGCGCCGAATCCGTAGATACTGTCCCAATCTCCCATGACTGCTATCTTATACATAGGTCTCTCTGATCCTTCCTCTGATTTCCTCTTCGTCAAAGCCGTTCCGCTTTCCGGTCAGAATCATGCGCAGTGACCTGCTCTCGATTCTGCGCGCCAGAATATAGGCTGCCAGCGGGTCGATTCCGAAGGAATTGCGCAGCTGCGGCCGGATGCTGCGGATCAGCAGGTTGTCGCACCAGCACTCCAGCGCAGCGGTCGACTTGCGGATTTCCTCGGCACAGTCCGCGTACCCGGTCGTCTTCAGATAAGAAATCACTTCCTCCAGGCCGGCGGCGGCCGCCTGGGAAAGACGCCGCAGATCCAGTGTGCGGCACTGCGCCATCGCCTGCTTCATGAAGTCAGCGCCTTTGCCGGTCTTGGCGCTCCGGACAGCAATCTTGATGTCCGCGGCGGCCACGGTCAGTTCTCCGTACAGCGGGAGGATCTCGCCGTCGGAAGCCAGGGCCGTCTCCCGGATCTGATCCAGCGCGGCGCGGTCGATAATACAGTCGCACATCTGTCCGTCACGCAGTGTCAGCAGCACATCGAGTGCACGTGCGGCAGGCTCCTGCATCGGATCGGGCAGTTTTCTGAAATCGCGCTCCAGAAGGATTTTTTCCAGCTGCTCCGGTGCAATCGATCCGTTCAGGTAGATGCCGGGATGCGTTCCGGCCGTGCAGGTTTCCTTGATGGCGGCCTTCAGATTGTGATACTCATTCTGAAGACGGAGCACATCGAAGACCTTCACATCCGGAACCAGTTCCCCGACCAGCTGCCAGGTTTTGCGCTCTTCCTCTTCAAATAATTCATTCGCCGTCTGGCCGGCGGTCCCGTAGCCCTTCTCGTTCAGAAGCTGCAGGCACGCCTCCTCACCGGGCGCGGCAAGAAGCTGCTCCATGAACTCTCTGTTCAGCAGCTCAAGCTCTTTTTTCCGGATCCGGGCGACGGCAAATATATACTGGTTGGACATATCTGCCCCTTTCCTTTAACTGAAAATAATTTCCCGAATCCTGTCCTGTACCGCTTCCTGTCTGGAAGCAAGCACGGCCTCAAAGGAACAGTTCTCTTCGATGCCGTCGTAAATCAGCAGGAATCCGTCCCGGATCTGTCCGGCGCGCTCCGGATCCGCATCAACCGT
Source organism: Lachnospiraceae bacterium (assembly GCA_017432565.1). GTDB lineage: Bacteria > Bacillota > Clostridia > Lachnospirales > Lachnospiraceae > CAG-791. The sequence goes on from JAFRIW010000013.1 coordinate 52,872, forward strand.
CAGCGTACATCCCGCGGGGAGTGCTTTCTGAAGAGATGCCTCAAAGCCGGCCGGAAGTCTCTTCATGTCCTTTTCGCTCAGGACCATGCGTCCCTTTCCGGTATGTGCGGCCTTCACAGCCATTCCGGAAAGAAGGGCAAAATACTCCTCGTCCGGCAGCGTTCTCGCCTTCTCAAGTGCTTTGTCCAGCACTTCTCCGATCAGCTCCTGTCTGGCAGCCAGAATCTTCTGGCGCACTGCCAGGGCGGCGGAAGACTTTGAGCGGACCTGCGCATCCTGCGCGGCGGCGTCCACCTCCTGGCGGACCTTATTCCTGCTCGCCTCCGACTCTTTCCGGGCTGTTTCGACAATCCGGTCCGCTTCGCGCTGCGCCTTTGCAACGATATCTCCGGCGCTCTTCTCCGCTTCCAGTCGGATATCTTCTAAGATTTTGTCTAACCCATTGCTCATACAAATACCTCAGCTGCTTCCTGTCACAGTCTGTTTCTCCCGCCGATCAGATGGTCAGTCCGGGGATTGCGAAAATAGCCAGAATGGATACCAGAAGAGCCAGGATCGCATAGGTCTCGACCATGGCCGGGAAGATCATTGCCTTACCGAACTGGCTCGGATCCTTTGCGACCAGACCGATTGCGGCGACAGAAGCATTTCCCTGTGCCATACCGGAGACAAGGCCGACAAAAGCGATCGGAAGGCAGGCCGCGAAATAAGCAAGGCCCTTCGCCAGGGACATATCCGCGCTTCCGCCCAGAACACCGATCTGGGACATGGTGATGAAAGCGATCAGCAGTCCGTAAATACCCTGCGTACCGGGCAGCAGCTGAAGAATCAGCACCTTACTGAACTGTGATCCATCCTCGGCGACAACCCCTGCCGCCGCCTGACCTGCGCGGCCGACACCGATGGAGCTTCCCATGCCTGCAAAAAGCGCCGCTGCCGCTGCACCGATCAGTGCGAACACAAAACCCAAGTTAGCCATGATTAGATATCCTCCTTAAATTTAAAATACTTAGTAGTTGCCTGATAAGGGCGGAATTTTCTGCCGCCGCCTTCATAAAATTTTCCAAAGAACTCGACGTACTGAAGTCGGTTCGTGTGGACATATGCACCCAGGGCATTAATGGCAATGTTGAGCGCATGGCCGATCAGGAAAACAATCACAAACATGATCGCCCCGAAGAAGCCGCCGCCGAACATGCTGCCCATCTTATTGAACAGGGAAGAGATAACGCTGGTCGCCAGTCCCAGTGCAAGGAGTCTGGAATAGGAAAGCAGATCCGAGAGATAGCCGGTCACGCCGTAGACAGCGTACAGGCCTTTGGCAATCCGCTTGCCCCAGTTGCGGGATTCTCTTCCGCCGGTGAAAACGATGCCCACGGCGCCGATGATCGCGATGACAGCGGCAGCCTTTCCGACTGCAGCCGGCATGATGAAGTTCAGCCGGAGCATATTGGTGATCATCTCCATGCTCAGCAGGTAGAACACTGCTCCGCCGACGAGCATGAACCAGAAGACGACATCGTAGATTCCGTCGAGTATCTGACCGTTCTTAATGTAGACATACAGTTTGGCGCCCAGGCCGGTAAAAAGATGGATGAGACCGACCAGGAAGCAGAACGACAGCATGCGGATCGGGTCGTTGATCGGCTCAAACCAGAGCGCCTTCAGGCCGGCATCCGGTTTTCCGAGGAAGGTCTCACCGATCACATGCGGAGCGTCTCCGAAGAAGGACCCGAACAGAAATCCGCTGATGATTGTCGCAATTCCGCAGTACAGGAAGAGCTTCATGGATTTCCGCGTGCCTGCTTCCATATTCTTGAATTTAATGAGCACAAAAGCGCAGGCGCCGGCCATCAGAATGCCGTAAGCGGCATCCGAGAGCATCAGGCCGAACATGGCATAATAGAACAGCGATGTCAGGAAGGACGGGTCGAACTCCCCTTTGCCGGGCAGTGAATAGCTCTCAATCACCGGTTCCAGCGGCGAAGAATAGCCGTTGTTCCGCATCAGAACAGGCACATCCTCATCCGCGGCGGGGTCCTCCGCCTCAAAGACCATGTCGAAGCGGCTGACCAGATCCTTTTCCAGCTGTTCACAAGAACGCGCGGGCACATAGCCCTCCACAAAAAAGACTCTGCTGGACTGGGAGAGTGTGCCGATCATCTCATATTTGTCAGCCCGCATTGTCAGATAATCAATCAGGAACTCGATTTTCTCACGTCTGGGGGCAAGCTCGCAGATCTGCTCATGCAGCTTCTCTTTGCGTTTCTTCGCTTCCTCGATTGACTTCTCCAGAGACTTCTTCTCCTCGGCAGGCACCTGAGAGGAGAGCGGAGCCGCGGCAAAATTCATGCGGCGCAGCGCGTCCTTCATGCGGGCGCTGTCCTCTTTCTCACAGACGGCAAAAATGCAGGTCTGTTCCGGAGAGGAAGAGAGAATGGTGATATCCTTTTTCAGATCCGGCTCCAGTTCAGCAAACTGCAGTTCAATCGACTCCTGCGTCTGCTGTCCGGGAAGTGTTCCCGTGAATGCACTGGTGGTCCGGGTGCCGGAAAAGCTTAAGGGAAGATCAAAAGACATCCACGGCTCGAGTGCCGTGAGCTCCAGTTCCTCCCGGGGGATCTTCGCGGACTGCTCAGCGTACTCCTTGTCCAGATCCAGAATCCGGCTGCAGAGTTCCTGCGTCGCGTTCCGCTCGGTAATGCCCTTCTCATATTCTTCCAACGTGATGGTCTTTCTGCCTTCCAGGCCTGAGAGCAGGCCTTTCTCCTCGGGCGCATGCGTATTCAGCACATTCAGTGCCTGTTCCGCTCTGCCCCGGTTGCGCAGAAATGTCTGCCTTCCGGCGGACATGTCATATTTCCGGAAAACCTCGTCCTCCGGTATGTTGTTCTGAAGCTCGATCACACCCCGCCGCTGAAGAAATTCCATGATTTTCTTCCGGTCTTTTCTCAGCGCGGCGATCGTAACCCGCTTCATCGGTACTACTGCCATCCAAAGCCTCCTATTCCGCCAGCATGGAAAGAACCGCTTCTACCGCTTCCGGCATTCTGGCTCTGGCCGCCTGCGTCAGTTCTTCGATCTCCCTGCCTGCAGACTCCGCAGCCGTAAGAAGCTCCTTCTCGGATTTCTCGCTCAGCTCCTTCATGGCATCCCGGCGCAGCTCCTGAGTTTCTTCATTGTCACGGATTCTCAGCTGCTGAGCCTCTTCCTCTGCCTTTTTGATGATCTCCTGCGCCTTCTGCTGCGCATCTCTGACCATCTGTTCCGCGGCGATTTCCCCGCTGCGGATTCTGTCAACGATTTCTTTTGCCATATTCTGTTCTCCACCTGTCACTGCTAAGCAAAACAGCAAACCATAACTTCAGATATTTTAACTTGCGTGACGCGGGTGCGTCAACTTAAGCCAAAAACGTTTTCGAAATATTAATAGAAGATATGTCCGCCGATCACATATCGGGGTGTGACCTGCGGAATCGGTGTGCGGAAAAAGATGCAGTCCGACACGGTTGTCTGGCCGGCCATGGCCGCATCCGCCGCGGCATAACACGCCGGCGTCGCGTCATTTCTGGAAAGAGCCAGCGCCAGTCTTCCGGTCATGGCCGGTTCAAACTGGTTGTGCTGATAAATGACGCCCGGGATTGTGGACGGAAAAGCGCCGGACAGAACCCGGTTGATCACGACCGCGCCCACCGCGACCTGACCTTCATAAGGCTGGTTGCCCGCCTCACAGTAGATCAGATTCGCCAGCAGATACCGGTCATCCTCCGTGAAGACCACGTCGCTGATATTGCGCCAGACAGACTGTCTGGAGAGCGCCTCCAGGCGCCGCTCCTCGGCCAGCTTTTCCTCCAGTGCCTTCAGCTCGCTGTTCTTGGCATCCAGCTGGTTTTTCAGATCTTCGGCGACCGCCTCGGCGGCACTGATCTGATCCGAGTAAAGCGCAATGCTGCCGGCTGTACTGCTCACCAGCCCGCTGACCCGGCCGTGTTCTTCCTGCGCCTGTGCCTGCAGCGCGTCGAGTTCTTCCTTTTCCTGTTCCAGCTGCGCCTTCTTCGCCTCGACCTCTTCCTTCAGCGCGATATAGTTTTCAAGCGTCTGCCGGTCATAGGCGGAGAGCTGCTCAACGTACTGGGAGCGGTTTAAGTAGGAAGAGAGAGATTTTGACTTCAGAAACAATTCCAGGTAAACGGTCTGTCCCCGCTCGTACAGGAACTGAATGCGCTTCTTCATGCCCTGGTACTGCTGCTCCTGGCGCTCGATGGCTGCGTCCAGTTCTTCCTCCGTGCGGGCAATCTCTTCCTTCTTGTCCTGAATCTGCTGTTCCAGCGATTCCAGGTTTTCTCCGATCGCACTCAGCTCGGAGTTCAGGTTCCCCAGCTGGGTCTGCAGATCTCCTCTGGTGCTCTCCATGGAGTCGATTGCGCCCTGATTGTTCTCGGCGGCGTCTTCGATCAGCTGCTTCTCTTCCTTTGCCTTCTGAATTGCTTCCTCTGTTTCTTTGGACGCATAAACAGGCAGCGATATCGTTGATATCGCTGCTGCCGCAGCCAGCGCTGCAATCAGAATTCTTTTTTTAATCTTTACAGATAATTCCCTCATTCAGATAACCGCGGGAATGCTTCAGAGCGTAAACGAAACTTCCCGGCCGCTGGGCTGATACTGTACATATTCAACCCCGGCCGAGTCAAACATCTTCTTGCTTGCAATTGTGGAGTCCGAATCCGCATATTTGTCGCTTTCATAGACAATTCTGCGGATACCCGACTGAATAATGGCCTTGGCACATTCGTTGCAGGGAAACAGCGTCACATAGACCGTGGCGCCCTCCAGGCTCCCGCCCCTGTAGTTGAGAATCGCGTTCAGCTCACTGTGTGTGACAAAAGGATATTTTGTCATCAGAGGTGTGCCCTCGCGGTCCCAGGGAAAAGCGTCATCAGAGCAGCCTGTCGGCAGTCCGTTATAGCCCATCGAAAGGATTTTGTGATCCCGCACGATGCAGGAACCCACCTGGGTGTTCGGGTCCTTCGAGCGCATTCCCGCCAGCTTCGCGACACCCATAAAATATTCTTCCCAGGAGATATAGTCTGTTCTTTTGGACGACATGGCTGCTCCTTTCCGCAGGTACTTAAGTCATGTTCCGATACACTCTGACCCCGTTTATTTTGTTCCGAAAATACGGTCTCCCGCATCGCCCAGACCGGGAACGATATAGCCGTGATCATTCAGGTGATCATCCAGTGCGCCGATGTAGAGATCCACATCCGGGTGTGCTTCCGTAAAGGCCTTTACGCCTTCCGGTGCCGCGATGATGCAGAGGAAGTGGATATGTCTGCAGCCGTGCTGCTTCAGCATATCAATGGCGGCGATGGAAGATCCGCCCGTTGCCAGCATCGGGTCCACGACGAAGATCTCGCGCTGGGAGACGTCTGCGGGCAGTTTACAGAAGTATTCCACAGGCTTTAAGGTTTCCGGATCGCGGTACAGTCCGATGTGTCCGACCTTGGCGGCCGGAATCAGGGTCAGCATGCCGTCCACCATTCCGAGGCCGGCGCGCAGGATCGGGACGATCGCAAGCTTTTTGCCCTTGAGCTGCTTGACAACCGCGGGTGCAACAGGGGTCTCGATCTCCACATCCGAAAGCTGCAGGTCTCTTGTCGCCTCATAGCAGATCAGCATGGCGATTTCACTGACAGTTTCACGGAAGGTCTTCGTTCCGGTCGTCTTATTGCGGATGAAACCGATCTTGTGCTGAATCAGCGGATGATCCATAACAATAACTTTAGCCATGACAATACCTCCTGAAAATTTTAACTTAAGCGCCGTATTCCGCAGAGGATGCGGCTCCGGTTTTTTCTCCGTATTATATTACCTGTTTTACCGATCTTTCTCAATATCCGCGATGCCGGCAATTCTTCTGACATGCTTCCCCTCGCCGGAAAATTCCGTCGTCAGGAACGTCTCCACAATATCCAGCGCGGCGTTGCGTCCGATCAGGCCGGCGCCCATGGCCAGCATATTCGCGTCATTGTGAAGTCTGGTCAGCCGGGCTGCCGTCACATTGCTGCACAGACCGCAGCGGATGCCTTTGATCTTGTTGGCGGCGATGCTGATACCGATACCGGTGGTGCAGATCACGATGCCCTTTTCGCACTCTCCCGAGGCGACCGCTCTCGCGGCAGCCGCGCCGTACTCCGGATAGTCACAGGACTCCGTACTGCTGCAGCCGAAATCCCTGTACTCGATCCCTTTCTCCTCCAGATAATGAATCACTTCCTGTTTCAGTTCGTATCCGCCGTGATCCGATCCCAGTGCAATCATTTTTCCCCTCCTTTTGCTTATACCTTCACTACCCGGTGCCCCGCCGCTTTCATCAGACGGTTCATCACCGCCTGTCCGAGGCCGGCGCGGTCAAAGCTCTCCGAGAACATAAACTGTGCCCCTTCTTCGTCAAACTCGCGCAGAATCCGGAAGAGGCATCTGGCGACACTCTCCTCGTCGCTTCTGCTGCCGGCGCTGCGCACCAGGTCGGCCCGGTAGCGCGAAGCCGTTTCATCCGTGCAGATGACGCCGGTTCTGCAGCCCCTGCCGGCATACTCCCTGCAGGCGCCGTTGATATATTCGATGACCCGCTCCGCGTCGCCTTCGACAATCACCAGTTCTCCGCGGGGCGCATAATGCCGGTATTTCATGCCCGGGGCCTTCGGCGGCAGGCTGCTGTCCTCCCCGAGAATCGTCCGGTCGATCTCCACGCTGCCCAGCACCTGCTCCAGCATCTCCTGCGTCACATAGCCGGGGCGAAGAATGGTGGGAACCTCTGAAGTCAGATCGATAATCGTGGATTCCAGGCCGATGCCGACCGGCCCCCCGTCCAGAATCATCTCGACTTTTCCATCCAGATCCTCCAGACAGTGCCTGCCCAGTGTCGGACTCGGCCGCCCGGAAGCGTTGGCGCTGGGCGCGGCGATATATCCGCCTGCTGCCCGGATCAGCTCCGCCGCGATCCTGTTGGACGGAAACCGCACCGCCACCGTGGAAAGACCGCCGGTCGTTTCCTTCGGCACGAGAATGCTCTTATTAAAAATCATGGTCAGCGGGCCGGGCCAGAACGCCTCTGCCAGCGCATAGCCCTCCTCCGGAATCTCTTCCGTGATCGGCGCAAGATCCTCCATCCTGCAGATATGCACAATCAGCGGGTTGTCCTGCGGTCTGCCCTTGGCCGCGTAAATTTTTCTGGAAGATTCCGGATTCAGCGCGTCTCCGCCCAGTCCGTAAACGGTCTCCGTCGGAAAAGCGACGAGGCCGCCCTCCCTCAGGACTGCGCCGGCGCGCCGGATCACATCCGGGTCGATCCGGTTCTCATCCAGCTCGATATATTCAGTCTTCATCTTATCAGTCCATCTGTACAGCCCGTCTCCCGGCTTACCGCTTCATATAATTTTCGATTACATCCCAGATATCGGGGGTCTCAAAGCCCAGGCGCCAGGACGCGACGCCGGCCAGATGATTGACATCCATGACCGACAGCTTCGTTTCGATCGACTGCGCGTCCTCCAGCCAGACCTCCAGCCGCTCCGTGTCCGTGATGTGTGAAGCATAGTACTGGCCGCAGGCGTCATCCCACCGCACTTCCATCGCATGATTCGTGATATAGGTCTGCGCGTCAGCCATTCCGACCGCCTGCGAAGTCACGCCCGCGGAGGTCGTGGACCAGAGTCTTACATAAAACGGAACCGCGTTCATCAGCTTCTCGGCCGGAATACTCTCCAGCGCTTTCTGAATGCCGTAGCTCACATAGGAAATCGACGCGACCGAGCCGGCCTCCGGACTGCCCTCATAGTGCTCGTCATAGCCCATGATCACGACATAATCCGCGAAAGTACCCTGCTCCGGAAGATTGTAATGCTCATTGAATTCATAGGGGACATAATTGTCCACCGAAAGAATCACGCCGCTCTGCCGGCACTTGATCGACAGCTCCCGGATAAACTCGATATATTCCTGCCCGTATGCGGAATCAATCTGCTCAAAGTCCACATTGATTCCGTCAATTCCGTAGGTCTTCACCTGCTCCATCAGCTGGCTGATCACATGGCTTCTTCTGTCGAAGGACATCAGGAACTGACTGCGGGAGACACCCGGCGTGTTGAAATTATCCACGACAGCCCACACCTGGATGCCCTGTCCGTGCAGATAATCCACGTAATCCTGCGTCGCAAAACTCGTCATATTGCCCTGGTCATCCGAGATCCAGAACCAGGTAGGCGCCACGACGTTGACTGCTTTTGTCGGCGCCAGATATTCATAAATGGTATCGTTGCCCGCCGCGCCGGCCACATTGTGGAACGCCATGTTCACCTTTCCGTCCAGCCTTTTCGTGGCAAAATACGGCTCTGTGTAGCCGGTCGCCGCTTCCGGCTGGCTGTAGGAGGACTCCGACAGACGCTTGTTTTCGATATAACCGATATAGCAGTCCTGCGTCTTCACCTTGCTCCAGGTTTCCATCCGTTCCAGAATGGTCACTTTTTCGCCGGCGGAGATCTCCCGCAGGATTTCGCTCTTGATGCCGCCCGTGATCCGCACCTGCGTATCCTTCAGCACCTCGGCTGTCTCCACCTCGGGCCACTCGGTGTTTAACTGAATCCGGTTCGGATCTGTGTAAAGGGTGTAAGAGAAATTCGCGTAATTGCGGACAAAATCCAGAGACAGATACACCGTGTCGTCAACCCGGACTGCCGGCGCGAAGCTCTCGGTGACCGTGCCGCCCGCCTCCGTGCTCCACTCCTTCGTGCCGATCACGGAGCGGACCAGATCCTCCGGCAGCGCATATAAAAGCAGATCCTGCTCCGGCGCGTCCATTGTGCTCTTTCCGACATAAAAGCGCCCGTTCAGGAGACTGCGCACCGTATCCAGATCCAGATAGCAGGCGCCGTCAATCAGCTTCGCCCGGACATCCAGCATCTGGTCGCCGTGCATGATTCCGACTTCGTCCGCGTTGTAAATGCCGAAATATTCCGCACTGTCGATGGTTTCTTTGGAATAGGAATATTTTTCAAAATAGAGCTTTGCCCCGAATATGCCTCCCAGGATGACAATCAGCAGAATGATAATGAGTGCCGGAAGTATCCTGGCGGCGCGGCGGCGACGAGAACGTTTCATAAAATCTTGCTCCTTCCGTTCATGGGAGTTCTTTAACTGTTCAAACAATCAGTATATCATATGCCGGGCTGTCGGGCAAAAACAGCAAAAGACGGCGCCGGGCTTAAGGAGGCTGCGCAGTGGGGGAACCTTTTGTGGTCAGTTCGTGATTGCGCGCGGCGCTTCGCCGCATGCGTGCCTTAAGTCCGGCGCTGTCTGTTTTAAGATTTCCGGGGGTTTGTGTGCTAAATTGGATTTAGGCGCGGCCCGATCGACTTAACCGGGCCGGATGACTTGACGGCCACAGACCGAGGAGAGCTGATCACCCCGGTGCCCTCTTTCATCCCGATCCTTGCCCGCACGGCGGGAGAGTATCTCTTCTGCAATGTGCTGCAGAATATCAACTTCTCATTTTCCCTTCTTAACCAGAAATGGATTTATCGTTTCGTCACTGAACGGAGCTGCCTGACTACTTTTCAGAATCGATATCCTTGAAGGCTGTTTTCGGAAAGCGGAGTATCGATTGAATCCTGATGAAAATAAAACGGGAAATTCCGAACATGATGCCTGGTTATCGCATTGATCCGGAAGACTGTTGTGCTGCTTCCTGCAATGCCGGTTATATAAAAACGGGATCTGTAAACTGCCGATCTCCCTCCTTTCCCGATACCGTGGATTTCCCGGCCGTGAAACCAATTATAGCGGCGGGAATTCGCTGTTTCAATGTGTTTTTATCTATTTAATTCATTTTCTCCATTACTTATATCCAAGGTGTCCGGCTTTTGGATAAACCGACTGAGCTCTTCGTGATCTTGTACAAAAAAATCCGTCCCGAACTGTGCATTCTGCGAAAACTAAAATTTTCTAAAACTTTTCGAAACAATCCCGAAAATCTATTGACGAAGGCCTCACAGACTGCAAAAATACAGTTAGAAACAAATAAATTAAGGAGGAAAACGGCATGAAAATAGAGCGTCTGAGTGAAAACCAGATTCGCTGCATTCTGACCGGCGAGGACCTTGCGGCCCGCCAGCTCAAGCTCAGCGAACTTGCATACGGCACCGAGAAGGCCAAGCGTCTGTTCCGCGATATGATGCAGCAGGCCTCGACCCTGTATGGTTTTGATGCCGAGAACTTTCCTCTTATGATTGAAGCGGTTCCGCTCAGCTCGGACAGCATCGCGCTGATCGTGACCAAGGTCGAGAATCCCGAAGAGCTGGATACCCGCTTTTCCAGCTTTGCCCCTTCCGTTCAGAAGAGCGCTTATCCGGAATCCGGAGAGAGTTCGCCCTTCGAGCAGCTCCTGAACAGTCTGCGGGATACCTTCGCGGACTCGCTGCAGCTGGCTGCGGCGAAGCATCTGGAAGCGGAGCAGGAGGGAAAGAACCAGGCCCCTGCGGGAGAAGGGAATGCCCGCAGCAGCTACGCGGAGCGGATGCATACCTATGCGATGACGCACCGTCTTTATGTCTTTGACCGCTTCAGTGATCTGCTCAGTGCCGCGGCGCGCATCGGCGGGCGCTTTTCCGGGCAGAGCAGTCTCTTCAGGGATCCGGAAAAGGATCTCTACTACCTGCTGCTTGTCACATCCTCCCGCGAGGAGACAATGGCAATGCAGTCCGTTCTTGCCGCACTCTCCGAGTACGGCACGCCGTCCATGTTTTCCTACGGCCGGGAGCAGTCTCTTACGGAGCACTATCCTGTCGTCATCGCGGAAAACGCTCTGAATGTCCTCTCCGGAATCTCCTCCTGAGCCTGCGGCTGTCTGCGCGGGAAACCCTTGATTTTGTTGTGTTTTTCTGACCATACAATCCGCATTTTCCGTTGCTTTTTGACCTCCTGAATGCTACTATATTTTTATGATTGTCTAGCTATGGGCAAATGGTAGGTCTGTAGCATCAAATATTCACAGGAGGAATGAAAATGGCTAGAAAAATGTTAACCATGGATGGTAACGAAGCGGCCGCGCACGTAGCATATGCGTATACCGAAGTCGCTACCATCTACCCCATCACCCCTTCGTCAGTCATGCCCGAGCATGTTGATGAATGGGCCACAGCCGGAAGAAAGAACATCTTCGGACAGACCGTACAGGTAACCGAGATGCAGTCGGAAGCCGGTGCAGCAGGTGCGTTCCACGGTTCTCTGACCGCCGGTGCGATGACTTCCACTTTCACCGCATCCCAGGGACTTCTGCTGATGATCCCGAACATCTATAAGGTTGCCGGCGAGCGTCTCCCGGGTGTCCTCAACGTGTCCGCACGCTGCGTCGCTTCCCACGCTCTGAACATTTTCGGCGATCACTCAGATGTTTACGCCTGCCGTCAGGCCGGTGCAGCCATGCTGTGCGGCTCCAGTGTGCAGGAAGTTATGGATCTGACACCCGTTGCTTACTGCGCAGCAGTCGACGGAAAACTTCCTTTCATCAACTTCTTCGATGGTTTCCGTACTTCTCACGAAATTCAGAAGATTGAAGTCTGGGATTATGAAGATCTGAAGGACATGATGGATCTGTCTAAGGTTGACGCTTTCCGCGCCGGAGCAAACAATCCGAATCATCCTCGTCAGATGGGCTCCGCTCAGAACCCTGATATCTTCTTCCAGACCAGAGAGTCCTGCAACCCGGCTTACGACGAGATGCCCGCGATTGTCCAGAAGTACATGGACAAGGTCAATGAGAAGATCGGCACCAACTACAAGCTCTTCAACTACCATGGAGCTCCGGATGCAGATCAGGTCATCATCGCAATGGGCTCCGTCAACGAGACCATTGAAGAGACAGTCGATTACCTGAACGGACTTGGCCGCAAGGTCGGTCTGATTAAGGTCCGCCTGTATCGTCCTTTCTCCGCAAAGGCACTGATTGAGGCGATTCCCGCAACGGTTAAGAAGATCTCTGTTCTCGACCGCACCAAGGAGCCCGGCTCCGTCGGCGAGCCTCTGGCACTCGATGTTATCGCAGCCCTCAAGGGAACACAGTTTGAAACCGTTCCGGTCTTCTCCGGCCGCTACGGACTTGGTTCCAAGGACACGACACCTGCTCAGATCATCGCTGTCTATGACAACGAAGAGAAGAAGCAGTTCACCATCGGCATCATCGATGATGTGACCAATCTCTCCCTTCCTACCGGCGAAGAGATCGTCACAACACCCGAAGGCACGATCTGCTGCAAGTTCTGGGGTCTGGGTGCAGACGGTACTGTCGGCGCGAACAAGAACTCCATCAAGATCATCGGCGACAACACCGACATGTATGCGCAGGCATATTTTGACTATGATTCCAAGAAGTCCGGCGGTGTGACCATGTCTCACCTCCGCTTCGGCAAGAAGCCGATCAAGTCCACCTACCTGATTCATCAGGCGAACTTCGTCGCATGCCACAACCCGGCTTATATGCGCAAGTTCAACATGGTGCAGGAGCTGGTCGACGGCGGCACCTTCCTGCTGAACTGCTCCTGGACACCGGAAGAGCTCGAGCAGCACGTTCCGGGACAGGTCAAGAAGTTCATGTATGACCACAAGATCAAGTTCTACACCATCGACGGTGTCAAGATCGGTATCGAGACCGGCATGGGCCCGACCAGAATCAACACGATTCTGCAGTCCGCATTCTTCACTCTGGCCAAGATCATTCCGGAAGAGGATGCCATCGGCTTCATGAAGGAAGCTGCTCAGAAGACATACGGCCGCAAGGGTCAGGATGTCGTTGAGAAGAACTGGGCCGCAATCGACGCAGGCGCGAAGAACATCGTTGAGATTCAGATCCCTGAGTCCTGGGGCAGCGCAGCCGACGAAGGTCTTGAAGTCGGACATGCGGATCACGGCCGCAAGGATGTCGTTGATTTCGTCAACAACATTCAGTCCAAGGTCAACTCTCAGCAGGGCAACACCCTGAAGGTTTCCGAAGTCGCTGTTTACTCCGACGGCTCCACACCTTCCGGTGCGGCTGCTTATGAGAAGCGCGGTATCGCAGTCAGCGTTCCGGTATGGAATTCCGCAAACTGCATCCAGTGCACATTCTGCTCTTATGTATGTCCTCACGCTGCAATCCGTCCGGTCGCTATGACCGAGGCAGAAGCTGCGGCAGCTCCGGAAGGAACCGTTACGATTCCGCTGATGGGCATGGAAGGCTATGTTTTCGCAATCAGTGTTTCCTCCATGGACTGCACGGGCTGCGGAAGCTGCGCAAATGTCTGCCCTGGCATGAAGGGCGAGAAGGCACTGAACATGGTTCGTCTGGACGAGGCTCTTCCTCAGCCGAACGAGCAGGCGTTCTTCGATTATGCCGTAACACTCGATCCGAAGCAGGAAGTGATCGACAAGTTCAAGGAAACCACAGTCAAGGGCTCCCAGTTCAAGCAGCCGCTGCTTGAGTTCTCGGGCGCATGCGCAGGCTGCGGCGAGACTCCTTATGCGAAGCTCGTCACACAGCTCTTCGGCGATCATATGTACATCGCGAACGCAACCGGATGCTCCTCCATCTGGGGCAACTCCTCCCCGTCCACGCCTTACACCGTCAACAAGGAAGGCAAGGGCCCGGCATGGAGCAACTCCCTGTTCGAGGACAACGCAGAGTTCGGTTATGGTATGCTGCTTGCTCAGAACGCAATCCGCGACGGCCTGAAGGCCAAGGTTGAGGCAATTGCCCAGGATGCGGATGCTGAGCTGAAGGAAGCTGCTCAGGTATGGCTTGACACCTTTGCTGTCGGCGCAACCAACGGCGCAGCTACCGACGCACTGGTCGCTGCTCTTGAGAAGAACGGTTCCGCAGCTGCTCAGGATATCCTGAAGGAGAAAGACTATCTCGCGAAGAAGTCCCAGTGGGTATTCGGCGGTGACGGATGGGCATTCGATATCGGCTACGGCGGTGTTGACCACATCCTGGCCAGCGGCAAGGACATCAACGTCTTCGTCTTCAATACTGAGGTTTATTCGAACACCGGCGGTCAGTCCTCCAAGGCTACTCCTGAAGGCGCTGTCGCTCAGTTCGCAGCAGCAGGTAAGGAAACCATCCAGAAGGATCTCGCGGCAATGGCAATGAGCTACGGCTATGTCTATGTTGCTCAGATCTCCATGGGTGCAGACCGCAACCAGACCATCAAGGCGATCACCGAGGCTGAGGCTTATCCGGGACCGTCCCTGATCATCGCTTACGCTCCTTGTATCAACCATGGTATCCGCAAGGGTATGTCCAAGGTTCAGGATGAGGAGAAGCTGGCAGTTACCACCGGTTACTGGAACATGTTCCGGTTCAATCCGGCCGGCGGCGACAAGAAGTTCACGCTGGATTCCAAGGCTGCAACCGCTCCGTACGATGACTTCCTGGCAGGAGAAGTTCGTTATACTTCCCTGAAGCAGAAGAATCCGGAAAGAGCTGCAAGACTGTTCGGCGAAGCCGCTCAGCACGCTAAGGATCATTTCGCTTATCTCGAAAAGCTGAATCTTCTTTACAACACTCCTTCCGAGGGCTAAAATCGGAAGCACGGAAACATGTTTTCTGCGTCCGGGCCGGGAAACCGGTCCGGACCTGAAAATAAAATCCGGCGTCGTCCGGTAAACGAAGTCGGATCAAAAGGTAGAACCTATTATTTGAAAGGAGGATTTCAGTATGGCACGTGTTATTGGTGATGACTGCATCAGCTGTGGATCCTGCGCTGCTCAGTGCCCCGTAAGTGCAATCTCTCAGGGAGATGCTCACTTCGAGATCGATGCAGATACCTGCATTGATTGCGGTGCTTGCGAAGCTCAGTGCCCCGTCGGAGCTATCTCCGAGGCATAATCTGCTGATCAGAATCAAAATCGAAAAAAAAGCACCGGCCTGCCAGACGGCAGACCGGTGTTTTTCTGTTCTCTTCTATTTATCCTTCTTCGCCCGAGTAGGTTCTGGCGCCTTCCAGATTGGCAAATCTGGTCAGATCCGGTATCCAGCGCAGCTCCGTGTTTCCGATCGGGCCGTTTCTCTGTTTTGCGACGATGATCTCCGCGATGCCCTTGCGGTCCGAATCCGGATGATAATAGTCATCGCGATAGATGAACATGACGATATCCGCATCCTGCTCGATCGCGCCGGATTCACGCAGATCCGAGAGCATCGGCCGCTTGTCTGTTCTGGATTCCACCGCACGGGAGAGCTGGGACAGTGCAATCACCGGCACTTTCAGTTCTCTGGCCAGAGCCTTCAGGGATCTGGAAATTTCCGAGACCTCCTGCTGTCTGGAATCATTCCCGCGTGAACTGCTGCCGGACATCAGCTGCAGATAGTCGATCACGACCATATCCAGCCCGAATTCCACTTTGTACCGCCGGCACCTGGAGCGCAGCTCCGGAACCGAGATGGCCGGCGTATCGTCGATGATCAGCCGGCTTTTGCCGATAATACCCGCGCTGGTAATCAGATCGCCCCACTCCGTGTCGGACAGATCGCCGGTCCGGATCTTCTTGGAATCAATATGGGACTCCATGGCAAAAAGACGATTCACCAGCTGTTCTCTGGACATTTCCAAAGAGAATATCGCCAGGCTCTTCTCCAGCCTGAGCGTCACATAACTGGCCACATTCAGGACAAAAGCCGTTTTGCCCATGGAGGGACGCGCTGCCAGCAGAATCAGATCGGAGGGCTGGAAGCCGGCTGTCATCTGATCCAGATCATGGAAGCCCGACGCGATTCCGGTCACATTTCCCTTGACCTTCGAGACCTCGGAAATGCGATTGATTGCGCGCACGACGATTTCGCTGATCGGCAGGAAATCGGAGGCATTCCGCTTCTGTGACAGGTCAAAAACCTGCTTTTCCGCTTTCTCCAGCAGCGTCTGGATGGGTTCCTGCTCGGCATAGGCGGAATTGGCCATCTCTTCGCCGGCGCGGACCAGCCGGCGCATCATGGCCTTATCGGCCACGATCCGCGCATAGGACTCGACATTTGCCGTCGTGGTGACCTGCGCCACCATCGCCTGGAGCACTTCGTTGCTGTAGGTCTCGGGGGGCAGATTCTTCTCATGCATGCGGTTCTGCAGCGTGACCGGATCCACAGCCATGCCGTCCCGGTTCAGCTCGCAGATCGTCTCAAACATCACGCCGTACTGGCGCGAATAGAAATCCTCCGCTGTGAGGATTTCCGCCGCAGCCTGAATCGCTTCCTGATCCATCAGCATTGAGCCGATCACTGCGCTCTCCGCCTCCAGATTATGGGGCATTATCCGCCTGATCGCTTCTTCTTCCGCCAATTTACAGCTCCT
This sequence comes from Lachnospiraceae bacterium, assembly GCA_017432565.1. GTDB lineage: Bacteria > Bacillota > Clostridia > Lachnospirales > Lachnospiraceae > CAG-791. The sequence goes on from JAFRIW010000013.1 coordinate 69,245, forward strand.
TTACCAGCACATAGAGACGTCCGGTTACCTGTGCGTGCAGTTTGATCGGCACTTCATGCATGCCAAAGGTCTTGATGGGCTCATCCAGCTGGATCTTCTTCTTGTCCAGATCCAGATTGTGCTGCTCCTTGGCAGCCGCGGCAATTTCCTTGCCGGAGACGGAACCGAAGACAGAGTCGCCCTCGCCTTTTTTCAGACGCACGACAATCTGGACCTGCTCGAGATCCTTCGCCAGCTGCTGCGCGTCCTGAAGCTTCTGGGCGGCCACCTTCTCTTCGTTGGCTTTCTGCAGCTTCAGGTCATTCTTGTTCTTATTGTTTGCCTCCACACCGAGCTTTTTCGGCAGTACATAATTGCGGGCGTAGCCGTCGCTCACCTCGACAATCTCGCCTTTCTTACCCAGCGATTTTACATCCTGAAGCAGTATTACCTTCATATCTCACCCTCCTCTGTCATCTCGTCGATGGTTCTCTTGAGCATTCCGAGCGCCTCAGTAAGCGTCGCATCATCCACCTGACAGGCGGCAATATTCATATGTCCGCCGCCGCCCATCTGCTCCATGATCAGCTGAACGTTGACCTCATCAATGGAACGGGCGCTGATATGGATCTGATTCTGATATTCCGTCAGCACGAAGCTGGCCTTGACGCCCTTGATATTCAGCAGCTCATTGGCAGCCTGCGCGCCGATGATCGTCGGACTCTGCAGATCGTGTCCCTGACAGATTGAAATCGCATACAGTCCGCGGTAGATCTCCGCCTGGGAGACCGCATCTGCCTTGGCTTTGTATTCGTCCGCATCCTCCCGGAAAAGCTTGCGGACTCTGGTCACATCCGCGCCGCATCTGCGCAGGAAAGCCGCGGCCTCAAAGGTGCGCACACCGGCTTTGCTCATGAAGTTGTTTGTGTCAACCACGATGCCCGCGTACAGCGCATCCGCCTCGTCGGTCCTGATTTTGACACCCTCAATGTACTGCAGGATTTCCGTGACCATCTCACAGGCCGAGGACGCGTAGGCCTCCACATAGGAGAGCGTCGCGTTTTCAATCCGCTCCGTGCCCTGCCTGTGGTGATCCAGCACGACGATGGATTTGCAGCGCCGCAGAAGCTCCGGACATTCGGTGCGGCTCGGCTTGTTCACGTCCACGACGACCAGCGCGGAGTTGTCCGTGACGCGCTCCAGCGCCTGCGTGCTGGTGAGGAACAGATCCTTTTCGTACTCTTCGTTGTCCCTGAAAAGCGTGATGACCGGCTGCAGCGAGGTCGTGATCTCATTCATCACGATGTAGGCTCTGCGGTTCATCACCTTACAGATTCTGTAAATGCCGATCGCGGAGCCGAGGCAGTCGATGTCGCCGCTCTTGTGGCCCATAATGAAGACGGTCTCTCTCGACCCGATGATCTCCTTCAGCGCCTGGGCTTTGACGCGCGCCTTGACACGCGTGCTCTTTTCAATCTGCTGGGACTTTCCGCCGTAATAGATGATATTGTCGGCTGACTTGACGACCGCCTGATCGCCGCCGCGGCCGAGCGCCAGGTCAATGGCGTTGCGCGCGAATTCGTAATTCTGCGCATAGCTCAGTCCCTCCATGCCGATACCGATGCTGAGGGTCATCGCCATCTCGTTGCCGATGTTGACCGTCTTCACGTCGGAGAGCAGGTCAAAATGCGCCTCCTGCAGCTGCCGGAGCGACTTTTTGCGCAGAATAATCAGATATTTGTCCTTTTCGATCTTGGTGCAGATTCCGTCATAGGAGGCAATATAGACATTGACACGCCGGTCGATCAGGGCGATCAGCAGAGATCTGCGGACGTCCTCCACGCTCTCCAGCGCCTCTTCATAATTGTCGATGTAGATGAAGCCGACTACCAGACTCTGGTCATCCACCTCCTGGATTGCCAGCTGGACGGCGGTCTCATCAAACAGATAAATCGAGATCAGCGAATCCGAAGCTTCCTCTCCGCCCAGAATCTCCGACTCTCCGGTCACACCGTCCATGGGAATCCTGCGCATCTGAACTTCATAATTGCTGTTCTCGTAGTCAATCTGAATCCGGACCAGGTCTTCTCCCTCCGGGAGCGTGTCCTTGGTCAGGGAAGGAAATACGGATGTGATGGATTTCCTGTAGCCGCGGTCCCGGTGGGCGACCCGCTCAAACTCCTCGTTCATCCACAGGATCCGTCCGTTGTCGTCCAGCACGGCATACGGTATTTCCAGTTCACGCAGCAGCTTTTTCTGGACCTGCCCATACTCCGTCGCAAAACTGACCATTTCATGCAGCACTGCTTTTCTGCTGGAGCGGTAGGCTGCGATGGCAAAGGCAAAATAGATCACCAGAAAGGCGCTCAGAATCAGGCCGGACGGCCAGTTCAGGAAATAGATCAGAATATTTACCAGGATCAGCACAAATCCCAGTCGGATCGGGAGCTGGAAATAACTTGCCATTCTCCCTTTCAGCTTTTCGCGTTTTTTCATCCGCAAGGTTCCTCTCATGTGGAAAAATCCGCACAGACAACTAAGATATTATACTACTTCCGTGCGTCTTTTTCCACCAGGACACAAAGCCCCGCCGCATCTGCGGCAGGGCTTTGAAAAAATTTCTCTTTTTCTTTACAGAAGGGATTGCCGTGTTCCGGCTTATCTCTCGGTGTAAGGAAGGATCGCCAGATGGCGGGCTCTCTTGATGGCAACCGTCAGAGCTCTCTGATGCGTTGCACAGGTTCCCGTGATTCTTCTGGGAAGGATCTTCCCGCTCTCGGAAACATACTTGTGGAGCTTCGCAGCATCCTTATAATCGATCTTGTTATCTTTTCCACAGAAGACACAAACCTTCTTCTTTCTGTGGAACCCGCCCCTTTTCTTGAAAGGCGCATCCGCTTTATCCGTTTTGTTAAAAGCCATTTTTGACCTCCTGTCCGGGTTCCGGACTCCTGCTTCACGTAAACGGCAGCTCTTCGTCAATTCCTTCCGGGATATTCATGAATCCGTCCATCGCGGCTGCGGGTCTCTCTTCCGGTCTTGCGGCAGGAGCCTCTGCTCCCTGTCCGAAGCCGCCGCCGAATCCTCCGCTGTAGCTGGCGGAAGAATCCGCGTTCCGGCTCTCCGCGAACTCCTGGTTCTCTACAACGACTTCCGTCGTGTAAACCTTCTGGCCGTCCTTATTGGTGTAGCTTCCGGTCTGAATCCGTCCGGAAACACAGATCTTGATTCCCTTGTGGAAATACTTCTCGGCAAATTCGCCTGCTCTGCCGAACGCAACGCACGAAATAAAATCCGCGCTGTTCTCGTCATTGTTGTTCCGACTGCGGCGACGGTCGACCGCCAGCGTGTAGCGCGCGATCGCCATCGGCTGCTCGCCCTGAGAATATCTGACCTCAGGGTCTCTCGTCAAACGTCCCATTAATACGACACTGTTCATTCGTGAACCTCCGCTTTCTTAAGCCTCGTCCTGTTTCACGCACAGATATCGAATGACATTGTCCATGATGCGCATACGGCTCTCAATTTCAGCAATTGCGGAGCCCTCTGCCTCGAACGGGATAAAGAAATAGTAGCCTTCATTCATTTTCTGAATTTCATAAGCCAGCTTTTTCTTGCCCCATTCTGTGATTTCGCCGATCTGCCCGCCGAATCTGGTAATCAGACTCTTAACGTTCTCGACAGCAGCAGTTCTTGCTTCGTCATCGATCTGCGCATTCACAACAACGGCTAATTCATATTTGCTCATGCTTCTTACCTCCTTTTGGTCTCTGGCCCTCAACCCCCGTCAAGAGCAAGGAAATATACGGGATGAAAAGTTCCCGCGGACTTACATAGTAACACAGCCGGACATCCGATTTCAAGTATTATTTTGCTTCCGGACATAGGCGGAAAGCAGATATTCTTTCGTGTTGTGCTCCGGATGATCCAGCACGTCCTCCAGCATCACGCCTAAGATGTTTCCGATCTGCACACCGGGCGTGATTCCTTCCGCAATCAGATCTCTGCCGGAGACGGCGAGGTCCTTCAGCGACAGCGCGCACCGGCTCTCCCGGACCTCACGGTACAGTTCTTCCCACTGATGCAGCTGTGCCTGTTTTTCCTGTGCCTTATAGCTGCTCTGTGCAGCCAGATCCGCGGCTTTGACCTCCAGCAGAAGGGGGAACAGGTCCGGACCGACCTTCACCATCGCCCGCCGCATTGCCCGCGGCGTCATTTCCGGCCTCAGATCGTGCCAGCGCACCAGGCGGCTCACTTTCTCAATTGAATCGCGGTCAAATTTCAGACGCGTCATAATCTGCCGTGTCAGCTCCATACCGGCTTCCGCGTGGCCGCGGAAATGATCCAGGCCCGCCTCGTCCCTCGTGTGGCACAGCGGTTTCCCGATATCATGAAAGAGCATCGTCAGACGCAGAATCCGGTCCGGCCGGGCGGCCTGCACGGAGCGCAGAATATGCTCCCCGACATTCAGACAGTGATGCGGGTGATTCTGAGGTGTCTCAAAACACCGGTCCAGTTCCGGCAGAAAGACAGCGGTCATGCCGAATTTTGCCGCATCGGCCAGTTTTTCGGGGTGCGGGGAGAGCAGAATGCCCATCAGTTCCTCCCGGATCCGCTCCGCACTGATCAGGTTCAGCGTGGGTGCAAGAAGCCGGATGGCACACCGGGTTTCTTCCTCAATTTCATAATTCAGACGCGCGGAAAAACGCACCGCCCGCAGCATCCGGAGTGCGTCCTCCGAGAAGCGCGCGGCCGGTTCTCCCACGGCGCGGATCAGACCGCGGCGGATGTCTCCCAGGCCGTCGAACAGATCCACCAGGCCCGCCTGCGGCGAATAGGCCATGGCGTTAATCGTAAAATCCCGGCGCCTTAAGTCTTCCGAAAGGCTCCGGGTAAAACTGACACTGCTCGGATGACGGCCGTCCTCATAGACGCCGTCAATCCGATAAGTCGTCACTTCATAAGAATCTCCGTCCAGCAGAACCGTGACGGTTCCGTGCTGCAGCCCTGTGTCGACGGTCCGGGCAAAACATGCCTTCACCTCCAGCGGTGAGGCATTCGTGGTAATATCCCAGTCCTTCGGTGTAATGCCGAGCACCGAATCCCGCACACACCCGCCGACGACATAGGCCTCATAGCCCCGCTCCTGCAGGGTCTGCAGGACGGTATTCACTTTTTCAGGAATGCTGATGATCAATAAGCCTTGCCCCAGTAAACCATCTTCTGCGCGGGCTTTCCGCAGCAGACGCAGGTGCTGCCCACCGTCTCCTGCTCGAAAGGAATGCAGCGGCTGGTCACACCGTATTTTTCCTTGATCTGTTCCTCGCAGGCCTTGTCGCCGCACCACATTGCCTTCACAAAGCCGGTCTTTTCGGCAAAAGTGCGCTCAAACTCCTCGGAGGAGGAAGCGGTGTAGGTGTGGGCTTCGAGGTGCTTCTTCGCCCGCTCGAGCATATCCTTCTGAATCTGCTCAAGCAGCGCGCCCACGGTCTGCGCCAGCTCTGTGACGGCGCACTCCTGCTTCTCGCCGGTATCGCGGCGGGCAATGATGCACACGCCGTTCTCAATATCTCTCGGTCCGATCTCCACGCGGAGCGGAATGCCGTGCATTTCCTGCTCGGCGAACTTGAAGCCCGGGCTCTTGTCGGTGTCGTCCACCTTGACGCGGAAGTTCGAAAGAATGTCCTTCAGCTCGTATGCCTTCTCCAGGACGCCTTCTTTGCGCTGCTGAATCGGGACGATCGTCACCTGGGTCGGTGCGATGCGGGGCGGCAGAACCAGTCCGGAATTGTCGCCGTGCACCATGATCAGCGCGCCGATCACGCGGGTGGTCATTCCCCAGGAAGTCTGGTAGACATATTCCAGCGTGTTGTCTTTTCCGGTGAACTGGATGCCGTACGCGCGGGCGAACTTATCGCCGAAATCGTGGCTGGTGCCGGACTGCAGCGCGCGGCCGTCGTGCATCAGTGCCTCGACCGTGTAAGTCGCCTCGGCACCCGCGAATTTTTCCTTGTCGGTCTTGCGTCCCTTCACAACCGGAATCGCCAGGTCCTCTGCCAGGAAGTCCGCATAGACATTCAGCATCTGCTGGGTTCTCTCCTGCGCCTCTTCCCGGGTCGCGTGGACTGTGTGGCCTTCCTGCCACAGGAACTCTCTGGAGCGCAGGAACGGACGGGTCTCCTTCTCCCAGCGGACCACGGAGCACCACTGGTTATATACTTTGGGCAGATCGCGCCAGGAATGTACATCCTGCTGATAGAAATCCGAAAACAGCGTCTCGGAGGTCGGGCGGACACAATAGCGCTCGGTCAGCGGCTCACTGCCGCCGGAGGTCACCCAGGCCACCTCGGGCGCGAAGCCGTTCACCAGCTCCTTTTCCTTATTCAGGAGGCTCTCCGGAATCAGCATGGGAAGATATACATTCTCCACGCCGACCGCCTTAAAGCGCGCATCCAGATGCTTCTGGATGTTTTCCCAGATCGCATAGCCCTCCGGCTTGATGACCATGAAGCCTTTGATCTGTGAATAAGCGATCAATCCTGCCTTGATGACCACATCCGTATACCACTGGGTGAAGTCCTCATCCATGGATGTGATTTCCGCGACGAGTTTTTTCTGATCTGCCATAACTTACTTTCCCTCTCATTTCTTCTTTACTGTGATTGCTGTATCTGACGCTTCCTCAGAAGTCTCCGGGCTGTCTCTTCTTTTTCTCGCCCAGTCCCAGACGGTTGATGGCCGAGAAGATCGCGCGCACGGATGCTCTTGTGATATTAGAGCTCACGCCGACGCCGTGGGTCGTGTGTCCGGACTGCGAGTCGAGCAGATAAATATAAGCCGCCGCCTGAGAATCGGATCCTGCCTGCAGCGCGTGCTCGTTGTAGTCCAGAATCTTGATCTGCATGTCGGTGTTCTCCATCAGCGCGCGGCGCACCGCATCCAGCGGGCCGTTTCCGATGCCCTCGATCACTTTCTCCTCGCCGTGATCGGTATAGGTCAGCACCGCCCTGGTATCGAATTTCTCGCGCGCCTCCTCGCCCAGATCATAGACCTGCAGCTTGCGGAAGTGCAGCGGCTCCTTCATATTGAGATACTCGCTGCGGAAAGCGTCCATAATCTGCGCCGGGCTGACCTCGCCCTGCTGCTCGGAGATAGCCTGGATGACGTCCGCGAATTCGCGGTGCATATCCTTCGGCAGCTTGAAGCCGAAATACGTATCCATGATAAACGCGACGCCGCCCTTGCCGGACTGCGAATTGATCCGGACAATCGGCTCGTACTCGCGGCCGATATCGGAAGGATCGATCGGAAGATACGGGACCTGCCAGATCTCGGAATTCCGCTCCTTCATCGCCGCCACGCCCTTGTTGATCGCGTCCTGGTGCGAGCCGGAGAAAGCGGTGAAGACCAGCTTGCCGGCGTACGGATGACGCGGATCCACATGCATCTTGCAGCAGCGCTCATAGACGTCAATAATTTCCGTGATATTCTCAATGTTCAGCTTCGGGTCGATGCCCTGCGAGAACATGTTGTAGGCGATCGTCAGAATGTCCACATTGCCCGTCCGCTCGCCGTTTCCGAGCAGCGTGCCCTCAATCCGGTCCGCACCCGCCAGAAGCGCGAGCTCCGCAGCTGCCACGCCGGTTCCCCGGTCGTTGTGCGGATGCACGCTCAGAATGATGCTGTCGCGGTCCGTGAAATGCCGGTTCATCCACTCAATCCGGTCCGCATAGACATTCGGCGTCGTCATTTCCACGGTTGACGGCAGATTGATGATCATCGGGTCATCCTTCGTGGGCTGCCAGACTTCCTGCACGGCCGTGCAGATTTCCAGGGCAAAATCCTGCTCTGTTCCGGTGTAGCTCTCCGGGGAATACTCGAGAATGATCTTTCCGGGGAACTTCTGCGCACGCTCCTTCACCCACTTTGTTCCCTGGACGGCGATATCAATGATCTCCGGCCGGCTTTTGCCGAATACGACATCCCGCTGCAGGGTTGAGGTGGAGTTGTAAATGTGAACGATGGCCTGGCTGCAGCCTTCAATGGACTGGAATGTCCGCTCGATCTGCTCCTCGCGGCACTGGGACAGAACCTGCACCAGCGTGTCCGGCTGCAGCTTTCTGCGCTCCACGAGCTGGCGGAGGAAATCATACTCAATCTGGCTGGCGGCGGGGAAACCGATCTCGATCTCGCGGAAGCCCAGCTTTAAGAGAAGCTGGAAAAACTCCATCTTCTCGCTGACAACCATGGGGTCAATCAGGGCCTGGTTGCCGTCCCGCAGATCCACACTGCACCAGATCGGCGCTTTCTCAATCTCACGTCCCGGCCACTGCCGCTCAGGGTAGTACTCCACCGGATTTCTCTGATATCTCTTGTAATTAAGCATTCCAAGTCTTCCTTTCATCGTTTCAGGATGATCCTGTGCTGATAAAAAAAGCCGGTCCCGTCAGACGGACCGGCTTCCTGACATCCCTGCCTTTACTCTCCCAGGCCGCTTTCAATCGCCCGGATCATTCCCTGCAAAGCGGTTTCTTCATCTTCTCCGCTGCAGAAAACCTCGATCTCATCACCGGATTTTACGCAGGCCCCCAGGACACTCAACACACTCTTGGCATTCGCGGTTGTGTCTTTAAACTGGAATGTAACAGAGGCCTTGTATTTCATCGCTTCCTTACATAGAATCCCTGCAGGTCGCAGGTGCAGCCCAGTCGGATTTTTAATTGTCACTTTCTGACTGACCATCACATTGCTCCTTGTCTGAAAATTATGCTTAGATCATTTTAACCAAATCCCTGAAAGGAATCAAGTCTGCTGCCGCGGCTCTTACGTCCCGGATTCCTCCTCTTCAGCCTCTGCGGTCCGGACGATGCGTACTCTGGCTGTCAGGCGGTTGACCTGTGAGACGTGCGGCGGCATCGAAAGCACCACTTCGATCGGGAAGGTGAGTTCTTCCTGCTGCTCCCCGCCGGTTTCTTCCTCCGGCACTTCCTCAGCCGCTGCGGACGCGGCCTCAAGCGCCGCTTTCTCCTCCTCGGTCATCTGCTCCAGAATCGCGGAGACATCGGCTGTCGGCTGCAGCTGTGCCGGATCAACCGTATCCAGCTCGTCCTGCGGGCCCTGCAGATAAATCGGCAGATAATCCGGTCCGGCCTGCGCCGGCGTGCCGGTGCTGTCATAAACAGCTGCCAGCTCCGCTTCATATCCCTCCGGAATATTCACCAGACTGACGCTGTCCCTGCTGATCTCAATCGCCCGCGTAACCGCCTCTTCGATGCCAACCGTAATGGTCACCATACCGTCAAAATCTTCGTCCGCAATAATGGTGTACTCCGGCAGATAATCCCGGATATCGATCTCTTTGACGACGTCTTCACTCGCATCGGTTACATCCACAACACCCATCGGTATCGTGATGCGCTCAACCCCAGACAGAACCGACGCGCGGCCTGCCAGTTCCACGGAGCTGGGCGAAGACAGGATCACACTGCTCTGTACATAGCCGGGTGCCGGTATTCCGGAGACTATCACACCGATCGGAATATCCCGGATCGGCATGACGCTGACGCTCACCTTGACCTGGGAAATATTCAGTGTGAGGTTGGTCTTGTCCACCTCATCCCCGTCCGCGTCATACAGCCGGATGTCCGCGTAGGTATTGATGTTGCCGGTTGCGCCGCTGACATCCACCACTGCGCCTGCGGAGGCGACCTGTGATACAACGGACTCCGGACCCGTGATCCGGACCTGGTTCTGCTCCGGCGTCACTTCACCCAGATAATACCCGTCCGCAATCATCCCTGAGGTCGATGTGCGCAGGGCAAAATGTGAAGTCTTCCGCTTTTCGATCGCCAGACGTACATTGACAATGCTGCCGGAAATACTTGTCAGTTCATTGCTGTACTTATTCGATGACAGACGGATCTCTATCGTGTTCTCCGCCGTGATATTTGCCACGTCGGCCGTGGCGATAATATTGTCCGCGTTCAGTGAATCCACGATAGAACGGTTGCCCATCACCGTGACGATCGGAATCACATCGGTTCCGTCCAGCACAGTGTACACATTGCCGGTATCCGTAATCATGGAAGTGTGAAGCAGACGTACCTGAATATTGGAGAACTGGACAGAAGAAATCGGGTCATTGAACACCGTCACCAGCAGCCAGAGCAGAATGGCGAAAACCAGCGATCCGATTTTCAGTCCGAAATTATTGAACAGGCGTTTCCAAATGCTCTGATTTTTCTGCATCGCTGCCTTTTCCTTTCCAGGTGAACAGACCCTTTTTTTCCTCCGTATCCTTATTCTGGAGTTTTACCAGCTCCGCTCTGAGCGAATCCTGGTTCAGATTTCTCGTCAGATTCCCCCGGTAGGCTGTACTGATGGCCCCGGTCTCTTCCGAAACGATAATGGTCAGAGAATCCGTCACCTCAGAAATACCGACGCCGGCCCGGTGACGGGTCCCGAGATCCTTGTCCAGTTTGTTCTCGGAAAGCGGAAGGTAGCAGGTTGCAGAGGTAATGCGGTTTTCGCGGATAATCACAGCGCCGTCATGCAGCGGTGTGTTTTTCTCGAAGATATTGATCAGCAGCTGACTGGTGACCAGTCCGTCCACTTCAATGCCGGTACGCTCGTATTCCAGAAGGGGTGTGCTCTGTTCAATGACGATCAGTGCGCCGGTCTTGACGCGGGCCATTGCGGTGCAGGCCCTCACGATTTCATTGATCGTGCTGTCGGAGAAAAGCCCCTCCTCCCGCGTATCAAACCGGAAGAGAGAATTCAGTACATTCCGCTGTCCGAGAGACTCGACCGCGCTGCGCAGCTCCGGCTGCAGAATGACAATAATCGCGGTGGATGCCACATACGCGGCATTCCGCATAATCCACAGAATCGTCGTCATGTTCATCAGGACGGCGAAAATGACAAAAATCATAATGACCAGAATACCCTTGAGCATGGACCATGCCCGGGTATTCCGCAGCCACAGAAGCACATGATATGTCAGAAATGCGATGATCAGAACCTCGACAAAGTCGGACCACCTCAGACTGGGAATATACAGCTGCTCCCAATATTGACTTAAAATGGTTCTGAAATACTGAAACATGACGGATCCTTTTAAGTGTGCCTCTTACTGCCGCTGCCGGAAAAAAGCCGGTCAGCTGTCGTACATATTATATTCATCCGGAAGATCTTCATCTCCGTAGAATTCTTCTGTGTAATCCTCCTGGTAGAAGTCCGGCTCTGCAGGCTCTTCTGCTTCCTGTCTCGCACCGCGTCTTCCGCCTTTTCTGCCGAAGCCGCCGGAGGAACTGATCTTCTTGACCCGGCGCGCCGGCGCGGACATCGTCACCTTCGGAACAGCCTTCACATAATAGTAATAATCGTCGTCCTCAAACTGCACGTCCTCCGTGCGGGCATAGTCCAGATTGAACAGGAAGAAGACGATGATCTCCGCGATCAGTGCCGAGAAGATCACGCCCAGGAAAACCGCGCCGATGGACAGATTCGTATTCTCCCGGACATCGCCCACCAGAAGCACCAGCAGCTGGACAAGGGAGCCGACCGCCACCGCGATGGACCATGCGTGCATGATCCGGAGCCGGCGGATCACCGTGACCACCAGAACCGCCAGTGCAAACGCCAGCGCCATGATCATCATGGAGCGGTTGCGGATCACACCGTCGATGAGATACCGGAACTTGGTCAGCATCTCCAGCTCCTCCGCCTTCTGTCCGATGGTAGTCTCATTCTCCGAGACAAAACGGATAAAGGCTGTCAGAACCGTTCCGATCGCGACCGTCACGGCGGAAGCGGGGCCGAAAAGCAGGCCCGCCGTCAGCGGCAGCAGATAGGGAATGCCCATCGCACTGCACAGCGGCGTCAGGACCAGCAGTACCGAATCCTTCGGCGAAAAGCGGAAGTACATGAGAAAAACAATCAGTACCAGTACCAGACCGACCGCGGCGGCTTCCAGGGCCAGCGAATACAGCTGCACAAGGATATAGAGCAGAAGCAGAATCGCCGTGATATTCATCGGGATCAGCGCGCAGAACAGGGCAAAAATCACCGCGAGCAGCGGACTTGCCAGCGTGCTCTCATATCCGATTCTTCCGTTGATAATCAGGATGGCACTCAGTGCCGCCAGGAACTTGCAGACCGGTGTTACAAAGGCTTCATATTTGCCGACAAACTTTATAATCGTGTCTCTGATTTCCAGTAGCGTCGTCATAAACTGTTACATATCCTCATTTCTTTCATAACCTGCCGACAGTTCCTTCAGGTTGCGGTAATACTCCCTCAGATTCCTTCTTGTGTGGTTGTACCTGCGCACATACACAATCAGAGTGATTACAAGAAAAACTGCCAGAAACAGGAAGTAGCGCGTCAGAATCTGCCGGATCAGAAGCTTCAGATCCAGACTGTATATTGTCAGCATCAGCTCCTCAAAATGATACAGACAGTAAACGCCGATCAGCATCAGAAAGACGATCGTCGCTGCCAGGAAAGATTTGAGCAGCTCCGCGGAGAGATAGTCAGACTTGAAGTAAGCGTCGACCTGCTCATCCGTGCGGCCTTCGCGCTTTTCATATATTGCCATTTCTGTCATGAGACGGATACGGTCTCCGTTTAACATGGTCCGCTCTCCCCGATCGCAAAGACAACAAAATATACCGCCGCAGCTCCGGCCGCAAGAAGTGCCTCCGAACATGCGTCCATCGTCGCTCCCGTGGTATAGATGTCATCAATGAGCATAATTATTTTACATTTTACATCATTTCCCTGTACAATAAAAGCTTTTTTCAAATTTTCACGCCGCTGGGCGTGGTCCATCTCCTTCATTGCCAGAGTTCGTTTTGTTCGGATTAATGCATCGCAGCTGATCGGTATTCCGGTTTTTTTCGAAATCTCCCGCCCCAGCAGCTCCGACTGGTTATATCCCCTGCTGATCATCCGCCCGCGGGAGAGCGGGACCGGCACAATCAGACTGCAGGAGGCAAAATCCGGCTCGCGCATCACGCGCGAGGCCATCATTCCTCCGAGAAAAGCGGCATATTCGCTTCTTTCGCCGTACTTGAACCGATAGAGGACGGAAGAGACATTTCTGTAGGAGCAGACAGCGACGCCCCGCACAAAGCTGTGCCGCACATGCCGGCAGTCCCTGCACAGCTCCTGCGCCGGATCTGTCAGTGCCTTTCCGCACCGCATGCAGTACACCGGCCCGATCTCCGGGATCTGCTGCCTGCACGGAGGACAGATCAGCGCGCCGAAGGGCCGGACCGGCCTGTCACAGACCGGGCATCTGCGGGGAAAAAGAAGGTCCGCCGTCTTCCGGGCTGCCCCGCAGTTCACGAATGCGCTCTTCCAATCCGGTGTTTCTTTTATATCTGCTCTCCTCCTTCGCCATGTTCCGCACAGCCGCACTGCTGCCCAGAAGCACGACACAGTTCCTGGCCCGCGTGACAGCCGTGTACAGCAGATTCCGGTTCATCAGTGCCGGCGGTCCGGAGAGAATCGGCATGATCACCGCCGGATACTCCGATCCCTGCGACTTGTGCACTGTAATGGCGTAAGCCAGATCCAGATCCTCCAGCTCCTGGAACGGATAATCCACGATCCGGTTCTCATCAAAGCAGACCGTGACCGTCCGCTCGTGTTCATCAATCTCCCGGATCACACCGAAGTCGCCGTTGAAAATACCGCTGCCCTTTTCAATCGGAATGCCGTACCGGCCGCGGATCTCCCACTCAAGCTGATAATTGTTCCGGGTCTGCATGACCTTGTCGCCCACCCGGAAAACAATATTCTGCCTCTGCAGCTCTCCCTTTCCTTCCGCCGGCGGATTCAGGACATTCTGCAATACTTCGTTCAGCCGCTCGGCGCCGAGCGCACCCTTTTTCATGGGCGTCAGCACCTGAATTTCTCCCTCCGCACAATGCACATAGCCCGGCAGCTTCTCCCGGATCAGCTGGACCATATGCTTATAGATCGGCGGGACGTCGCTCCTCTCCAGAAAGAAAAAGTCCCGGCTCTTATTGTCCAGTATCAGATCTTCGCCCTCCAGAATCCGGTGGGCGTTCATCACAATGTCGCTCTCGGCTGCCTGCCGGAAAATCTTCCGGAGCATCACGGTCGGTACGGCGCCGCTCTCAATCAGATCCCGCAGAACCTGTCCGGGCCCGACACTGGGAAGCTGATGGACATCCCCGACCAGAATCAGGGCAGTTCCGGGCATAATGCCCCGCAGCAGCGCGTGGAACAGGTACAGATCCGCCATGGAGACTTCGTCCACAATCACCGCGTCCGCCTCGAGCGGATTGCTCTCGTCTCTGTCAAAAGCTGTATAGGATCTGCCGGTCCCGCTGTCCATGACGCGGACGCCCAGCAGGCGGTGAATCGTCATCGCCTCGCACCCTGTCGCCTCCGTCATGCGCCTGGCGGCCCGGCCGGTGGGGGCGGCAAGCAGCACCGTTTTTCCCTCACTCTCATAAAAACGGATCAGCGTGTTGATGGCAGTGGTTTTGCCGGTGCCGGGTCCGCCCGAGATAATCACCACGGGGCTGCAGACACAGAGCTCCACGGCTTCTCTCTGCAGCTCATCCAGCTCGATGCCGCTTTCCTTCTCTATTTCCCGGATTCTCTTCCGCACCCGCGCGTCCGGTCTGAAGCTCCCGCTCTCCAGAAGCTCCTGCAGCCGCAGCGCAATATTCCGCTCTTCATAGAAAGCGGCGGCGGGGTAAACCTCCCGCACTGCGTCCCGGTTCTTCACAACGACCTTCCGCTCGATCGAGAGGTTGTCGATCTGCAGGCTGACCTGCTCTTCGGAAACGCCCAGCATGGCGGCCGCCTTCAGGATCACCTCTTCCATCGGCAGGAAGGTGCTTCCCTCCTGCAGTGCGAGAGAGAGTACATACTGAATGCCGCTCCGGATCCGGAATTCCGAGTCCGCCCGGATGCCCAGCCGCTGTGCCAGTTCATCGGCCATGGCAAAACCGATCCCGTCCACATCTTCGGCAAGCCGGTAGGGATTCTCGCGGAAAACCGTATACATCTCCATTCCGTAGGTCTGCCAGATTCTGAGTGCTTTCTGATTGGTGATGCCGTACTGCTGCAGAAACATCATCGCGCCGCGCACTTCCTGTTTTTCCCGGGTCTGCGCGGAGATTTCCCGCGCCATGCGCTCACTGATGCCCTTCACTTCCGCAAGACGCTCCGGCTCCTCGTCGAGAATCCGCAGAGTATCTTCCCCGAAGGTCTTTATGATTCTGGCGGCAAGAGATTCCCCGATCCCTTTGATCGCGCCGGAGGCAAGATACCGGAACATTGCTTCGCCGGTCTCCGGTGCACAGGGTCTGTAAGAAAGAAGGCGCAGCTGCTGTCCGTAGACCGGGTGATCCCGGAACTCGCCGGTCACCTCGCAGCTTTCGCCCTCACTGATTGAAGCGGCCGTGCCCGTGCAGGTGAGCAGGTCGCCTTCCAGATTCAGTTCAAAGACTGTATAGCCATTCTCTTCGTTGCGATAAATGATATGAGAGACAAATCCTCTGAGCTGTTCCATTACACATCCGTGAATCCGGACAGAAACTCAACGTAGCGGCCGGTGCCGATCGCCACGGCTGTCATCGGATCCTCCGCCGTCACGGCATTGATGCCGGTTTTGCTGGTGATCAGTTCCTCCAGACCGTGCAGAAGGCTTCCGCCTCCCGTCAGAACAATTCCGCGGTCCGCGATATCCGCCGCAAGTTCCGGCGGCGTCTTCTCCAGCACGCTGTGAACAGCTTCGACAATCTGATTGGTCGGCTCCTTGAGCGCCTCCTCGGTCTCCTCCGAGGAAACCTTGATGGTTCTGGGCAGGCCCGTCACCAGGTTTCTGCCGCGCACCTCCAGGTAATCGACCTCCGGAAGCGGATAGCAGGTGCCGATCCGGATTTTGATATCCTCGGCGGTCCGCTCACCGACCAGAAGATTGTATTTCTTTCTCATGTAACGCACGATAGCATCGTCAAAATCATCCCCGGCGACCTTGATGGAGGTGGAGACCACGGTGCCGCCCAGCGAGATCACCGCGATATCCGTGGTGCCGCCGCCGATATCGACGACCATGTTGCCGCAGGGCTTCGAAATATCGATGCCTGCGCCGATGGCGGCCGCGATGGGTTCCTCGATGATAAATACTTCCCGGGCGCCGGCCTGGAAGGTCGCATCCTCAACGGCTTTTTTCTCGACCTCAGTGACGCCGCTCGGCACACAGACAGCAATCCGCGGCTTGCGGAAGGTCCGCCGGCCGACCGATTTCTGGATGAAGTACTTCATCATCTTCTCTGTCACCGTGTAGTCCGAGATGACGCCCTGCCGGAGCGGGCGGACGGCCACGATGTTGCCGGGCGTCCTGCCCAGCATCAGACGGGCATCCTCGCCGATGGCCATGATTTTGTTCGTGTCCCTGTCAAACGCAACAACAGAGGGCTCCTTGAGCACGACCCCTCTGCCTCTGATATATACCAGCACGCTGGCTGTTCCCAGATCAATTCCGATATCCGAATATGCCATATTTCAATACCTTTAAAGCGGCCTCTGCCGCTGAATCTTTCAACAGAAAATAAATAATCTTTCCTGCCCGCTAACCTGCAGGCAAGAAAGATTATAAAACACTGGTACCCCTTTTTCAAAGGTTTTCCCCTCTGTTTACAGTTTTTTTATAACTGCTGCCGGCGGAGGGTTTTATCGATGTAATATCCGGTGTAGGAAGTGTGCACCTTCGCAATTTCCTCGGGTGTGCCCTTCGCGATGACCGTTCCGCCGCGATCGCCGCCTTCCGGGCCGATATCAATGATATAATCCGCCGTCTTGATTACATCCAGGTTGTGCTCGATGACCACGACCGTGTTGCCGCCCTCAACCAGCCTGTGCAGGATGCGGGTCAGCTTGGACACATCCTCGAAGTGCAGGCCGGTGGTCGGCTCATCGAGAATATAGATGGTCCTGCCTGTACTCTTGCGGGAGAGCTCGGACGCCAGCTTGATCCGCTGGGCTTCGCCGCCCGAGAGCTCCGTGGAGGGCTGACCGAGCTTGACATACCCCAGACCAACATCGTTGAGCGTCTCGATTTTGCGCCGGATGGACGGTACGTTCTCGAAGAAGTGCACCGCTTCCTCGATGGTCATGTCCAGGATATCGTAAATACTCTTTCCCTTGTACTTTACTTCCAGCGTCTCACGGTTATAGCGCCTGCCGTGACAGACCTCGCAGGGGACATAGACGTCCGGCAGGAAGTGCATCTCGATTTTGATGATGCCGTCGCCGCCGCAGGCCTCACAGCGCCCGCCCTTGACGTTAAAGGAGAAACGCCCCTTGGTGTAGCCTCTGGCCTTCGCATCGACAGTCCCGGCAAACAGGTCGCGGATCATGTCAAAGACACCGGTATAAGTCGCGGGATTGGAGCGCGGCGTGCGCCCGATGGGCGACTGGTCGATGTTGATGACCTTGTCGAGCTGTTCGATTCCGTCAATACCGTCATGCGGGCCGGGAATGGTTCTGGCCCTGTTCAGATCCCGCGCAAGGTGCTTGTAGAGGATCTCGTTCACCAGTGAGCTTTTGCCCGATCCGGACACGCCCGTGACCACCGTCATGACGCCCAGCGGGAAGTCCACATCAATATGCTTCAGATTGTTAACGGCCGCTCCGCGCACCGTGATCCAGCCCGAAGGCGCGCGTCTCTTCTCCGGTACCGGAATGAAGCGTTTCCCGGACAGATACTGCCCCGTGATCGATTCGGGCACTTCCATGATCTCCCGGGCTGTTCCGCAGGCGACCACTTCGCCGCCGTGGCTGCCGGCGCCGGGGCCGATATCGACAATATAGTCCGCCGCCAGCATCGTGTCCTCGTCGTGCTCGACCACCAGCACTGTGTTCCAGAGATCCCGCAGATTCTTCAGGGTGCGCAGCAGCTTGTCATTGTCCCGCTGATGCAGGCCGATGCTGGGTTCGTCCAGAATATAGCAGACACCGACCAGTCCCGATCCGATCTGCGTTGCAAGACGGATCCGCTGTGCTTCGCCGCCCGAGAGCGTCGCCGTCGCCCGGGCCAGTGTCAGATAGTCCAGTCCCACGTCGTTGAGGAAGCCGACGCGGTTGTGAATTTCCTTCAGAACCTGCCGGCCGATCAGCGCCTGGTTCGCCGTCAGATCCAGATGATCGATAAAATCCTGCAGTGTCCCGATGGACAGGCAGGTCACGTCATAGATGTTTCTGCCGCTGACCGTCACCGCCAGCGATTCCTTTCTCAGACGCTTTCCGCCGCACTCCTGGCAGGGCGTGATCTGCATGAAAGACTCATACTCCGCCTTCATCGTCTCGGACGCCGTCTCCCGGTACCGCTGCTGCGTGTTGCGCAGAATCCCCTCGAAGGTAATCGGATACACGCCCTCTCCGCGCTGGCCTTTGTAATGCACCTTCACGGAGACATCCGTCCCGTACATCAGCACATCCCGCACCTTCTCCGGAAGCTCCCGCCAGGGCGTGTCCAGAGAAAACTTAAACTCCTTCGCCATTGCCGTCAGGATCGCATTGGCAAAGCTTCCCGGTGTCATGCAGGACTGCCATCCCAGCACGGCGATGGCGCCGTCGTTGATCGACAGCGACTCGTCGGGAATAATCAGACGCGGATCAAATTCCATGCGGTAGCCCAGTCCCGCGCACACGGGACAGGCGCCGAACGGATTGTTGAAGGAAAAGCTCCGGGGTTCGATCTCGGGAATACTGATGCCGCAGTCCGGGCAGGCAAAATTCTGCGAGAAGTTCAGGGTTTCTCCGTCCACCACTTCCACCTGCAGAAGGCCTTCCGCGAGCCCGAGTCCGTTTTCCACGGAATCCGTGAGCCGCCGCTCGATGCCCGGCTTCACCACCAGACGGTCGATGACTATCTCAATGTTGTGCTTGATGTTTTTGTCCAGCATGATTTCCTCGGTCAGCTCATAGAGACTGCCGTCCACGCGCACGCGCACATAGCCGCTCTTTCCTGCGCGCTCCAGGACCTTCTCGTGGCGGCCCTTTTTGCCGCGGACCACCGGCGCCATCACCATGATCCTGCTGCCCTCCGGCAGCTTCATGATCCGGTCCACCATCTGGTCCACGCTCTGTCTGGAGATCTCCCTGCCGCAGTTCGGGCAGTGCGGAATGCCGATCCTGGCATAAAGAAGACGCAGGTAGTCATAGATTTCCGTCACCGTGCCCACTGTCGACCGGGGATTCCGGTTGGTCGATTTCTGGTCAATGGAAATCGCCGGAGAGAGGCCTTCAATCTTCTCCACGTCCGGCTTTTCCATCTGCCCGAGGAACTGTCTCGCATACGAGGAGAGCGATTCCATGTACCGCCGCTGCCCCTCGGCATAAATCGTATCGAAAGCCAGCGAAGATTTGCCGGAGCCCGACAGTCCCGTCAGCACCACCAGCTGGTTTCTCGGAATATCCAGATCAATTCCCTTCAGATTATGTTCGTGCGCGCCGCGGATGCGGATGCAGTCATCCTTGTAGATCACACTCCTGCGCTTCTCGTCCGCCTTCTTCTGCTCTTTCGCCTTCGCCTCGGCCTCCGCCAGCGCCGGCCAGTAGTCTTCCTGTTTTACCCTGCCCATCTATTTCCCGTTCTCCAGATCCAGTGCGTATTTCTTCAGTTCAATCAGCTTGTCCCGCAGCTCTGCGGCGGCCTCAAAGTTCAGGTCCGCGGCGGCGCGCTTCATTCTCTTCTCCACATCGGCGATCAGCTTCTTCAGCTCTGCCAGATCCATCGACTCCGGATCCTTCTCGAAGCGGACCTCTTCCTTCGAAATCTCCTTCGAGATCGAAATCAGATCCCGCACCGCCTTGCGGATTGTCTGCGGCGTGATGCCGTGCTCTTCATTGTATTTCTGCTGAATGGCTCTGCGGCGTCTCGTCTCATCGATGGCCTTCTTCATCGAATCCGTCATGTTGTCCGCGTACATGATGACATGGCCGTCCGCATTCCGGGCAGCGCGGCCGATCGTCTGGATCAGCGAGGTCTCGGCGCGCAGGAATCCTTCCTTATCCGCGTCCAGAATTGCCACCAGAGCGATTTCCGGAATATCCAGACCCTCCCGCAGCAGATTGATGCCGACCAGCACGTCGAATACATTCAGCCGCATATCCCGGATGATCTGTGCACGCTCCAGTGTGTCGATGTCCGAGTGCAGATACTTCACCCGGATGCCGTTCTCCGCGAGATAATCCGTCAGATCCTCGGCCATCTTCTTCGTCAGCGTGGTGATCAGAACCTTGTTGTTCCTTGCGGTCTCCGTCCGGATCTCAGCGATCAGGTCGTCGATCTGGCCCTCCACCGGCCGCACGTCGATGTCCGGATCCAGCAGGCCCGTGGGCCGGATTACCTGCTCCGCCCGCATCAGCTCATGCTCCTCCTCATACTTCCCGGGCGTCGCCGAGACAAAGAGCATCTGATCAATATGACTCTCGAACTCCTCAAAATTCAGCGGGCGGTTGTCCAGCGCGGAAGGCAGGCGGAACCCGTACTCCACCAGCGTCAGCTTCCGGTTCCGGTCCCCGTGATACATGGCGCCGATCTGCGGAATCGTCATGTGCGACTCGTCGATGATAATCAGAAAATCATCCGGGAAGAAATCCATCAGCGTCAGCGGCGGCTCCCCGGGGACGGCAAAATTCAGATGCCTCGTATAATTCTCGATCCCGGAGCAGAAGCCGGTCTCGCGCATCATCTCGATGTCAAAATGTGTCCGCTCGGAAATCCGCTGGGCTTCGATCAGCTTGTCCTCGCCCTTGAAATAGCGGATCCGCTCCTCCAGCTCCGCCTCGATATTCTCACAGGCCGCATTGATTTTCTCCTGCGGCACCACGTAGTGGGAAGCCGGATAAATCATCACATGCTGCAGCGTGGCGTGCACCCTGCCGGTCATGATTTCCACCTCGCTGATCCGGTCGATCTCGTCGCCGAACCACTCGACCCGGATCAGATATTCGCTGCCCTGCGCGGGATAAATTTCCACTGTATCCCCGTGTACCCGGAAATTACAGCGGTCCATCCCCGTGTCGCTGCGCGTATACTGAATGGCAATGAGATCCCGGATCGTCTCGTCCCGGTCCCGCAGCATGCCCGGGCGCAGAGAGATGGACATGCCCTTGAATTCCTCCGGACTGCCCAGGCCGTAAATACAGGAGACACTGGCCACCACAATTACGTCCCGCCGCTCTGACAGGGACGCCGTCGCGGACAGACGCAGCTTGTCAATTTCATCATTGATCGCCGAGTCCTTCGCGATATACGTATCGGTCTGCGGCACATATGCCTCTGGCTGATAGTAATCGTAATAGGACACAAAATATTCCACGGCATTGTTCGGGAAGAACTCCTTCATCTCCCCGTACAGCTGCCCCGCCAGCGTCTTGTTATGCGAGATAATCAGCGTGGGCCGGTTCAGCGCCTGGATGATATTGGCCATTGTGAAGGTCTTGCCGGAGCCCGTGACGCCGAGCAGCGTCTGGAACTGGTTCCCCGCCCGGAACCCCTCGACGAGGTCCCGGATCGCCTTCGGCTGATCTCCTGTAGGCTGATACTCCGAGTGTAATTCAAAATCCATCTTCGTCCTGATCCTTTATGATCCGGCAGACAGCGGCTCTGTCTGCATTACATAGCCTTCACAGTCGTTGAATCTGCTGAAAGCCTTCAGTGTTTTCTCCAGTCCGGCGGTGAGCTTCTTCGTCTGCCGCACGCCCGGCTCCCACCACAATCCTTTTACGCGAAGGAGCTTCTCCTTCCGGTCGGCCGCCGCCTCGATCCGTCCGACGAACCTGTCCCCGTACAGGACCGGCAGCGTGTAATAACCGTATTTCCGCTGCGCCGCGGGCGTATAAATCTCCCAGGAGTACCGGAAATCCCACAGCGCCTGAATCAGCTGTTTGTCCCACATAAGAGGATCCAGCGGCGCAATGAAGGACACGCGGGGCTTTAAGTCCGCGCTGCCCGCGGTCACCTCCCGCATCATCGGCTCGTCAGTACACCGATAATAGAACGGTGTTTTCAATCCTTCAACCCTTACCGCGCGGATCTCTCCCGCGTCCGCCAGCGCGCTCAGGAGCGCTTTCCGCCTCTCAGCATTCAGATCAAGGCCCAGGAGCGCGGTGCTGTTCCTGTCCCACAGCAGCCCGACCGCGCCGATCCGGCGCAGCAGCCGCCACGAGAGAAAGCTCTCTTCGTCCCTGCACGGATTCTCCGCTGCAAGGACTGCCGGAGGAAGATGTTTTTCCGCCAGATCGTAGAACTTCCTGCTTCCCTTTTTGTGGTGGATGACCAGCTCGCCGTCCGTGTACAGCTGTTCCAGCACCGACCGGGCGGCGGGAGATTTCTTATCCCAGTTCCCGCTCCAGTGCATGGAGGAATGCCAGAAGATCTCGCCCTCTATGGGAAGGGAGTCGCTGCTGACAGGACCGTTCTCATCGATATACCGGACTGCCCGCTCCTTCAGCGCCTCCAGTCCTTCAAAGGCAGCGCCCGCCGCGCGGCTTCTCTCTCTGTAGGAAGAGAAATACGGCCAGTCCTCCGTCGGCCAGACACAGAGTTCCTTGTCCGGGTAATCGACCAGCAGGCGGTCCTTGTACAGGAGTTCCTCCAGCATCTGCTTCCGGAACCCCTTCACGCGGGACTGCAGGGTCAGCTCCGCATTCTTCCCGCAGACGTCGACGGGATCGAACTGAATGCACCCGGCGCGGCGGATGTACTCATACGCTCCCTTTTTTCCCGTAAACTTATATGCGCCTGTCAGGCCCTGTACGGCAAGGATAAACTGCCTCGCCTGCTGTACGGTAATGGTCTCCATCCGTCTCTCCGGTCATGGTTTATTCAAGAGCGGTCTGCGGAACAAAAGTCCGGATCGGATACGCTCCGTCCGGGCTTTTATCATACTACAATTCAGGGAAGAGCACAAACATTTGTTCGCATTTACGGATTCTCCCAGTGCTGTACGAGATGCCGCGCCACATAGACGCCGCTCGCCGACGCGTGGGACAGGGAGTGCGTCACCCCGCTGCCGTCTCCGATGACAAAAAGCCCCTTGTGCAGCGTCTCCAGATTTTCATCCAGCGCAACTTCCATGTTGTAGAACTTCACCTCCACGCCGTACAGCAGCGTGTCATCGTTCGCCACGCCCGGGGCAATGCGGTCCAGTGCATAGATCATCTCGATAATGCCGTCCAGAATCCGCTTGGGCAGCACCAGGCTCAGGTCGCCGGGCGTCGCAGCCAGCGTAGGCCGCACATTACCCTCCTCAATCCGCCGCGGCGTACTCCGGCGCCCGCGCTCCAGATCGCCGAAGCGCTGCACAATGACGCCGCCGCCCAGCATATTGCTCAGTCTCGCAATACTCTCACCGTACTCGTTGCTGTCCTTGAAGGGCTCCGAAAAGTGCTTTGCGACCAGCAGGGCAAAATTGGTATTGTCCGTCTTGCGGCTCTCGTCCTCGAAGCTGTGTCCGTTCACCGTCACGATGCCGTTGGTGTTTTCATTGACGACAATTCCGTGGGGATTCATGCAGAACGTGCGCACATTGTCCTCGAATTTCTCGGTCCTGTACACAATTTTGCTCTCATAAAGCTCATTCGTGATGGTGTCGAAAATCACGGACGGAATCTCCACGCGGACGCCCAGGTCCACCCGGTTGGATTTGGTCGGGATCTGAAGCGCGCCGCAGACAGACTGCATCCACTTGCTGCCGCTGCGGCCGACCGATACAATGCAGTATCTGCACTCATCGACAGCTTCTCCGTGCCGGACAAGGAATCCGCCTTCTGTCTTCTCAATGGAATCCACCGGCGTGTCAAAAAAGAACTCCGCCTTGTCCTTCAGCTCACTGTACAGATTCTGCAGCACGATATAATTGATATCTGTCCCCAGGTGCCGCACGGAAGCGTTCAGCAGGGTCAGCTTGTTCTGCAGGCAGATTTTGCGGAAATCCGTTCCGGCAGTGGAGTACATCTTCGTCCCCTCCCCGCCGAAGCGGCAGTTGATGCCGTCAACGTAGTGCATCAGCTCCAGGGCTTTGTCCCGCCCGATATATTCGTAGAGCGTGCCGCCGAAATCATTGGTGATATTGTATTTGCCGTCCGAAAAGGCCCCCGCGCCGCCGAAACCGTTCATGATGGCGCAGGACTTGCAGCGGATACAGGATTTTACCTTATCGCCGTCAATCGGGCATTTCCGCTTTTCCAGCGGATGACCCGCCTCAAAAACGGCGATCTTCAGATCCGGCCGCAGGCCTGTCAGCTCATAGGCGGAAAAAATCCCGCCGGGGCCCGCTCCGATAATGATTACATCATACTTCATAGTCCGCTCCTTTCTGATCTGTCACATCCGCGCAGGTAAACCGGAGAATCCGCTCCAGATCCTTCAGCGTTGTTTCAACCTGATAACCGATTTTCCCGGCGCTGAAGCACAGACTTTCCAGTCCTTCCGCGCTCTCATCGATCACCGTCGGGAAAGCCTTCTTCATGCCGATGGGCGAACAGCCGCCGTGCACATAGCCGGTCAGCGGGAGCAGTTCTTTCGCCTTCAGCATCTCCAGCTTCTTTTCTCCGACGGCTTTTGCCGCTTTTTTCAGATTCAGCTCCCGCTCCACGGGAATCATGAACACATAATATTTCCGGCCCGCCGCCTCGGTCACCAGCGTCTTGAAAACCCGGTCCGGATCCTCGCCCAGCGCCGCGGCCACCTCCGTTCCTCCGATCGCCCCGGTGCCCGAATAATCATGAGCCGTATAGGGAATTTTCTTCTGATCCAGAAGACGCATGACATTTGTCTTTTCCAAAGCTTCTGATTCCTTCCTTTGCGTCCGCCTCCGAAAACTGGTGCGGAATCCGCTTTTTTCAGTATACTATATGAAACAAATTATATTCCACAGGAGCAGAAATGAGCAAAATGATTCCGACATCCGTTTATGGAGATTATATGGTGCGGGCGACGGCGGCCGCAGGGCAGGTCCGCGCTTTCGCACTGACAAGCCGCGATCTGGCAGAGGCCGCAAGGCTGGCCCACGGGACCGCGCCGACTGCTTCGGCGGCGCTCGGCCGCACGCTCTCCGGCACGCTGATGATGAACCAGGCGCTGGTCAAGCAGGACGACGGTCTGCTGACGGTCCGCTTTGACGGGGACGGGCCGCTCGGCACGGTCCTTGCCACGGCGGATCACAGCGGCAATGTCAAAGGTTATGTACAGAATCCCGAAACCGATCTGCCCAGAAAGAGCGACCGGCATCTGGACGTGGGCTCCGCGGTGGGCCGCGGCACACTCACTGTTCTGCGCGACCTGGACGGCGGTAATACCTACAACGGCCAGGTTCTGATTCACTCCGGAGAAATCGCGGACGATCTGACCCATTATTTTGTGGAATCGGAGCAGATTCCCACCTCCATCGGGCTCGGTGTGCTGGTGCAGCCGGACGGCAGCATCCGGCGCGCCGGCGGCTTTCTGCTGCAGCTCATGCCTTTCGCGGAGGAGTCTGTTATCAGCCGTCTCGAAGAAAATCTGGGGAAAGTCCGCTCCGTCACGCAGATGCTGGAGGATGAAATGACCCCGGAAGACCTTCTTGCGGAAATCCTCCGGGGCCTTGACCCTGAATGGACCGACCGTCTGCCGGTCCGTTTTTACTGTAACTGTACCGAAGACCGCGTGCGGCGTGCACTGATTCTGCTCGGTCCCGAAGAGCTGGACAGCATGATCGCCGAAGATCATGATTTTGAGCTTGCCTGCCGCTTCTGCGGGAAGAAGTATTCCTTCCGGCCCGAGGATCTCAGAGAGATCCGCGCTCAGATCTGAGCGCAGGTTTTTCTCTGCAGTCCGCGCGCTGCTCCGGCGTTTTACACGGTCTTCTGCTTCAGGCCGCGGATGCTGCTGATGACAAAGTCCGTATTCGGGACGGTCACAACCGTGCCGCAGTACGGGCATTTTGCCGTCTCGTTGATCGAGAGCGGTGCGCCGCAGTTCGGGCAATTGACGGTCTTCATTTCCTTCGTGGTCTCGGTGACCAGGCCGCTGGTCCTCGAAAGGGTCCACTCGTAGGTCATGAATTTCTCCTTCTTCGGATCGCCCTTCACGACTTCCTCTGTCCCGTCCTTCACCACATAATCGTTGATCCGGGTCCGCAGCTTGGCGACAATATGATCCTCGCCGCCGGTCTGCGTGAAACCGAGAAGCTCCACGGCAAGCACGGAGATATTCTCCACGCGGTTGGTGATATGCTGCTTCTTATAGTTGCTGAGCTGCCGCTCGAACTGTTCATAAACCACGTCCGTCATATACGGGCGCATCGGAGAGAGATCCTTCGCGGTCCAGCAGTTCTGCAGCTGAACATACAGGTTCGACAGGCGCGCCTGGAACTCCGCCGCCTCAAAGCCCGGATCCAGTTCTTTATAGCTCTCGATCGGCTGCAGATCCTTGGGTTTCTCCACCACCTGCACTTCACCGGTCGAAGGATTCTTCCGGCGTCTCCGGACCATCGGTATGACAGTCGCACCGATAATCACTGCCCATGTCGCTCCGTAGATCAGTTTATTGCCTGTGCTGCTCTGTCCGCCGCCACCGGAATTGCCGGGGCCGCCGTAGTAATAATAATCGTCGTCGTCATCGTCCCAGTCCCAGTCCGAATCCGAATCATCCCAGTCCCAGTCCGAATCTGAGCCCCAGTCTGAATCCGAGTCCCAGTCGTAGTCATAGTCATAATCCGAATCGCCGGAAAAATCGCCGGCGTCCCACATTTTGCCCGCATGTGTCATGTCCTGTCCGCGGGTTGCCGCAGCGGCACGTCCGAAGGGGACCGCGCAGATGACCAGTGTTCCGAGAATAATGCCTGCCAGCACTGCCTTATAAAGTTTCAATTTGCTAACCTCCGTCTGATGACATTCTGTGTTGTCAGACCTGATTATAGCACATTTTCCGTCAGTCTTTCTCTTCGTCCGGAATCCGGATGATTTCATCGATCCCGTCCAGGTCGTACACCGGCTCCTCAGCGCCCTCCACCTGTACATGATCCAGGATCAGTTTCCGGCAGTTCCGGATCATCACGCCCTTCCGGGTGCAGGGCTCCACATCCGCCATCATGGCAGGATATTCGGCCGTCGGGTGCTTCGCAAAATCGATGGAGACATTGGAGAATTCGATCTCGCCGACTTTGGACTCCGGCAGTCCGTACAGAAAGGCGGCAGCCGCGTGGCAGTTGTGTGCCGTGATGTTTTTAAAGCACAGAGAGCGTACCTCGGGCGTGCGCTCATCCACCGGAAGCGGATCCTTACAGCGCACATATTCGCTGTGTCCGTCCGGATCGCAGCACCAGTAATAGGAATTCAGGACAAAAGGTGTCAGGACGCCGTCCATCAGGATATTTTCGAAGACGATATCCTCGATGATACTGTCCTTTCCCCGTCCGCGCCGGGTTTTGATCCGAAGGCCGCGGTCCGTTCCCTCGAAGATACAGTCGTGGCACCAGAGATGCCGCACGCCGGCGCCGATTTCGCTGCCCAGCGTCACGCTGCCGTGGCCAAACTGCATGTGGCACTGACGGATTTCAATATTCTGAGAGGGCACTTTGTAAGTGCTGCCCATGTAGTATTTGCCGGATTTTACGGCGATACAGTCGTCGCCCAGCGAGAAATGCACGCCGACCACCTCCAGGCCGTTGACAGATTCAGGGTCCATGCCGTCGGTGTTGGGGGAGATTTTCGGATTCACCAGATCCAGATCGATCCATCTGGTCCGGTTGGAAAAATACGGATGCAGCGTCCAGGCCGGGCTGTTCTGAATCCGGATGCCCTGTACCGTGACGTTTTCGCACCGGTTCAGGAAGATGGTTCTCGGACGGAAAGCGCCGCCGGTCTTCTCCCGGCCCTCGCCTTCCCACCAGTTCTCGTAGGACCCGTTTCCTTCAATGGTGCCCTGTCCGTAAATGACCACATTTTTCACGCCGATACCTGTGATGATCGAGGCGAAGCTGTCCAGCGGATTTCCCTCCCAGCTGGCGAGATTATATTCCTGTTCTTCGTCCCAGGCTGTAATCAGTCCCGGCAGAATCGGGAATTTTTCCCGGTCTGTATAAGCGCTCAGCACTGCGCCGGCGGCCAGCTCCAGCCGCAGGTCGCTTTTTAAAAACAGTGCGCCGATCCGGTACACGCCGGCGGGAATCAGCACGCGTCCCTCCTTCGGACAGCACAGAATGGCTGCCTGGATCGCCGCCGTATCCTCCCGGACCCCGTCACCGGCCGCGCCGAAATCCCGCACATTCAGTGTCACAAATTCCTTCGGTGTCCGGATGATCACCGGCTCCGGCGCATTTGCACCTCTGCCGACTGCCAGCGAATATTCCGTGTCCGGCAGCAGATCATAGAGAGATTCAACCGTCCGGTCGGACACTCTGGTTTTCACCCCGTTTACATAGATGCTGTAGGCCTGCGTCTTTACAATTCCTTCGTCCTCAAGTTCAATCGTCAGACATCTGGCTGTCAGAAAAATGACTTTGAATTTCATGGTTTCCCTCCGCTCCCGAATGTCAGCAGTATGCAGTGTATTTGTCGGCAATCAGAATTTTCTCCCGGCAGGCGCCGCGGATACTCTCCCGGATGCGCTCCTGCTCCTCCCCTCTCATTTCCCCATAATAGGGAAGAACGCGTTTCAGCGTGTTCCGGTACTGTCTGACCAGGTTCATGCGATGATCAAAGACCTCCTCATCCACCTCCGGAATGGTTCTCGACAGCGCGAGGAGATACCAGGACAGGTCCTCCCTCGTCTCTTCCAGTGCCGGATCCATCCACACAGCCTGCTCGTAGACCTTTCTGAAAACTGCCTGAATCTCCTGATAGCCTTCCTTCTGATTCCGGGTCGTCTCAAAGCGCACGATTCCCGGCATTCTGACACAGAGGCTGCGCAGATCCCGAACCGGTTCGCCCCATTCTTTTTTCCATTCCGATTGATTCGCCATTTGTGCCCTTCCTTTCAGCAGAAGCATCCAATGTACTGTCAGCAATCAAATTGTATCACTCTTTCAATCCGTACGCATAATACAACAGGGGATGCAAAAAGCATCCCCTGCGTGTAAGTCTCATTCTGATTCAAGAATGCCCTGTCGGATTACTCGGGCTTCTTCGTGCCGCAGTTGCCGCAGAAGTTGCCGGTGTTCTCAGTGCCGCACTGAGGGCAGATCCACTTGCCGTCATCGGGCTTCTTCGTGCCGCAGTTGCTGCAGAAGTTGCCGGTATTCTCGGTACCGCACTGAGGGCAGATCCATCCGATCGATGCCGGCTCCTGAACCTGCGGTGCGGGAGCGGGAGCGGGAGCCGGTGCTGCCTGCTGGAATCCGCCGCCAGGAGCTGCCGCATAGTTGCTTTGGAAGCCCTGCTGGCCGCCCTGCTGTGCCTGTGCGTTCAGCTGAGCAATGTTCGCGCCCATGCCTGCATTCTGCGCCATGTTCATGCCCGCGAAGGCCATCATCGGTCCTGCGTTCTCATTGGCTGCGGCCGACTGCATTGCTGCTGCGGTTGCGGCAGTCATGGTTGCTGCCTGCATACCCGGATTGATCAGGGCTGCGTTCATCTGGAGCTGCTTGATGCGCTCTTCGTCCTTCTCGTCCGCCTTGATGGAGCTGACGCCGAATTTGACGATGACGATACCGTACTGCTTGATCCATGTCTCGGAGAGCTGCTTGTTCAGAGCATTGGCGAGATCATCCGCATGACCCGGAACTGCGCTGTAGCGGATACCCATGCCGGAAATCTCGGCAAATGCCGGCTGAAGAGCGGTCAGAAGTTCGCTCTTGAGCTGGGAATCAAGCTGATCTCTGGTATATTCACGCTCTACGTTGCCGCAGATGTTGATATAGAACAGGATCGGATCCTGGATCTTATAGGAATACTCACCGAAGCACTTGACGGCGATATCCACGTCCAGGTTGATATTGGTGTCAACAACGCGGAACGGAACCGGATTGGCTGTGCCGTACTTGTTGCCGATGATGTCCTTGGTATTGAAATAATAGACTCTCTGATCCGTCCCGGTGTCGCCGCCGAAGCCGACACGCTTCTTGAACGTCTCAAAGCTGTCCTTGATGCCCTGCCAGAGGCCGCCTTCAAAGATCGAGGGCTCTGTCGAGGAATCCCACTTGAATGCGCCGGCCACGGCACTGATCTCAACGATCTTGCCCTGCTCGACGATCATCATGCACTGGCCTTCATTGACAACAACGATCGAACCGTTGGAGATCACGTTGTCGCTGCCTCTGTTCTGGCCGCGTCCCGCCTGACGCTTCTCGCCCTTAACCACAAGCGTGTCGTTAGACATGGACGGACAATAGAAATACTCCTTCCACTGATCTGCCAGTACGCCGCTGACCGCGCCTGCCGCCACTTGTAACAGTCCCATAATTTTGCCCTCCTTACAGTACTTTCTGCCTGATAAGCTGCGGCACTTGTAAAAGATCTGCCGCTTTATTCAACAAGAAATCAGAGATTTCTTATTTTCCTACACTATTTTACGCTACTTTAAAAAAATCCGCTACTGTCTGATTCACACTCAGAATGCCTGATGTCGCACGACCGCATATTCGTCCCCGTTGACCCAGTAGGGACAGCGCCCGGCGCTTTTTCTTCCCTCGCTCTGCATCATCCGCGCCAGATCGTCTTCATCCATCTGCGCGGAGCAGAACCACTCTTCATATTCCTCGTCATAGACGAAATAGTTGCAGGTATCGCAGTCCGACATTCCGCTCCTTCCGGCGTTATTCCGGCTTATACGCCGTTTTTTATTCTTCCATCATGGTATGAATCAGCTCCAGTGCCTCATTCAGCTGATTGTCCGTCTTGTCCTCCCGGTAGGCATCGGCGTCGAACTCCACGACCACATCCGGCTCAATACCGGTTTTGTGAATATAGTTTCCGTTCCGGGTGTAATAATCCGCAACGGTCACCTTGACGGCGGTTCCGTCGTGCAGATCCAGAATCGTCTGGACAATTCCCTTGCCGTAGGTCTGTGTGCCCAGCAGCGTCCCGGTGCCGGAATCCTTGATGGCGCCGCTCAGAATCTCCGCCGCACTGGCCGAATTGCCGTCTACCAGCACCACCAGCGGAAGATCAAGCTGTTTGCTCCCGTCGGCTTTGTACTCTGTCTTCTTTCCGTACTTGTCCTCCATGTAGAAGACCAGTCCTTCCGGAATGAAGTAGTTCGCGATTTCCGTCACGACATCCACGTCGCCGCCCGGATTTCCGCGCAGATCCAGGATCATCGCTTTCATGCCCTGCTCCTGCAGCGAGACGAGCTCTTCCTTGAACTGAGGCGTAGTGATATCCGAAAATTCCGAGATGTTCAGATAGCCGATGCCGTCCTCCTTCATCTCGGAAGTCACCATGACCATATCGACTTTGGCGCGGGTGATGTCGTACTCCAGATAGTCCTTTTCTCCCTCCCGGTAGATCGTCAGATGGACCTGTGTCCCCTCCGGGCCGCGGACCTTGCGCGCTACCAGGTCGATGTCGATGTCATACATTTCCTCATCGTTGACCTTGTAGATGATATCGCCGGCAAGAAGACCGGCAGCTTCGGCCGGGGTATTCGGGATAGTGCCTGTGATGGTCGGCAGATTGGTTTTCTGGTCCAGCTGCAGATACGCCCCGATACCGTAGTAGGTACCGGAGATGTTGTCCATCAGCTCCTTCATCTCCTCTTCGTTATAGTAAACACTGTAGGGGTCGCCGAGTGAATCCAGCAGGCCGTCATACAGGCCGTCCTCGAGCTGCTCCTTCGTCACATGCTCTGTGTCGTAATAGTAATCGTCGATGACCTGCTCCAGATCCCGCAGCTTCTGGGTGGATTCGGCGTTGATGGCAGAATCCTTTTTAAGACCGGGAATCGTGACAGGAAGATGCAGCGCGCCCCGGAGGGCGGCGTAGCCGCCGATTGTCAGGGCCGCGCCCAGCACAACCCCGATCAGCACGCCGATAAAAACAAGAAATCCCTTCTGATTTTTCTGATTCATCTGATCACTCCACTAAAACTCCGGCGGGTCGGTAAACCGCTCACCGCAGATAACTCCAGGGGTTCACGTACGCTCCGTTCACACGGACGGAGAAGTGCAGGTGAGGGCCCGTCGAAATACCGGTACTGCCCACCGCGGCGATCTTCGCTCCCGCCGACACATCCTGTCCCTTGGAGACATACAGTGCGGATGCATGCATATAAACGGTGTAAATATTATCACCGTGATCGATCATCACATAATTGCCCATGGACGAGCTGTAGGCCGCTGCCACAACCGTGCCGTCCGCCGCCGCCAGAATCGGAGAACCGGAAGGAGATGCCATATCCAGTCCGCTGTGGAACGTACTGGCTCCCGCCGTCGGGGAGGTGCGGTATCCGAAGTCGGAGGAGATATAGGTATAAGAGGGCGCAGGCCAGACAAAGATTCCGCCGCCGTAGTGCCGCTGATTTTCCGCTGCCAGCCGGGCTTTCTCCTCGCGGACGGCCGCCTCCAGTGCATTGATCTCGGCATCCCGCTGTGCCACAGCCGCCTGATAGGCTGCCAGATCGTGCTCCTGCACCTCGATCTCACTGTTCAGACCGGCAATCTCACCGCGTTTCTCCGCAATCAGTTCCTCAACTGCCTTCTGTTCTTCCTCAACGGCTGCCTTGGCTTCCTCGAGCTGAGCTTCTTCCTCTTCCAGCTGCTGCTTGGTCAGCGCGACCAGTTCCTTCTGGGCGGTATATTCCGCCAGCATATTGGCGTCATATTCGGAGAGCTTCTCCACATAGACCTGTCTTGTCAGCAGGTCGCTGAAGCTGCCCGCCTTCATCAGAATGTCCAGATAATAGGTCTCGCCCTTTTCATAGAGCAGCTTGACGCGGCGCTTCATGCCGTTGTACTGCTCCTGCTCCTTCGCCTCCGCGGCCGCCAGTTCGACCTTCGTCTCCTCGATCTGCTGGGTGGTCGTCTCGATGCTCTCGTTCAGCGCATCGATCTTCAGCTGCATCTCCTGCACCTGTGCATCCAGCTGGGTCACATAGGTGTTCAGGTTGGATTTTGCGGCCTCCAGACCTTCCTTGATCTTCTTGATATCACTGATACTGCTCTGGATTTTGGCCCGCTCTTCCTGAATGGACTTGACCTGTGCTTCCTTTTCGCGGATGCTGTCGTTGGTCAGCTCAACCGCCTGTACAGATACAGGCCCCCCAAAGGGCGTTTTTCCGCACAAGAAACTGCCGCCGACCAGGGAAGCCCCGATCAGCGTGCAGAGAAGAACCCGATAAAACCGTGCCGCGTGTCTGTCAGACATGAATATGTCTCCTTGTTGTCAGCGCACTTCCGATAAAACCGATACCGACGCCCAGGACGATGGACAGCGGAATCAGGTAATGAAACAGCTCCTTCGTGGGGATAAAGGTCAGCATGCTCGACAGAATGGCAAAACGTCCCGTCACGAAATCCACCGCGGCATTATAGACATAGTAGATAATAACCAGCGGAATCAGCGAGCCGACCAGGCCGATCAGGATACCCTCGACGATGAACGGGCCGCGCACAAAAGCGTCCGTTGCGCCGATGTACTTCATGATATTGATCTCGTTCTTGCGAACGGCAATACCGGCGATAACCGTGTTGCTGATCAGGAAAATCGAATTGGCAAACAGAATGATGAACAGGCCGACAGAGACATAGCCGATCACACTGTTCATGCCGGACAGCGTATCCGCGGCAATCTCCGAGTAGTTGACGTCCCGGACCATCTCCAGACCGTTCAGATAATCCACCAGCTGTCCCTGTTTGGAGACATCCTTCAGGTAAATGACCAGATTGGCGGAATCCGCCAGCGGGTTCTCCGTGTAGATATCCGCATATTCGGCAAAATCAGCAGAGAACTCGGCCCATGCCTGATCCGCGGAGACATACTCCACATTGGCGACTTCTTCGCGCTCCTCCAGGCCGACCCGCAGATTCAGGATGTCCTCCTCTGTGACACCAGGCTGGAAAAAGGCGGTCACCGATACGCTCTCCTCGGCTGTCTGCAGCATATTCTGGAAATTGATGATCACGGCAAAGAACAGGCTGAACAGAAACAGGCAGGCCGTAATCGTCGCGATCGACGCGAATGTATACCATTTATTCCGGAACAGGTTTTTGATTCCCTGTCCGATCGCATAACTAATACCTCTCATCGTCGTAAATTCCGCCTTCCTCGTCTTCTACAATAACGCCCTGGTTCATACGGATCACGCGCTTGTGCATTTTCTCGATGAACTCCAGGTTATGTGTGACCACCAGGACCGTTGTGCCCTGCTCATTGATCTGTTCCAGCAGGTCCATGATTTCCCAGGCATTGTTGGCGTCAAGGTTGCCGGTAGGCTCGTCCGCGAGCAGAATCAGCGGCTTGTTCACCAGCGCTCTGGCCAGTGCCACGCGCTGCTGCTCACCGCCGGAGAGTTCCTCCGCCTTGCTGCGGTATTTGTCAGCCAGACCGACCGTCTTTAAGATGTCCGGCACGTTGCGCTTGATCTGGTACTTCGGAACCTGGAGCACCAGCTGTGCGAATGCGACGTTATCGAAAACATTCCGGTTTTCCAACAGCCGGAAATCCTGGAACACGATTCCCAGATTCCGGCGGAACTTCGGGATTTTGCGGTGCTTAAGCGTTCCCAGATCGTAGCCGAGCACGTTGATATAGCCCGAGGTGGCCTCCAGTTCGCGCAAAAGCAGCTTGATCAGCGTGGATTTTCCGGAGCCGGAATCGCCCGTGATAAACACGAACTCTCCCTCCCGGATATCCAGAGAAATCCCGTCCAGCGCGGGCGTTCCCTTTGTGTAGCTCTTATAGACATTCCGGAGCGTGATTACATTGTCCTCCGGAACATCATAATACTTCCTTCTCTTCATTCTGCCTCCATCACTGTCTGTGCCGGTCCGGCATCAATAATTCATTTTCTCCATATACTTCATGTATTTTTCCACCATCAAGGCAATCTTGAAGGTGATTGCATCCTCAAAAATCCGGAGGTCCAGCCCGGTGCTCTTCTGAAGCTTGTCCAGGCGGTAGACCAGGGTGTTCCGGTGGATGAACAGCTGACGCGAGGTCTCCGAGACATTCA
The DNA here is from genome assembly GCA_017432565.1 of Lachnospiraceae bacterium. Classification (GTDB taxonomy): domain Bacteria; phylum Bacillota; class Clostridia; order Lachnospirales; family Lachnospiraceae; genus CAG-791. The sequence goes on from JAFRIW010000013.1 coordinate 104,370, forward strand.
GATTGTTCTCAAAGAAACGGTCGATGGTCGCCAGTGTTTCCTCATCCAGTTCCTCAGGGTCCTTCCCCTTGAAGGTCTCCCGGATAAACAGCTTGCACAGCGGCACGGGAAGCTGATAGATCAGCCGGCCGATGCCCAGCTCCGTATACGGAATGATCGTCGCGTTCTCCATGAAGATCCGGCTGACATCCAGTGCCATCTTCGCTTCTTTATAAGAACGGCTGACTTCCCGGATTTCCTGCACCACCGTGCCGTAGGCAATCCGGATGTCCGCGATTCCCGCGCGCTCCAGATACTCCATCATCGATGAAGAAATCCGCATAAGATCCTGTTCCCGGACGCCGTCGCCGACATCCTTCACGATGACGACGTTGTTTTCGTCCACCGCGGTCACAAAATCAGAGGTGCTGTTGCCGGGATAGCTCTGCATCAGCTCGAGCACATTCTTCTCGCGGTCCGCCCTGGACTCGATCAGCATGACCGACCGGGGCGCCGTCGCCGGCACGTGCAGCTTTTTCGCCCGTCCGAAAATATCCACCAGCAGCAGATTGTCGAGCAGCAGATTCTTGATGAAATTATCCCGGTCGAAGCGCTCTCTGAACGCGTTCATCAGCCCGTCAATCTGAAAGGCCGCCATGCGCCCGACGAGCAGCGCGTTGTCACTCTCGCCGCAGACACAGACCACATATTCCAGCTGATCTTCATCAAATACCTTGAAAAACTGATACTGTCCGCTCTGCTGGGAATCCGCCTCCGACTCGGCAAAACCTGTGACCGTGTTCTCAAGTCCCGAGAAAACCGGTGCTGTCACCGCGATCTCCCGGCCCTGGCTGTCCAGAATGCCGATCTCCAGATGCGAGATCCCTTTAATCCCGTCAATTGTGTTCTGCAGTGCCTGATTCGATATCATCCCCATCGCCCCCAAACGAAAAATAGCGTTCCTGCAATTCCCACATTCCCTCTTATGATAATGTACTCATAGAAAAAAATCCATAAAAACAGCAGACAAATTTTGTGAATTATCACGAAAACAGCCGGCCCCCTCCGGCTTTTGCCCGATCAGCAGCTGCCCGCTGTCTTTCTGTTACTGACGGACGATCCCCTCCGGCGTAAACCGGATCAATCCGTCTTTCAGAAGATGCCCCACTGCCCGCTTGAATTCATTTTTGGACATATGCAGCTCCGCGCGGATGCGCTCCGGGTCCGATTTGTCCGTAAACGGCAGCAGACCGTCCCGCTTGTCAATCTCCGCGAGCAGGAACTCCGCGTCCTCTCCGATCTGCAGATAAGCCTTTTCCCGGATGGAGAGATTGAGCTTTCCGTCGGGTCTGACCGACAGAACACGCGCCCGGACCCTGCTGCCGATTTCCAGATCCCGCACCAGCTCCTTTTTGGGAATAAGCCCGGAATACCGGTCATCCACGGCGACAAAGGTTCCGAAATTCGAACTGGTCTCGTAGACGGTTCCTTCGACCTGATCACCCGTGCGGTACGGACTGTCCGTCCGCAGATACGGATATACATTCATGGTCGCGCACAGGCGGCCGCTCTTGTCGATATAGACGGCCACAAGGCACTCCTGCCCCTTCTGGATCCGCTTCTTCGGCTGTTCATGGAAGGGCAGCAGAAGATCCTTGTCCAGGCCCCAGTCCAGAAACGCGCCGATCCCGGTGATCTGCACCGCCGTCAGCCAGCCGACCTCATGCAGCGTCAGCTTCGGCTCCTTGCGGGTCGCGATCGGACGATCCTCCGAATCCTTGTACAGGAAGACCTCCAGACGGTCTCCCACCGCGCATTCCTCCGGAACCTGCGAGGCGGGGAGCAGTACCGTATAGCTCTCCTCCGGATCCCGCAGAAACACGCCGAAGTCCGCTTTCTTCTCCACTGTCAGTATCTGTTTCCTGCCGATTTCGTACATTTTTACCTTTTCCTTTTACTTTATCTTTAACCTTCATTGGATCTGGGAGACCCATAAAACATTAATCGCAATCGTACGTAAACTCCACAATCGCGTACGGTGCCCCCTCCTCCGTGTTCAGAACGGCCGTGAGGACGCGTCCCTCCGGATCCGCGCTGCACTGCGGGCAGATCACGTCTCCCGGAAGAGCCTGTTTTTTATATTCCGCGCGCATGCGGGTGAGCTTTCCCGCGCAGCGCAGGTCTGTCTCCTCGAGCGCGGCTCTCGCGATCCGCACGTACTGTCCGTTGTTGACATGGCCGTTGCTGTCCAGATGCTGCCCGGTCACAATCACGGGCGGCGCCGCCGCACAGGGCGCTTCCGGCAGGGTCATCTTGCGGGACAGATATTCCATCTCAAAGCGGGGGAACAGCTCATAGCGGTCCAGGATCGTCTGCGTCACTCTCTCCGGATAGCGGGTCTGCATATTCATCAGCGTCCACACGGAATATACATTGACAAGGCGCTCGCCCCCTGTCGTCTCCATCATGAAGTTTCTCTCTCCGAGAAAGCCTTTCAGGCGGAAGGGTGAAGTGCCGATCCGGACATGCTCGCCCAGAACCGGCGCGCGGAAAATGTCGATCTGCCAGTAATTGACCAGCCACGCCAGATGGCGCTCTTCCAGATAGGAAAAACCGATTCCCAGATCTTCCGACTGGAACGTCGAGCAGTCCTGGAAATAATTGATCATGGACTCCGGCGTCAGAACACGCCGCGGGTCCGTTTCGCTGTATCGGATTCTGCTTTCAAAAGTATACATGCTCCTATTTTGCCATCGGCCGGCTTTTCGTGCAAGCGCTCCGCCGGGGCCGCCGGGCTCTCCTTCCCCGTTTTTTCTGTGCTACAATAGAATCAGTTTCTGTTGCGGAGGCGGGTCTGTGAAAAAACGCGAACTCTATTATATGACCGGAATGCTCCTTTTTACAGCACTTTTAAATGCGCTGTCCTGGATCCTGCCCTCTTTTTCCGATTTTTACACGGATCACATTTTCCTGCTCTTTACCGGATCCCTGGGCCGTCTGACTTCACTCGTGCCTTTCTCGGTGGGCGAGCGCATGATTGCGGCGGGTGTGCTCCTGCTTCTTGTTCTCGCCGTCCTGCTCCTGCTTTACCCGTTTGTGCACAGGCAGAATTTCCGGCGCAGGGCGCGCGGTTTCTTCCGCTTTATGGCCCATCTTGTAATCGTTGTTGCTCTGGTCATGACACTGAACTGCTTCCTGCTCTATCACTGCACGCCGCTCTCGCCGGGCGGTTCCGGGACAGAGCGCAGATATACGGTGAAAGAGCTGGCCTGCCTCCGGGATTATATTGTCGAAGAGGCATCTGACTTATGCGGGTCGCTCCCGCACAGCGATGACGGGCTTCTCCTCGCACCGGAGGACCTGACTGCCAGGGCTATGACTGCAGTTAAGAGCCTCTCCGCGGAATATCCCCGTTTTTCCTCCTACTGCGTCACGCCCAAGCCGCTCTCCTGCTCCGGCTTCATCTCTCAGCAGCACATGCAGGGATATTATTTCCCATTTTCCATGGAAGCGAATTATAATACCATCATGCAGGTCGGCAGCCGCCCCTTTACGCTCTGCCACGAGCTCGCACACACCCACGGCTACATCTATGAGGATGAGGCCAATTATCTGGGGTTCCTGGCCTGTATCAAAAGCGGCGATCCGTTCCTGGTCTACAGCGGATACCTCGGCGTCCTCAACTATGTGGACAACGCTTTTTATCGCTCTGTCAGCCGGGAGGAGTACAGGCGGCATGTCCGCGTTCCGGACCAGGTCCGGCTCGACAACCGCTTTCTCACGGACGAGGACTGGCTGCTGGTGGAGGAAGCCTCGCCGCTGGACACCGAGAAAGTCCATCAGGCAGCAAATACTTTTGTGGATACAACCCTGAAGGTCAACGGCGTTCAGGACGGCTATGCCAGCTATGACCGCGTCGTGGAGCTTCTCCTGCGTCATTATATCGGAACCGGCCTGCTCCCGTGTGAACCGGAGCAGTAAGGGAAAGGACGGACTTGTTTTATGCAGTTTCTGAAGGCATTTTTCTCGAAATTCTTTCTGAAGAGCTCCGGCAAAGCGCCCGCGCTGCCCGCTTTTGTCTCTCTGTGGGCGGTCCTGTTTCTCTTCGGACTGACCGTGCGGAGCGTCCTCAGCCCCGTGCTGTTCGCGGTCCTGTTTCTGTTCTACCGCAAAACCCTGAAGGAAACGCTGCAGGTCCGTTATCTCCTGCTCTCGGCCTTTTACACAGCCGCGGTACTTCTGGTACAGGGCCCCGCCATCGCCGGCGCGTTTTCCAGCAGACTCTTTCAGGCGGCCGCCCTGCTGATCACGGCGGCGGGACTGCTGCCTCTCTTCTACAGCTTTGTCTGTCTGGCCGCGGATCTTCTGACAAGGGCCGGGCAAAAAATCGCGCATCCCGCGAAAGACGCGGCGCTGCCCGCTTTTGCCTCTTTTATAGAAAAACACCTTTTCCTCTGCTGCTTCGCGGCCTGTGTCCTGCTCTGGCTGCCTTACTTCCTCTATGAATTTCCCGGCATTCTCTCCCCGGACGGCATCGTCCAGATGGAGCAGGTGCTCGGGGTGCGGCCGCTCAGCAACCACCATCCCGTCTTCCACACGATGTTCATGGCGCTTTTCTTCCGGCTGGGACACCTCTTCACCGATTCGGATCTGACTGCGCTCAGTTTCTACACCTTCGCGCAGATGCTGTTTCACGCCTTTGCCTGCGCATCCCTGGTGCGGATCCTGCAGCGCCTCCGGATGCATCCCGTCGTCCTGACGGCGGCCTTCCTTTTCTATGCGCTCGTCCCGTATCACGCGGTTTTCTCGGTTTATTCCGGCAAGGACACTCCCTTCACGGACGCATTCCTGCTGTTCCTGTGCGCCCTCGCAAGGCTCTTGTTCCCGGAAGCCGGCTATGGCAGGCGGACGGACCGCGTCCTGTTTGTGCTCACCGGCATCCTGATGTGCCTGCTGCGCTCCAACGGATGGTACGCTTTCCTGTTCCTGATCCCGTTCCTGCTGATCGCTTTCCGCAGGGAGTTTAAACAGCTGCTCGTGATGTGCGCCGTGGTCGTGGCCGTCTGCGCACTGGTGCGCGGTCCGCTCTACACCCATCTGCAGGTTGTGCCGGGCGACGCGCTGGAATCCCTGTGCGTGCCTCTGCAGCAGATCGGGCGCACGCTCACCGACGGCGCCGTCCTGCCCGAAGAGGACATGGCGCTGATCGGAAAGATCGTCAACCATCCGGAGGATATTCCGAAGGTTTATGATCCGGTTTTTGCCGATATGATGAAGGAAATTATCCGGACAAACGGAAATCTCGACTATCTCGAGGCGCACAAAATGGAGTGCGCCCTGCTCTGGCTCCGGACGGGTCTCGCCCATCCCGGCAGTTATGTGCGCGCCTGGGTGGATCTGACCGACGCCTACTGGTACCCGGATCTGTCCTACGAAATGGCCATCATCGACGGCATCGCGGACAATTCTCTGGGCTTTTACTGGATGCCGCTGCTGCGCGGCATGCTGTTTGTCAAATTCAAGGAAATCGTGCTGAAGCTGGGCACCTTCGTGCCGCTGTACGGGCTGATCTGGAGCATGGGCTTTGTGTTCTGGCTGCTGCTCTTCCTGTCGGTCTGCCTTCTGCAGGGCAAAAGCAGGCGCAGCCGTCTGATTCTCCTGATGCCGGCGATCTCGCTCTATCTGACGCTGTTCCTGGCCTCACCGGTCGCGGAATTCCGCTACGGCTATCCCATGCTGGCAGCGCTGCCGTTTTATTTTGCAGCCGTTCTGCCGCCGTCACCCGGACCGAGAAGCTGAATCATGACATCCTTCACACAGGCGGCCGTGTCTCCCGCCGTCATGGTCACCGCATTGGCCCTGCTCTGGGCCAGTTCTCCCGCCGCACCCGCGATATAGGCGCCTGCTGCCGCTGCGCGCGCGATCAGGCCGGAGTCCTCCCGCCGCACAGTGGGCTGGGCGAGAACGGCCGCGATGATGCCGGCGAGCACATCGCCGCTCCCCGCGGTCGCCATGCCGGGACATCCGCGGTCAACAAGATAGGTCACTTCTCCGTCTGTCACGACGCTCGCGCGGCTTTTAAGCGGCCCCTTGAGCAGGACTGTGACATGATGGCGCCGGGCAAATTCTCCGGCGAGCTCCTCACCGTTTTTCAGGATCCGGTCCACACTCTCTCCGCAGAGCCTGGAGAATTCGCCCGGATGCGGTGTCATCACGACAGCGCACGCCGCCTCGGAAAGGCCGCGGCAGTTCACCTGTGCGAGCGCATTCAGCGCATCCGCATCCAGCAGCAGAATCCCCGTGTAGTTTTCAAGAAGCCAGGAGACGGCCTTCCCTGTCTCCGCGCTGTTTCCGATCCCCATGCCGACCGCAGTCACGCGGCAGCGCCCCGTCAGCTCACGCCACTCCTCTTCTCTGAACAGGACCTGACCGTCCTCCGTCTCGCTGAGCGGGAAGTAAGTACTCTCCAGAATCTGCGGCAGAATGACGCCGGAAAGACACCGGGGCGCCGCCAGCCGGACCACGCCCGCGCCGCAGCGCATGGCACAGTTTGCCATCGCCGACAGACGGATCGCGCCGCTGTAGCGCAGACTCCCGCCCGCGAGGGCAATCGTCCCGAAACTGCCTTTGTTGACATTTTCTCCTCTTGGCGGAAACAGTCCTGCCGTTTCCTCCGCGCTCATTTCAATCCGGCTCATTTTTCTTTCCTCCGGGCTTATTATTGAAAAAAGGCTGCCGTTTTTCGGCAGCCTCCGGTTTTCATCTGTAGTTGTCAAAATGCGGATTCTCACCACGCGGTCGCGATATCCACCATGGTCGGATCATTGACGGCAAAACCGCCGGTGTCCGCCGCGATGCCGATGCCGACGCTGGTCTCCACCAGTGTCCCCAGCGGGTGCAGCTCAAAGTTCACTGCGCATAGGACAAACGGGCCGTACATCTTCACGCCGTCGGCGCGCACCCAGTACTCAAACCAGAAGCCGTTTCTCTGGAGATTGCGGATGACATTCGTCATATCCAGGGTATAATAGCACTCTTTTCCGCTCGGTCCGTAGTTCACTCCCTTGCTCTTGGTGAGCGCGGGGCCCTGCCAGGTCCGAAGAGATTCTACCAGATCAAGCTGCTCCTGTGTCAGTCCCACAACTCCCTGGGACTGCGCGGTCGCCAGATCATTCTCCAGCGCCCTGACATTTAATGACGTCGGAAGCACCGCCAGCAAAACAACCGCTGCAAGTGTAAGGGCGAGCATCCGCAGACTTCGTTTTGTTTTCATCTCAATATAATATCCTTTCAACTCAGAGTGGTCTGCGCTAAAAGGATATTACAAAAATATTTCTATTTTGTCAACTTTTCGCAATATTTTGACCGAATTGTTCAATGTACGGCCTACATATTGTCATATTTTCGAAATATTTATCTATATTTTGTTTCGCTTTATGCCAGCGCTGCTGTGATGATCGCCATGGAGTAGACTTCCAGCGCATTGCAGCCGCGGGACAGATCGTTGATCTGTGCGTTCAGGCCGAGCAGGATCGGGCCGTATGCCTCAAAATTACCCATGCGCTGTGCGATCTTGTAACCGATATTGCCCGCATTGATGTCGGGGAAAATAAAGGTATTCGCATAACCGGCCACTCCGCTCTGCGGGCATTTCTGACGCGCCACGCGGGGAGAAACCGCCGCGTCGAACTGCAGCTCGCCGTCGATCGGCACTTCGGGGAATTTCTCCTTTGCCTTGTTGGCGGCATTGCGCACTTTGATCACGTCCTCGCCCTTGCCGGAGCCCAGTGTGGAGTAGGAAAGGAAAGCCACCTTGGGATCCACGCCGAAGACGCGTGCGCAGGAAATGGTCTCGCCGGCGATTTCGACCAGCTCATCCTCCGAGGGCTTAATGTTGATTGCGCAGTCCGCCATCGCGAGCACTTCGTTCTCGCCGGTAGCGGAGGGACGAACCAGGATAAAGCAGGAGGAAACGATCGTGTTGCCGGGCTTTGTCTTGATGATCTGCAGCGCCGGACGCACCGTGTCGGCTGTGGAATAGGTCGCGCCGCCCAGCAGACAGTCCGCCACGCCCATCTTGATCAGCATGGTTCCGAAATAATTCGCGTGGGAGAGAATCTCTCTGGCCTGTTCCGGCTGAACGCCTTTGCTCTTGCGGATCTCGCAGAACATCTCGACCATCTCTTCAAAGCGGTCATACTTGCGGGGATCGATAATTTCCGCGCCCCGGATATTGAAGCCGGCATCCTCGGATGCCTTGAAAATCTCTTCTTCATTGCCAAGAAGAATCGGCTTTAAGAAGTTGCTCGCCAGAAGACGGGAAGCCGCTTCCAGAATACGGGGATCCGATCCCTCCGTCAGGACGATCTTCTTCGGATTCTTCTTCAGTTTATCAATCATTGAGCCAAAACCAAACATGCTTCAAATACCCCCATTCCTGCTCATTTATGTAATGTAACGTTCCGAAAACCACTTTTTATTGTAACATACCCGGACTCTTCATAGTACTATCATACCACGCTTCCTGAAAAATGAAAGCGCTTACTCGCAGATCTCTCTCGTCCGGATGAACTCCTTCATATTCTCTTCCACGATCAGCTCCGCTTCGATGCTGACATCCTGCGTGCAGCGCTGATAGATGCAGGGGATCTGCCGCTGTACGCGCCCGCGCGCGGAGGGACGCTCGTCCAGATATTCCGGCAGCTCTCTGCTCTGGCGGCTGAAGCGGATCACCGTGTCACGGATCTGCACATGCTCCACCGGCGCGTAGTCCTCGCCGGCCAGCATCAGCGCGCCTTCCGCCTTCAGGTTCAGGTGATCCATGGTGATATCCCGGATCCGTCCCGGCAGGCGTTCTACACCCTCCCGCTTCGTCGCGGAAAGGAAGACCGGTTCGCCGTCGCCCCACCAGGAGTTCACGCCGCCCTCCCGGCTGCTGCAGTTGGCAAAACTTCTGGTGTTTCCGGTGACATGGTGCACGTGAATGTTGTAAATCTCACCGCCGTCGCGGGACCAGATGCCGATGCCTCTCGTGCAGTCCCGCAGGATACAGTCGGCCATGATGATATCATGAATGTCTCCGTGGGTTTCCGTTCCGATTTTCAGCGCGCTCGAGCGGGAGTGCATGATGCATCCGCTGACCACGATATTGCTGCAGCTGCCGTATTTCTGCGTCATCGGGAGCGTGGTTTTGACGACAACCGAGTCATCGCCGCCCTCGATGATGCAGCCGCGGATAATCACGTTCTGACAGCAGTCCGGATCGATGCCGTCGTTGTTCGGACCGCGCTCGTCGTTCAGGATGCGGATGTTCTCAATCAGGACGTTCCGGCAGCCCGCCAGGTGCAGGGTCCAGAACGCGGAGTCCCGGAAGGTGACGCCGGTGACCGTCAGGTTCTCAACATCCTCCAGAAAACTCATCCGCGGGCGGAAGCCCCGGACATTCAGCGGGCATTCGTGCTTTCCTTCGTCGGTGTCGTCGTCGTAGAACACGAGCCGGCCCTGGCCGTCGATGGTGCCCGCGCCGGAGATCGTGATGTTCTTTTCATGGCAGGCGTACAGAAAGCAGCCGCCCTCCCAGCCGGTGTCCTCGTTGTCGTCCGTAAACTCCTTCGAGAAATCGATCATGTCCTCCTCTGCGAGGCTGCTGATCAGGACCGCGCCGCTCGAAAGATGCAGGTCCACGTTTGAGCGCAGCCGCAGAGATCCGGAAAGGTAACGCCCCGCCGGAATTACGACCTGACCGCCCTGTGCGGCAGCGCAGTCGTCGATCGCGGCCTGGATCGCCGCGGTGCACTTTGTACTGCCGTCTCCCACTGCCTGATAGTCCAGAATGTTGTACTGCATAAGCTGTCCTCCCTTTACAGATTCCCCATTACTTTGTCCTTGAGTATGCCGAGGCACTCCCGGAGCAGGTTGCTCAGAAGAAACATCGGCGTGGACGGGGCCGATTCGGCGTACACCTTTACCCCGCCCTGTCTGCGCGCGATCGCGCAGGCCCGGTACATATGGAAATTATTGGTGACAATCCCGATGGTCCGCTCCGTGACCGCCGGGCCGATCAGTTCATAGCTGAAACGGATGTTTTCGAGCGTGTTGTCAGCTTTTTCCTCCGAGAGGATCCGGGACGGGTCGATGCCGCGCGCCTCCAGAATGTTCCGCATGGTGACCGCCTCCGGGCAGGGCTCGTTCGGCCCCTGTCCGCCTGTGACGATACAGACGGTCTCCGGGTTCTCCTCAAGATATGCCGCAGCGGTGTCCAGGCGGTACTGCAGCACCACGCTTGCGCGATCCTCGCTGTGAACCTGGGCGCCCAGGACCAGCAGATAGTCCAGTCCGGCCGGTGCACTTTTCTTAAACTGACTGAAGATCAGACCGAGGCACACGGCAAGCACCGCGAGCCCGATCAGGAAAACGGCGGCCAGCACAGTGATAACCGGCCGGGGCAGGCGCACAAGGAGTCCTTTGCGCTGCGCCGCATAAAGTCCCAGCAGGATGAGACCTGCAAAGAAGTGGAAGAGATAGAAATTCGTGCCGCTGTGCGCCAGAAAGACCAGCGCGCCGTTCGCGAGAAAGAACAGACCTGCGATCAAAAGCAGGATCTCCCACCAGTGTCTTGCCATATTCACTCCTCCGAAGCCTGCACCAGCGCGGCGTAAACCTCCCGCCGGGTGATGCCGCGGTCCGCGGCGACTTTTTTCATCGCTTCCTTCCGGGGGATCCCCTGATTCTCATAGTAGGCCATGTGCTCTTCCAGCGGCCGCTCCCGCCAGCGCACCTCCTCTTCCTCCCGGAGCTGCGCCGGGTCCGCACCGGCAAGCACCAGGACGTATTCGCCGCGGGGCTCCCGGTCCGCGTAGAGGGCGGGGGCCTCCCCAAGCGTGGTCGGCACCGCTTCCTCAAATTTCTTGGTCAGCTCCCTGCAGAGGGTCACGGGGCGGTCCCCCAGTGCCTCCCGGAGCTCTTCAAGCGTCGCCTTCAGACGGTGCGGCGCCTCATAGAGAATGATCGTCCGCTCCTCCCGGGCCAGCACATCCAGGATTCTGCGTCTCTCCTTTTTATCGGTCGGCAGAAACCCCTCAAAACAGAATCTGCGGGCGCTCTTCCCGGACAGGGTCAGGGCTGTGATCAGCGCACAGGCGCCCGGCAGTGATGTCACCGGGATGCCCTCCTCGATGCAGCGCGCGGCCAGAACCTCCCCGGGATCCGAAATGGCCGGGGTACCGGCGTCCGTCACCAGGGCGATGTTCACACCGCTTCGCAGCTTTCCGATCAGCTCATCCGCCTTTTCATATTTGTTGTGCTCATGGTAGCTGGTGAGCGGCTTCTTTATTTCAAAATGATTGAGAAGCTTTCTGGTATTGCGTGTGTCCTCCGCCGCGATCAGATCCGCCTCCCGCAGCGTGTCGAGCACGCGCAGCGTAATATCTCCGAGATTGCCGATCGGCGTTGCGCACAGATACAAGGTTCCTGTCATGAATCTTCCTTTCCTTCCGGAGTACACGGCCGGTTCGGCTGCTGCGCCCCGTAATAGATCTCCATGGTCATCTGCGTATACCGGCCGGGTGCATCGTACACAATCAGCGGCCGGTCCACCCGCAGCCCGGGACGCCCCTGATGAACGCAGTCCAGCAGCACCAGATTCGGCTCCCGGTCCGCATAGGGGCTGACCAGCTGCATCTCCTTCGGCTCCAGGCGATGATCTTTCAATGTCTCAAAAAGCTCCGGAAGGCGGAACGGCCGGTGTACCAGGCACAGATGCCCGCCGGGCTTCAAGACGTGGGCGGCCGCTGCCGCAATATCCCCGAAGCTGCACAGCACCTCATGCCTTGCAATGGCAAGCGGGCCGGCCGGATTTTTCAGTCCCGCACCCGCCGGCATATATGGCGGATTGCAGGTCACCGTATCGAAGCTTCCCTTTGCATAGAGGGACGGGACATCCTTCAGGTCCCCTGTCACGATTTCGACTCTGTCTCCGAGATCGTTCAGCTGCACGCTCCTTCGCGCCATTTCGGCGCACTCCGCCTGGATTTCCAGGCCGGTCAGCTGTGCCGCCTTTGTCCGCGCGGAAAGAAGGATCGGAATGATTCCGGTCCCGGTTCCCAGGTCCAGCACACGGCTGCCGGGCTGGATATGCTCCGCGGCGTAAGCCGACAGCAGCACTGCATCTATTCCAAAACAAAAGTGCTCCGGACTCTGCAGGATCTTTAACCCATTCCTCTGCAGGTCACAGAGCACCTCACTTTTTCTCTGATCGGTTTCCATGCTCACTGTTTCACAGGTGCTCCGCTGTCCTGGCCTCTCTGCTGTGCCTTGTCTCTGCGGGGTCTCCTGTGGCGCTTTTTCTGTTCTTTCTTTTCTCCGGATGCCGGACCGGAATTCGGGCCGGGATTGGCATTCGAACCGGAATTCGAATTGGAATTCGAATTGGAAGCCGGATTTCTGTCGGGCCGATCCTGCTTTGCTCCGCCGGATTTTGCCGCCTTTCCTTCCTTCTTCCCGTCAGAGCGCTGCTCCTGCTGTTTCTCCGCAGCCTCGTTCTGGTTTTCTTTTCCGCCCTGTTTCTTTCTTGCACTTCCGCGGCGGCGTCTGCGCAGAATCGTCAGCTCGTCCGCGCCGTACTCATGGATTTCTTTTTCGTCATCCACTTCGACCAGAATCCGCACGGTCTGCCGCAGGACGTTGACACTCTGCACTTCCCCGCGGAGTCCGTCGCTCCCCTCGACCTCATCGCCGAGACGCGGCAGGTTCTTGTTGAGTTCCTCGTAGGTATCCTCTTCGTTTTTCAGGCAGCACATCAGCCTTCCGCAGACGCCGGAGATCTTGGTCGGGTTCAGAGAAAGGTTCTGCTCCTTGGCCATCTTGATGGAAACCGGAACAAAATCCGAGAGGTAGGTGTGACAGCACAGCGGCCGTCCGCAGCTGCCGTACCCGCCCAGAATCTTGGTCTCGTCCCGCACGCCGATCTGGCGCAGTTCGATCCGGGTCCGGAAAATACCGGCCAGGTCCTTGACCAGATCCCGGAAGTCCACACGGCCGTCTGCCGTGAAATAAAACAGGATTTTGCTGCCGTCGAAGGTATATTCCGCGTCGATCAGCTTCATGTCCAGGCCGCGTGCGCGGATTTTCTCCTGGCAGATTCTGCGCGCTTCCTTTTCCTTCTCGCGGGCAGTCCTGACCTTTTCCTCGTCCTCCGGTGTCGCAATCCGGATCACCTGGCGCAGTGGCGCGCTGTACCGGTGCTCATCCACCTCGATCGGATCCGCCGAAGCCGTCCCGAATTCAACGCCCCGCGAAGTCTCGACAATCACATGGGTCCCTTTCCGGATCGGAAGGTCGCCCGGCGAGAAATAATAGATTTTGCCCGCTGAGCGGAAGCGGACACCCACTACGATGCGGCCCCCTCCCGGCGTATTCATCAGAATCGGCGCGCAGCCGCCGCAGCAGGGCAGACCCTGCGGCTTGTCCTCATACCCGAATGCGTCCGTTTCCGGAGATTCTTCCGCCTCTTCAGACTCCGCCGCTTCTCCGGCCTCCGCGTCCTCTTCATCCGCAGCGGCAGGGACCGGTTCCTCTTCCTCCGCGGTGACAGGGAGCGGCTCGTCCTCCAGCGCGGCCAGGACGACTTCTTCGGGCTCCGCGAATTCCGCGGCTTCCTCGGCTTCGTATACCAGTTCTTCGATATCTCTGTATTCTTTCTTATCCATATTTTTTCAGATCCAGGAGCAGCACTTCCAGTATCAGCTCCAGATTTGTATTATACTTCATCTGCCTTTCGGCGGTGTCAAAAGCGGCCAGAATCCGGCCGATATTCTCTGCCGGCGTGCGCACAGCCGCTTCTATAATATACTGTACCTCTCCCACAAAAATCAAGCCGGCGGGCCGGCCCGTCTCCTTGTAGAAGAGCACATCCCGGTACCAGCTCCGCATCAGGCCGAGCACCTCCGGCATCGCAGTGCGGTCTTTCCCGTACTCCTTCGTGAACCCGAGCAGCTCAGTGATGTCCTTTCGCGGCAGATTCTTCAGCAGTTCCACGACCGCGTCATACATGGCGGCAAAATCCGGACTTCCGGCCAGTTCCTTCGCCCGCCCGATGCTGCCGGAGGCAAAACGCGACACGATCCGTGCGTGCTGCCGGTCCTCGCCGCATTTTGCAGTCAGATACTGTTCCACCTGTTCCTCCGGGAGCGGACTGATTTTCAGCGCCACACATCGAGAAAGCACCGTCGGGAGAAACGCGGAGAGCGAGGCGGCCAGCAGAAGGAGCACGGCGTATGCGGGCGGCTCCTCCAGCGTTTTCAGCAGGGCATTCTGTGCCTGCGGCGTCATTTTGTCCGCGTCAGGCAGAATATAGACCTTGTAGGGGCTTCCGTAGGGACGGATGGGCACATCGCTGATCACACGACGGATATCGTCCACCGAAAGATCCGTGCGCTTGTCGCTTTTGCTTTTCTTCTCATGGGTGACCGTAATGATGTCCGGATGCGCATCGCTCTCATAACGGATGCAGGACGGACAGGTCCCGCAGCGGTCTGTCAGCGCGGGATTCTTCTGTCTGGTTTCGCACTGGAGCGCAGCAGCAAAGACACCGGCCAGAAGCCGGCGTCCCGATCCCTTTTCCCCGTACAGGATATATGCGTGGGAAACCGCCCCGGTCCGGAGCGCATTCTGCAGATGTTCACCGGCCGCTCCGAGGCCGATGATGTCATGAAAGGTTTCCTTCATGCTCCGCTCCGGTCTCTTCCAGAATCAGGGCGCGGATCTGCGCGATGCAGTCCTCCAGTGCCCCGTTGTTTTCAAAGCGTCTTTCGATGCCGGCAGCCGCCAGCTTCTCATCGCTCATATCCGCCGTGTCTGTGAGGAAGCGGCGGCACATCTCTTCATATTTCGGAACGGTCTGTCCCTGCTCGCGGTGAATCGCGCGCATCAGGCGCAGGCCGTCCTCCACCTCGACATAGATGGGAACGACGATCGGCCGTCCGTCCGGGCCGTCTCCGTAATAATCGCGCATCGCGATATAGGAGGCCAGCACGCCCGGGACGAGATAGCTGCCCCTGGTGAGATCCACCCGGCCGTCGTCGACCGTGTAGTAATACCATCTCCCGTAAACCGTGTCGTAATGCCGGGATTCAATCACCTTTCCCTCTTCCTGCAGCTGCCGGAAGGTCTCGACCGATGTGAAATGGTACTCCCGGCCGTCCTCCTCCCGGTCCCGGATGGGCCGTGTGGTATACATGATGACACGGTGGAGCTTTAAGTCCTCCTGCCCTAGAAGCTTCTGATAGATCGTGTCTTTTCCCGATGAACTTTTTCCGATAATACAGAATATTTTATTGGACATGTGCTGTTCTCTTCATATTTTGCCCGGAAAGCGGGGAACCTCAGCTCTTACCAGACCTCGATGACGCGGATCATATTTGTGTTGCCCGAGACGCCGAGCGGAACGCCCGCCGTCAGGACCACCTCATCTCCGGCTCTCACAAGGCCTGCGTGCTTGGCCTGCCGCACGGCGGTGTCAAAAAGCATCTCCGCGGTGTCCTCGTGCGGAATAATCAGCGGCACAACGCCGAACATCAGGTTCATCTGACAGGCCACGATGCTCTGGGTGGTGCAGGCAATAATCGGACACTCCGGCTTGTACTGGGACAGCCGGAACGCCGTGAAGCCCGAAATAGTCACGGTGATGATCGCCTTGGCCTGAATATCCTCCGCCACCGTACAGGTCGCGTGGGAGATGGCCGTCGTGATGTCTCTGGCCTCCGCCAGCTCCGGCGCGCGGGTCTGCATCCGGTGCCGGTAGTCAATCTCCTTCTCCGTCGCCTCCGCAATCCTTGACATCACCCGGACGGCTTCGAGCGGGTACTGACCGGCTGCGGTCTCGCCTGAGAGCATGATGGCGGTCGTTCCGTCGTACACGGCATTGGCCACATCCGTCGCCTCCGCGCGGGTGGGTCTGGGGTGCGACATCATGGAATCCAGCATCTGCGTCGCGGTCACGACGATTTTGCCCTTCTTCTGGGCCAGCCGGATCATCTGCTTCTGCAGCATCGGAACCTGTTCCAGCGGCACTTCCACGCCCAGATCGCCGCGGGCGACCATGATACCGTCCGCCTCATCCAGGATCTCCTCCAGATTCCGGAAGCCCTGCATGTTTTCGATCTTCGCGATGATTTTCATGCGGCTGGAGTGCTCGTCCAGGATGTGCCGGATCTCCCGCACATCCTCCGCGGTGCGCGTAAAGGATGTCGCAATGAAATCATAACCCAGCTTACAGCCGAAAATAATATCCTCGCGGTCCTGCCTGCTGATAAAGGGCATGGACAGATCCGCTCCCGGGACGTTGACGCCCTTGTGATTGGAAACCGGCCCGCCGTTGATGACGCGGCAGCGGATTTCCGTTCCCTCCACGGACTCCACCTTCAGCTCGATCAGGCCGTCGTCAATCAGAATGCTGCTGCCTCTTTTCACATCGCCCGGAAGGCCCGCATAGGTAATGGAGCCGATAGTGCTGTCGCCGACCAGCTCCCGCGTTGTCAGGACGAATTCTTTTCCCGCCTCCAGCAGAACCTTTCCGCCCTGAAAATCTCTTAAGCGGATTTCCGGTCCTCTGGTGTCCAGCAGTGCCGCCACGGGCACATTCATTGCGATCCGGACCTTCTTGAGACGCAGGAATTTGGCCTCGTGCTCCTCGTGCGTCCCGTGGGAGAAATTGAACCGCGCGACATTCATCCCCGCCAGGATCAGCTCCCGCAGCATTTCCTCGCTCTCGCTGGCCGGTCCGATAGTACAGATGATTTTGGTTTTACGCATTCACTGCCTCCACAAATGCATCCAGCGCCGCCTCGTCGTGCAGTGCGCTCTTCATTGTCAGCATCTGATCCAGGATGGTCACGTTCTTGAGATTCTCCAGCTCCGCCCGCATCAGCTTGCCGCTGGCCGGCGCCCAGGTTCCGTTCTCCGCCAGGGCGAAGGTGCGGTTTGAAACGCCCAGCGCCTCCATGTCATGCAGGAAATTCTTCATCGGAGGATAAATGCCGTTGCAGTAAGTCGGGCAGAACAGCGCGATCTTTCCGCAGCGCCAGACTTCCGAGATCAGGTAAGAAACGTCCGTGCCGGACACATCGTAAACGCTGACCCTGCGGCCTTTTGCCTGCAGCTTCGCGGCGGCGGCCTGCGCGGCGCTCGCCGTGTGGCCGTACAGGCTTCCGTAGACGATCAGAATCGAATCCGGCTCCTCCGGCGTGTAGGTGCTCCACTTCTGATATTTGTCCAGAAACCAGCCCAGATCCTTTCTCCACACCGGTCCGTGCAGCGGAAGCAGCATGGAGATCTCAAGGCCGGCCGCCTTCTTCAGGACTGCCTGAACCTGCATGCCGAACTTGCCGACGATGTTGGCGTAGTAGCGGCGCGCCTCATCCAGATAATTCTTTTCAAAATCCGACTCGTCCGCGAAGATACTGCTCTCGATGGCTCCGAACGTTCCGAAGGCATCGGCCGAGAACAGGGCTTTTGAGGCCTCATCGTAAGCCAGCAGAACTTCCGGCCAGTGCACCATCGGTGCCGCCACGAAGCGGAAGCTGTGCTTTCCGGTCTCCAACACGTCGCCTTCCTTGACGACCTGCCGCTTTACGTCCGCCAGCTCCGGGAAGAACTGCTTCATGAAGTTGAAGGTCTGGGCGCTGCCCACGACCGTGACATCGGGATAGAGCCGCAGCACGTTGGCCAGCTGCGAGCAGTGATCCGGCTCCATGTGCAGCACGACCAGATAATCAGGCTGCCTGTCGCCCAGCGCTCCCTGCAGATTCTCCAGGTACTGGTCCGCGACGGAGACATCGGAGGTATCGAAGACGGTGATTTTTTCATCCAGCACAACATAGTTGTTGTACGAGACACCGCGGGTGAGCGGGAACAGGTTTTCAAAGCGGGCAAGGCGTCTGTCGCTCGCGCCGATCCATAAGATGTCCTCTGTGACATTCTGAATGTTGACCATGACTGTAAAATGCTCCTTTCTGTATTGACATAAAAGAGCCGGTTTTCGGACCGGTCCTTAAGTTTCTTCGTTTTTCATTATAGCACCGCACACTTAAGAAAAGTATCTCAATCAAACTGTGACCGGTAAAGGCTGTAATAGAAGCCTTTCGCGGCCATCAGGCTCTCATGAGTGCCCTGTTCCACAATATCCCCGTGGTTCACCACCAGAATAAGATCCGCGTTCTGGATCGTGGAGAGTCTGTGGGCGATGACGAAGCAGGTTTTGCCTGCCATCAGATTCCGGATGGCCTTCTGAACCTGCCGCTCGGTGTTGGTGTCGACGTTGCTGGTCGCCTCGTCCAATATCAGCATGCCGGTGTCATACAGCATGGCCCGCGCGATGGTCAGCAGCTGCTTCTGGCCTTTCGAAATGTTGCCGCCGTCCTCGGAAATCACCGTGTTGTAGCCCTGCGGGAGCCGCATGATATAATTGTGGATCCGCGCGGCCTTCGCGGCGGCGATGACTTCCTCTTTTGAGGCGTTTTCCTTTCCGTATGCGATGTTGTCGTAGATGGTTCCCCGGAACAGCCAGGTGTCCTGCAGAACCATTGCATAGCTTCTGCGCAGACTCTCTCTTGTGTAGGCCGTCTGCGGCAGGCCGTCCACGCGGATTGTCCCGCTGTCGGGATCGTAGAAGCGCATGAGCAGGCTGATAATCGTGGTTTTGCCCGCCCCCGTGGGGCCGACGATCGCGACCGTCCGGCCTGATTCTGCCTCCAGGGACAGGTCATGCAGCACTGTCTTGCCGGGCACATAGCCGAAAGAGACATGCTCGAATTCCACATGGCCTTCGCAGTCCCGAAGCTCCTGTGCATCCGGCAGATCCTCCGTCTCCTCCGCCTCGTCCAGCAGCCGGAACACCCGCTCCGCGGCGGCCAGTGCACTGAAGATTTCGTTGATGATATTGGAGATTTCATTGATCGGCCCGGAAAATTTCCGGCTGTAGAGCACGAAGCTGGAAATCTGGCCCAGGCTCACAATGCCCTTCAGATACAGGACCGCACCGCCCATGCCGATCGCCGACAGGCCGATATTCGAGATCATGCCGATGGTCGGCCCCATCGTCATGCCCAGTCCGTCCGCGTCCCGGTAAGCCTCTGCCGCCGCCCGGTTGATCTCGGAAAAGCGCGCGGAAGCCCTGTCCTCGTTGGCATAGGCCAGAATCGTCCTCTGCCCGGTGAACATCTCCTCGGCATAGCCGTTCATCCTGCCGTAGGCAGCGCTGCGCTTCGCATAGCGCGGGCGTGTCTTCTTTCCCATCCGGCCGGTGAACCAGATGGAGACCGGGATCGTAAAAAGCATGCACAGCACCAGCGGGATTGAAATGGTGCACATCATGATAAAACTTCCGGTCACTGTTACCAGACTGGTCAGAATCTGAATGATGTCTGCCGAGAGGGAGGTGCAGACAACGTCAATGTCGTAGGAGACCCGGCTGATGATATCGCCCGCCTGGTTGTGGTGATAATATCCCACCGGCAGCTTCATCAGCTTGGCCATCACATCCCGCCGCATATTCTCGGCAATGCGGCGCCCCACGCGCATCATGCCGATGCTGATCAGGAAATTCAGGATATTGGAGACCGCGTAGGTCAGCAGCATCAGCAGCGCATAGTGGCGCACTCCGGCAAGGTCCACGTGCCCCGGCCCCAGCCGGTACCCTTCCTCTGCGACGTCAATCGCCTTTCCCGCAAAGCGCGGCCCCAGGAGATTTCCGATATTGGAGAGGAACGCAAAGCACAGAAACAGAAGGACCAGCCATTTGTACGCCATCATATAGCGGATGATGCGCACAAGGGTCCCTTTCGCGTCTCTCGGCCGTTCCTTTACTTTTCCCCGATCTCCCGGTCCCGGCATTTTTATCCTCGTTTCATTTCTTCCCGGCTGCTCTTTATTCAAGATCGCCTTGGCATTCTTGCCGCGCCGCTTATCCCAGCGCCCCCATCTGAACCTCATAGGTCTCACGATACATTTCGCAGTTCTCAAGCAGCTCTTCGTGTGTTCCGTACCCGATACAGCGCCCGTTGTCGAGCACCAGAATCCGTGTCATGCCCATCACGCTGGAAATACGCTGCGCAATCATGACGGTCGTCGCCCCGGGATAGTTTTCCCGGATCGCCCGGCGCATGGCCGCATCCGTCCGGTAATCCAGTGCCGAAGAGGCGTCGTCCAGAATCAGGATTTCCGGCGCCGCCGCCAGCGCCCGCGCCACAAGAATCCGCTGCTTCTGACCGCCGGACACATCCGCGCCCTGAATGGCCATCTCGTGTTCCAGTCCGCCGGGCAGTTCATCCGTAAATTCGCGCGCCATCGCACAGTTTATAGCCATCTCCACCTGCTCCCGGGTCACTTCGCGCCCGAAAGCAATGTTCTCCTGCAGCGTGTCCTGAAAAATCATGTCGTTCTGGAAAACCGTGCCGAAGCGTCTCCGGAGTTCATCCTTCTCATAACATCCGACCGGCTTTCCGTCCACATAAACCGAACCTTCGTCCGCATTGTAAAAATGCATCAGCAGGCTGACAATCGTCGTCTTTCCGCAGCCGGTGGGGCCGACGATTCCCAGACTTTCGCCGCGCCGGACCGCGAAGCTGATGTCCTCCAGCGCCTTCTCCCGCTGTTCTCCGGCAAAATCCGCCCTGCGCCCGGATTCTCCCTGTCCGGAAGCCGCACCGTCGTTCTCATCGCCGCTCATATAAGAAAAGCTCACGCGGTCAAACCGGATGACCTCATCAGCCTCACTGGATCCCGCGGTATTCTCCGCGACAGTGGTGCTTTCTGCACTGACCGTGTTTTCACTACCCGCCCTGTTTTCTTCCGCCGGCGTCTGCAGAACCAGATCAATCCGGTCCGCGCTGGCGCTGGCCTTGCTCATGGTCATGAAAATCCGGGACAGACCCATCACGCCCATGGCAATCATATTGAAATATGTGAGAAAAGCCAGAATGACACCCGGCCGGATTTCGCCGCTGTTGACGCGCTGCGCGCCGATCAGTACGACAAACGTCAGGCCGATATTCAGACACAGCTGCATCAGCGGCCCCGGGATCGCCATGACCGTCGCGGCGGAAATATCCTGCTGTGTCATCTCCCGGTTGGCCGCGCCGAAGCGCCGGATTTCATAATCCTCTTTGCTGAGCGCGCGGACGACGCGGATGCCGGTGATATTTTCCCGCATAATCCGCACAATGGCGTCCAGCTTCTGCTGAACCGCCGTGTACATCGGAATACCTCTGGAGGAAACAAAAAGAATGACCGCGATCAGGAACGGCAGCAGCACCACCAGAATCATCGCCAGCCCCGTATCCATCATCAGCGAGACCAGAAGGCCTCCGATCAGCATGATGGGCGCGCGGACACACAACGTCTGAAACTGCTGCACGGCGCTCTGAACATTGTAGCTGTCGCTGGTCATGCGTGAAATCAGGCTCGGGAGCCCGAAGCGGTCAAAATCAGGACCGCTCAGGTTGATGGTCTTCTCGAAGAGCTCCTGGCGGATCTCATAGCTGATCCGGTGGGCATTGCCGACAGCTTTCCGGTTCGCGGACACATTCAGGGCCCGCGTCAGGACCGCGACCGCAAACATCGCGCCGCCCCATAAAAAGACCGGCGCAAGTTCACCCATCGGAACCACATCGTCGATGATATGCTCCAGAATGTACGGGAGCAGAAGCTCCGCCATCGTCCCGAGGAGTTTGATGAAAATGGCAGCCGTAACGGCTGCCCTGTATCTGTTTAATGAGCGCAGAATCAGTTTCATGCGTTCCCTTTATTTTTTCTGAACCAGCTCGATCTGCTCCAGGATGGTCGCGATCGCATTTCCCTGGCTGCTCTGCTCCATGGCGTGAATATACTGCTCACGCTCGGAATACAGACGCTGGACCGCGTCCACAATTGTCTCCGGAAGTTCTTCGTCCGTCACCACCATGCTGTAGCCCTGTGCGCGGTAGGAATCCGCATTCAGGATCTGGTCGCCCCGGCTGTCATGCGCGAGCGGAACCAGGATATTCGGTTTCTTCAGCGCCAGCAGCTCGCTGATCGCGCCTGCACCGGCTCTGGAAATCACCACGTCCGCCATGGCAAAAATATGCTTCATCTCGTCGCTGACAAATTCAAACTGCTTATAGCCCGGAATGGTCAGGCGCAGATTGTCCATCTTGTCCTTGCCGCACAGATGCACGATCTGGAAATCCTTAAGAAGAGCATCCAGATTTTCCCGGACCGCGGAATTGACCGAGGCCGCTCCCTGGCTGCCGCCGGTCACCATCAGCACCGGCTTGTCATCCGTAAAGCCGCAGAGCTTAAGTCCCTCCTCGCGGCTTCCGGTAAACAGATCCTCCCGGATCGGCGTTCCGGTCAGCACAGCCTTGTCCGCCGGCAGCTTCTCCAGCGTCTCCGGGAAGTTGCAGCACACTTTGTCCGCCGACGAAAAGCACAGCTTGTTGGCCAGTCCCGGCGTCACATCCGACTCGTGAATCACGCAGGGAATGTGCAGAGTGTGGGCTGCCCGGACCACCGGAACCGCCACATAGCCGCCCTTGGAAAAGATCACGTCCGGGCGGTATTCCTTCAGGAATTTTCTCGCCTGGCCAAAGCCCTTGATGACCCGGAAGGGATCACTGAAATTCTTCGGGTCAAAATAACGGCGAAGCTTCCCTGTCTCGATGCCGAGATAGGGAATGCCGCTGTCTTCAATCATTTTCTTTTCCATCCCGCCGATGGAACCGATATAGTACACCTCATAGCCGGCGCGCTGAAGATGCGGGAGCAGCGCCAGGTTCGGTGTGACATGACCGGCCGTTCCGCCGCCGGTCAGGACGATTTTCCGGCTCATGAGGCAATGGCCTCCTTCAGCGCTTTCGAGAGCTGATCGGGGCAGGAGGTGTTCTTGAAGCCGCATTTTGTCCCTTCCAGACGCTCAATTACATCCTCCGCCTTCATCCCGGTCACCAGCTGACTGATGCCCTTCAGATTTCCGTTGCAGCCGCCCGTGAAGGCGACCTTCTGTATCACATGATTCTCATCCACTTCCACTTCAATCTGCGTGGAACAGGTTCCTTTTGTTCTGTAAATCATCATCCACCTGCTTTTCCTACTGTTCAGTTGTCCTGCCTGTGTTTTCCGTTTGATCGTTTCTTCGTAACGTCTGCCTATTATATCACAGAATGCCGTCGTTTGAAATGAAGCGGCGGAATGAATCCGTCAGTGCTGTTCCGCTGCCTGATCCTGCTCCGCAGCTCTGACCAGCGCATCCTCTCTCAGGCTCTCGAGCAGTTTTCCGAGTTCTTCTTCGGAGAGCTCCTCTTCAGGAGCAAAAGCTGCCGCGCCCAGATTTCTGTAGTAATATACCAGCTTCAGACCGTACTGTTCCTCGAACCTCTTCAGCTCTTTCTCATCCGGCTCATGACGGAAGCTGACCAGAATCAGCGGGCTCTCCTCCTGCGCAGCATAGTCCATAGCCTGATCGGACGCCTCGGACTTCCCTTTTGCAGCCTCATTGAACTGGGAAGCCTCTTCCGCTTCGGCGGAGGATGCCATCATCTCGGCCGGTTCTTCTGCGGGCGCTTCCGCCTCTCTTGCTTCTGCCGCTGCCGGGGCGGACTCCGCAGCTGCCTCCGCCGGGGCTGCTTCTTCCGCTTCGGCGGCGCCCATTGTCACTGCCTCTTCGGGCTCTGCCGCCGCTTCCGTCGGCGCAGCCTCTTCCAGTTCTTCCTCTGCCTCCGCTTCCATCGGCGCTGCTTCGGCGGCTTCTTCCGCCACAGCCTGATCGGCATATTCCGCCTGCGTCGCCGAACTCGGGGCTGACTGCATTCCGCTGTGCCGGACGAAAGAAATGCCGATAAACGTGATCAGAAGGCAGGCGGCCGCGGCCGCCAGAATACCGGTTCGCTGCCTCCACACCAGTCTGCGGTCAGAAGCCGGACGAGCTTCTTCCTCCTCGGCGCGGGCGAGCAGTTCCTCATCGACCTCGCCGATCGCCGCAAAAAGATCTTCCGCATTCAGCGGTCTTGTTTTTTTCTGTGCTCCGGAATCCTCCGGAAAGCGGTTCTGATCCATATTCCTGTCAGACATAGAGGAACGCCTCCTTCTGCAGATGTGCCTTCAGTTTCCTGCGTGTACGCCCGAGCATTACCAGGACATAATTTTCCGACATGCCATAGTGCGCTGCGATCTCCTCGGTGCTCTGGGCCCGGAAATAGCGCATGAGAAAGACATTCGATTCCCGCTCAGGAAGCGTCCTGAGAAACGCGGTGATACTCTCCACCAGCTCCCTGTACTCATAATTTTCTTCCACTCTTGTGCCGTCCGGAATGCTCTCCTCCAGCTCCTCCAGCACCGCCGTAAAGCCGGCGTCCCGCTTCTTCGCGTGGGTGATGCGGTAGCGGTCAAAGGACAGATTCCGCACAATCTTTGCCAGATAGAGCTTCAGCCGCTGCGGTCTGGAAGGCGGCATGTCATTCCAGGCGCGCAGCCAGGTGTCGCTGACACACTCCTCCGAATCCTCGGCGGTTTCCAGAATATTAAAGGAGATCGAGTAGCAGTAATTGCCGTATTTCTCCTGCGTCCGCGCAATGGCGGACTCATTCCGGTCCCAGTACAGGTCGATGATCGCTTCGTCACTTGTCATAGCCGGTTTCCTTACTTCTGATCGCGTTCCGCCGCGCTCCTGCGCGCCGGTCCGTCTGTAATACCCTTCACTCTATAAGACGCAGTTTCCGCACCTTCTCTGACACTTTTTTACGGTCGTAAAGACCCATGATGGACTCGGCGGCAAGGAGCGTCCGTCCGAGCCATCATGGGTCTTGAAGGTTCTTAAAAAAGGAGCGCAGACTGCTCTGCGCTCCCATTATAGCCGATCTGTATCTTCAGGCCAAACTTTTCGGAATCAGTGCTCCGATCAGATGTGCGGGCCTGCTGCCACGAGTGCCTTGCCGGCCTCGTTGGACTCGTACTTCTTGAAGTTCTTGATGAATCTGCCGGCCAGATCCTGTGCCTTTGCATCCCACTCAGCGGCATCCGCATAGGTGTCGCGGGGATCCAGGATAGCGGGATCAACGCCCGGAAGCTCTGTGGGAACCTCGAAATCGAAGACCGGAATCTTCTTGGTGGGTGCCTTCAGGACATCGCCGTTCAGGATTGCGTCGATGATGCCGCGGGTATCCTTGATGGAGATTCTCTTGCCGGTGCCGTTCCAGCCGGTGTTGACCAGATATGCCTTCGCGCCGCTCTTCTGCATCTTCTTGACCAGCTCTTCGCCGTACTTGGTCGGATGCAGCTCCAGGAATGCCTGGCCGAAGCATGCGGAGAAGGTAGGAGTGGGCTCTGTGATGCCGCGCTCGGTTCCTGCGAGCTTTGCTGTGAAGCCGGACAGGAAGTAGTACTGTGTCTGCTCAGGTGTCAGGATGGAGACAGGCGGCAGAACACCGAAAGCGTCTGCGGACAGGAAGATGACGTTCTGAGCATCCGGTCCTGCGGAGATCGGGCGAACCTTCTTGACGATGTTCTCGATGTGCTCGATCGGATAGGAAACACGGGTATTCTCGGTCACGCTCTTGTCAGCAAAATCGATCTTGCCTTCTGCGTCAACCGTGACGTTCTCAAGCAGAGCGTTGCGGCGGATTGCGTTGTAGATGTCGGGCTCGGATTCCTTGTCGAGGTTGATGACCTTCGCGTAGCAGCCGCCCTCGAAGTTGAAGACACCGTTGTCGTCCCAGCCGTGCTCGTCATCGCCGATGAGCAGTCTCTTGGGATCGGTGGACAGGGTGGTCTTGCCGGTTCCGGACAGACCGAAGAAGATCGCGGTGTTCTCGCCGTTCATATCTGTGTTTGCGGAGCAGTGCATGGAAGCAATGCCCTTCAGCGGCAGATAGTAGTTCATCATGGAGAACATGCCCTTCTTCATCTCGCCGCCGTACCAGGTGTTCAGGATAACCTGCTCGCGGCTGGTGATATTGAAGGCAGCGCAGGTGGAGGAATTCATGCCGAGCTCTTCCCAGCCCTCGACTTCCGCCTTGGAAGCGTTGTAAACGACAAAGTCAGGCTCGAAGCTCTCAAGCTCTTCCTCGGTCGGCTGGATGAACATGTTCTTGACGAAGTGTGCCTGCCATGCAACTTCCATGATGAAGCGGATCGCCATGCGGGTGTCCTTGTTCGCGCCGCAGAAAGCATCCATGACAAACAGTCTCTTTCCGGAGAGCTGCTTCTGAGCCATTGCCTTGACCTTCGCCCAGACTTCCTCGCTCATCGGATGGTTGTCGTTCTTGTAACCCTCGGTAGTCCACCAGACGGTGTCCTTGGAGTTCTCGTCCATGACAATGTATTTGTCCTTGGGCGAACGGCCGGTATAGATACCGGTCATAACGTTGACAGCGTCGAGCTCGGTCAGCACGCCCTTGTCGTAGCCTTCCAGCTCCGGCTTCATCTCTTCCTCAAACAGGAATTCGAAAGAAGGGTTGTGGATGATCTCGGTCGCGCCGATGATACCATACTTTTCCAGATTCAGATCTGCCATACTGTTTAACCTCTTTCCTTTATATAGAATAAAATAGGTGAATAATTTCCAAAAACATTATACATATTTAACCGGATAAATCAACAGAAAGCGTGCGCCTCTGCACAGATTTCAAGGCTCTTTGTCCCATTTTGCCAGTTCATAGAAGATCACCGCGCTGGCGGCGGCCACATTCAGCGAATCCACGCCGTGCTGCATCGGGATCCGGACGACATAGTCGCTCTCCCGGATGGTGTCCTCACACAGGCCGTCTCCCTCCGCGCCCAGCAGAACTGCAAGGCGCTCTTCCTTCTTCAGATTCTCATCGTCCGGAGCGACCGGATCGCCGGACAGCGCCATCGCCGCCGTCCGAAAGCCCAGCTCATGCAGCAGCTTTATTTCGCTTCCCGCCCCGCCGACATACGTCCAGGGCATCTGCAGCGCCGCGCCCATGCCGACCCGCAGCGCCCGGCGGTACAGCGGGTCGCTGCACTCCCGCGTCAGAAGCGCCGCCTCCATGCCCAAAGCGGCAGCACTTCGCAGAATCGCCCCGACATTCGCCGGGTTTGTGACGTTTTCCAGGACGGCGATCCGGTGCATGCCTGCGGTCAGCGCACCTGCTTCCGGCAGAGGTTTTCTGCGCATCGCGCAGAGTACGCCCCGTGTCAGGGCAAAACCTGTCAGGCGGTTCAGTACCTCCAGGCCGGCCGTATAGACCGGAATGTCCCCGCATCGTCCGGGCAGATCCGCGGCATCCGTCTCCAGCCGCTTTGTCTCCACGAGGAGCGAGAGCGGCTCATAGCCCGCATCGAGCGCGCGGCGGACCACCAGTGCGCTCTCCGCGAGGAAAATGCCCGGCGCCGGCTCGTCATAGTGCAGAAGCTGTGCCTCGTTCAGACGCGAATAAACATCCAGACGCGGATCGTCAAAATCCGTAATTTCCAGCAGTTTCATGATGGTTTCAGGGCTTCTCTGTATTACGCCGGACCTGAGAAAAAGTCCAGAATCCGCCCGCTCCAGTCCTTCGTCTCCTCATAAAGGCCGTGTCCGAGCCCCGGGAAGATGTACAGTGCTGCGCCGGGAATCCGGCCTGCAATCTCTCCGGAGGCCTCCGCACCGACGATCCTGTCCTCCGCGCCGCCGAGCACCAGCACCGGACAGGAAATCTCCGGCAGGCGCTCCCAGGCGTCATGCCTGCGGCAGGACTCTGCCTCGATCAGAAAACGGGTGAATTCCTTCGGCTTTCCGACAAAATTCAGAAGCGGATAGGCGCGTCTCGCCTTCTCCAGATTTTTACCGGTATACATGTTCTCCGAGGTGTCCACCATCAGATCGTGATAGCGGCCCTGCTCAGCCATCTCTATCCAGCGGATCACATTCTGCTCAATCAGCGGATTGCAGCGCGCACTGGTCACGGTGAGCACGAGCCGGCGGACCCGCTCCGGAAACCGGATCGCGAGCCACTGCGCGATCATGCCGCCCTGTGAGACGCCGATCACGTCGGCCTTCGCAATGCCGAGGCTGTCCATGGCCAGCACCAGGTCTTCCGCCATTTTTTCGGTGGTATAGCCCTCTTCCAGCTCATTGACGCGGCTGAAGGCATAGACGGTGTGATCTCTTGCAAAATCTTCATAGAGCAGGGCAAAACCAGCTGCGGTGCCTTTGACCGTGCGCAGCCCGTCTCCCAGCCCGGGAATCATAATGATGATATCCGGCCCGGACCCATACGAGATATAATCCATCGTGCGGGTGCCGAGCCGGAGTGTACCGTTTTTAGCGTGATGAAACATGTTGATCTGTCAATCCTTACTTTGCTTTTTACAGTTTACTCCCTGCTTTCCAGGCCGAATTCCTCCGGCAGGAATCTCGGGCAGACGCTTTCCTTCGTCGCGATGACGGCGGATGCCAGCCGCGTGCCGATTTCGCAGGCTTCTTTCAGCGTTTTGCCATAAGTCAGGCCGATGGCGACACCGGCGAAAAACGCGTCGCCGCAGCCGGTCGTGTCCACACACTCCACTTTCATGGCGGGGACATAGCCGCTCTCACCGGTGCTGTCCGCATAAACGGCCCCATAGCCGCCCAGCGTGACGACCATTTTCTGCATCTGCGCCAGCCGGACCTTCTCGGCAATCACCGGCTGCAGAGCCTCAGCATCTTCCTCTTTATAGACCTCGGAGAAGAGCAGCCCCGCCTCCTGGCAGTTGCAGACAACGCAGCTGATATACTTCAGCAGGTCTCTGCGCTCCATGGCGATGGACATATTCGTAACCGGCGAGTACACTCTTTTCCCGTGACGTCCGGCCAGCTCCAGCACCTTTTTCAGGATCGGCGTGTCGATATCGATCTCAACCACAATGCTGTCCGCATTTGAAAACAGCTCGTCCCCGTGCTCCTCCAGAATCTCCAGAATCGGCATCAGATCAGGGCGCTTGCTGATCGAGGCGACGACATCGCCGCTGCTGTCGAAAATCGCGAGCCACGTTCCGAGGCCGTCCGGCATTTTCCGGATATACTCCGTGTTCACACGGTGCCGCTCCAGCTTGGCCAGCACGTCCGCACTGATGCCGCTCTCGTCCACAACGCTGACAAAAGACGGCCTCAGTTCCACGTTTCCGATGTCCTCCGCGATATTCCGGCAGACGCCGCCGTGGGTCTGAATGACACGGCCCGCGTTGCGCCCGCCCGGAATATAGAAGCCGTCCGGATAGCCTTTGATATCAACAAACGTCGCCCCGATTACAAGTATTCCCTGATTCATCCTGATGCTCCGATCAGACTTCTGCTTTCAGTCAGTCCTTATCTGTATTTCTTATTTGCTGTATTCGCGGATCAGACCGCCCAGTTCTTCGTTCTCATCCAGGGACGCGCGCGCATCCTTGTCAAAGGTGCACTGAACCAGCCGCACATCTCCGTTGGTCGAGAACAGGTTTCCGTCCAGTTTCTCGAAACTACAGTCGATGAAATCCGCGTTGCCGCCGTGGATTTCAAACATCGTGAACTCCTCGCAGTCGTGGAAATCCGTATGCATGAACAGTGTGTCGTAGGTCTCGCTGAGCATCGCGCAGCCATAGGTGCAGTCATGAATATCGCATCCGCTTACATTCAGATTTCCGCTGTCCGTCACTTCAAACGCATAGGTTCCGCAGCCGTACAGCTCACTGTCAACGACATGTACGTTATAGCAGTCATAGAGGCTCAGCACGTCGCCCTGGCAGGATCCCTGCTCTATCGTGTGACCCAGCACAAGATTGTCGATCGTAATATTGCTGCAGTCCACAAAGCTCAGGACATCCGCATAGCGGGGCTCCACCACGATCTCAGCCGGATCCTCCGGATCCGCGGAGGTCAGTGTCAGTCCGTAGTAATTCGCCAGAATCAGGCCGGTACCGTCAAAGACGCTCTCCTGATAGATTCCGAAGTACTCCGCAGTGGAATCCGGATCCACGAACTCCCAGTCCCATTTTTCTACTTCCTTACTGTGCTCATCCACCCACTCTGTGAGATTGTAGGTTCCGGGCATCAGAACGACGGTCGTGTAATCGCCCAGTGCGTTCATCAGCTCCTCTGCGTTTTCGACGATCACCATATCATCGTCCATATCGAATTCATAGAAGCCTTCGGGTTCTCCCCCCGCAGCGGCTCCGATCATCTCCTTCACCTCATCCAGGGTGGGCGCCGGATCTTTACTCTTCGTGAATCTGAACTCAATATCCTCGCTCTCTTCGGCAATAGTCAGAACATCCTTTTTGACAGTGTAATCAATGATTTCATCTTCTACGGTCAGTTTGCCGTCGGACCAGGTGATTTCCTGGTACTCATCTATGAGATAGAAAATGCCGGTTCCGTCATCATTCAGAATCAGACCGCCGATTAAACCGAGCGCCTCAAGCGTTTCCGCATCGAATTCCACTCCCTCTTCCGCCACATACGATAAAACGTAATATCCGGCGTCCTTATAAGTCTGTGCTGAAGTGGTCTTCGCCTTGGTTGTCGCAGCCTGTGCCGTAAATCCGGAGAAAATAAAGCAGACTGCAAGAATCATCGCGGCGGCAGCAGCAGCCGCTTTTCTGAAGGAAAAAGTCATGTCGCACCTCCCATCATAAAAAACTATCGGTGCCGCCCGGCAGCCCCTCTTTTCTGTCTCACCGGCGGCAGATTCATGTCGTACATACACATTTTGGCATAGTGCGGACCTCCTGTCCATAGCGGAAAAATGTGCTATCATAGGCTATCATAAGCCTGTCGGGGCATCAGGAGGGGGAGCAATATGAAGAAGACAAAAGACGGCGCGCGGCTGTGGGCGATGGTCTGGGCACTGGGACTGGCGGGACAGCTGTGCTGGAATATGGAAAATCAGTGGTTCAACACCTTTGTCTACGCCCGGATCGCGAAGGATCCGACCATTATTTCCTGGATGGTCGCCGTCTCGGCGGCGGCAACCACCTTCTCCACTTTTTTATTCGGCTGCATTTCGGACCGGCTCGGGAAGCGCAGAATTCTGATTTCCGCCGGCTATATTCTCTGGGGCATTTTCACGATTCTGTTCGGCATGACCCAGTATCTGACCGGCGGCCGCACACCGGGCACCGTGCTCACGGGCGTCGCCGCGGCGGTCGTGCTGGCGGACGCGGTCATGAGCTTTTTCGGCTCCATGGGCAATGATATCGGCTTCAACGCGTGGATCAACGATCACATGAACGACGGCAACCGCGGGCAGCTGGGCGCCGCACTGGCCGTCCAGCCGGTCATCGGCACCATCGCCGGAACCGTCGTCGGCGGCATCCTGGTCGGCACCGGCGACCACTATATGCGTCTGTTCGTCGTGATGGGCGCCCTGGTCATCGTGCTCGGCGTTCTCTCTCTGTTTTTCGCACAGGACTCGCCGGATTTAAAGCCCCACGTGAAGGGAAGCTTCCGGGAGCAGTTCTTCAGTATTTTCAACGTTCCCGCCTACCTGGAGCACCGCGAGCTGGTCTGGGTGAACCTGACGCTGACGGTCTATTTCATTGCGTTCAATGTCTATTTTGTCCACCTGGGCAACTATATGATCTACTTCCTCGGCTTTTCCGCCGACATGATGGGATATATTGAAGGCCTGGGGCTGGCCGTCGCCATGCTGGTCACGCTGCCGGCGATCCGCCTGCTGAATGCGGGGCGCGCGCCGCTCCTCACCGCGGTCTCCGTCGTGCTGAACTCCGTAGGGCTCCTGCTCATGGGCTTTCTCGTGCGCCCGGACCGCGTCAACCCCTCCACGATCTTTAATCCGCTGCTTCTTTGCGGCGTCCTGCTGGTCGGACTCGGTTACATTCTGTTTCTGCAGACCATCACCGTCTGGAGCAAACAGCTTTATCCCGAGGACGCAAGAGGACAGTTTGAAGGGATCCGGATTCTGTTCTTTGTTCTGATCCCCATGGTCATCGCGCCGCTCATCTCCAATCCGATCATCAAGCGCAGCGGCGAATTCGTGGACGAGAACGGCTTCACCGCCTACCTGCCCACCAACACATTATTCCTGGTCTCGGGATTTCTGGTCCTGCTGACCTTTATCCCGCTGTATTTTGCGGCCAGAGCGCGCAAGCACTCCTGACCGGGAAAGGAACCCCGGCAAAATCATGAAGACCACCGATCAAGGCAATCTCCGTACCCTGTGGACCGCGCGCGGCAAAGCCCTCGCGGACGACCGGTCGCGCCCTGTCGGGACCACGCACCCGCGCCCGCTCCTGCGGCGCCCCACCATTCTCCTGCTGAACGGCTGGTGGGACTTCGAAGCAGGGACGGACGGACAGCCCCCGCGTTCTGTCCGCGTGCCGTTTCCACCGGAGGCGGCTCTGTCGGGGATCGGCGAGCATTTCCCGGAGGGAACACCGCTCATCTACAGAAGGCAGGTCTCACTGCCGGAGACGCTGACACGCGCCCTTGCACAGGGCGGACGGCTTCTGCTGCATATCGACGCTGCGGACCAGACCTGCCGCGTCCTGGCAAATGAGAAGGAGATCGGCAGCCACACGGGCGGCTATGAACACTGCACGTTTGACCTGACACAGGCCCTGACGCCGCAGCAGGCCGCGGGAGATGAGCCCCTGCCGCTCCGGATCGAGGTGCGGGACGATCTGCGCGATCTCTCGCAGCCCTACGGCAAGCAGGTCCTGAAACGCGGCGGCATGTGGTACACGCCCTTCTCAGGCCTCTGGCAGAGTGTCTGGCTTGAGGCTGTCCCCGCAGTCTACGCGGAAGAGATCACAATCCGGACCGACCTTGAGAAGGCCTGCATCCGGATCCGTCTGAACACCGAGGCGGAAGGCACACCGCTGTCTGCCTGCGGCCATGTCACGGTCGCGAGCCCGCACGGCGCGGCCGTCTATGCCATCCGGGACGGCGAAGTCACCGTCAAGCCCGATGAACCCCGCCTCTGGTCCCCGGAA
Organism: Lachnospiraceae bacterium; assembly: GCA_017432565.1. Taxonomy (GTDB): domain Bacteria; phylum Bacillota; class Clostridia; order Lachnospirales; family Lachnospiraceae; genus CAG-791. The sequence continues at coordinate 137,289 of JAFRIW010000013.1, forward strand.
GATCCTTTCCTGTACCGCATCCAGGTCCGTCTCGATCCGCCGGCCGGCCCGGAAACCGCCGGAAATGCCGCGGCGGACACCTTTGAGTCCTATTTTGCCCTGCGGCAGATCGGTCGGGTCCGCGACGGGAACAGAGAGCGTCTCACATTGAACGGAAAACCGTACTTCTTCCACGGACTGCTGGACCAGGGATATTACAGCGACGGTCTGTGCACTCCGGCCGACAGCCTCTGTTACGACGAGGACATCCGGGCGATGAAGGCGCTCGGCTTCAACCTGCTGCGCAAGCACATCCGGATTGAGCCCGACACCTTCTACGAGGCCTGCGACCGGCTCGGTATGATCGTCTGTCAGGACATGGTCAACAACGGCCACTACAGCTTTTTCACCGACACCGCCCTGCCGACCGCCGGAATTCAGCGTCTGCCGGATAAAAACCGGCACCGGGATCCCGCGGTGCGGCAGAATTTTGAAAAGACAATGCGCGGCTGCGTCCGCCAGCTCGGCTCCTTCCCCTGTATCCTCTTTTGGACCGTGTTCAATGAGGGCTGGGGCCAGTTCGAATCAGACAGAATGAGCCGGCTCCTGCGCTCGCTCGACCCGGATCCCTTCAGAATCATCGACGCAGCCTCCGGGTGGTTCCGCTCCGCAGCGGGCGATGTGGAGAGCCTCCACATCTACTTCCGCCCGGTCGTTATGAAAGAGTCCTTCTTCCGCTCCGGCCGCCCCGTCATCCTCTCGGAATTCGGCGGCATTGTTTACCGTGAGGAGGAGCACTGCTTCAATCCGGATAAGACTTACGGCTACGGGACAGCAAAAACCCGCCGCGAATATGCGCAGCGGGTCCTCGAATTGTATGAACAGCAGATCCTTCCCGCTGTCCGGGAAGGCCTCAGCGCCGCCGTCTACACACAGGTCAGCGACGTGGAGGACGAGATCAACGGTATCCTCACTTTTGACCGCAGGGTCAACAAACTCGGTGATCCCGAGACCGCACAGGCCATGCGGGATCTCTCCCGGAGACTGCAGGAAGCGGCAGGCGGCGCGCCTTACAGCTCGTAGAGCGCGCTGTACTTCTCCTCCAGATAATCCAGGAAATCGTCGGGCGCAAGTTCCCTGCCGGTGATGCCCAGGATCCATTCCTTCGGGCTGCGGCGGTCCGCGTACCGGAACACATTGTCGGCCATCCAGCCGTTGATGACGTCAAAGCGCCCGGCGGCCACCTCTTTGTCCAGATCCATTTCCTGCGCCAGCTTCTTTATGTACATGGCGTTGTACATATTGCCGAGCGCGTAGGTCGGAAAATAGCCCATGCCGAAGGTCCAGTGCACATCCTGCAGAATGCCTTCGCGGTCGTTTGCGGGCGTGATGCCCAGGTACTCCTGATATTTTTCATTCCAGAGACGCGGCAGCTCCTCCATGGAGACACTGCCGTTTATCATCATTTTCTCCAGCTCATAGCGGATGATGATATGGAAAGTATAGGTAAATTCGTCCGCCTCCGTCCGGATCAGCGTCGGCTCCACCAGATTCATCGCCTCATACAGCTCATCGGCGCTCACATCGCCGAGCACCTCCGGAAACAGCTCCCGCGCCCGGTCGTAAATCAGGCCGATAAAGCTTCTCGAGCGGCCGATCCGGTTCTCGTAAAAGCGCGAGACCGATTCGTGCATGGCCATCGTCTTCTCGTCCTCGATGAACGAATCGTAATTCTCCTGCGGCTGAAGCTGATCAAACAGCGCGTGGCCGCACTCGTGAATGATGGAATACATGCTCGCATAGAACATGTCCGGATAATAGTGGGTCGTCACACGGACATCATTGCGCCCGAGCCCGTCCGTGAACGGATGCTCCGTCGTCGTAAAGGCGCCGCGGCTGAAATCATAGTGCAGCACCTCCAGCAGATACTGCGACATTTTCCGCTGCGCGTCGTCCTCCGCCCTGCGGGAAAGGAAATCCGTGCGGATCTTCTTTTTGCTCTTCATGATCCGCTGAAGCAGCGGGATCAGACGCTCCTTGCAGGCGCCGAAATACTCGTCCAGCTGCGCGCTCGTAAGGCCCCGCTCGTAGTCGCCGAGCAGCTCGTCGTAGACAGAAGACGCCGCGTCCTCGCGCAGACTGACGTCCTTCTTCAGTGTTTCGATCACTTCGGAAAGCGATCCTGCAAACAGGGCAAAATCCGACTCTTTCCGGGCTTTTGACCAGTTCACGAAGGCCCGGTTGTAAACCAGCGAGAAGGCGTGCGACATCTCCGGCGTGATGTTTTTCGTCTTTTTGTACTCCCGGTGCAGGCGCTCCGCCAGCGCCCGGTCAAACTCCGAGAGCTCGTCCCGGTGTGCGTACAATGTCTCCGCAGCCTGAATGAACGAGTCCGTCTTCACCAGCTTATATGCCTGGTTCTGCAGGAAAGCGGCCACCTCGCCCTGCTCCTCGACCGCAGCCGGCGGGCAGATGGTCTCCTGGTCAAAAGTCAGAACATGCACGGCATGCTCGTACTGCTGCACCTCGCTCAGGGTATCCCTGACCAGCTTCAGTTCCTGTTCCATTTCCGATTTATCCTCCGGTTACTTCTCCAGATAGTATTCGCTCTCCAGCACACAGATCAGCGGAAGCCGGTCGGTTCCGTGGGGCGCGCCGTAGCAGGTGGAGAGCAGCAGAATTCTCGGACGCTTCTCAAAATTCATCTCCGGTACTTCGTGCACGGCGCGGACCGGCAGGTCATAGACATAGGCGTCATACCAGTTGTTGAGATAATCCCGGAAGACTTTGGCGCCGTCCTCGGTCATCTCCTCGCTCCACTCATAGAACTCCGGCACGTCGTAGACCCGGTCGTAGATATCGGTCGTAAAATAGCTGTAAATCCGGTATTTCTTGACCGTCTTCTCCATATAGAAATAGATGTAGGGCTCGTTTTCCGCAAGAGACGGACTCGACAGGAACCGCTGCAGTGACCCGAACATGGTGCCGTCCTTCATGTTATGCCCGTGCATGGTGGTCACGGAGTCGGACAGATCCGGCTGGTTCCAGCCGTCGACGATGATGCCGCCCAGCTGACTCTCGGAGCCCTCGAAATTGTGCTCCAGGAAATAGTCGTTGTCGTACGCCACCCAGGTCACGGGATAGACCTGCTTCAGCGCAGGAATGTACAGGACGCCGACATAATTCGGGTTGATGTCCTTCAGCTCTTCCTGGGTGCGGCTGTAAATCCGGCTGAGTGCGGGATAATCTTCACCCTCCTGGCCCACCGTGATCGTCACATCATTCGGATGCTCCGGGTCTTCCTCGCCGGCCGCAGTCAGCAGCTCCTTCCGAAGCGCTTCCGCTTTTTCCTTCGCCTCTTTTTCAGCCTCTTCCCGCGCTTTTTTTTCCGCGTCTTTCTCCTCCGCGGTCACTTCGGAGGCTGCCGTCTCTTCAGGCGTTTCTGCGGTAACTTCCTCTTCCTCCGGCGCTTCTTCCTGCGCCGCAGGTTCCTCTGCCGGTTCCGCGGTCTGTGCGGACTGTGTCCCGGAACCGGCCGGATCCTCGTACGGTGTCTGAGACGGCGCCTGCTGCCCGGCCGGAGCCGCGCAGGCACTCAGCAGGAATGCCGCACACAGAATCCCCGGAAGTACTTTCATCAACTGCTTTCTCATAACGGCCTCCTTTCTGCCTGTGCCCTCTCTCACGCGCTCTGCACTCAGCGCATCCTGTAAGATACCGTCACATTCGCCGTGATACTTGTCTCGCCCGGCATGATGGAAACGACGTCCCGGACCTCTTTTCCGGCCGCCTGTGCCAGCACATCGGCCTTTTCGCGGGATTTTGCCACAGCCAGTGTCAGCGCTTCCTCATAGGCTTCGCTGTAGGTGCTGCAGAAATAGTTGATATTGTGGATCGAGGTCGCACCGGCTTCCACACACTCGGACAGAACCGTTCCGACCTCGGAGATCTCCTGATCCTTAATGGTCAGGGTCGTCTCCACGTTGTAGCCGATAATCGCCTCATCGTGCTCGTAATCGTACCGGGGATACATGTTGTAGCCGGAGGTGCGGATGCTCTTGTCGTCCACGCCCCGCTCCTTCAGCAGCGCGATTACCTGGTTGACGATCTTTGTGTTTTCATCCTGCGCCGCCCTGGCTTCCTTCTGCTCCGTCCGGACACCGACCGTGATCTCCGCCTTGTCCGGAACCACGCTGACCTCGGCGCTGGCCGTCACGGTAATCAGCCGGTCTTTATGATCATCCGAATCCGCCTGAACAGTCACCGGCTTTGCAAAAGCACTGCACAACAGTACGGCCGCAGTGACCGCTGCGGCTGAGAGTATCATGATATGTCCTTTTTTCATCAACAGCACCTCCTTTTCAGATCCCTAAATCCAGGCCGGTGCGTGAGGGCCGGCCCTGTTACTGAGCCTTTTCGTAGACCGGGCTCATGGTCAGATTGATGCCGAGCCGGCGGCAGATCCGCTCGTCCACGGCGGAAAGAATAACGGTTGAATGGGCCTCCGCGCCCCGCAGCAGCGGAATCGCGTCCATCGCCTGCTTCGCGTGCGGGTTGGCCGCCGCGCTCGAAGAGAGCGCGATCAGAATTTCATCACTGTGCAGTCTCGGATTATGTCCGCCCAGATAGGTCGTTTTCAGAACCTGGATCGGGGTGATGGACTCGGCGGAGACCAGCTTTTCTTCGTGATCGATGCCGGCGAGCACCTTCAGCGCATTCATAATGCAGGCACTGGCGGCGCCCAGCAGATCACTGGTCTTGCCCGTCACCATGCGGCCGTCCGGCAGCTCGATGGCAAATGCCGGCGCCCCGGTTTCTTCCTGGCGCGCCAGGGCCGGCAGCACAACCGGCCGGTCGAGCGGTGTGATGCCCGCCTGCTTGAGCAGAAGCTCCTGGCGGTACAGCTCCTCCTTCGGCGAATCGCCCTTTTTCACATCACATGCGGACTTGTAATAGCGCCGCAGGATTTCCTGCTTGGATGCCTCGCGGCAGACCTCGTCGTCCGAGATCGCGAAGCCGACCATGTTGACGCCCATATCCGTGGGGGATTTGTACGGGCACTCGCCCATAATCGCTTCGAAAATCGAAGAGAGCACCGGGAAAACTTCCACGTCCCGGTTGTAATTGACCGTGGTCTCCCCATAGGCCTCCAGGTGGAACGGATCGATCATATTCACGTCGTCCAGATCGGCGGTCGCCGCCTCATAGGCGATATTGACGGGGTGACGCAGAGGCAGGTTCCAGACCGGGAAGGTTTCAAATTTTGCATAGCCGGCGCGCACGCCCCGTTTGTGCTCATGATAGAGCTGGGAGAGGCAGGTCGCCATTTTGCCGCTGCCCGGACCCGGCGCCGTGATGACAACCAGATTGCGGCTGGTTTCGATATAATCGTTCCTTCCGTAGCCCTGATCGCTGATAATCAGCGGAATATTGGCCGGATAACCCTCGATGGGATAGTGCAGATAGGTGCGCACGCCCAGCTCCTCCAGGCGGTTGCGGAACTTGTCCGCCGCGGCCTGACCGGCATATTTGGTGATCACGACGCTGCTGACATAAAAGCCCCGCTCCTCGAAAACACTCTTGAGCCGCAGTGCGTCCACGTCATAAGTGATGCCGAGATCTCCGCGGACCTTGTTCTGCTCAATGGCGTCGGCGCCGATGACGATGACGATCTCCGCCTCGTCCTTCAGCTGACTGAGCATCTTGAGCTTGTTGTCCGGTGCAAAACCCGGCAGAACCCGGGATGCGTGGAAATCGTCAAACAGCTTCCCGCCGAACTCCAGATACAGTTTTCCGAAATGAGAGATTCTCTCCTTGATATGTGCTGACTGAAGCTCCAGATATTTATCCGAATCGAATCCGATTTTTGATGCCATTTTCTCTCCCTCATTCCTAAAGTCATACACAAACAACTCCCTTTATTTTATAAAGGGAGCCGGTTAGCCGTCAAGAACGCCGGCGGCGCTCAGACCGGTTTCAATTGTTTTTCCCCGCCGGGCGGTTTTTTCTCCAGATGATGCCCAGACCCCGGAGCAGCAGGCGGTTGTCGACGGTCATCTCATGTGTGCAGTAGGGGGCGATCAGCCTTCCCATGCCGCCCGTGATGACAATGGAGGCGCTGCCGCCCAGCTCCTCCAGGTAGCGGTCGATGAGGCCGTCCAGCGCGCCGGCCGAGCCGTAGATGATGCCGCTCTTCATCGCATCGACGGTGTTGGTTCCGATGACTTTCTTCGGCGCCTTGAATTCAATATTGGGAAGCAGGGCTGTCTCTCTGGCGAGCGCCTCGAGCGAAATGCCCGCGCCCGGCAGGATGCTGCCGCCGATATAAGCGCCTTCCGCACTGACCACGGTCACCGTGGTCGCCGTGCCCATGTCAATAATAATGGCGGGCAGGGGATATTCCTCCTTCACGGCCACCGCCGTCGCGACCAGGTCCCCGGCGATGGTTCCCGGATCATCCAGTCGGATATTCAGGCCGGTTTTCACACCCGCGCCGAGCACCAGCGCCTCCACGCCGCAGATCAGCCTCACCGCTTTGGCCAGCACGACCGTCAGCTGCGGCACCACAGAGGAAATAATTGCGCCGCAGAATCCTGCGGGATTCAGCCCTTCCAGTTCGAGAATCGCCTTGATTTTGACGGCATACTCATGTCCCGTCTGGGTCTCGTCTGTCTGAATCTGCGCAGTTTTTAAGACCTCGCCGGTCTCTTCGCTGATCACGCCGAGAACTGTATGGGTATTTCCGGTATCGATTGCCAGAATCATGCTTTTTCCTCCTGCGGCTTCTGTGCCGTCTCCTGCTTCTGTGCCGCCGTCTGCTGCTCTTCCGCTTTCTTCTCAGCCAGCACACAGCGCACCAGATGCTCTTCTTCTCCCGGTTCTGCGATATTGATCAGCTCCGGGCAGCTTCTGCAGGCGTCCGTGGCTTTGCGGCACCTTGCGTAGAACGGGCACGAGCCCGGCACTTCCTCCCGGAGCGGTTCCGCCGTCTCCGCGATGGTCTTGGTGGTCGGCGGGCCGAAACCCGGCACGGCCGCCATCAGCATCTTGGTGTAAGGGTGGGTGGTTTTCTGACAGACGTCCTCCGCCGTCCCCATCTCCACGATATGACCGCAGTACATGACCGCGATGCGGTCGCACAGATAATAGACCACATCCAGGTTGTGGGAGATGAACAGCATCGAGAAGTCTTTTTCCGTGTCAATTTCCTGGAAAAGGTTCAGGATCTGCGCGCCGACCGAGACGTCCAGCGCGGAGATCGCTTCGTCCGCAATAATCAGCTCCGGCTCGAGCATCAGCGAAGCGCCGATACACACCCGCTGTTTCTGTCCGCCGGACAGTTCGCCCGGATAGCGCGCGGCATAGGTCTCGTTCAGGCCGACCTTCTTCAGCATACTGCCGACCGCCGCATCCTGCTCCGCCCTGGTGCCGATTTTATGGGCGCGCAGGGGCTCCCGCATCGTAAAACCGATGGTTTTGCGCGGATTCAGCGCGCTGGCAGGGTCCTGAAAGACCGCCTGCACGGCGGAGCTGAAGGAAAACCGATCCAGCTCCGAGCGCTCCCGCCCCATCACCCGGATGGAGCCCTCGTAGGGAATCAGACCGAGGATCGCGTTGGCCAGCGTCGATTTGCCGCAGCCGGACTCTCCCACCAGCCCGAAGAATTCGTCCTTCCGGATCGTGAGGCAGACGTCGTGCAGTACCTGCCGCTTCGTCTGTTTTGAAAAAATACCGAGTCCGCTGTCTGTATAGGTATTATTGACATGGGAAACCTCGACGACGTTTTCCACCGCTGTGCTCATGTCTCTTCTCCCTGTTCAGGTTTCTGCTCCGGAATTTCTCCCGGAATCTGTTCCGGTCTGTGAATCATGTGACAGTAGACCACATGCTCCTCCCCGACCTCAACTCCCGCCGGTTCCTGCTCTCTGCACAGATCCGTTGCGAGGGCGCAGCGCGGCGCAAACGGGCACGGATCCCGGTACTGGGTCGTGGACGGCACCCGCCCCGGAATATTCGGAAGCGGCGTTCCCTTCTCTTCCCGCCGGGGGATCGAGCGGATCAGGCCTTTGGTATACTCGTGGCCGGGATGCAGGAGAATCTCCCGCGTCGGGCCGGTTTCCACGATTTTGCCCGCGTACATGACGATGACCCGGTCGCAGATCTGGTTGATGACGGCCAGATCGTGCGAGACAAAAACAATCGAGGTCCGGTACTGTCTGTTGATTCGCTTCAGCAGCGCAAGAACCTGCTTCTGGATGGTCACGTCCAGCGCTGTGGTGGGCTCGTCCGCGATCAGAAGCCGCGGATGGCAGATCGTCGCGATGGCGATGACCACGCGCTGCCGCATACCGCCGGAGAGCTGGTGCGGATACAGCTCCATCCGCCGCTCGGGCTCCGGAATGCCGACATCCTGCATGGCCTTGAGGACCCGCGCCCGGATCTCTTCTTTCGAGAGCTTCACACCGGGCTTGGAGTTGACGCCGTGCAGCTTTAAGGGCTCCGCGATCTGCTTTCCGATCTTCATCAGGGGATCCAGGCTGGTCATCGGCTCCTGGTAGACCATGGAGATTTCCTTACCGTTGATGTGCTGCCGCTCCTTCGCGGACATCTTCGCAAGGTCCACGGGTGCCGGCGCGGGCTTCGGCGGTTCGTTCTCCGCCGTCTTCGCGGGCGGCTCGTGGTAGATGATTTCTCCGCCGGTCACGGAGAGCTGGTCATTTAAAAGGCCCATGACGGCCAGATTTGTGATGCTTTTTCCGCAGCCGGATTCGCCCACGACGCCGAGAATCTCTCCGCGGCGGACCTCATAGCTGATGCCGTCCACCGCCGTGTACTCGCCGCCGTTCTCGTGAATACCGATCGTCAGATTTTTAATTTCCAGCAAATTGCTCATAGGAACCTCTTCCGGACGCCCTCGCCGATACAGTTGAGTCCCACAATGGTGAGAACGATCATCATGCCCGGCGCCAGTGCGCACCAGGGTGCGGTAAAGATAATGCTCTGCGCCTCGGACAGCATTCTGCCCCAGCTCGGCGCGGGCGGCTGGATTCCCAGCCCCAGATAGCTCATGCTCGATTCCGCCAGGATCGCGTTGGACAGTCCGACGATGACCGAGGAGAGCAGCAGCGGGAAAATATTCGGAAAGACGTGGACCAGTGCCAGCCGGATGCCGGAGACGCCGAAGATGCGCGCCATTTTGACAAAATCCGCATTCTTGTACTGCAGGGTTCCCGTCCGGACCATACGGGTGAAGCTCGGGATAAACATGATGCACAGCGCGATGACGATCGTGTAGTTGTTCTGCTCCATGACCGTCACGATAATCAGCGCGATGAGAATACCGGGAAAAGAATTGATGGCATCCACGACACGCATGATCACCTCGTCGACAATTCCGCCGATATAGCCGCTGACAAGGCCCAGCACCGAGCTGATGGCGGTGCAGGACAGGACGGTGGAAGCCGCCACGACCAATGTAAACCGCGCGCCGACAATCGCGCGGGAGAAAATATCCCGCCCGAAATTGTCTGTCCCGAACAGATGCTGCAGGGAAGGCGGCTGCAGCCGCATGGCAGTATTCATTTCATTAATGTCGTAGGGCGTGTAAAACAGACTGATCACCGCGAGGGCCGCGATGATGCCTGTCAGAATACACCCGATCCGAATTTCAGCTTTTCCGTCCTTCATGACACTCTTTCCTTCAACCGGTCTGTCCGGCTTCATGCACTGCTCTTTTTAATCCGATGAGAGCCGGATCCGCGGATCAATCAGCTGAATCAGGATATCCACAATATAATTCGTCACCACGATTACCATCGCCACATACAGAACCAGCGTCTGCGTCAGCGGAAAATCACGGCTGGTGACAGACGAAATCAGAAGCCGTCCGATGCCGGGAATGCCATAAACCTGCTCCACGATAATACTTCCGGAGAAAATGGAACCGATCATCATGCCGATCAGCGGAATGACGGAAACGATCGCGTTTTTCAGAACATGGCGGTAGAGAATGCCGTTCACGCTGTTTCCGACGCCCTTCGCCGTGCGCACATAGCCCTTGGAGAGCTCATCAATCATCGCCGTGCGGACATATTTTGTCAGAATGGCAATCTCCGGGATGGCAATGGAGAGGGCCGGGAAGAACATGAACTGTACAAACCCGCCGAAATCGTCCTTATAGCTGACATAATTGCCCGGCGAGAACAGATGCAGCACCAGGCCGAAAATCCACATGAACAGAATGCTCAGGAAAAAGCCGGGGAAGGAAATCCCCAGCATGGTGAAGAAATGGATGAACTGCTCAATGACGGTATCCTTTTTGCGCGCCGCGAAGACGCCCAGCGGAATGGACGCGGCAATGACCAGAATGATGGTCATGATTCCCAGCAGTACGGTGACCGGCAGACGGCTGCCGACCAGATCCGCCACCGGCATGGAATAGCGGATGGATGTGCCCGGATTGCCGGAAAGGAGCCCCGCCACCCAGTTGCGGTACTGCATAAGAAGGGGCAGGTCCGTTCCCAGGGTGTGCCGGAGCTGCTCCAGCTTTTCCGGGGAGGCCTCGGTGCCCAGAATGAGCATGGCGGGGTCTCCCGGAATGATATGGAACGCCGCAAAAGTCAGCAGCGTAATGGTGAACATGGTCACCAGAAGAACAATTGTCTTTCGAACCAGATAGCGCATAAGGCTCCTGTCTGCAGGCCGCTTACTCTACAGCGTAGATTGCGGAGAAATCTGTCGCGTAGAGCGGATAGCCCGCAAAGCCCGCGAACTTTTTGGAGTAGACCAGATTATAGGAAATATCCTCGATATATACGCTGGCTGCTTCCTGTGTCAGAATCTGCTGCGCCTTTTTGAACTCGGCGATGCGCTGATCCTGATCCGTCTGCGCGATGGCCGCGGCATAGGTTTCGTCGTATTCCGGCGAGTTGAAATTGACAAAGTTATTATGTGCATCCGAGACGTAACGGGACAGGAAAGCCGTGGGCGAAGCGATGGCGCCGTCCAGGGAGATGATGGTCGCCTCGTAGTTGCGGCCGGAATAGATCTTCTCCAGCCAGGTTGCCCAGTCGACCTGCTCGATTTCCATATCCACGCCGATCTTCTTCAGCTGATTGACAAGGACCTGTGCCGTGTCCACGTGCACCTGGTAGTTGCTGGGTGCCTTGATGGTGAAGGAAAAGCCGTCCGGATAGCCCGCCTCGGCAAGCAGTTCTTTTGCTTTTTCGATCTCGGCGCCTTCGCCGTAGTAGTCGGTCAGGCTGTCATCATAGTAAGCGGAGAGACCGGGAATCAGCGCACTGCCGACCTTGACGCCGTAACCGTAGTTGACGGTGTCGATGATTTCGTTTGCGTCGATTGCATAGCACAGAGCCTGCCGCACGCGCACATCGTCAAAGGGCTTGACGGCGTTGTTGAGCGCAAGGAGCTGAACAGCGTTGGAATTGCTGACATTGATGGTGACATCGTTCTTCTCCAGCTGCTCCGTGATTCCGCCGTTTGCGGTGAAGCCGTCAATGGCGCCGGACTTGAAGCTGACCAGCAGATCTGCCGAGCTTGCGATGAATTTCACGACGACGGTCTGCAGCTTCGCAGGCGTTCCGTAATAATCGTCGTTGCGGACCAGCGTGACATGATCCTGCACTTCATATTCCGTGAATTTGAACGGACCGGTTCCGATCGGAGCAAGAGCAAGCTCGCCGTTGTTGTCGGAATCCTTCGGCACGATGGCCTGGGAGGCCATGGCCAGGAAGTCCGTGTTTCCTTCCTTCAGGGTAATCACCAGCGTCTTGTCGTCCTGTGCCTCGAAGGTCTCGATGTTGTCGAAGCCGTTCAGGCTGTTGGTGATGGCCAGCTGAATGGAATAGAGCACATCGTCCATGGTCAGCGTCTGTCCGTTGTGGAATTTAACGCCGTCCCGCAGGACGAAGGTGTAGGTCTTCGCGTCGTCCGAAACCTCATAGGACTCCGCGATGGCCGGGGCGAAGGTTCCCTCTGTCGTGACCTTGACAAGACCTTCATAAATATTAAAGTAAATACTCTTCGCGTCGGCAGTGGTCGAAGTGAACGGGTCAAAATTATTCACCTCCGTCGGCAGTCCGTACACGAACTTTGCATCGGCGGCCGCGGTGCTGCTGCCCGCTGCATTTCCACAGGCGGCGAGCGAAAAGACCATCAGAACTGAGAGCGCAAGCGCTGCGAGTCTGGTGCCGATGCGGTGTTTTCTGTTGTGATTCTGAGTGTGGTTTGCGGACAGAGCTGCCCGAAGTGACTGATGAGACCGGGTTGTCCCGGCGGCTGCAATATTCTTCATGCGATCCTCCTGCTGCTGTTCCGGCAGATTTTAAGGCAGCACTCGCTGCCGCCGGATATAGCGCAGGTTTATTATTGCACCGCGGTATTTCATTGGCAAGGGAATTGACAAAAAATTCACAAAGTGTGCACAAAAAAATGACCCCGGCGGCCGCGTTTCTTCAGGGATTCTTCTGTTAGGTGCTCTGAAAACCGGCCCAACGCCCGAAGGCGCTGTCCTCCCGGAACCGAAGTCAGATACATTGTACTCCATAGGATAGACTGTGAAAAGTCCCGGCAGATTTGTGTCGATTCTCTGCCGGCTGTTAGTATATTATTATGTAAGACCACATTACCGTATGCTGCACTGTCATCTCCCGGCCCTTGAAAAGGCAAAAGTAGAAATATAAGCATGCAGTCAGAAAAGGATCACTGTTCACAGAAAAAACACTTTACATTTGATGCAATCTTATTGTAAGATTATACAGCCATGAGCATGACGAGAGGAAACGAGCGCATGAGTGAATCTCAAAGCGGATATGAGTTTCTGAAAAGATTTCAGGAAGAACAAAAAGGGGAAAACGCATCATTCAATGTTTTTTCTGATTATCTGATTGCAAAGGCATGGGAGCAGAACGTACCGATCATCGGACAGTTTGAACTTACTCCTCTGTGCAACTTTGATTGCAGAATGTGTTATGTTCATCTGACGAAGGATCAGATGAGGGCGGAAATCCTTCAGCCTGATCAGTGGAAGGATCTGATACACCAGGCGTGGGAAGCAGGAATGATCAAGGCCTTCCTGACGGGCGGAGAGTGCCTCACTTATCCCGGGTTTGAAGAGATCTATCTGTATCTTCACAGTCTGGGGTGCGAGGTTTATCTGCTGACAAACGGATCCCTGCTGAATGATGCCAGGATTGATTTTCTGAAGAAACACAGGCCCGGCCATATCCAGATAACCCTGTACGGACAGAATGATGATGTATATGAACGGGTTACCGGACAAAGAGTGTTTAATCAGGTAAAGGAAGCAATCCGGAAGCTTGCAGATGCGGGAATAGCAGTAAGGATTTCCATTACACCAAGCAAATACCTGGGCGAAGATCTCCTTGAGACAGTCCGTACAGCCTGGGATCTCAGCCGATGGGTAGATATAAATCCTTCCTTAAGTATTCCCCGGGAAGAAACCGGAAGATCTTCTCAGGAAGACGATGTTGATCTGGATCTGTATTGCAGAGCATACCGGCTTCTGAGGGAATTGAACGGAAAGACTGTGGAGGAATATCCCGATGTTCCTTTACCGGAGCCGGGCGGTCCCTGTAACAGTGAGGTCAGAAAAGGGATCCTCTGCAAAGGCGGCAGATGCGATTTCGTCATCGACTGGAAAGGCAGCCTGTATCCTTGCAACCGGCTGCTGATGATAAAAGCAGAACCGTTAAATGTCGGTTTCCGGCAAGCATGGCAGACAATAAACCAGCAGGTTTTGAACTGGATCAGAGAGCCTGCATGCAGCGGCTGCCCCTACGAAACCGTCTGCTCTCCCTGTGCAGCGAATGTGCACCGGTATTCCCAACCGGGCGGAAGGCCTGAAGAATGGTGTAAACGAACAGTTTATTTTGTTCGTCACGGTATTTATGATATAATTAATTGTAATTGAATCGGAAACGAGAGGAGGTCTGAAAAAATGAAGAAGACGTATGAAACCCCGGTCGCAGAAAAAATGGAGTTTGATTACACACAGACGATTGTTGCATCCGGCGGCGGTCACGGTGATAAAGGCCATGGCGTCAGCCAGACTGATGTAGGCTGCAACCGTGTCCCCGGACATGACAATGCTCATGGCTGAAATTGACTTCTGATTTCTGCAGAGAGCTGAATTCTTCGGAATTCAGCTCTTTTTTTCTGTCCGGAGGTTTCATAAGAAACACTATGGCCTTTTACCTTTGCCAAGAAGCATCCTTGAGAAATTCAGAAGTACATAGCCAACCAGCATTGAGGTCAGGAAAATCTGTAGTCCTGACAGTTGGGCAAGCGCAAAGCCTGCACCTTCATTTCCATGCCCATTCAGGTACGATGCCATTTTGTTTGTTGCCACTGTCCCTATTGCCATTGGGAAGGTAAGCCCTGCAAACCCCGGAGTAAAATCAAAAGAAAAGAAATCCGGAAGCTTGATGATGATAAATATAAGCGATGCCAGAACGCAGAAATACAGGAAGTACAATAGTACTTGATTTGGTGCTTCATAAACATTTAAAAGACTCACAACACAGAGACTGCAGGGTGCCAGCACAACCGGCATGGTATGGTAGACCTGCGGCTTAACAGGAACCTTTATGAGCCTTACTATCATGACGGGGATAAAGACCAGGTAAATGATAATACCATAAATCGTTATGGCTTTCAGAAGCCCTGTCATATTCATGGCAGTACCTGAAACACAGGCAACCATGATGCCGTTATAGGTCACAAACCAGCTGGGTACGGTTGTGTTCACATCTCTTCTCAGTATTATGTTCCGAACACTGAAGACACAGATGTGAACCGCATGGATGATAATGGCAATGAGCCAGATCCATTTTCCAAAGGACATTCCCTTCTCATAATAAAAGCTCCCAAGTATCATAAGGCACATGGTAAGGCCCGCATAAAGACTGGACGGAACTGTCTGCTTATACTCCTCGATACATATCGATGGATAAATAAGAATTTTTAAGATATAGGCGAGAACGATGACGGTGGCGCAGATCATGATCAAAACCCTGAACCAGGAATAACCCATACCTCCATACACATTTCCAAGAGTCAGTGTTCCCACAAACGTCGGAAGAACAGGTACCGGATATTTCTTTAATCGCTCCTTCATCAGCACCTCCTTTGTTAAAGGTCATATGCAAATTCCAGATTGGCTCTCTCATGAAAGAAGTCTGAATAGTCAATCTCAAACAAAGGTTTCCTGACCTTTCTGACATCTATCTTCCTGGCGATCATCTGCTGGAGCACGCCGCCGTATGCAAGATCTCCCTGTAAAAGTGCTCCCACAATAATACCGTCCTTTGAAACAACCTTTTTGTACACGCCGTCCTTGTCATAAATATCGACTCTGTAGGTATCATCCGGAGGAGATACTGTTCCGAGAGACATTGTGTGGATTCCCAAAAAGCTCATGGTAGATTTGCTGGCAAAAAAGTCTGTCATCTTCTCTTTCTTTCCTGCCATATTTGCAGCTGCCACCATTCCTTCTTTAACTGCAACAGGCCAGATGGGACTTGTTCCCGAAACATCTCCTGCTCCGTAAACATCGAGGTCTGATGTTCTTCCGGTCTCATCATATACAAGTCCGAACTTTGATAATTCAAGTCCTGAATCCTTCAGAAATTCAACATTTGAACGCACACCAGCCGTAACAACAAAATAGTCGCAAGGCAGAACGGTTCCGTCACTCAGCTCAATCTCATAGATCTTGCCATCTTTGACATGAACTTCATTGACCCCCACACCGTAGTACTGATCTACTCCGTTTTCTTTAAAAGCATCGATATAAGTCTTTGCAGCCCTTTCATCCAGCTGTCTGTTAAGGAGCCAACCTGCAAAATCAACTAAAGTAACCCTCACTCCCATGTGAAGATAACCGGTAGCACAGTCTATACCGATGAGGCCGGAACCAAGAACAACGATGTTCTTTGCGGTCTTCGGTACCTCTTTTAAAACCTCTATATCCTCTATGTTCCTGAATCCGATGTAGTTATCCGCTTCAGAAAGCCCTTTAATCGGCGGAATGAAAGTGTGAGAGCCCGTGGCAATAAGAAGCCTGTCGTATTTGATCTCCTCGTTTCCATCAAGTACTAAAACATGCTCCCCGGGTCTCAGGGAAACCGCTTCCCTGCCCTTCATCCAATTCACATTATAGACTTTGTCAAAATCTTTCTCCGCAAAGTTGAGTCTTTCGAGAGTTCTTTCACCACACAGATACTGGTGAAGGATACATCTCGAATAAATGTACTTATCCTTGGATACCAAGGTCACTTCACCCTTTTTATCTATCTTTCTCAGTTCTCTTATAGCATTAATTCCTGCGGCAGATGATCCGATTATTACGTATCTCATTCCTTCACCTCCTCAAGAGTTATTGCATGCATAGGGCACTTCTCAACGCACATAGGCATCGGAGTCTTGCCGTCCTCACTTCTGTGAACACACATATTGCACTTCATAATTTCCTTCTGGTGAATACTGTCATACTTAAGGATTCCATACGGACAGGACATGATACACATATAGCAGCTTGCGCACTGGTTCTTGTCATACTCGACAAATCCGGTTTCAGGATTTTTGTGCATAGCTCCTGTCATACAGGTATAGGTACATTCAGGTCTGTTGCAGTGCCTGCAGAAAATAGGAGCAGGAGTGGTCTCTGAATCAATTACAACTCTGTTTCTTGCATCACCGCTCTCCGTCTCATGACTTACCACACAGGCTGTAACACAGGTAAGGCATCCAATGCATTTATCGCGATCGATTTTTATTCTATACATTAATCAGCCCTCCTTCGTAATCTTTTCGAATCTGCAGGTTCCGCCTTTGTAATTGGGCTCCCTGGAATACTTGTCGTAGCTGGACGGCGTGAGTGCATTGCACTCGATATAATGGATAGGCGCATAGAGTTCGCCGTACTGAACATGATCGGTTACTTTGACAGCAAATACCGCATCTTTTCCATTGGATGAAAAGACTCTTATCTCATCCATGTCTTTGATGCCATTTTCTTCCGCAAGCTTTGTATTCATGTAGAGATATGCTCTCTTTAGTGAAACATCCTCTACAAATTTAACCTCTTTAGTCCTGCTCTGGGTATGCCACTGACCGACTGAGCCTCTTCCGGTATTAAACACCAGCGGGAATTCATCTGTAACAGGAATCGGGTTTTCAAGGGGCTCTTCATATATAAACTGCGCTTTTCCTGACGGGGTAAAGAACTTGCCATCCGCGTAGAGTCTTCTCTGCTCATCCGACAGCTCTTTTTCATGGCCTTCAGGGTATGGCCATTGAATACCATGTGAATCCGTCAGGTCATCCCAGTGGATTCCCGTAAAGTCGCAGCCTTTTCCTCTTGAGCATTCCCTGAGAAGATCAAAGCACTGTCTTGGAGTCTCCCATTTTGCTATGGCATCGCCCATTCCAAGAGCCTTTGCTACTCCGAAGATGCACTCGTAATCGGAAATCTCGTTCTCGCCTCTGTCAAGTACCTTTCGCATTGCGGACAGACGCCTTTCCATGTTGATATAGGTTCCTTCCTTTTTGATTCCCGGAACCACAGGGAAATAAACTGTGCAGTTCTCCGCGCTCTCAATTGTGTCATAGATATCCTGGACTACAAACAGCTCAAGCTTTTTGGCAGCCTCGGCAAAGGTCTCATTGTTGGTCCAGCTGTGTCTTGGATTGGTGCACAGGATCCACAGACCCTTAATCTCTCCGGCATTGATGCCTTCAATGATCTTGTTGTATGGGATCGTCGGCTTCCTGGCTATAAGATCCGGTGTTATGCCCACAATGTCAGCTATTCTCTTTCTCTCGTTCTCATCAGCAAAATCACCGCCTGCAAACAGACACGTAGTATTTGAAAACAGTCTTGAACCCATGGCATTGCACTGACCGGTGATGGAGTTGCCGCCGGTTCCGGGCTTTCCGACATTTCCGGTAAGAAAAGCCAGATTCATGATGGACTGTGCTGTCCTTACAGCCTCATAACCCTGATTTACGCCCATGGTCCACCAGAAAGAAACTGCCTTTCCATTATGTATCAGCTCAAGCAGCTCCAGGATCTGGTCTTCCGAAAGCCCCGTTTCCCTGCTTCCTCTCTCAAGCGTGAAGTCTTTTACAAACGTTGCAAAGCCCTCGTAGCCCTCCGTATGATGATCAACGAAATCGTGATCCACATAGTCTTTTTCAATTATCAGATTTGCAAGGGTGTACATCAGTATCAGATCGCTTCTCCATTTCAGGGGATAATGATAGTCAGCGTTCCTTGCTGTCTCTGATTTTCTCGGGTCGATAACGATAATCTTCCTGCCTTCTATCCTGTTATTTCTTACTCTCTGCCAGATAATAGGATGCGCAACAACAGGGTTGGCTCCTATGAAGATCAGCGTGTCAGAAAGCTCAAAGTCCTCAAGCGTAAATCCCGGCGCATCATAACCATATGTTCCCTTGTGAGCAACAGCTGCAGACGCCATGCACAGACGAGTGTTTCCGTCCACGTTAGTCTGGAGGAAATTTCTCATAACATGACCAAAAATAGCAAACTCTTCCAGCGTCAGCTGACCGGTACTGATTCCGGCTACGCTCTCTGTGCCGTATCTTTCCTGCAGCTCTTTCAGCTTTGAAGCAACATGCTTAAAGCCTTCATCCCAGGACACCTCTTTAAAACTCCCATCATCTTGTCTGATCTTTGGAAGAGCATTTGGTTTAACTGTTGTCTGCTGTTTGCTAAGGGATAATCCTTTGATGCATGAGAACCCGTCATTTACTGGATATCCTTTCGTAGGAACTGTTTTGATGATCCTTCCATCTTCCACATAGAAATCCAGGTTGCAGTCGATGGCGCAAAAATTGCATGTAGACTGTACTTTTTTGACCATTTACCTTCTCCTTTTGACATAAATGTCATAACAATACCCTGCCAGATACAATTATATCATTTTACACGTGGCTTTGTGCGATTTGGCGTTTGTTATCGGGTAATTTTCAATTCAATATAGTATAATCATACATAATAGTAAAAACTCCGAGCTTTTAAACCTAAAAAGTGCTGAACTTCATGGTTTTTAAGACGCAGACCAAAGAGTCCGCCGGGGTGCCTATGGAAACAGAAGCGCCTTCCTTATTGAAAAGGAGTCTATAATGAAAAAGATTGATCTCAGAAGCCTTATTTTTATGGCTTTATGTTGCGATCTTGGTTTGTTTGCCAAGAAACTGATATCCCCCGCAGCAAATGTTATTACCGAATTTCTTCACATTCCCGGTGGTATCGCGACCGGCTTTTCCCTGATGTTTTTAGTCATAGCAGCTGCTCTTATGCCCTTTCCTTTTTGCGCTACAATTATGGGCATTGTCCAAAGCCTTCTGGCTTTGGTTTTCGGAATGATCGGCAGTATGGGTGCTCTCGCACCTATCGGCTATATCCTTCCGGGAATAGTGATCGATCTGGTTTTCTTTCTGGCAGAGAAGTTGTCCGGTCACCGTGAAAAGGGTATCCTGACTGCATGTGTGATGGCCTCTGTCACTGCCTGTCTTACGGCTAATTTCATCGTATTCAATTTAAGCGGAATCGTTCTTCTTGTATATGCTCTTGTGGCTGCAAGCAGCGGTTCCATCTGCGGAATTCTGGGAGAAAAGCTTGTTCAAAGGCTCCATCCTGTCATCGGATCAAGACAGACTCCGGATAAAAAATCATATTGACGAAAGGAGACATCATGAAGAAAAACAGTATTTTGATCGTCATCGTTTTACTATTCATCACCTGCATCGCATCTGCTTTCTATCTGGGCTCAAGAAACGATGCACCAAAAGGAAATCTGGCTGTTGTCAGTGGGAACAAAACCGTTCTCATCGATCCGTTTGAAGATGATCCCGTTCCTGTAAAGGGCGTCATCATAAACGCCAAGGGCAAGGAAAAAGATGTAGATGAAACCGGAATATCACTTAAGAATGCCCTCTCAAAGTCAGGACTTGATAACGGCGGCTTCACCAAAGCCCGGGTTGTATCATCAGATGAATATGCAGTTGAAATCTCTTTTGACGAAATAAACGAAGACGGAAAGGCCTATCTGGCAAAACAGCAGGAAGAAGACGGAAGCACCACCGCCAGACTGTATGTGTTCGGTGACAGTGATGCAAAGCGTCAGGTGAAAAATGTAGTGAGGATCGAGCTTTTAAATGAATGAGTTTGACGGGATTGTTTTAGCAGGTGGAAAAAGTAAAAGAATGGGTACGGACAAGTCGGAGATTATTTTAAACGGCAAGTCCTTCCTTCAAATACAGACAGATAAACTCAGAGACCTTGGCGCCGACAGGATCTATGTTTCAGGAAAATCTTCTCCAATTCCATATGCTCACCATATAATGGACATACTTCCTGACATGGGTCCTTTAGGAGGACTCTATTCCTGTTTTTTGGAATGTAAATGCGGAAGCACACTCGTGCTCAGCGTAGATGTTCCTCTTATCTCACTGAAAACGCTGGATAGCCTTCTGAAGAAGCATTTCTCAGGAGACTTCGATGCCACTATTCTGTGTCATGACGGTAAGGATGAGCCCCTTATCGCTGTTTACAGAACTGATTCCACAGCCATTTTAAAAGAACTCCTGGACGAAAAAAAGCTGGCAGTCAGAGCCTTTCTTGACAGGCTGTCCTGCCAGCGTTATGAGTTTGACGGTAATGAAAAGGAGTTGATCAATTGTAATTCCCGGTATGATCTCCGGCTGCTCACCCCGTGAGAAACAAATCAACCGTACCGCTGCCTCCTTATTACAGCAAACAAGCCCACCCGGTGATGTTGTCCCAACCAGAATATCGCTGTCAAAAGCTCGCTTTGATATTTCGTTTAAGGTCAACGCATCCGAGGTTCCTGCCTTTAACAGCTGTAAACTCATAGGCTATACTTTACTTTCTTTATCTGAAACAGGGCAAGAGAACGTCTTCAATAAAATCCACCCGGTCAAACACCGCGGGCTTGAAGTAGGAAGAAACTGCGACAACGATATTTTCCTCCGGATTCACATACATTACATCTCGGCTCTGTATTTTTATTCTGAAACAAATCGTTCTTTAATCTTAGCCAAAAATGCGCTGATATTATTTGGATTCATCCCATAACACCTCTCTATCTCCGCTTTTTTTGCAAGTTCATCCGTTATGTCATCATATTCTTTCTCAGATGCAAGTCCATATAAAATCCATGTCTTCGCTGAACGCTGGGATAAGAAATACCCCAAAATCTCGCAGTCCTGGCGGGAGAATTGGCCGAATCTCAGCACCTATTTCAAGTACCCTCAGGAGGTGCGGAGGCTGATTTACACCACCAACGCCATCGAGGGCTTCAACCGCCAGCTTCGGAAAGTGACCAAAGCGAAATCCGTCTTTCCCACCGATGACAGTCTTTTCAAGATGCTCTATCTTGCCATGATGGACATCACAAAGAAATGGACGGGCCGGAGGCAGGACTGGAGCACGATCTACGCCCAACTGGTGGTTTTCTTCGGGGATCGGATCCCCGAATAGCAGAAACCGGCCCGCACGTCAAGGGTAAATGCACGGCGGCTGAGGCCGCCGCCCTTGACATGCGTTCCGTTTCCTGCTTATTCTGTTGGTAAGGCGGGCGGCATCCGCCGTCCACCAGACCATATACTTTTGCTCTGTTTTTCACCGCTATTTGATGTTTACACAGAATATGGAACACTACCCAGGATTGCGGGCCCTTTTTCTTTAGAATGCTTTCATTCAGAATAAACCAACGTCAATAATTCTTAGCATGAATCTCAAAGTAGCTTTGAGGATGGGCACAGACCGGGCAAACTTCAGGAGCTTTCATTCCCACAACAATATGCCCGCAGTTCCGGCATTCCCATACCTTGACTTCGCTCTTGGCGAAAACTGCCTGCATTTCAATGTTCTTCAGCAAAGCCCTGTAGCGTTCTTCATGACGCTTTTCAATGGCGGCCACCATACGGAATTTTGCCGCCAATGCCGGGAACCCTTCCTTTTCGGCGGTAACGGCAAACCCTTCATACATATCAGTCCACTCATGGTTTTCGCCATCCGCAGCAGCAGCGAGGTTTTCGGCAGTGCTTCCAATGCCGTTCAGTTCCTTGAGCCAGATCTTTGCGTGTTCCTTCTCGTTCTCGGCAGTTTGCAGGAACAGGGCTGCGATCTGTTCGAACCCATCCTTTTTCGCCTGAGATGCAAAATACGTATATTTGTTGCGGGCTTGGGATTCTCCGGCAAACGCGGCTTCCAGGTTCTTCTCAGTCTGCGTACCGATATAAGGATTCGTTTTTACAACTTCGGGCTCAACCTTTACGAACTTCGAAGCGGGCTGCTTGCAGACCGGGCATCTGAAATCTTCTGGCAGAGGGCCTTCATGAATATATCCGCAGACTGAGCATTTCCAGGTTTCCATCGGTTTTTCCTCCTTCTTTTCTGCAGCTTCATTAAATGAAATTGTTGAAAGCAGGTATTCCGCAGCTTCAATCGGGAAACCGGGTTCCTGCGAATGAGAGATCATCTCTTCCAGAAGGGCATGCGCATTACCACTCTGGGGCAGCATATAACCCGATTCACGCAGCAGGTCTTCTGCCATGATACGGTTTGACTTTCTGATTGCTTCAGCTAACGGACCGGGCAGACCTGCTGCAATTGTTTCCTGGTCCGCTTTGCTGCCGACCAACTGTCTGAGCGCGGAGATAGCTTCATCTGTCTTGGTCTGCTGTGGCGGATACTCACGGGGCACAAGGCTGATGGCTCTGGAAGGGCAAGCATCCGCGCATGCTCCGCAGCCAATGCATTTTTCTGTGTCGATCACACTGTTCTCTGTATCTGACGCCCCTGTAGGACAGACATAGAGGCAAAGACAGTCTTTTTCACACAGTCGGACATTTCGGACCGCTACTTTTTCGCTCATATGCTCATCCTCCAATCTTCTCAAATTTGCGGTTGGGCACTTTGCACACCGGGCAAACCTCCGGCAGGTCATTGCCGATGTAAACAAAGCCACAGATGGTGCAGACATAGACCCCCGTGTTTTCCAGCATTGCGTTACCTTCCTTGGCATATCTGTCCAAAAGCGACTTGAGGATGCGCGTCACCTTTTCGCTCCAAGTCAAACTGCGCAGCGCGCCACGGTCACCATTCTGCTTTGAAACAGTGTTAGCAGCCGGGTAATTCTCATTCAAATCACTGTTGATTCGCTCGAGTAACCGTTCGAAAGACGGAACTGGATCTGCCTGGCTCTGTGACGCAAACCAATCTGCCAATTTCCGGAAAGCAGCTGCCTGTTCTGGCTTGTATTGCTTCTCACATCCTTTGGCAAAGTTTGAACACAATGCGCTCGTTTCGATGGCAGTCAGCGGCTTCATGTCCGCAGTGATGCTCGGGGCAGGAATTGTTTCTGTTGATGACCGGGACGCTCCTTCAGGAGCAAAGTCTGATTTAGCAGCTCCGCAGAGAGGACATTTCCAGTCATCCGGGAGTTCCGCCCAAGGCACGTTTTCTGCTTCATTGTACACGTATCCGCAAATGGAACAAACGTATCGCATCAGCATCCTCCTCTCATGTCAGTCGATTCAATCGTTGCAGCTTGTTTCACGCCCAATCTTTTGTTCCAGAAAAGCATTGTACCGCCGCAGATAATGAGCCGCGTTCTGCCTCTCTTTATCTGTAAGGCCCGAAAGGAACTCATGGTTGATTTGCTTCCATCCGTTATCTCGTGTTTCGTGCTTTTCATATACCTCTTTGCCAGCGGGAGTAACACGGTAGTAGACTTTCTGGCGGTTACCATCCTGCATATAAGGCTCAATAAGTCGCTTATCTACCAGTTTTCGGATCGTCTTGCTGATTGCGCCTTTGGTCAGTCGCAGGATTTTTGCCAGAGATGTCACATTCGGATTTTCCGATTCACAGATAGCTTTCAGTACATGAAGCTCGGTCGTGCCATACCCGGACAGGTTTTCCGGGTGATTGATCTCATTGAGGGTTTCCTGCTTTTCCAGGAATTCGGTCATCAGCCGATAGATTTCTTCTTCCATTTTTGACTTCTTTCCGGGTGTAATGAATTGGGGTGATGGCAATAGTATAATACAACTTGTTTCCAGATTCAACAAGTTTAATTCCGATGAATGTCTGGCCAGAAAGCTATACTTTCATATAAAACGCAAGCATTGTTACCTGAGAATCTGCTAAGCGCTGCGTTGCTGTTCTTTCTAACGCTCACCGTGCACTTTCACATATTGTACTTTATGGAAGGACTCTCTGATTTGTTTACCTGTGAAAACGGAACAGCGAAGTTTATCTACCATTCGAGAGTCTCTTCGGAGGCACTTTTCTTGTACCTTTTAACGATGAACCCACTTGACCTGATTTTGAACCCTTTTGGAGGCCAAAAGGGTTCATCATTACATTGTATCAAATAGCCGGATAAAATAGATCTCATCGTCACCAAGTCAGTCAGCCGCTTTGCCCGCAATACCGTCGACAGCCTGACCACCATCCGGCAGTTGAAGGAAAAAGGCATCGAATGCTACTTTGAAAAAGAAAACATCTGGACATTCGATGGAAAGGGAGAGCTGCTGATCACCATCATGAGCAGCCTGGCCCAGGAGGAAAGCCGGAGCATTTCCGAAAACGTCACCTGAGGCCAGCGGAAGCGTATGGCCGACGGGAAGGTGTCCATTCCGTTCAAGCACACCCTAGGCTTTAAGCGCGGCCCAAAGGGCGAATTCCTGGTAGACGAGGAACAGGCAAAAACCATCCGGGACATCTATGATTGGTTCCTCAAGGGCTTGACGCCACACGCCATTGGCGCCAGGCTGACGGAAAACGGCGTTCCATGTGCAATTGGAATTGCTGATGCTTGTACATCTGCAGCGGTAAGCGCTATATCTACAGAGCTCGGCAGACGTTTCATCCCCATACCTTTCCTGGGGCCGCTTACCACAGGAGAAGGAATACAAAGAGGGTTGTTGCAGAAGTGAATGCTTCCGTAACAGCCCTCTTTCATATGCGCATAAGACAGCACAGCCTACGAAGGCTGATGACCGTTACTGAGCAGGAATGGAAGAACCTTGATCTTCCGGAATCATCTGAAAATGTCTCAGCGCCTCCTCAATGGCCTTCTCCTTCTCCGGCGGGCATTTCGGCACACGGTTTCCCTCCGTCTTCGCCTTGTTATAGCACTCCCGCTCGATGATCCCATGCTTCGCCTTCACCTGGGCGATGTACAGGGTTGAGACATGCAGTCCTGTGTGCTCAAGGACGTAATCCTTGATCTGCTGATAGGTGGCGTCGTTCAGCAGACAGGAGGTGTCCAGGCCTTCCAGAGAGAACTCGACACGGACGGGTTTGCTCGATATCTCACCCTTGGAAAGGCTGACAACCGTCTCGACGTGCACGCTGTGTGCGAACTGGTCCACCGGCGTCACAGATTTCAGATCATAGCCGCCGTCGCAGAGCACGCGCAGGTCTCTGGCAAGAGTGGCGGGGTTGCAGCTGACATAAACGATCCGTTTCGGAAGGACTTCCAGAATCGTCTGCAGACATCGCGCATCGCACCCTTTCCGGGGCGGATCCACGACGACAACATCCACCAGTTCTTCCGGGGAAAGCTCCGGATGTTCCTTCCGCTTCTTGTGCACATACGCGGGAAGCACCTCTTCCGCCGCACCGGTCTCATAAACCGCATTTTCAATCCCGTTCCTCGCCGCATTTTCCCGGGCATTTTCGATGGCCTCCGGGATGATTTCAACCCCATACACTTCTCTCGCGTACGGAGCGAGAAACAGAGAAATTGTACCGACGCCGCAGTACAGATCCCAGACTGTC
Organism: Lachnospiraceae bacterium; assembly: GCA_017432565.1. Classification (GTDB taxonomy): domain Bacteria; phylum Bacillota; class Clostridia; order Lachnospirales; family Lachnospiraceae; genus CAG-791. The sequence continues at coordinate 163,153 of JAFRIW010000013.1, forward strand.
TCATGGCCTGTCAGCTGCGCGTATTCCAGCACCTTCCCGTACAGCTTTTCGGTCTGGCGCGGATTGACCTGGAAGAAGGAGCGCGCCGAGATCGCAAAGCATACGCCGCTGCCGTCGGGGCGCAGCAGCGTATCCTCGATCGCCTCAGGCCCCGCCAGGACGCGCGTGCTGTCCCCGAGAATCACATTGGTGCGCTTCCGATTCGTATTCAGAACGACAGAGGGGACGCCCAGTTCCTGCAGAGCACGGACCAGCCGGTCCTCCTTCGGCAGGCGCTGCGCATTGACAATCAGACAGACCATGGTCTGTCCCGAGCGGAAGCCGGAGCGGATCAGCACATGCCGCACCAGCCCCTCTCCGCTGTTTTCGTCATAGGCCAAAACGCCTTCACGGCGCATGTAATCAAGTACTGCGTCCAGTATGTTTCTGTTTTCCTCCGGGCCCAGCAGACAGTCCTCACAGGGAATGATGCTGTGCGTGTGTCCGGCGTAAAAACCGCAGGCCAGCTCTTCCCGGCCGTTTCTGCGGATCACACCCACCGGCACCTGCGCCTTGTTACGGTAGCGCCACGGCTCCTCCATCCCGATGATGGGCTGCAGCACCGCGTCGATCTCTTCCGGCGCAAAGCCGCCCAGGCGGATCAGATCGCTTCGGACCTTGTTCTGCTTGAATTCCAGCTGCTTTTCGTAAGACAGTGCCTGAATCTGACAGCCGCCGCAGGGGCGGCTCACCGGGCAGGGCGCCTCCACGCGGTCCGGAGAGGGCGTGATGATCCGCACAAGCCGCGCGAAGCCGTACTGCTTCATCGCCTTGATAATCACCGCCTCCACCGTGTCGCCGATCAGCGCGTCCTTGATAAAGAGGGTATAGCCGTCTGTGCGGCCGATACCCTCCCCGTTTTCACCCATATCCGTGATCGGCACGGTCACTGCCATGCCCTTCTGAAAAATCGTGCGGTCTGTCATGTCCTTCTCACATTCGAATCCACAAGATTCTGGAAGCCGAGCCATTCCTGCTCAACCGGTTTCTCCAGAAGCTCCTTGAAAATCTCCATTTTGGCATCTGTATTATCGGCAAAATTCAGCGCTGCCGCCTCAATGATTGCGGGCTTTTTCGGAGAGCCGAACTCATATTCACCGTGATGTGCCAGAATGCAGTGACGCAGCTCCGCGGAAAGCAGCGCGGGAAAATCCGGAATCTCCCGCAGCTTCTCATCAATCATCTCCACGCCGATCACGATGTGCCCGATCAGCTGCCCGGCATCCGTGTAATCGTTCTTCGGGAAGGGCGAGAGCTCCTGCGTCTTTCCGACATCATGCAGGAGTGCGGCCGCAATCAGCAGATCCCTGTTGAGGATCGGATAGGCGCCGGCGAGATAATTGCACAGGTTTGCCACGCCCAGCGTGTGCTCCACGAGTCCGCCGACATAGCCGTGGTGCACGGCCTTCGCGGCAGAGGAAAAGCGGAAAGCTTCCACAAAGGCGCGGTCTTTGACAAAAAACAGCTCCAGCAGCCGGTGCAGATGCACGTCCCGCACCGACCCGGCCAGACGCAGCAGTTCTTCATACATCTCGTCGACGGAGCGGTCCGATACGGGAAGATAATCCTTCGGATCATACTCTCCCTCCCTGCAGCGCCTTACGCGTTTGACGTTCAGCTGCAGCTTTCCCTGGAAAACCGTGACATCACCGATGACATTGATATAGTCCAGCTCGTCAAACTCGTCGATCCCGGCACTTCCCGGGTCCCAGATTTTGGCATCCACGCTTCCTGTCTTATCCTGCAGCGTGAGGCTCTCATAAGCCTTTCCGTTCTTGGTCACCAGCGACAGTTTCTTTCTGCACAGATAAATATCGTTGACGCTGCTGCCTTCCTTCAGATCCTGAATATACTTCATATACTGCTCATTTCTCCTTGCTGTCTTCTATTCCACAACCTGCTTCACGGTCACGGTCAGCTCCATCTGCGCCGGCTCCTCCGGCCCGCTCCGGACCAGCAGGACCGTGATTTCCTGATCCGGCTCCGCCCTGCCCAGTGCCTCGATCAGATCCGTGTAGCCTGTGATTTCATCCTCACCCAGCTGAGTAATGACATCGCCGCTCTGAATACCGGCCTCCATGGCCGGAGAATCCATATCGATACTGGTAATATACGCGCCGATCGGAAGGCCGCTCTCCTCGCTGATTTCCTCCGTCACGTCCGAGCCGTGGACACCGAGATAGGCGGGCAGCTGGGCGTTGGAAAGCTTTTCAATGAGCGGCTTGAGCTCTGTGATTCCCAGGGCGCACAGAAGGTTCGGCGTCGCGGAACTGCGGTACTCCATGTCGATCACGCCGATGACTTTCCCGCGCAGATTAAAGACCACGCCGGTCGCGGCCACGCTCCCGTAAATATCCGTGGACAGGACCTTATAGACCGCATCGGAGGGCAGGTTGGTCAGACTGCTGCCCGTGATCATGCCAAAATTCAGGCCGCCCACCGTCCCTGCCGGCGCCCCGATCACGATGATCGGGCTTCCGACCAGATCCGGACTGATGGAGCTGCCCAGCTCCGCGACCGAATAGGCAGGGTTCTCTTCCGTCTCCGGAAGATTTTCCTTGTGCAGTGTCAGAATCTGCAGCCCGGACTGTACGTCCATCTGCCGGATTTCGGAGGGATAGCTGCTTCCGTCCGAGAGCGTGATCTGAATGCTCTCCGCATCCCGCAGACTGCTGTCTTTGGACAGGATCAGCAGCTCGGTCTCGGTCTCGGCGATAATCAGGCCGGAGGAGGTGCCGCGGTTCTCATAAGGGTCGTTGAACCAGTCGGTGTCCGATGTGACGGAGGAAACAGAGACCATTGCCGTGGAGAGATCTCTGGCCAGCAGTCCCAGCGTCTCATAGGTCTTTTCATAGGTCTCGATATTGTCGGTCTGCTGCTGCATGACCTCGCGCACCTGGCGCTCCAGATCGGCGGGATCAATCTGCGAAGACAAGGCCTGCGCCTCGAGCTGTTCGCGGATCTGGGCCTCCAGCTTGGCGGCAGTTGCCTCCGCAGCCGCCTCGGCAGCCGCATTTTCCGCTTCTGTCACAATCTGTTCGTCGTCCGCCAGCATTTCTTCCGGAGACATTTCCTCGAAGGCTGTCTCCTCCGGAAAGGTAATCGGCTCCGCGGGGGGCACGGGATTCAGCATGTTGCTGAAATACGGCTCCAGAAAAAGGAAAACAAAGCACGCCACCGCGCCGAACAGCACGGCGAGAAAGCCGGTCGTGAGCGTGCGCCGCAGAAGCCGCCTGCGGTTGATCGGGCGCTGCTTGATCTGCTCCTTCATGTAATCGGTATTGACTTCCATATTCTGCGTTTCTTCAGCGCTTTTCAGTTGATCTTCGTCCATTAAAACCTCCCGGCGCGCATATTTTTTATATTTTATCATATTTTGCCCGCCCCGTGCCGCCCCTGTGTGAAGACGCGGCGCTTTACCCGTCGGAATCCGGGCGCGGATGTGTTATACTTCATGTATTATAGTAACTGTTCAGCACCCTCATTCGAAGATGCTGAAAAATAAAAAAACATGAATGAAAAAGTTCTGCGAGTCGTTGAATTTAATAAAATAATCGGATTTCTCGAGGAAGAGGCGACCTCCGATCCCGGCCGGGAGCTGTGCAGAAGCATCCTGCCCATGAATGATCTGCGTGAGATCGAGCGCGCTCAGGATGAGACTGCGGGTGCCGTCGCCTGCCTGCTTCGCGCGGGCAAAATTTCCTTCGGGAGCAATCGCGATTTTACGGATCTGTTCCGGGCCCTCACTGTGGAAGCCAGCCTCTCGCAGGCTGAGCTGCTGCGCCTTGCCTCTTTTCTGGAGAATGTGGCCAGGGTGCACGACTACGGCGCCGTGGAAGAAAATCAGGAGAATGTCCTGTACGATCTGTTTGACTGTCTGGTTCCGCTGCCGCATCTTTCGCGGGAAATCCGCCGCTGCATTCTGTCCGAGGAAGAGATGGCCGACGACGCCAGCGCCGAGCTGCGCCGTATCCGCCGCGCCATGCTCTCGACCGGCGACCGGATTCACACCCAGCTGCAGAAAATGGTAAATGTCTCTCTGACATCCTATCTGCAGGACTCCGTCATCACCATCCGGGATGACCGCTACTGTCTGCCGGTCCGGGCAGAGTTCAAATCCCAGGTCCCCGGCATCGTGCATGACCAGTCCTCCTCCGGCTCCACGGTCTTCATCGAGCCCGCCTCCGTCGTCGCGCTGAATAATGAGCTCCGCGAGCTGGCACTGCAGGAAAAGAAGGAAATCGAGCGGATCCTCGCCGATCTCTCCGCCCAGGCCGGCGCCTCGCTGGTGGCGCTGAAGGACAACGCCCGGAACATGACGACGCTGGACTTTATCTTCGCGCGGGCAGGTCTTGCGCTGCGGCAGAATGCGTCGCGTCCCGTGTTCAACTGTGAACACCGGATTATTCTCCGGAACGGCCGTCACCCGCTGATCGATGCGAAAAAGGTCGTCCCCATCAATCTGTCTCTGGGGACCTTCCCGGAAAATGCCGGCGCCGAAGGAGAAGATCCGCAGCCGGTCAATATGATCATTATCACCGGCCCGAACACAGGCGGCAAAACCGTCACGCTCAAAACGGTCGGTCTGCTGGAGCTCATGGGCATGTCCGGCCTGCATATTCCGGCCTCGGACCACAGCGAGCTGTCCCTGTTCAGAGAAGTGTTTGCGGATATCGGAGATGAGCAGAGCATTGAGCAGTCGCTCTCTACGTTCTCGTCGCACATGACCGCCATTGTGGATATTTTCCGCCGCTGCGACCGGGACTGCCTGTGTCTGTTTGACGAGCTGGGCGCGGGAACCGATCCGACGGAGGGCGCGGCCCTCGCGATCTCCATTCTGAATTTCCTGCAGACCCGCGGCATCCGGACACTGGCGACCACCCATTACGCCGAGCTCAAACTCTATGCGATGAAAACGCCCGGCGTTCAGAACGCCAGCTGCGAGTTCAACGTGGAGACGCTCGCGCCTACCTATCGCCTGCTGGTAGGCGTCCCCGGGCGCAGCAATGCTTTCGCCATCTCGCAGAAGCTCGGCCTGCCCGGCTATATTATCGAAACCGCCAGAGCGCAGCTCTCCCAGGACTCGCAGAATTTTGAGGAAATCCTCAGCGACCTGGAAGAGGCAAGACGCAAAGCCCGCGAAGAAGAGGAATCCATCCGGAGAAAGACGCTGGACCTCGAAAAGCGGGAGAAAGACTTAAAGAACCGGGAAAAAGCCTATGAGCAGCGCCGCGAGGAAATCCTGCGCAAGGCGAACGAGCAGGCGCGGGATATTCTCCAGGAGGCAAAAGATGACGCGGACGAGCTGATCGCGCAGATGCGCAGGAGCGGACGCGATGCGGATCTGTCCGAGATGGAGCGGACCAGAAGCGCCATCCGGGAGAAGGTCTCCGCCAAAAACACGAAACTGCAGAAGGAGCCTGAGCGGCGCAGCGGACGCCGACTCACGGCAGAGGATATTCAGATCGGTGACTCCGTGCGGGTTCTTTCCATGGGTATGAACGGCGTCGTCGAATCCCTGCCCGATAAAAACGGAAAGCTCCGCGTGCGGATCGGCAATCTGAACTCCACGGTGAAGCTTCAGGATCTGGAGCGCTCCGGGGAAAGCGCCGCGAAAGGAAGCGGCAGCGGGAACGCGGCAGGCACCGGCGGCAGAAGCAGTTTAAAGCAGGCCTTCCGCACCGGTCCCGCCCGGGTTATTCCGCAGGGTTCCGTCTCCGGCGGCTACCGCAGTGTCTCACCTGAAATCAACCTGATCGGTCTCACAGTGGATGAGGCCCTTCTGAAACTGGATAAATATCTCGATGACGCCCGTATGTCCCACCTGGACAGTGTGCGCGTCGTACACGGCAAGGGAACCGGCGCGCTCAGAAACGCCGTTCACCAGTATCTGAAGAAGCAGCGCGGCCTCAACTTCCGCGCAGGCGATTTCGGAGAGGGCGACGCCGGTGTGACCATTGTGACTTTTAAGTAACTTTTTCAAGGAAGGAGAGCAGAAATGCCCGCTGTCAAACAGAAAATCCTGATTGTCGACGACGACAGCAATATCGCCGAGCTGATCAGTCTGTATCTGAATAAAGAGTGCTATGACACCATGATCGCACCCGACGGAGAGACCGCACTCGAGGCTGTCGATTCCTACCGGCCCAACCTGATTCTGCTCGACCTGATGCTGCCCGGCATTGACGGCTATCAGGTCTGCCGCGAAGTGCGCGCCAGGGACTCTGTCCCGATCATCATGCTGTCCGCAAAGGGCGAGATTTTTGACAAGGTGCTCGGCCTGGAGCTTGGCGCGGATGATTACATCGAAAAGCCCTTTGACTCCAAAGAACTGGTCGCCCGCGTCAAAGCCGTTCTGCGCCGTTATCGCCCCGCCGCCCAGACTTCTCCTGTCCGGGATACGGAGGACAAGATCGTGGAGCTGCCGGACCTGACCATCAATCTCACCAACTACTCGGTGACTTATATGGGAAAGCCGCTGGAAATGCCGCCCAAGGAGCTGGAGCTTTTATACTTCCTGGCCTCCTCGCCGAACCGCGTTTTCACCAGAGAGCAGCTGCTCGACCAGCTCTGGGGCTATTACGATTATGTCGGTGACACGCGCACCGTCGACGTTCATATCAAAAGACTGCGCGAGAAGATCGGCGATCACGAAAAATGGCGGATCGCGACGATCTGGGGCATCGGCTACAAATTTGAGGTGAATCCCTGACATCCATGCGCAGAACGCTGTATTTAAAGTTCATCGTCGGTTATCTTCTCTTCGGGCTCTTCGGATTCCTGATTGTGGCTTCTTTTGTCTCCAACATGACATCGGATCAGGTGCGCCGGGAGGCCGGTGAAAATCTGTACCGGCAGGCGACGCAGATCGCGAACACCTACGCCGCGGACCTCTACAACACGGAGATTTCCCTGGACTCGGCGGGCCGCCAGCTGCGCGCCATCGCCTCCTACACCGGCACGGAAATCTGGATTCTCAACCCCTCCGGCCGGCTGGTTGTCAGTACCGCCCGCAATATCAGTCCGGACGAGGAGGTCTTTATTGAAAACTTCTCGCCCAATCTGTCCGGCGGCGCCCTCTATCAGGAGGGTACTTTCTTTGGTGCCTTCGATGAGCCGCACCTTTCCGTTCTCGCGCCGATCAGCAGCAACTTCCGCATCCGCGGTTATGTGGCGATTCATCTGCCCATGAGCCAGATCCGGACCCGGTCCGACCGCTACATGAACATCTCCTGGCTGCTCCTGCTGATTCTGCTGCTGCTCTCGCTGATCATCCTGATTTTCTTCACCGAGCTGGTCTACATCCCGCTGAAGAAGATTATCCGGGCGACGGAGCAGTACGCGTCCGGCAACATGCATTATCAATTTTCCGTGGACAGCTCCGATGAAATGGGCTATCTCGCGGCCACACTAGGCTATATGGCCAATGAAATCGCCGGCGCCGAGGACGATCAGAAGAAATTCATCGCCAATGTCTCCCACGACTTCCGCTCTCCGCTCACCTCGATCCGCGGCTTCCTCACCGCCATGCTGGACGGGACGATTCCCGCCGAAATGCATGAGAAATATCTGCAGATCGTGCTGAATGAGACCGACCGGCTCACCAAGCTCACGAACAGCCTTCTGACCCTGAACAACCTGAATACCCGCGGCACGCTGCTGGCCAGGACGGATTTTGACATCAACGGAACCATCCGCAGCGTCGGCGCTTCCTTTGAACAGACCTGCCGCGCCAAAGGCATCACGCTCGAGCTGGTTCTGCTGGGCGAGCAGCTCTATGTCAACGCCGACAAGGAGCGCATCGAACAGGTTCTCTATAATCTGATCGACAATGCCCTCAAATTCAGCCCGCGCGGCTCCACCGTGCGCATTGAGACGACGGAGCGCCACAGCAAAATCTTTGTCTCGGTGCGCGACAACGGCATCGGCATTCCCAAGAATGATCAGAAGCTGATTTTTGACCGCTTCTATAAGACAGATCTCTCCCGCGGCAAAGACAAAAAAGGGACAGGCCTGGGCCTGTCCATCGTCCGAGAAATTCTCCGGGCACATGATGAAAATATAAACGTCATCAGCACGGAAGGCGTCGGGAGCGAATTTATCTTCTCCCTCCGCCGCTCCGATCTCAATGACGAGCTTGATGACTGAGCCTGATAACTGATCAGGCGCGCAGCTTCTCCACGAAGCAGCGCAGTCTGCCGAGTGCTTCTTTCAGATTCTCCAGCGAATACGCATAGGATATTCTCAGGAACCCTTCGCCGCTGTCTCCGAACGCGGTGCCGGGTACGATTGCGACCTTTTCCTCCTGCAGCAGGCGCGTCGCGAATTCGTCGCTGGTCATGCCGAACTCCCGGATGCACGGGAATACATAAAAGGCACCGAGCGGCTCAAAGCAGGGAAGGCCCATCTCTCTCAAGGTATGAACCACAAATCTGCGGCGCTCGTTGTAGGATTCCCGCATCGCCGCCACATCCTCATCGCCGTTCCGCAGGGCTTCCACCGCGGCGTACTGGCTCGTGGTGGGCGCGCACATAATGGCGAACTGATGAATTTTGGTCATCTGATCCATAATCCACGCGGGGCCGCAGGCATATCCGAGACGCCAGCCGGTCATGGCATAGGCTTTGGAGAAGCCGTTCACCAGGATCGTGCGCTCCTGCATGCCCGGCAGCGATGCGATCGAAACGTGCTCGCCGGAGTAGGTCAGTTCGGCGTAGATCTCGTCGGACAGAACGTAGAGATCATGCTTGATGATCACCTCGGCCACCGCCTCCAGATCCTTCCGGTCCATGATGGAACCGGTCGGGTTGTTCGGGAAGGGCAGCACCAGGATTTTGGACCGCTCGGTAATGGCGTCCTCCAGCTCCTGCGCCGTCAGACGGAATTCGTTCTCTTCCTTCAGATCAATGATCACCGGCTTTGCGTCCGCCAGAATCGCGCAGGGTTCATAGGAGACGTAGGACGGCTGCGGAATCAGCACTTCATCGCCCTCATTGACCATCGCGCGGAACATCAGGTCAATTGCCTCCGAGCCGCCGACAGTGATCAGGATTTCCCGGATCGGATCGTAATCGATGCCCTGTTTCCTGTGCAGATAGTTCGCGATTTCCTGTCTCAGTTCCTTCAGTCCCGAGTTGGACGTATAGAAAGTCCGTCCCTGCTCCAGCGACCAGATTCCCTCGTCCCGGATGTGCCAGGGCGTGTCAAAATCCGGCTCGCCCACGCCCAGTGAAATGGCCTCGGGCATTTCGCTGACGACATCAAAAAACTTCCGGATTCCGGACGGCTTGATCCCGACGATTTTTTCCGACAATATTTTCTTTTCCATAGGCCTTTATCCTTTCCCGCAAGTCCTGTCCGTTATGCCGTAACCTTTTCTCTGCGGTCCTCGACCTTCTTCTCCATGATGGTTCCGTGGTCTTTATATTTCTTCAGGATAAAATGTGTCGCGGTGCTGATAACCGTGTCCAGTGTCGAAAGCTTGCTGGAGACAAAGCCCGCCACTTCCTTCAGTGTTTTGCCTTCCAGAATAATCATCAGATCATATCCACCGGATACCAGATAGACCGTGTCCACTTCCGGATAGCGGTAAATCCGCTCCGCCACGCTCTCAAAGCCCTGTCCGCGCTGCGGTGTGACGCGCACTTCAATAATGGCGGTCACCTTCTCGATCCCGGTTTTGTCCCAGTCGATCATGGTGTGATATCCGCAGATCACGCCGTCCTCTTCCATTTTCTTCAGCGCGTTTGCGACCTCGATCTCCTCCGTTCCGAGGAGAATGGCCAGCTCCTGGATTCCGACCCGGCTGTTTCTCTCAATCACGTTCAGAATTCTCTCTTCTAATGCTGTCATCTCTTCCCTCCTGATGATTCCTGTTCCGGGCTGCGGCGATCCTTTTCCTTCCCGTTCCACAGTCCCATTTCCCGCAGCGTCTGCCGCGGCATGTCCAGATATCGGATTTCTTCTCCGTTTATGAGTACCCGGCTGTTTGCGCTGCACAGATAACCGATGATGCGGGCCTGTACCCGGCGGTCTCGCATCGCCTCCAGAACCCTCTCATCCTCCGCTGCCATCAGAAGGCAGCCCCGGGCGTTCAATTCATATGGATTCAAGTCAAAATAATTCGTCAGCTCAATGGTTTCCTGACGCAGGGGAATGTCCTTCAGATTGACGCGCATGCCCGCGTGAAACCGCTCGCACAGAAACCAGAGTCCCGCCAGAATACCGCCGCATCCCAGCTCCAGCCGTGCCTCTTCGGGAACACCTGCGGCTTCTGCCGCCTTCCGGTCTTCCTCTGTGGAGAGAAGGCTTTCAAAAGACCGCGCAGTCCTCAGAAAATGCTCCGGAAAGCGCTCTGCGGCGCGCGCAGTGCCCGCGAGCCTCGCGGTATCCTCAAGCCCGCACCATTTGGTCATAATCAGAACCGGCCGGCTTCCTGCTTTCAGTCTGTTTTCCATCGCTGCTGTCTGATGAGCCCCGGTTACTGACCGGCTGCGGCCTGATTGACCACGGCGTTGGCGGCCTGCTGGGCCTTGGCCATCGCTGTCGCCTCGTCGTCGCCTGCTGCCAGCGCCGCCGCATAGGCCTGCTGCGCCGCCGCACTTGCGGCCGCCTGCACTGCCTGCTGATCGGGCGTCTGGTCGAGCGGGGCCGGCGCGCCGTTGATCACTGCTTTGACCGCTTCAATGCTGCCGGTGCTGATCGCCGCGCGCAGTGCGTCGGATGCACCGTCCGTGCCGACAGTGGCAATGGTCGGTGTCATGTTGTAATTGCTGGTATTGAAGACTTCCCGGCTGACTTCCTGGCCGCCCTGGGTGACCACCTTCCAGAGTCTGGCCGTGTAGCCGGTGTGCCCGGCTGTGACACTGATATAGCCGGCAGGTCTGGAAGAGTCCGTATAGATTTTCTCTCCTTCGGGCGGTGTGGTCGAGAGCGTCTCACTCTCAAAAGTGACGACCCGGCCCGGATCCCTGGTCTCCACGCCGTACACATTGAATGTGATGCTCTTGCCCTCTGTGTAGCCTTCGATATAGACAGGATTGTGCAGGTTGTTCACAAAGCGGAAGTCCATGTTGGAGGACTCCGCAATCGCGGCGTCCATGGACGGCTTGACATAGCCGACGATCATGGAGTGATTGGAGCGCGCCGTGACGGACAGCTCCGCGCGGATGATCGCATTGTAAAGTGTCGTCGACACCTGACAGATTCCACCGCCGAAGGATTCGACGACCTGATCACCCAGGTAGGAGCCCGCCAGATAATAGCCGTTCTCGCCGGTGAACGGCGTAATGGTAGCCAGAATGGAAAACTCTTCTCCGGGATAAACCACCGAGCCATTGATCAGCTTGCAGGCATTTTCAATATTGGCACATCTGGACGATCCGGAGGAAGAATAACTGGTCGTGAACGAGCCCAGGATATCGGTCATCCGCATCAGCTCTTCCGCGGAGCCTTTCGGCTCTTCCACTTCCATTACCAGGGCAATCCGGGCGTTCTGCCCGCCCCAGTTTCTGTTCAGATAATCCAGAATCCGGTCCGTGGATTCCTCGACGTTGACCACCAGACCCGTCTGACCGCCTTCCACGACAAAATTGCCCGCCTCTCTGCGCAGAGAAGCATTAACAGCCTTTCTGTTGAAGGCGCTGCACTTCTGTGCAACCACTGCCGAGACCTGATTACGGTCAAAAGTGATCTCCGGCGTGAGGTCCGCTCCGTTGTGCTCGAGGTCTTTCTCCGCCTTATAGCGCGCAATCAGATTCGGCGCATTGCTGTAAGACATGGCCTGCGCCAGCGTCGCATCCAGGTCAACCTGCATGCCGAGCTCACCCGCGGTGACGGCGACTTCCTGTCCCTCTTCCTCACCGGTCAGGAAAATCACGGTCTGCTTCTCCTGTGCCACCGTGTCGGAGAGCGCCGCGGCAGCCTGTTCCCGTGTCATCCCGGAGACGTCAACGCCGCCGATCCGGATTCCCTTATGGATCTTCGCCGGCTCCTGTGCCGAAACCGCGGCCACAAGGGGAAGAATCATTGCCGCGAGCATGGCGATGACAATGATGATTGCGATAATCCGTTTTTTACTGTTTATGTGGTTGCTTCCACCGTTTTTATCCATAACAAACCCCTGTCAGACCGTACATCAGTTTGCTTAATTAATCAATTATATCTTTCCTGCATGTAGTTTGCAAGATGCCCAATACAGGCCGGTTTCCCCGCACTGCGTATTTAAACGGCCGGCGTTCACAAAGTTTCCGATTTGACTTTCTTTTGTTTTTTCGATTAAGATACAGGGTATGAATAACGAACTGACACAAAAAGATATTGAAGATATGCAGGCTGAGATCGACCACCGCAAACTGGTGCTGCGCCCTCAGCTTCTTGAAGATGTAAAAGAAGCCCGCGCCCACGGTGATCTCTCGGAAAATTTCGAGTATCACGCAGCCAAGCGGGCCAAAAACCAGAATGAGAGCCGGATCCGCTTCCTGGAGCGCATGATCCGGACTGCGCGGATCATCGAGGACCACACAGCCGCGGACGAAGCCGGCATCAATAAAACCGTCACGATTTATGTGCCGGAGGACGACGCGGAGGAGGTCTACACCATCGTCAGCACCATCCGCGAGGACTCTCTGCTCGGGCTGATCAGTGTGGAATCTCCCCTCGGGAAGGCCCTTCTCGGGCACCGGCCGGGGGATCGCGTATCCGTGCGGGTGAACCCCGATTTCTCCTATGATATTATCGTCCGGAAGGTCGAAGACGCGGGCGATGCGGCAGACGCAGAACTGGCCAGGTATTAAACCCGGCCAGTTCTTTATTTTGCCTTATTCTGTCTTATTCTTTTCTCATTCCGCATTGCGGATCAGCTCATGCCATTCCTGCAGCGAACGGACGCTGACGTTTTCCGTGCCCTCGGCCTGAACGACCAGAATACCCTCGGCTGCCGCGCGGGCTGCCGCGATCGTCGTGATATACGGGATCTTATACTTGATCGCCGCCTTCCGCAGGTACGAATCGTCATGGATACTGGTCTTGCCCGCCGGCGAGTTGACGATCAGCTGAATCTTTCCGTTGGTCATCAGATCCAGAATGTTCGGTCTTCCCTCATAGAGCTTCTTCACCTTGGTCACCGGGATGCCGGCCTCTTCGATCAGGTCGCAGGTCTTGCCTGTCGCGATAATATTGAAGCCCGCCTTGTGGAACTGCTGTGCGACCTCGACCACCTCCGGCTTGTCCTGCCGGTTGACCGAAATCAGCACGGTTCCTCCCTGCGGAAGCGTCGCCTGTGCGCCTTCCTCCGCCTTGTAGAAGGCCTCGCCCGGCGTCTGCGCCAGTCCGAGTACTTCACCGGTAGAGCGCATCTCTGGTCCGAGAATCGGATCGACCTCCTGGAACATGTTGAACGGGAACACTGCTTCCTTGACGCCGTAGTACGGGATGACCCGCTCCTTCAGCTCCGGCACCGGCGAAGGCCGTCCGGTCAGATCGGCCGTGATGATTTCCGTCGCGAGCGGCACCATCCGGATTCCGCAGACCTTGGAAACCAGCGGGACGGTGCGGGAAGCGCGCGGATTGGCTTCCAGCACGAAGACCTTTCCGTCCTCAATCGCATACTGCATGTTCATCAGACCGACGACATGCATCTCTTCCGCGATTTTGCGCGTATATTCCTTGATCGTGTTCAGATTGTCTTCCGGAATATGCTTGGAAGGCAGGATGCAGGCACTGTCACCGGAGTGAATGCCCGCCAGCTCAATGTGCTCCATGACCGCCGGCACATAGGCATGTGTTCCGTCCGAAATGGCATCTGCCTCGCACTCCATCGCGTGATGCAGGAAGCGGTCAATCAGGATCGGCCGGTCCGGTGTGACGCCGACTGCCGCCTTCATGTAATCCGCCATGGCTTCGTCGTCGTACACGACTTCCATGCCGCGGCCGCCCAGAACATAGGAAGGGCGGACCATGACCGGATATCCGATCTTTCCGGCGATTGCAATCGCTTCTTCCACGGTGGTGGCCATGCCGGATTCCGGCATCGGAATGCCGAGCTTATCCATCACCATGCGGAACTGGTCGCGGTCCTCCGCCAGATCGATCACCGCCGGGGAGGTTCCGAGGATCCGGACGCCGTTCTTCTCCAGCTCGGAAGCCAGATTCAGCGGTGTCTGTCCGCCGAACTGCGCAATCACGCCGACCGGTTTTTCCTTTCTGTAAATCGAAAGGACATCTTCCAGTGTCAGCGGTTCAAAATAAAGCTTATCCGAGGTGTCGTAGTCCGTGGAGACGGTCTCGGGGTTGCAGTTGACAATGATGGTCCTGAATCCCAGCTTTTTCAGGGACTGTGCAGCGTGTACGCAGCAGTAGTCGAACTCGATGCCCTGGCCGATCCGGTTCGGGCCGCCGCCCAGAATCATGATGCTGGGCTTTTCTTCCTGCGCCTGATCCGGTCCGTCCTCTGTCATATTGTAGCTGGAATAGTAATATGCGCTGTCCTCCGTGCCGGACACATGAACCGCATCCCAGTGCTCCGTGCAGCCGAGCTCTTCGCGGCGCGCGCGGATTGCATCCTCTTTTACGCCCAGAATCTGTGCCAGGTACTGATCCGAGAAACCGTCCTTCTTGGCCTGAATCAGTGCTTCGTCGGCAGGAACGCTGCCTTTGTACTGTGCAACAAGCGCCTCTTCCTCTTCCACCAGTTCCTTCATCTGCTCAATGAAGTAGCGCTTCACGTGCGTCAGCTCATAGAGTTCCTCGACGCTCACACCCTTGCGCAGTGCCTCATACATCAGGAAGTGCCGCTCGCTGCTGGCTGTCGCCAGTTTTTGCCTCAGCTCGTCTGCGGACAGCCGGTCAAAATCTTTGACATGGCCCAGGCCTGCGCGGCCCTTTTCCAGGGAACGGATGGCCTTCTGGAATGCTTCCTTATAGTTCTTGCCGATGCTCATGACCTCGCCGACCGCGCGCATCTGCGTGCCCAGACGGTCCTCGACGCCCTTGAACTTCTCAAAGGCCCAGCGGGCGAATTTCACGACGACATAATCCCCGTCAAGCTTATACTTATCGAGCGTGCCGTACTTTCCGCAGGGCAGGTCCTTCAGGGTCAGGCCGGAAGCAAGCTTCGCGGAGACCAGTGCGATCGGGAAGCCGGTCGCCTTGGACGCCAGCGCGGAAGAGCGCGAGGTACGCGGATTGATCTCGATGACGATGATCCGGTCGGTTTTGGGATCGTGCGCAAACTGTACGTTCGTGCCGCCGATCACACCGATATGCTCGACGATTCTGTAAGCCTGTTCCTGCAGACGCTTCTGTACTTCCTCGGAGATCGTCAGCATCGGCGCCGTGCAGAAGCTGTCTCCGGTGTGGACGCCCATCGGATCGACGTTCTCGATGAAGCAGACTGTGATGATATTGTTGTCCTTGTCGCGGACGACCTCGAGCTCCAGCTCCTCCCAGCCCATCACGGACTCTTCGACCAGGACCTGGTGCACCAGAGATGCCTGGAGGCCTCTCGCGCAGACGGTCTTCAGCTCTTCTTTGTTATAAACCAGTCCGCCGCCGGCGCCGCCCATGGTGTACGCGGGGCGCAGGACCACCGGATATCCAAGGCGGTCCGCGATCTCCAGCGCGTGATCCACGCTGTAGGAGACTTCACTGCGGGCCATCTCGATCCCGAGGCTCTCCATGGTCTTCTTGAACTCGACGCGGTCCTCGCCGCGCTCGATCGCGTCGACCTGTACGCCGATGACCTTCACGTTGTACTTGTCCAGGACGCCCGCCTGATACAGCTCCGAGCATAAATTAAGGCCGGACTGCCCGCCGAGGTTCGGCAGAAGAGCATCCGGCTTTTCCTTTGCAATGATCTGTTCCAGTCTGGAAACGTTCAGCGGTTCAATATAAGTAACGTCCGCCATTTCCGGGTCCGTCATAATGGTCGCCGGATTCGAATTAACGAGGACGATCTCATAGCCCAGAGAGCGTAACGCCTTACACGCCTGGGTTCCTGAGTAGTCAAACTCGCACGCCTGCCCGATCACGATGGGACCGGATCCGATTATCAGTACCTTATGGATGTCTGTTCTGGCTGGCATTTGCAGATCCTCCTTTCAGCCGTCCGATATCCCGCAGACAGGACCACCTTCCTGCCATCCCGAAATATCTTCACAATTATATAAGATGCATCTTCACATGGCAAATAAAAATTTCTGCCGGCAGTAGACTTTACTGCCGGCAGATTTTCTTTCATTATTTTCGCGGATCTTTCTTTACAGATATTTTTTCTGAAGCTCCAGCACGCGTTCTCTGGTCAGCTCCGCAGCTTTCTGATTCATGATCATCGGCTGAATACTGCCGCCTTCATAAGGTGCACCGGCTTCCTTGACCGCTTTTTCCTTGGATTCAATCCAGTTCCGCTCCTCGGCTGTCAGCCGGTCCATTTCATCCGCGCTCAGGTTCTCCTGCAGATAAGACCACAGCTGATTCAGCTGGCTGTCCCACAGCTCATAGAGATCCTGGGTTTTGAAATTATAATCCAGCTGTGACATGTCCTCTGTCTCGATTTCATGCTGCAGCTCTGCCGCCTTTTCCTCGGTCTGTGCAATCGCATCGATCATCTCCTGCGCAGAGACAGAACTGCCGGAGGAGGCTGTCTTGGCTGAAGAATCACCGGTGTCTGCCGCGGCATAACTCGAAAAACCGGTCGCCGCCGACTTGTTGTAAATCCCGTAGAAGGGCAGTGTCGATCCGCCGTTCAGGCCCATCTGAACCCATCCGATATAATCGTCCGGAAGCCGGCTCAGCTCGATGCCCGGCTCATAGATGTAAAGATCCGTCGCCTCGTCCAGTCCGTAAGCACTGGTATAGCAGAACCGCATATCGTCCTTGATTTCCGTCGTGTCCGGCTTCTGCGCGTAACTGATTTCCCGGATCGTCATCTTATAGATTCCGTTCTCGACAAAAACCGGCTCCGTGAAGGCTCCCGAAAACTCGCAGGCATAGACGGTCCCGTTCGGATAATTCTCCCCGGTATCGCCCATGTCGGAATCCATGTAGTTTCCTTCAAAATTTCCGTTCTCATCAATATGCATGACGGTGCGCCAGCCGCCGGCGCCGCTGCTGAAATAAAACTCAAGCCCTGAGAGTGTACTGAAAAGCTCCTCCTGCTTTTCCCCCGGCACAGCCTGTCCCTGCAGGCTCTGCTCCTGAGAAACAGCCTGTGTCGTGCCGGACTGTTCTGCTTCGGTCCCCGGGGTCTCCTGACCCGTCTGAACCTGCTCACTCTGCGGAATCGGCTCCAGCACCGGCGCAGGTGCCTCTTCCTTCTTTCCGCAGCTCGTAAAACATATCATTCCTGCAAGCATTGCAGCCGCCAGTGCCATTACACTTTTTCTTTTCATAAGAATATCCTTTTCAAAGATGTATTTTCTCAAAATAATACCATGTTATCAGCGTAAAAAAAACAGCTTACCCCGTGGATAAACTGTTTCCGTGCCCAGAGCCGGAGTCGAACCAGCGACACGAGGATTTACAGTCCTCTGCTCTACCAACTGAGCTATCTGGGCGAATAAAAAATAGCGGGAGCAGGATTTGAACCTGCGACCTCCGGGTTATGAGCCCGACGAGCTTCCAGACTGCTCTATCCCGCGACGTTTACCCCTTTCAGGGAAAAAGCCAGGATTTTCATCTCGGCTTTCGTGGATGGGGGTGGATTCGAACCACCGAAGTCGTCGACAACAGATTTACAGTCTGCCCCCTTTGGCCACTCGGGAACCCATCCATATTTTAGATCAAAGCCGATGACCGGACTCGAACCGGTAACCTGCTGATTACAAATCAGCTGCTCTGCCAATTGAGCCACATCGGCGTATCACTCTAATCAAAATGGAGCCTACAGGGCTCGAACCTGTGACCCCCTGCTTGTAAGGCAGGTGCTCTCCCAGCTGAGCTAAG
>JAFRIW010000014.1 GCA_017432565.1 Lachnospiraceae bacterium
AGCATGCCGGCGTTGTATCCGATGCCAGTTGTGGTTGTGAGTGCTTACGACCAAAACGGCGTTCCCAATGCCATGACAGCTGCCTGGGCGCAGATTACAGACATGGACAAAATTGCTCTGTTTGTTGATCCAAATCATAAGACTATGAAGAACATCATGGAGACAAAAGCCTTCACAGTTGCGTTAGCAGACGTTGATCACATGGCAGAAGCAGATTTCATCGGAACCGCAAGTGGGAACGATATGCCGGGAAAACTGGAAAAATCCGGTCTGCACATTACAAAGAGTGCGTTTGTAAATGCGCCCGTAATTGATGAATTGCCTATCAGCATGGACTGTGAGCTGGTGGATATCATTGACACAGAGCATATCTATGCGATGGTTGGCAAGATTGTCAATGCCAGTGCGGAGGAGCGGGTTATTGGGGATGACGGCAAAGTGAATCCGGATCAGGTTCATGCGCTGATCTTCGATCAGTTCCGTCTTGGCTACTATGTTGTGGGAGAAAAGGTAGGGCAGTCCTGGAATGTCGGAAGTGAGATTATGGAAAAGGCGAAAACAGAATGAATAACTCTCTCGATAAACACAATTTCTTTAAGCCGTTTAAGAAGACGCTGATTGCTGAATTCGGCAGGGAAGAGGCGAACCGGATCTGGGAGGACGCGAGTCAGGAACTGGACAGAATCATAGCATCGGCTGCCGGGCACATCTTCTGGACTGATCGCTGAAACACCAGACAATCTGTCTGGCGTTTTTGTTTTTGAGGACCGGTTCGCTTGATTTTCATTCTGGGGAGAGTTTTTGTTGTCTTCCTGCGCGTTTTGTGTTATAGTTTTCATAATAACAGGGGGACTGTTCTCGTGCTCGTCTCAGAAGACGGCAGGACGCAGAAGAGCCATAAGCGCGTATTCCTGAAGGGTGATTTTCTTGAGAAATGCAATCGCAATCATCATATCGGTCGTAGCGCTGGCGCTGATCGGCTGCGGCATCGCTGCACGCCGCTCAGAGCGGAAAATCGCGCCGAAGGTCGCAAACTTCCTCTTCTCCCTGCTGGGGCCCGTGATCGGGAACCTGCTCATCATCGTTGCGCGTACGGAGCCCCTGGCTTTGGTGGGCCGGTATCTCTATGCCGTCGGCATCGATATCGCGGTCTACTGTATGCTGGATTTCACGCTGGAGTACTGCGGGATGAAATGGAATCCGACAGTGAAAAAGGTGCTGATCGCGCTGCTCACGCTGGACATCATCCAATTCCTCCTGAACCCGATTTTCTGCCACGCGTTCTCCTCGGACATGGTCATGGCCTACGGCGCACCTTACTACGGCGTTCATTCTTACTGGGGACGGAACATCCATCTGGCCCTGGTCTATGCCGTTATGGGAGCGGTCCTGGTGATTTTGCTGGCTAAGTCGATCAAAAGCGCCCGGATCGACTCCGAGAAATACTCGATTATGTTCTTCCTGCTGCTGTTCGTGGCAGCGTGGGAGATTTTTTATCTTTTCTCCCACTCGCCGGTGAAGCGCTCGGTCATCGCTTACGGCATATACGGCATCCTTGTGTTCTACTTCTCACTTTACTACCGGCCGCGGCGGCTGCTGGACCACCTGCTGGCGGATCTCGCCTCGGACATGGCGGATGGCCTGTTCTTCTTCAATGACAACGGGCACTGCCTTTGGGCGGACGAGCACGGCGAGAACCTTGCCGGCGTGACCGACGGCGATTATTCCCGCTGTCCGCTGAGGCTCAGGAAGATGTTCCCCGGTCTGGAGCTGGAGAAGAGCGAATGGCAATGCGACCGGACCCTGGGTGAGCGCTACTATCATCTGGCGAAGCATGCTGTCTGTGATGAAAGAGAGCAGGTCATCGGTTCGGTCCTGATCCTGCGGGACACCACGGAGAATGAGCTCGCACTGCAGCGGGAACGCTACATTGCCAATCACGATCCTCTCACAGGGGTTTATACGAAGCAGCATCTCTATGACAAGGTCCGCGGGATGATCGATGCCAATCCGGACACCACCTATTACGTTATCTACTCGGATATCAGCAATTTCAAGCTGGTCAATGACATTTTCGGTCGGGACTTCGGGGACTATGCCCTTAAATCGCTGGCTGCGGACATCCAGTCCCATCTGCCTCCCTCCGCAATCTATGGGCGCATCGGCAGCGACACCTTTGGATTCTGCCTGCCGGAGAAGGACTTTGACGCGGAGCTCGCGGAAAAGTATATGACGGAGTTTCACATTGACAACGGGATGGCCTCCCACAGCCTGGTGCTCCACGAAGGCGTTTTCCCGGTGACGGACCGCGCCATGGACGTGTCCGTGATGTTCGACCGTGCCCACATCGCCATGGAGACCATCAAGAACGATTTCAACAGGCATGTCGCAATCTACGATGACGCGATGCGCCAGAAGATCCTGCGGAATCAGGAGATCGCGATCAAGCTGCCGGAGGCACTGAACGCCGGACAGATCCGTCCGTATCTGCAGGCCATTGTCGACCGGGACGGCAAGCTGGTCGGTGCCGAGGCTCTGGTCCGCTGGATCAGCCCGGATAAGGGCCTGATCCCACCCTCGGATTTTATCCCTGTCATGGAGGACAACGGCACCATCGCGCAGCTCGACCGGCACATGTGGCGCAGCTCCTGCGAGATTCTGAAGCAGTGGGAGTGTATCGGCCGGGACGATCTTTTCATCTCGGTAAACATTTCGCCCAGGGACTTTTATTATATGGATGTGGAAGCAGAGCTCCGTGCTGCTGTCACAGAATTTGACGTGCCGCCTTCCAGACTGCGGGTGGAGATCACCGAGACGGCCATGATGGACGACGTGGCCAACCGGTTTGCGATTCTGAAATCCCTTCACAACGACGGCTTCCTCGTGGAAATGGATGACTTCGGCAGCGGCTATTCCTCCCTGAACATGCTGAAGGACATGCCGGTGGACGTCATCAAGATCGACATGCTGTTCCTGCGCGAAACAGAACGGCAGACGCGGACGTCGGTCATCCTGCGCAACATGATCAACATGGCGTCTGAACTGGGAATGGTGCCGCTGACCGAGGGTATCGAGACCCAGGAGCAGTATCAGATGCTGTCGCAGATGGGCTGCAGTCTGTTTCAGGGCTACCTTTTCGCCAGGCCGATCCCCGTTGATGAGTTCAGGGAGAAATACCTGAAAGCGCCTCCAGCCTGAAAACAGCACGGGACCGCCATAAAGGAAGCATAGCCTGGACGGAAGGAGGCGATCTCGCAATGTGGCTGCTTATCTTCGGTATCGTCATCGCACTGATGATCGCCAGCATCGTCTATCTTGTGGGCTGTGTGGGCAGATTCGACGCGGTAAAGCGAATCGCCGGATCCGGAAAATGGACAGGACGGCTCCTCTCGTTCGGGATCCTTGCAGTCTGCTTCGCGCTGACCGCGATGCTCACCTCGGTTGTCAACGCCATTGTCATCTTTCTTCATATTGCGGCGTTTTTCCTCCTGTTCGGGATCGTGATACGGATCGCCGAACGGCTGTCGGGGAAAAAATCCGCTGTCTACTGGCAGGGATGGCTTGCTCTGGGATTTTCCGTCGTCTACCTTGCCGCCGGATATGTGCTCTGCAGCCACGTCTGGCAGAAGAACTATCAGCTCAGAACGGACAAGGAACTCGGAACGCTGAGAATTGCCCTGATTGCAGACAGCCATATCGGCACGACCTTTGACGGAGAAGGATTTGCCGGGCACCTGCGAGCCATTGAACAG
>JAFRIW010000015.1 GCA_017432565.1 Lachnospiraceae bacterium
CCTCGTATTATTATGTGTAGCCAATCTTTACCTGTTCTTGGTAAATGGCTATGCTGTTATGGATGCTGTGGATCAGTGTTTCTCTCCTACCACGTGATGGTTTCAGAAAGGGTCTGACCACAGCCTCCTGCTACTTTGTTGATCAGTCAGATACCGCATGACGGTTTATGTGGAACGAGGATACGAAAGCAGCGAGTCCCTGTGGGTCCGGCAGCATCGAATAATTTTATGGAGGTGATCCCCATGATCATCGTTGCTGTTGATGTCGCAAAGGATAAGCACGACTGCTTTATCACCAACACGGATGGCGAAGTCCTTTTTGATTCCTTCGTCATTCAGAACAATCAGGATGGTTTTGAAGACCTGTTTCAGAAGATATGCTCTGTGACCGATTCACCACAGAACGTAAAAGTAGGGCTGGAAGCGACCGGACACTACCATCTCAACCTGCTTGGCTATCTCCTTGATAAAGGTTTCCCCACCTGTCTCATCAACCCGTTACA
Organism: Lachnospiraceae bacterium; assembly: GCA_017432565.1. Lineage (GTDB taxonomy): Bacteria > Bacillota > Clostridia > Lachnospirales > Lachnospiraceae > CAG-791. The sequence goes on from JAFRIW010000015.1 coordinate 504, forward strand.
AACCAGTCTTTTCAGAAAAAGTCTAAGCTTTAGAAAGACGAAAACGGATCCGGTAGACGCCCGAGCGATTGCGAGACTTCTCATGAGCGATCGGACTTTACAGCCCTACTCGCTCACATCATATCAGAATCAGGAGCTGAAGTCATTAACCCGTTACCGCGCCGATAAGGTCCGTGAGCGTGCAAAGCTGAAGTCTTCCCTCGCCAGGCTGGTCGTGATCCTCTTCCCGGAACTCGAAAAGCTGGTACCGATACTGCATATGGCGACCATTTATGATCTTCTTCACGAATTCCCCGGAGCCTCGTATGTCGCCTCTGCACATCTGACTCGGCTGTCTCATCTCATTTCCGAGTCTTCCAAAGGACGCTATGATAAAGAGAAAGCCCTTGAAATCAGAGAAGCAGCCCGCCATTCCATTGGCTCTGTATCTCCAGCCAAATCTCTTGAACTGCGCCACGCGATCGATCACATCCGCTTTCTGGATGATGAGATCGACGAGGTCGAAGCGCAGATCTTTGCCCTTCTGGATAAAGACCCGCCCAGGATGCTGGACATCCCCGGAATGGGTCCCCGTATGGCAGCTGTCATTGTCGCAGAAGTAGGTGACTTTAACCGCTTTTCCTCGCCGGATAAGCTTCTGGCCTATGCCGGACTTTCTCCTTCGACTTACCAGTCCGGACAACTGACATCCACGTACGCAAAGATGGAGAAACGGGGCTCCAGATATCTACGCTGTGCGCTGTTTAATGCAACGAAGTATGTTTGTATGTGGGACCCTGTGTTCAAAGCATATCTTGCAAAGAAACGCGCTGAAGGTAAACATTACAATGTTGCCATTTCACACGCTGCAAAGAAACTGGTACGCCTGATCTATCATCTGGAGACGACCGGGAAGTCATACCGCTCGAAAGCAGCCTGATCTTCTCATATATCCTGTTCCTCAGAGCACCCTGCCGGATGCTCTGTTTGTCATGCAGTTTTCAATGTCCTGAACTCTATCAATCCTGCAAGGCAGGAAATGATTACAATTGTGAATTTCGACCTTGACTTTTAATAGTCAGTCTTTCACTCCTCATCCCCTGATTCTCCCGATCCCCCGGACATCTGGGAGAGCTGTTCCTGCTGTTTTGCGGCAGTGTCCAGCACCTCCTGCCGGATCTGTTCCGCATGCCGGTCCCAGGACTCCCATTTTTCCTGTCCCCGCCGGTCAGGGAGATGGTACATTTTCTTCAGTTCCCCGCCAAGATAATCCGTAAATTTGCAGCTTCCCAGATAGTTCAGATGCGACGGGTCATTGAAATCTTCTTCGAAGTTCAGATTCATCGCCGTGTAATAATAATTCGTACTGTTGAACTGAAGTCCGTAGCGGTCGGCAATCTCATGAACCCGGTTGTAAACCAGCTCATCTTCGTCCGTTGTAATATAAGGCGACACCATCAGAAACAGATCTATTCCGTGTTCTTTCGTATATTCGATAATATTCTGCAGATAGATTTCCGACTTGATTGTTATGCCGCCGCTGTATTTTTCACTCAGAACCGGTTCTTCCTGCGGAACCACATAATAGTAGGGTGTATATCCTTTAAAGGCCGCCCGGTCCTTTTTTGTCTCCTTCAGAGAAGCCCAGTCCTCTTTTTCCAGCTCAGAGTAGCGCATATGGTAAGTGGCAATGGATGGAAAGTAATTCCAGATCTGATCCGCCTCACAGCTGGCAGCGATCATCTGAATCTTATTCCAGGAAAAGCGCACGCCATTTAAATTGTCCGTCAGCCAGTTGTACTGATAATCATCTTTGAACCGGGCAGGGGAATACAGATCCAGCACGACAAGCTGCGGTTTCTGGTACTTGCAGATTTCCTTGAGATAATAATAAGTAGTCCACAGCGGCTGCTCCGCCGCACTGTAATCATAAGCTGCGATGCCGTATTTCTCCCACAGAAGAGCGGTATTCACATCACAGTGAATATGACTGGAGCCCATAAATACAACATCGATCGAGTTGCGCGGCTGGGCATACATATCTCTGGCCTGCCGGATTCCGTGTGCTGTCTTCACACTCAGAACCCTGTCGCAGGCAAGATAGCCGACAATAAACAGAATCACAAACAGAATCCGGACTGCCTTCTGTCCCTTCCTCATTCTCTTACTCCATTACGACTGCCGCCATGTTGAACCTTCCGGCGGATTACTTCTATGGTCAGAACTGCATATAAATCAGCCGGCTGCTGTCAAAAGCCGGTCCGTACATACCGAAAACAAGCATTGTCAGCATAAGCAGCAGCACCGCCGTATATCGAATCACATAATGTCTGTCCCTCAGAATTTCCGGAACTGCACACTTCTTCCGGTATGCGGTAATGTCCATCACCGCCATAACCAGGATCAGAAATACAATCAGACGTGCTTCCTGGTCCTTCATTCCGATTGCAGCCATCTCCGCCCTGAAGCTGTGAAACCTCGGGCCAGTTGTCAGCATCGCCCGGATATAACGCAGCGCAGCTCTCGCCGTCGGAAACCGGAAGAAGATCCAGGCGGCAGATACTGCGGCGAAAGTAAGGAGCCTGCCTGGAATCCCCTGCCGGAGTTTCTGAATATTCCTGTGATCCAGAAAACTGTCCAGTGCGGAATAAAACCCGTGCAGCAGTCCCCACACCAGGAACCCGGTCCCGATGCCGTGCCACAGCCCGCAGACCAGAAACACGATCAGAACATTCAGGTACTTCCGGGCCTCTCCCCTGCGGTTTCCGCCGAGCGGAATATACAGATAATCCCTAAGCCAGCTGCTGAGTGAAATATGCCACCGGCGCCAGAACTCCGTGATATTGGCACTGCAGTACGGCATGGCAAAATTTGTTGCCAGGTCGATATCGAATGCTGCGGATATGCCGACTGCCACATAAGAATACCCGGCAAAATCGCAGTAGATCTGTATCGTATAAAACAGCACGCCGAGCAGCAGCCAGCTGCTGCTCATCGCACTGTACTCATCAAAAATCCGATCTGCGAAAACACCGAGCCTGTCTGCAATAACGATTTTATAAAAGCTTCCGACCAGTACATAGCTGACAACTTTCTTCCAGCGTCTTACACCCCTGAAAGTTGTGTTCTCCATCTTTCTGATCTGTCCGCTGAATCCTTTCGCCCGCTCAATCGGTCCGCTGATGAACTTGGGGAACCAGCACAGCCAGAGCAGAACTTCCCACAGACTCCGGATCGCCTCAGTGCGCCCGGTATTAATATCAACCAGATAACTGATAACCTGGAAGCTGTAAAAAGAAAAGCCGACCGGCAGAATCCATCTGAAATCTTCAGGCAGAATGCCCGCTGTCTGCAGCGGGTGAACGAATTTGAAGGCGAGCAGAAGAAGAACAGCGGCCGCGGCGGATCCGCCGGTCATGACGGCGGCAGTATGGGGATGATCTTCCGCATGCAGACGTCCAATCAGCATCCCCATCAGCCAGGTCAGCACCGATACAATCAGAACCACTGCTCCCGCATAAGGACTCAGCAGGAAAGCATAGACCAGACCGGATACTACCAGAAACCTGGTTCTTAATGTCTGCCTGATATTAAAAAAAATCAGACAGACGACGGCAAAGAAAATCAAAGAAGCAATTGAGATTATCATGTTTTAATCTTAACAGAAGGCAGTTCATTCATCAATCACGGCCTGATACCACATCAACACAGAAAAAGCCGGGATCGGTTTCCCGATTCCGGCCTGTGTGCCTGTGAATATGACAGATCTGATTTTGCCGTCTGCGCGTTCTGACGCACCGAAAGCGATGCAGAATATCTTACTCCGTGAACGGAATGACGGCTCCGTCATAGGTGCTGTTGATGAAGTCACGGATCGCATCCGACTTCAGAACATCGACCAGTGCCTTGATGCCTTCGCTGTTCTCATTGCCTTCCTTCACTGCGATGACATTGACATAAGTCTTCGCTGCCTCGGAATCCGACTGCTCATAGGCAATGGCGTCCTTTGCAACCGAGAGGCCTGCATCCAGTGCATAGTTTCCGTTCAGAATGACAAAAGCGACCTCGTCCCGGATCCGGGCGACCTGTGCGGCCTCCAGCTCCTCCAGTTTGATCTGTGTGCTGTACTCCGCAATGTCGTTGACGGTGGCTGTCAGGCCGACGCCGTCCTTCAGAGTAATGATTCCGTTATCCTGCAGAAGCAGCAGTGCTCTTGCTTCATTGGTGGTGTCGTTCGGGATGGCAATGGTGTCACCGTCCGCGAGCTCATCGAGGCTGCTCTTCTGTCCGGGATAAATGCCGAAAGGCTCGTAGTGAATGCCGCCGGCGTTGACAAGGTGTGTTCCCTTTTCTTCATTGAAGGAATCCAGATACGGAATGTGTTGGAAATAGTTCGCGTCGATCTCGCCGCTGTCCACGACCAGGTTCGGCTGTACATAGTCGTCAAATACGGTGACCTCCAGCGTCCAGCCCTGCTCCTTCAGGATTTTGGCTGCCTCTTCCAGAATCTCTGCATGGGGGGTCGGGGAAGCTGCAACGGTAATGGTACCCTTCTCTTCCGCGGGTGCCGCCGCTTCTTCCTGTGCCGCTTCAGCGGGTGCTTCCTGCGCTGCCGGTGCTGCGGTCTGTGCGCAGGCTGCCAGCGATACTGCCGTGATTACGCCGAGTGCTGCTGCAAGAATTCTTTTCGCCTTCATAATATTTCTCCTCTCTTTCGGACTCAGCCGCTTCGCTCCGGTTTTCCGGTCTGTCCCGAGACAGTGTCCGTGCGGCTGTTTCCATATTTTGATCGAAATCATACTCCGCTTTTCCTACTATGTCAAAAGGTTTACGGGAATTTCTGTCACAGGCCCTCTTCGTGCTCCTCGTTCGCATGAATCTCGATGCGCTCGGGGTGCAGCTTGGAGAAGAGAATCTGCTGGCTGTAATAGAATCCGGTGTACCCCGACATAATGTAGCTCGCGATGGCCGCCATGGCAAAATAGTTCAGGCCGCCGGCTCCGAAGATCTCGATCGACAGAAGGATCGGGGCGATCAGGCTGTTGGAGGCGCCGCCGAAGACACTCACCAGACCGATGGCCGCGCCGAAGGCGGGATCAATGCCCAGGAACGGCGCTGCAATATAGCCGAAAGACGCGCCGATGGCAAAAGACGGCATCACTTCGCCGCCCTGGAAGCCTGCACCCAGTGTGAGTGCGGTCAGCAGCATCTTCAGCAGGAAATCAAACCAGTAAATCCCGCCGCCGTCAAACGCGGCCCGGATCAGCTGTTCTCCGGATCCGTAGTAACGCGTCGATCCGGTCAGTTTCATCAGGACGACAATCAGCGCACCCGTCACTGCGATCCGCAGCCAGTCATTTTTTATAAACTGCTTAAGCTGCCGGTGGGATTCGTGGATCACGTCGCACATCAGGGTGGATATCATCGCGCACAGAAGTGCCAGCACAGCCACCTTCAGCATCATGACGAGCCCGACGTCGGGGACGCGGATTGCAAAACGCATGGACTCAATGCCGAACCGCTCGCTGATCGCATCCGCGACAAGGGATGCCGCGAGCGCCGGGTAGACTGCGGAATACCAGTAGGTGCCCACACTGATGACCATCGTGACGAAAATGGTCGCGGTCACCGGCAGACCGAAAACCGCCGCAAACAGTGCCGCCATTCCGGCCATGGTTGCGAACCGCCGGTCATCCTCATTCAGGTGCAGCCAGACGGCAATGCGGTTGCCCGCCGCCCCGCCGATCTGCAGTGCGGCGCCCTCTTTGCCGGAGCTGCCGCCCGTCAGATGCGTCAGGACCGTTCCGATCAGCACCGCCGGGATCTGCCGGATGGTAATTTCGCCGCTCTCCTGCACTGCCTTAAAGGTCGTGTCGGTGCTCAGGCCCTGCGTTTTCAGGCCTTTGTAAACTGCGACGATCGCAAGGCCGGCGAGCGGAAGCAGATACAGCAGAAATTCATGCTCCTGTACCAGATGATCCGCATAATGTACGCCGTAATGCAGTGCAACGCCAAGAAATCCTCCGACGGCGCCGATGACAGCGGCGATCAGCCCCCATCTGATAAAGACCAGAACAGAGGTGACCAGGTTTTTCATATTCAGACGATAATAATTCCAGTTCATGGCACCAGTATAGCACAACAGCGGCTGCCCGGTATCAACCGCAGCAGCCGCTGTAGGTTTATCTGTTGTTCAGATCATTCTTATTCCGGGAAAGGCTCCCAGGCCTGACGGATCAGGCTTTAATGCCTCTCTCGTGGGACTTCTCAATTGCCTCCCACAGACCGTTGATGTAGGTCGCGCCCAGTGCGCGGTCATACAGGCCGTAGCCCGGCATAGCAACCTCGCCCCAGATCATGCGTCCGTGGTCAGGACGGATCGGGCCGGAGAAGCCGGTCTCATACAGTGCGCGGACGATCTCATACATATCGAAGGTTCCGTCGGTGGACAGGTGCGCTGCTTCCTCGAAGTTTGTAGGTGTAATGAACTTCAGGTTGCGGACATGTGCAAAATGAATTCTGCCTTCGAGTACACGGATCATGTGCGGCAGGTCATTCGCCAGGCTGGTGCCGTAAGAGCCCGCGCAGAAGGTGACGCCGTTGTGCACGTCATCCACCGCGTTCATCAGGCGGAGAATATTCTTCTCATTGTTGATGATGCGGGGCAGACCGAAGACGGACCATGCGGGATCATCGGGATGAATCGCCATCTTGATATCATACTGGTTGCAGACCGGCATAATCGCCTTCAGGAAGTAAACCAGGTTCTGGAACAGCTTCTCCTCGTCGATGTCCTTGTACATCTCGAAGAGCTCTTTTACGCGTGCCATGCGCTCCGGCTCCCATCCGGGCATGACGGTTCCGTTCATGTCGCCGGAGATGGAGGAGAACATCTCTTCCGGATTGATCGCATCCACCGCGTCCTGCGTGTAGGCAAGGACTGTGGAGCCATCCTCGCGCTTTCTCGCAAGCTCGGTTCTGGTCCAGTCAAAGACAGGCATGAAGTTGTAGCAGACCAGGTGGATGTCTTCTTTGCCCAGGTTCTCCAGTGTCTTGATATAGTTCTCGATGTGCTCGTCGCGCTGCTCGTTTCCGATCTTGATCGCGTCGCTGACGTTGACGCTCTCGATGCCGGACAGATTCAGGCCCGCAGCCTCAACCTCTTCTTTTAATGCGTGGATCTCTTCCTGTGTCCACAGCTCGCCCGGCTGCTTTCCGTACAGGGTGGTGATAACGCCGGTCACGCCGGGAATCTGACGAATCTGCCAGAGCTGAACCGTATCATACTGTGATCCGTACCATCTTAATGTCATTTCCATAACTGTATAACCCTCCTTAAATTCTGCTATTAATTTTCTCAGATGACGTACTTGACCAGAGTCGCACGAACGGCGCCGGGGCCTGCCAGCTCTTCGGCGAAGTAGCTGATGACCTGATCCGCAAGACCTGCTTCCTCGAGATCTACGCCGAAGATAGCCGGGTTCTTCAGGAGCGGCATAACCTTCTCACTGATTTCTTCCTTCGAAGGAACCTCTCCGACCTTAAACTCAGCGACATAGGGCTGTACGCTCGCCAGCAGCGGATCCGGCGAAGGCTCGAATTCCTTTCCTTCATCGTCCACGCCCATCAGGTAGCGCAGCCATCCTGCGAAGACCAGCGGGATCAGCTTCAGATCCGCGACATTCAGATCATTGGAAGCCAGATAAGCCTTGATGGTCTCACCGAAGCGGATGGACAGCTTCTGGGAAGTGTCGCAGGCGATTCTCTGCGGTGTGTCAGGCATGAACGGGTTCGGGATCCGGACGCCCAGGACAGTGTCGATGAACTGCTTCGGCGCAATGACGCCGGGATCGGTCACGACCGGAAGTCCTTCGCGATAGCCGATGATGTCGACCATCTTCTTCAGCTCTGCATCCTTCATCTCATCGGAGATCTTGGTGAAGCCTAACAGGCATCCGTAGACAGCCAGTGCGGTGTGCAGCGGATTCAGGCAGGTGCAGACCTTCATGCGCTCAACCTTATTGACCGTGTCTCTGGAAGTGATGATGACACCGGCCTTCTCCAGAGCGGGACGGCCGTTCGGGAACGCGTCCTCGATAACCAGATATTCGCTCTCTTCCGCGTTGACGAACGGAGCGACCCATGTGTTCTTGCTGGTGACGACCGGCTCAAGTCCCTCAAGTCCGTCCGCCTTCAGAATCGCTTCCACGGAAGCGTCGGGTCTGGGTGTGATCTTGTCGATCATGGACCAGGGGAAGCTGACCTTGGCCGGATCGTCGATATATGCCGCAAATCCTGCGTCTGCCAGGCCGTTCTCAACCCACTTCTTCGCGAATGCGCTGACAGCTGCATAGAGCTTCTCGCCGTTGTGTGAGCAGTTGTCCGTGCTGACCATCGCGATCGGCTTTTCTCCTGCCTGGTATCTCGCGTAAAGCAGAGACACGACCTTGCCGATATAGCTGGCCGGCTTTGCGGGTCCTGCTGCAAAATCAGCCGTGACCGCCGGAAGCTCCTCGCCCTTGCCGTTTACCAGGCTGTAGCCCTTCTCGGTGATGGTGAAGGTCACGATCTGCAGGCTGTCCTGCGAGAAGATCTCCTTCAGGCGCGAGAACTCGGCGTCGTTCTCGGAATCCAGTATGCAGGACTCGCCGATGGAACCGATCACGGTCTTCTCGATGCTGCCGTCCGCCTTCAGGGTGACAAGAACGGACAGATTGTCATGAGGACGATACTGCTTTTCAACGATCTCATAATCGAAGCCTTCGACGACCGTGATGCCGGATGTCATATCTCCGGACTCAATCAGCTTCTGAGCCAGGTTTGCCTGGAACGCGCGGAAAATATTGCCGGCGCCGAAATGCACCCAGACCGGATGCGCTGCGGTCTCAGCCGACAGAGCCGCCACGTCAAAAGCCGGCAGCTTATATCCCTTGCTCTCCCACTCAGCTCTTGCCGCGATGCCTTCTCTTGTTAATTTCATTTTGTAACCCCTCCTTCAGGTAAGCATTGTGTATATCCGTTGCTGTTTCTTTGCTGTTTCGTTTTCTGTTGTGCGTTTTTTCCTTACATGCACTATCTTACAGGAAGCCCGCCTGAAAGCCGATTGCATATAATATTGCATATATTGCAAAAATTGCTGTCAGCCGTTTTTTTTTCTGCTATGATTACTGCAGGAGTGTCTGATCAGAATCTGACAGACTGTCTGCAGCACACAGAAAGGACCGGGCAGAAATATGCAGAACCGCCTTCGTTCCGCCTTCAACACGAGGCAGCATATGGTCTCGAAGGATTTTGAGATCTTCTATTACAGTGACGTGAACTTCACGCCGGTGCCGGCGCACGCGCACAATTACTATGAATTTTATCTGATTGTAGAGGGAGACATCGCGATGGAGATCGGCGCCCGCACCTATCCGGTGCAGGTCGGCGATCTGATCCTGATTCCGCCGGGCATGAAGCATCACGCGATCCTCTTCTCCCCGGAAAAACCCTACCGCCGCTTTGTTTTCTGGATCAGCCAGCAGTATGTGCAGGAGCTGCTCGAACAGTCGCCGGACTACGTCTACCTGATGCAGCTGGCCGCCACCGCGGGGCAGTATGTCTTCCATTTTTCCGGGGACGGCTTCTACTCCGTCCAGTCCCGGATTCTGCGTCTGATCGAGGAGATCCGCTCCGACCGCTACGGCAAAACCGCCGCGATCACCCTCGCGGTGAACGATCTGATTCTGCAGATGAACCGCCTGGTGTACGAGGATGAGCACGAAAACCGCTCCGCCGAGACGCACGAGCTGTTTCAGAACCTGCTCGCGTATATCGAGTCGCACATTGAGGGCGACCTGACACTGGAGGAACTCGCCTCCCAGTTCTATATCAGCAAGTATTACCTCGCCCATCTCTTCCGGGAGAACCTGGGCATCTCCGCCCATCAGTTCATCACCAAGAAGCGCCTCTCCGCCTGCCGGGACGCGATCCTCTCCGGCGCGCCGGTCAGCCGCGTCTGTTTTGATTACGGATTCCGGGAATACTCAAGTTTTTACCGCGCCTTCCGCAAGGAATACGGCATGTCCCCCAAAGAATATGCTTTCATCTACCGAAGTGGTATGATAGATATGTCCTAATTTTCAGCAGACATTCAGGAGGTGTTTTATGATTCACGAAGATTGTTCTTATTGTGCAGAGGGAGAACTCCTCGCGGCATTCGGCATCAAGATCTGCGAGCTTCCGATGTCCAAGGTCATCCTGTTTAAAGAGCAGAGCCACCCGGGCCGCGTCATTGTTGCCTGCAAACGCCACGTCGACGATATCACGGATCTGACGCCCGAGGAGCGCTGCCAGTATATGGAAGATGTCAGCCGCACCGCGTCCTGCATCCACAAGCTGTTCCATCCGGACAAAATCAATTTCGGCGCATACGGCGACACCATGCATCATCTGCACTTCCATCTGGTGCCTAAATATAAGGATGATGAGTTTGAGTGGGGCGGCGTCTTTGCCATGAACCCGCAGCGGAAGTTCCTGACGGACGAAGAGTATCAGAAGCTCATCGATCAGATCCGCGCTGAGCTCGCCTGATCACTGATTCTGCCGGCTGCCGCTCTCCCGGAAACGGGCGGGCGACATGCCGGTCGCTTTCGTAAAGCACCTGTCAAAATATCCCCTGCTGCCGAACTGCAGTTCTTCGCTGATGGTCTGGATGTCCTTCGAGGTCGTCAGCAGCAGTCCTTTGGCCAGATCGATCCGCACGTCCCGGATGTAGTCACTGAGCTTCTGTCCGGTTTCTCTGGTAAATTTCCTGGTGAGATAATATTCGCTGTAGCCCACATGCCGCGCGATCTCGTCGAGCTTCAGGGGCCTTGTGCAGTTGCGTCTTATGTAGTCCCGGCATTCCCGGATGGCTCTGGAAAAGCCATCCTCTGTCTTCAGATCCTGTACGAGCTTCACAAACGCACCGTACATTTCCATATTGAGATTTGCGAGCTCCGCCGCATCGCCGCACATTTCCATCCGGTGCACATAGCTCCGCTCCGTCTCCTTGGCGGCGGCGGCCGGAACCCCGGCGTGGATCGCGGACCGGCTGCAGAGTCCCGTGAAGATGATCATGTTATCCAGCACCGTCCGCAGCGGATCCTTCAGGTCAAAATCCAGCAGCTCGCCCTGGCTTGAACCGCCCTGAGCGTTTTCTGTGTCCGTAAATGCGTTCACGCCCTCCGCGAGGCTGTGCAGCAGGACGTCCTCCACACTGAGCATTCGTTTGTAATCGGTCTTTGCGCCGCTCAGGGCGGACTGTGGGATCTGCCGCGTCTTCTGTTCCGTTTCCTGCCCTGTCTGCCCTGTTCCCTGCGGCTGTCCCTGTGACGATCCCTCAAAGCGGTATGTCTCGTCCTGCAGACCCTCATCATAGATCGTATAATGCAGCATCTGCATAAAACGCACCGCAGTGCTGAACCCGACCACCGGAATCCCGTCCAAAGCGGAAAGGCACATCCTCTTATCTTCCACAGAGAGTTCCATCTGGTTCAGCCTGTGCAGGATCAGGTCGTCCCCCGTGTGCTTCATCACCATCGGACCGAGCAGAATCAGGAGTGCCCCGCCAGCCGGCAGATATGCCCATTCCGGGATCCAGATCAGACCGGACGGATCGGAATAGATGGACGGGACAGGTCCTTCCTCACGGCGGGCAAAAGCGTAGTCCAGCACACCGCCGATCTCCAGCAGTTTTTCCATCTCCCGCTGCCGCGGCACAGTCGTAATGAAAAGCTCTCGCCCGGTGCCGAAGCACCACACGCCCAGCCTGTCCGAGGCATATAACTGGCCTCTCAATACATTCAGCCTGTGTGCATACTGTTCATGCGCTGTCCTCATGCTGCCACCCCCCTGATACACCCGACAGCAATATTTTAGCACTAAAAAAAGGGACAGGGAATGTTCCCTGTCCCGCCGTGTCTGTTCAATTGTGAGCTGTTATGCTTCCGCCTTCTCCGCAGCTGCCTTTGCGCGGTTTTCTTCGTTGGTCCTGCGTACCTCCGGCATGATTTTGTCCAGTTTGTAAAGATGAAGGACCAGATAGACAACAAAGTACAGTGCCGCCGGAATAAGGGAATAGAGCATACGGATCATCATGACAGCTCCCGGCCCCTGTGCAAGTCCCTGTACTGCCAGCGTCTCGTCATAGCCGGCCATGCCGAGAAGGATACCGAGCATGCCTGCGCCGAGGCCCGCGCCGATCTTGTTTGCAAAACCGTTGACTGCGGAGAGGGAGCCCTCCAGACGGAAGAGGCCTTTGTATTCATTGTATTCGGCACAGTCGATGATCAGCAGGCCGGACAGCATGGAGATCGGGACTGCACCGCCGCCGCCCAGAACCGCTCCGACAGCAAGCATCGGGAAATTGGAACCGGCGAAGAAGTTAATGATATTGCCGGCGATGACCACCAGGATACCGACACGGATAACCTTGATGACGGTAGTCTTTTTCAGGATCTGGGGCAGGACAAACATCATCGGGATCGCGATCATCTGTACTGCTGCAAGTGCGCCCATCAGGCCGACGTTTCCGACGATTTCCGTGAAGTAGTAGACGCCCACACCCATGTTGGTGACAAAGTTCATAACCAGGGTTGCCAGAGCAATCATGTAGATATACTTGTTGTTCTTCAGAACCGTGATCACATCCTTGATCTCGAGCTTCTCGCCGGCTTTTGCATCCGTGTCATACTTCTCCTTGACAACGAAGAAGCGCAGCAGGCCGAGCAGTGTCATCGGTACGGCAAAGATCAGGACCAGGGTCACCCAGCCGCCCTGAGAGGTCGCCATCGTTCCCATCAGGATCGGGAACACGATGTTGAAGATGACCACGACGACCATCGGGATCAGTCCGCCGTAGGTGGACAGGGAGATGTAGTGCTTCGGATTATTGAAGGCGCGGATCATGTAGACGGTTCCGTTTGCGTTCAGGAACGTCATGAAGATCGAGTTCGCCAGCGCATACATGATGAAAATCCAGATGCACTTCAGCGTCAGTGTCCAGGATGCGGGGCAGAGGAACAGGCCGACTGTCGCAGCCCACAGGCCGACGACGCACAGCTCATACGGGCGGCCGCGGCCGATCTTCGTGTTGGTCTTATCAACAATGAAGCCAGCGAAAATATCCGTCACGCCGTCCAGCAGCTTGCTGGCCAGCAGGAGAATACCGACGGTGGCTGCGGGAACACCCAGCGTATTGGTGCAGAAGATGGTGAGATAGCCCATGACCATCAGTGCGACGCCGGTGGAGCCTCCGCGGACCGACCATGCAAACAGTTTTCCGAAGCCCAGCTTTTCCTCTGCCGGAGCCGCTTTTTCTGCTGCCGCTTCACTCTGTGTGTTCTTTACTTCCTGATTCATTTCCCCTTCTTGTGCTTTCTTTCCGAACATGATGCAATCCCCCTTATCTGAATCGGATTATTACCGGATTTCTGTTTCCACTGTTACTTTAAATCTGCTTCCGAATCGCCTGTATGTCAGAATTCGATATTTTTATTCCCTTTTTGTCAAAATCTGGCACGGCCGTTTACTCTACGATGACCCGCACGCGGTCCAGGTTCAGGATCTGCGTGAACAGCTCATCCGGATCGCCATTTCTCTGCGACGTGCATCTCGCGGAGACAAAGTAGGTGCCGGGCTTCTCAAAGGAGTGCACCATCTCGCTCACGGCGCCGCTGATGCCGTCTTTCTTCGTTCTGGTAAAGCTGCCTTCCACCGGGAAGATCCCCTTCGCTCCGGGATAGGTCCAGTTATCATTGAAGTCGTAGCGGATGCCCGTCACTTCGCCGGCATTCTCGGGCACGGTGATCTCCGCGCGCAGAACAAACTCGCCGCCGGCCTTGACGCGGGCACATTTTGCCCCGTTCACGGTCAGGCTGATGCCGGCCTGCATACCGCGGCGCTTTGCCGGATCCGCCTCCTCGACGATCTGACCGCCCACGCGCTCATAGCGGGTGGACTGCAGCGGCTCTTTTCCGGTCTGGAGCCAGTCGGCCATGTCCAGAATTGCCTGATGCAGGACGCCGACATAGTTGACAACCATGTTGTTGCCGATCTCCGTTATGTCGCCGTGCATGCAGCGCTGGTTGTAATAAACTCTGAAATTGTCTTCGCTTCCCTGTGCCTTCCGGACGGTCTCGCGGTACCAGTCCGCGCACCACGGGCAGGTGGACTCATCCATCAGGGCCTGCACCACGATGACTTTGCCCTGGATATTGCCGTCCTGCACGGTCCCCGTCCCGGTGAAGTGATAGCCCATGACACTCGCCCGCTGGGGCAGAGCCGGTGTGCCGTCCTCGTTCCGGAACTGATCCCACGCGTGGAAGGAAAGGTCAGCAGGTGTCTGATGTCTGTAATAGGACTGGATCGCGATATAGTCGGAGTTGTCCATCATCAGCTCGTCTCCGGGCTGAATCTGTGAAAGGACATCCTCGAGATTGTCCATGCCGTAGCACATACCGATCGTGATATAACCGCCGCCGGTGACCTGATCGCGCTCCATGCCGCCCAGCAGGAGCACTTTGCCCTGCGCTGCGCCGGTCAGGAAGGTCAGGTTCACGCCCCTCAGATACAGGTCGTCGCCCTCCGGAAGTTTCTCCAGCTCGATCCATGCGTCCTTGCCGTCTGTCAGCATCTTCTTCCAGGCGTCATCCACGCCGTTGCGTCCCTCAATCTCACTCTCCTGCTCCGGGCTCTCCGGCTGTCCGGGCAGGTGCACGCCTTTCACGACTGCCTTAAACTGCAGGCGGTCACGGGAAGCGCTGCTCTCCGGGTCCGCGCCCATGTAGCCGGGCACTTCCCAGAATTCCTTAAAGTATGCGGGATCCGCCATCTTGACGCCGGGGGTGAGGACCGGCAGGGAACCGTCGTCGATCAGGCCGCCGGCTTCCACATACCAGGCCATGGGCGGGAAGCCCATATCCGTGAGCTCGCGCAGCATCTGCGCCTCGGTCTCGTTCAGACCTTCGTATGCATTTCCGCTTCCGCCGGCATCCAGGTTGTTCAGAATTTTGCCGAATGCATTGCGCAGGACACGCTGGCCCTGTGCGTGCATGGTGATCGTGTTGGGCAGAGAGACCGGAGAGCCGATGACGTACGGCACCGCGCCGTCCCACGCATCCGTATTTTCGATGCAGGCCATGGTCTTGTAGCCGCCGCCGCTGCCGCCGTAGACTATGCCGACGGGGCGCTCGCAGCCGTAGATCTCCATCGCCTTCTTCCTTGAAAGCTCGGCTGCCGCCGCACTCGACTTCCATCTCATTCTGTCGTCGCCGTTCGGTCCGAACATCGTGACGGAGCCCATGTTGGTCTCCACAAAATACGCGCCGTTTGTCAGCGCGAAAAGAATCTTGTCATCCGCACCGTTCTTGTCCTGGGAAGCGACTTCCTCATCCGGTCCCGGGAAGGGGGAGAGATACTGGAAAAAGCGACCTCTGAACGCATCCCGCTTCGGGAAGCAGAAGCTGAACTTCACCGGCGTCCCCTCGAATCCGCCGTGCATATACCTGTATGCGGTCTCATTGCCGTCCGGCGCTGTCCTTGTGCGGATCTCATCCACATCGAAAAAAGGCTTCTGATAATCCGGATCCTGCAGTGCGTGATAAATTTCCTTTCCCATGATGTACCCCCTTTGTCTGTATGCCGCAGCCTCTTACGGCCTGCTCCCGTTTTTTTTCTGCACTCAGTATGACAGAAAAAACCGGAGCTCCATGAGCCCCGGTTTCGTCATTTTTGGTCAAAATTCGACAACCTTCGTCCGTTTTCAGATCATATCCGTCTTTACTTCACATCCAGCAGGGTGATCTTCACCTCATAGGTTTTGCTCTCGCCGGGTGCAAGGAATTTCAGCATGCCGGTCCGGCGCATGACGTCGCGCCCGTCCGGGTAGCAGTTGCCGCACTCCAGGCCGAGCACATAGTCGCGCACGCCCATCATCTTCCACTCGACAAAGCCGTCAAGCTCCTTCGCGTCAAACTCGATCTGCAGCCCCGCGCCGAGCTTCGGCTGGACGATCCGGGCCAGACCTTTCTCATCAGCAAAAACATGATAGTAACAGCGCTCCTGATAGCCGGGGGTGGGCTTCTCCATCTTCAGGCAGTTTTCGATGTCCTCCGCGGCGTGCTCGTCGCGCGGATTCACCTGCGCTGCGGGAATCGTGACGATGCTGTCCTCATCCAGCAGCGGATAGCCCATATTCATGTGATAGAGAATTTCCATCGGCTCCGTGCGGTCTCCGGTGTTCTCGATCCGGTCGACGATGCGGAAGCTGTTTTCCACAAGGCTCACGCGAATCTGCCGGGAAAGACGCAGCTTCCGTCCGAAGATGGTCTCATCCTTTGTGATTCCGCAGACCACCAGTTCATCCCCTTCCTGCACCCACCAGGTGTGCTCGGAGGGCGTGTTCGCGATGGAGCCGTGCAGCGGCAAAGTCTCGCCTTCATCCTCGCAGGGGGAGCCGACGGCCTGCAGGCCGCAGGTGGTCAGATAGCCCGCCGTGAAGGAGGAGAGCCAGTTTGCGCCGACGTTGTCATAATAAGCCGGCGCCACATAGCCGCAGGGCGACATATAGCTCATGTTGATGCCCTTATAGCGAAGCCGCGAAATATCGCAGTTCCTGTCCGGCAGAACCGTCATCTCAAGTCCTTTTCCGTTCGTCACTTCCATGAGACGCATGCCGTCGCCCTTGCCGCCGACAAGCCGGTGCTCCTCGACGCCGAACAGCTGGGATTCATGTCCGATATATGCACTCTCTTTCATTTTTCACTCCTTTTGAGGCCTCCGCCTCCGGAATACGCCGTTTCGCTTCACAAGCGCTTCATCCGACCAGCGGCCGGACAGCCTGATAAACCTGTTCATAACGGCTGAAAATGCGGTTGTATTTCTCGTGCATCTCCGGCCTCGGATAATAGGTCCTGATCTCCTCCACCATATGGTCCGCCGCGTCCTGCAGATCCCGGAACAGTCCGATGGCGATTCCGGTCAGCATCGCGCTGCCCACGGTTCCCGCGTCCGCGGTTTTCAGTGCAGTCATCGGCAGGTTCAGCATGTCCGCCTTCATCTGCATCCAGACAGCGGAGCGCGCGCCGCCGCCGGTGGCATTCAGCTTCGTGCAGTGCACACCCGCCGGTCTGATCGCGCGGTAATTCAGCAGCATCTCATAGGCGACGCCTTCCATGCAGCCCCGGTAAATCTCGGACAGATCCGTATCCGTTGTCAGCCCCAGGATTGCTCCTCTGGATCCCGTATCCATATAAGGGGTTGCGGCGCCGGCAAAATGCGGCAGAACCAGCAGCTGTCCCGGCTCTTCGCCGTATTTTGCCCCGTACTGCTTTTCGAGATATTCGTTGACCGAACAGCCCGCTTCCTTCGCGAGGTTTTTTTCTTCCTTCGCCAGGGTATCCGTGCACCACTGCATCAGCGCGCCGCCGGTGTAAGAAAAAGCGTAGGCCACATACTTGCCCGGAATGACATAGGGCACCACGGAAAAGTAGCCGCGGCTCATGGTGTCGATGTCCGGCAGACTGTCGAAGACCGGCGTCAGGCATTCCACGGTGCCCGCGCCGTCCACGGCGACCGATCCGTCAAAAGCTCCCGCGCCGACACAGGCTGCCACCTGGTCGTGGCTGACCGCCACAACGACGGTTTCTCTGCCGAGGCCTGTCCTTTCCGCGGCCTCCGGAAGAACCGGGCCGGCAGCCGTTCCGGTCGGGACCGCCTGTGAAAACAGTGCGCGGTCGACGCCTGCTGCCTGCAGCACCTCCTCGCTGAAATCGAGCTTCATGATGTCGAAGGCCATCGTCCTTGTCGCCAGCGAGTAATCGATCACCCGCCTTCCGGTCAGATGGAAAACAACGTAGTCCTCCATCAGGAAAATGGCGCGGGCTTTTTCATAAACCTCGGGGCGGTGCTTTTTCATCCACATGATCTTGGAGATGCTGTACATCTCGTGCGGACGCAGCCCCGTGATCTGTGCGATCCGCCGCTCGCCGAGCGCATTCTTCAGTTCTTCGCACTCCTCACTCCCGCGGGGATCCGTATAGAGCATCGCCGTATGGAGCGGTGCGCCTTTCTCATCCGTCATGACAAAGGTCTCGCCGAAGCTCGTCACACCGATGCCCGCGATGTCCGGATACTGTGCGGCCATCTCGGAGATGGCTCCGTATACGCCGTCCATAATCCGGGACACGTCGATCTCGTGTCCGCCGACCGCCCGTGTCACGGGATAATCCCGGTATGCCTTACCCAGATATTTTCCCTGTTCATCAAAGACCGTGCATTTGCAGCCGGTCGTTCCGATATCCAGTCCTGCAATTTTCATCTATTTTTATTCCTCTGAAACGGAACTGTCATGTCCCGTTCCGTTCTTTTTATCTCAGGTCAAGCCATGCGGCTTCTTCGGGTGTCAGCTCCACATGCAGCGCCCGGACCTGTTCCGGGATGCGGGAAACCTTCGTCGTGGTCGCAGCGGCAAACAGATTCAGCCCCTGTGTAAACATCCAGGCGATGGCGAGCTGGGAGACGGAGCAGCCTTTCTTCGCGGACAGCTCCTCACAGCGCGCAAGGCGCATGAAATTCTCATGGGAGGCATAGCCTTTGACTGCGAAAGGATCCAGCAGTTCAGCGACTCTTGCCTCATCCGTGCTTTTGATTTTTCCGGCCATCAGACCGCGGGCCAGGCTGGAGTAGGCGATGACCGGCATCTGTGTGCTGCGGTACCACGCCCGGGCTTCTTCGTTATCCGGACCTGTCAGTGTTACGCAGTCGCCGCCCCAGGGATCCTGCACCTGCTCGGCCAGACCGAAATTCGGACTGGAGACGGAGAAACCGTTCAGGCCGTGCGCTGCCGCGTAATCATTCGCTTCGCGGATCCGCGTGTCGGTCCAGTTGGAGACGCCGAAAACGCGGATCTTCCCGGCGCGCTGTGCGTCATTTAAGGTGTCGATGAATTCGCTGACCGGGGTCTTCGGGTCGTCCCTGTGCAGCAGATAAATATCAATATAGTCGGTCTGCAGAGCCGCAAGGCTTTCTGCCAGTTCCTTTTCGATCACTGCCCGGTTGACCAGCACGTTGCCCTCCTGATCAACATTGCCGCACTTGCTGAGCACGACCACGCGGTCCCGGTTGTTCCGCTCCTTCATCCAGTTCCCGAGGCTGTTCTCGGCTGCGCCGTATCCTCTCGCGCAGTCAAAACTGTTCAGGCCGTAGGACAGTGCAGCGTCCAGCAGGTAATTCACATCCTTGCCCATCAGCATCGGCAGGTTGGCGGTTCCGAAGAACTGACGCGAAACCGGCTTGCCGATTCCCTCGATCCGGCCGTATTTTGCCTGCAAAGGCTCTCCCGCCAGGCAGCCGCGGATGTAGTCACAGTAAACGGCAGCATTGGCGATGTGCTCTTCGCCGTGCAGCACTTCCGGCGCGGCGTATTCCACACACAGATCGCCGTCATAGCCGTCCTTCTGCAGCAGATGAATCAGTTCTCTGATCGGAATGATGCCGCTTCCGCTGGTCACGCAGCGGATCATCTGTCCGTCCACGCAGGCCTCGCCGCTGTCGAAGGGTCCGACCACCACGTCCTTTAAATGAACCCGGACGATCCTGTCCTTCAGCTTTTCATATGCCTTGATCTCATCGCAGGCAGGATCCGCCACGCGGAAATTGCCCGTGTCAAAAATCAGCCCGAGTCCGGGGACCTTGTTCAGCAGTTCCAGACAGTCCTCCGCGGCTGAGAGGGGCTTCATGGCGTGCGGCGTGTTCTCAAAGCCGATCGTGATGCCATAGGGCGCGGCTTCTTCCGCTGCAATCCGGTAGCCCAGGACTGCCTTCTCCATCATTTCGTCCCGGCTCATCCCGGCCAGCGCCTTCTGTTCGTCTTCGTCGTAATTGCCCGGCACGACCATCAGGATCCTGTTTCCGAAGTCCTGTGCCAGCTTCAGCGCGGGCGCAAGTGCCGAGCGGATCTCTTCTTCCGTCCCGGTAAACATCGGCAGCCCTGTGATGATGCAGCCGCATTTTACGCCGTATTCTGTCAGCGCATCACGAAGCTCCTGCTCGCCGTAGAGCAGGAACTCGTAGTACATGATATCCATGGAATTCAGGCCGTTTTCCGCCGCAATGCGGACCAGTGTGTCCGCGTCGATCTGCTGCTGCATACGATCCCGCATCAGGGAAAATGACATAAATGAAAGGTTCATGATTGTCTCCTTAGTCTGTCAGTCTATATCAACCCAGTCCCATCCGAGATAGGTGGTAAAGGCTTCCTTCAGGATGTCCTTCATGTGGCCGACACCGACGCTGGTGTGGTGCTTGAAGCCGCCTCTCGCGAGCCGGATCATCTTGTCCTGCATGTCCGGAATCTCGCAGACACCGGCACAGCCAAAGTAAGCTGCCTCGATGGGATCGTCAGTGAACTCCGCCTCGCTGGCGTAGACGATGATCTTTCCGTCTTTGGTCTGGCAGTTGGAAATCGTGGTCTTGAAGGGGCGGATGCGGCCTTCATTGGTGCCCCAGCCCGAGCCCGGATCGCCCTTGGCGAACATCTTGTGCTCGGTCACCTGGCCTTTGCCGTTCATCAGGGACTGGGCGACCGGTCCGCAGTGGAACAGGATGACCTTGTTCTCGTCATCACCGTAGTTGTTGTTCCAGTCGAGGACAGCGGTCGGCTGTTCGCTGGCGAGTGCCATGGCGCGCATGGTCAGCGCGGAGCACATGTCGATCTCGCAGGAAGCCGGAATGCCGCGGTCATTGAGCTCGGAGAGCAGGACGCACGGGCAGACGCGCAGGATGGTCTCCATCTCATTCCAGCAGCGGAGCGTCAGCGCATCCAGATGATACTCCTCAATATATTCGTCGATCACGCAGGAGATCTTGGCCAGTGTCAGCTTGTTGCGCTCCGGCACGATCGAGAAATCCGTGTAGTCCTCGAGGCGCTCCACCTTGGCCGTGACCTTCGGATCGTCATCCGCCATGGCGTTCACCTTGAACACCAGCTCGGACAGGTCGAAGGACTCGACGGTAATGCCGTATTTCTCCAGGGTCAGTTCGTCAAACCGCACCGTCTTGAAAGCGGTGGTCCGGGCGCCGATGCATCCGACGTTGAAGCGCTTCATGCCGTTTACGACGCGGCAGACAGCTGCGAAGTCCTTCAGATTCTGTGCAAAAGCCGATGAAAGCGGGTGGACGACGTGCGGCTTTAAAACTGTGAAGGGAACGCCGTACTGGGTGAAGACATCCGTCACGGAGAACTTGCCGCAGAAGGCGTCGCGGCGGTGTTTGAAATCCATCTTTCCGATTTCGTCCGGATAAGCCTGCATCAGGATCGGAACACCCGCATCCCGCAGCGCGGTGATGGCGCCGTTCTCGTCCGCGAAGATCGGCATGGAGAAGATCACGCCGTCGTACTGTCCCTCATGTTCCTTCAGCCACTTTGCGTAGAGAAGGCCCTCGTCTCTGGTCTCGATGCCGCCGAAGCGGGTGAGCTCCGCATCCATCGCGATATAATCATATCCCGCATCCGTCACGGCTTTGATCATGTCCTCGCGCGCGCCGTAGATCAGCTCGCCGGGCATGAAGCCTCTGTTGCAGAACGCCAGTGCAAATGTCATTTTCCTGCTCATTTCGAATTACCCTCCTGCCTTGTGATTCGTCTGTTTACCTGTTTTCAGTCCATCAGCGCGAACATTTTCATCGCTGCTTTTACGTTTTCCTTCATAGCCGCGCGCGCTGCCATCGAGATTGAAGAGAAGAAGACCGGCTCGCCTTCCTTCAGGCCCTCCAGATACTCCGCGGCAGCGTTACCGCCGGATTTGTCCATATAGGTGAAATAATTGATCTTGCGCACGCCCGCCTCAATGGACTTGCGGTAATCCTCCCGGGACACACCGGAGCCGCCGTGCATGACCACCGGGATATCTCCCGTCTCTTTCCGGACGCCGCGCACGACGTCAAAATCAAGCCTGGGCTCGGTGAGATAGATGCCGTGCGTCGTTCCGAAGGAGCAGGCCAGTGCATCGATGCCGGTCTCCCGCACGAACTGAGCGGCCAGCTTCGGATCCGTGTAGATCTTGGTCTCATCCTCCGCGCCGGTGCCGTCACCCGCGCCGGACTCGCGCCGTCCCATCGAGCCGAGCTCGGCCTCGACGCTCGCGCCGGTCTTCCGGGCCATTTCCACGGCCTTTTTCGAGTTGGCGGCGTTTTCCTCATAAGGAAGCGTGGAACCGTCGTACATAATGCCGGTAAAGCCCAGATCCAGCGCCTTCTGCAGATACTCCAGCGTCTCGCCGTGATCCAGGTGAACGCAGACCGGAACGCTTGCCTTCTTCGCAGCCTCCACCATGACCGGTCCGATCAGGTCCAGCGCGATCCAGGGCTCATGACACTGGGCAAACTGGATGATCACCGGCAGCTGCAGTTCCTCCGCCGCACTGAGAACCGCCTCCAGCGATTCCAGATTCGGAGCATTGAAAGAGCCGATGGCGATCTTTCTTTCCTCCGCAATTTTCAGAATTTCATTCAATGTGACAAGCATGTTCTTTCCTCCTGTCGTAGATGACTGTATTTCTTCTCTTCTGATTATTATCATACATGTTGGTTTTGCCTTAAAATAGATCTTTTCGTTCGCAAAACTTTGAATTTGTTCGCAAAAAAATCATAGTCGGAGTCAAAAAAAGGGCCGCAGCTGCGGCCCCTGCAAAACGCCTGCGCGTTCCCGTACTCACTCCTTCTTCAAAATCAGTTTCTCAAGGGTCTCACCAAGCAGATCCGGCTCGACCGGCTTGGACAGGTGTGCATTCAGTCCCGCCTGCATACTGCGCTGAACATCCTCATCAAAGGCATTGGCCGTCAGCGCTATAATCGGGACAGTTTTCGCATCCGCACGGCCGCTCGCCCGGATTGCTCTTGCAGCCTCCAGACCATCCATGACCGGCATCCGCATATCCATCAGAACAGCGTCATACCAGCCCGGCTCATGGGCCAGATACTTCTCCGCGGCAATTTTGCCGTTTTCCGCGTGATCCACCTCGATCCCGCGCAGTCCCAGCACCATCATCATAATTTCCGCATTGACCGGAACGTCCTCTGCCAGCAGAATCCGCCGCCCCTTCAGGGCGTCCGCCGCATCCCGCGCCGGCTCCGTTCCGGGTTCCTGAATATCCGCGTCCTGCCGGTCCGACTCCTTCAGCGTCACATACACCGTGAAGGTCGTCCCGGTTCCTTTCTCGCTCTCGACCTCGATCCGGCCGTTCATCAGCTCCACCAGCATCTTCGTAATGGGCATGCCCAGTCCCGTGCTGCCGTACTTATCGGAGAAGGAGGAATCCTCCTGCGTAAAGGTGTCGAAAAGTCTGGGCAGGAATTCCGGACTCATGCCGATTCCCGTATCACTGATGACAAAGCGCAGTGTGGTATTTCCGTCGTACCGCGCGGTCTCCTCAACTGTCATCCGGATGCTTCCGCCCTCCGGCGTAAACTTCACGGCGTTGCCAAGGATGTTGATCAGGATCTGCCGCAGCTTCATGTCGTCGCCGATATAATATTCTCCGATCCGGTTCAGAATGCTGCATTCGTATGCAAGGCCCTTGTCCCGGCACTGTCCGCCGATCATGGAATTGACCTGCTCCATCGTCCTTGCAAAAGAGAACTCCTCCGCGTGAATGGTCATCCGGCCCGACTCGATGCGGGACATGTCCAGGATATCGTTGATGATGCTCAGAAGATGCTGCGCGGAATCACCGATTTTCTCCAGCTGCTCCCGGGTCTCATCCGGAAGCTTCGGATTGTCCAGCGCAATCTTGTTGAGGCCGATGATCGCATTCATCGGAGTGCGGATCTCATGACTCATGTTGGAGAGGAAAACTGTCTTGGCCCGGTTTGCCTCCTCCGCCGCCGAAAGAGCCGCCGAGAGAGCGCGGTTATGTTCGATGTTCTGCCGCATCTCTTTGTCGATGATCGTAAAGCCGATTCCGACTGCATGCACGATGTGGTCGTCCCGGTCCGCCGGATGCCGGACACCTGCCATGCGCAGCATCTCGTAGTATTCCTGCTCCCCGTTTCTTGCCAGATACCGGTACGCGATGATTTTCTCCGTGGACAGCGCCTTCCGGATCTCATCCGGATCAATATACCGGAGGAACCCGTCCCGATATTCCTCACTCACATGCTCCAGGCCGTATTTTCTGAAGGTCTCGTAGAAAGGAAAATGCGTCCCCTCCGGGATATGCTCCGGATTATCCGCATCCGCCCGGTAGCAGACCGCATTGTCCGCATCCAGATCCACATGAAAGACACTCCGGTAGTCCGAAGCCATGGCGGTGATCATACTGTCGCGCTCCGCCCGCAGCTTCTCCTGCTCCAGGAGCTGTTCCTGCATCCGGATTTTGTGCTCGAGATCCCTGGCTTCCGCATCTCTGAGCGCTTTCTGGATCGCCTGTTCCTGACGGACCTCCTCGTCCACATCCTTAAAACCGCAGACCACACCCAGTTTTCCGCCGGGCATGTCCAGTTTGGCAAACTCAATGCGGAAGTATCGCTCCGATCCGTCCCGCATGGTTCTTAGATAGCTGACGGAATACTGGGGGCGCTCCATCAGATTCCGGACAATTTCAGGAAGAGCCAGCTCCCGGTCCAGGCGCTCCCGGTCGCACTCCGCAACAGACGTCTGAATATAATAATCCTTGGCCCGGGAATATGTGATCTGCTTCAGTGCTGCCTGATTCGGTTCCGCGTGCTCACTTTCTCCCTCCGTGTCACCGCGGTATAAAGAGAAGCGCTCCGACTCCACGTCATTGATCAGCCAGACCGTGTGATAAGATTCGCTCAGTGCCTCGATGACGGCCTGGCGAACCGCCAGATCCGCTTCCATCTGTTCTCTTTTTTCCGTGATGTCGGAGACGAAGACATAGTTGATGCCGCCGTAGGCATCTGTTTCTGTATAATGGCCGTAGTCATCCACCCACCTGAGGGCGCCGTCTTTTCGGACAATCCGGTACTCCAGGTGTTTGAGCTGTTCCTCGCTCTGTACTTCCGGCCGCAGAATCGTATCGGCGATCTGCGCATAGTCCTCCGGATAAATCATCCCGGGGAAAGTAAAGCCCGTCAGTTCCCGAAATTCGTCGAGTGTCTCACAGCCGAAAATCCCGATGGCGGCCTTGTTGATATAAAGGAGCTCTTTTTCTCCCGCTGTCTTATAGATGAAAAAGCCGCCCGGCATGTGCTTTCCGATTTCCTCGACAATCGACAGCGTCTCTGCGCTCAGCGTAAACCGCTTTCCAAACATGTCAGGTCCTCCGGAATCTCAATAGACTTCAAAAATACAATCTGCCTTTTCCTCCGCGCGCCCAAGTGCTGCTTCCGCATCCCGGAAAATATCACCTTCCGGATTTTCCCGGTCAGAAAAAGCGACACCGATCCGGATATTTACAGGGCTCTCACTCTTCCCTGACTCTGCCAGAGAAGCGCAGATGGCTCTGATCTTTTCAAAAACCTGTTCATCCATGGCGCTGGTCATCCGTGACATAATGACAACGAATTCATCTTCCTGCAGCCGGCAGATGTTATCAACGGAGCGGAAACTCGAGCGCAGCGCAGAGGCTGCTCTTACAGCCGCCTCGTTCGCCCCGGTGCGGCCGTATTCTGCCAGAATCCGGTCATAGTCCGTAAGGTGCACCAGCAGCACGGCGATATGCTCGTGGTCCGAATCGTGGAACAGAATTTCAAAGGCGCTGTGGTTATACAGGCCGGTCACCGGATCATGCATGGCGTCATAGGTGTGACGGTCCCGGGGTGCAGTCCTGGAAGTTCCGTCGGACATCGTCTCCGGCAGTTCCTGCGGCGCCGGTGAGAATTGCTTCAGATACTCTTCAAAATCCTCCGCCGGAAGCGGTCTGGAAAAATAATAACCCTGCACCAGATCACAGCCCATGTTCTTCAGTGTGAACATCTGCTCCGCCGTCTCGACACCTTCGGCAATAATGGGAAGCTCCAGTGATCGGGC
>JAFRIW010000016.1 GCA_017432565.1 Lachnospiraceae bacterium
ATATCCTGTTCCTCAGAGCACCCTGCCGGATGCTCTGTTTGTCATGCAGTTTTCAATGTCCTGATACTCATCGTTCCTGCAAGGCAGGAACTGATTACAATCGTTAATTTCGACCTTGACTTTTAATAGTCAGTCTTTCTATTTTTACGCGAACCTGTTCGCGTCCTGCCACATTTTGCCTGACGGCCGGCGCAATGTCCGGCCCTCCTGTCTGACGTCGGCGCAGAATCCGGCCCTATTCCGCAACATCGAGCTTCTCACGGATCTGCAGCATCCTCCGGTCAATCTGGTTGATCAGGTCCGCGCTCAGCTTAAGTTCCTCCAGGATGGCTTCCTGGTTCGGAATGCGTTTCTTATAGCTCAGTTCGTGCTCCAGACTCGCCCAGAAATCCATGGCGATCGTCCGGAACTGCACCTCCACCCGCGTCATCCGCTTTTCGTTTGTCAGGAAAATCGGGATTTCAAGAATCAGGTGAAGGCTTCTGTAGCCGTTGTCCTTGGGCTGACGGATATAGTCCTTCTCCAGCAGCACCGTGACATCGTCCTGCTTGACCAGGCAGTCCCGCAGCATATAGATGTCGTCCATAAACGCGCAGATGACCCGCACGCCCGCGATATCATCCAGTGATTTCTCGATGTTTTCCACGGTGAACTCAATGCCGCGCCGCGTCATTTTCTCATAGATGCTGGTCGGTGTTTTCAGTCTTCCCTTGATCGATTCGATCGGATTGCGGCGGCGCACCAGAGCCAGCTCCTTGTTGAGAACCTCCAGCTTGGTCCGCACTTCTGACAGCGCACAGTCATAGTACATCATCAGCTTCTGGAACTCTTCCAGCTCGTCCCGGATCGAAATCATTTCCCGGACCCTTGCCTCCGGGATGGTCGCCACCTTGCCGTCTTCGCGGCTGATATGATTTTCAAGATACTCCAGCAGGACATCCTGCCGTTTTTCTGTAGTCTTCAGCATGTACCCTCCAATGGGAAAAACACCCCTTTTTTCCCGTCAGAATTATATTCTATATATTCTAACATAAACAGGGCGGTGGTATCAAACCGCCGCCCTGTCGTAAGGATCTTTATGTTGTCCGCGGCGAAGGAGCTTCCTTCGCTGCTGCCGCAGGCTGCTTCCTGGCCTTTTATTTCTTCTTGTTCAGGACGCCTCCGTTCGCGTTCTTCAGTACCGGGATCGGAGTCTCATCCTTGTCCATCAGATGCTCGCCGGTGTATTTCTTCGTCTCGTCCGCAATCACTTTGGACAGAAGCAGTACAGCGATGATGTTCGGGATCGCCATCAGGCCGTTCAGAAGGTCTGCGATATCCCAGATCAGGTTGAGCTCTACCAGAGAGCCGAGGAAGACGCCGGCGACCCACAGGATCTTATAGCCGAGGATAACCTTCTCGCCGAACAGATAGACTGCGCAGCGCTCGCCATAGTAATACCAGCCCAGGATCGTCGAGAACGCGAAGGTGATCAGGCCGACAATCAGGATCGGAAGACCTAAATGCGGAATCATGGAGAAGGCCATGCTGGTCAGCTCACTTCCGTTTCCGGAGAGACCGTCAATCGCGGGATACTTGATGATGCAGGAAACCAGAACCAGGCCGGTCATGAGACAGATAATAACAGTATCCCAGAAAGTACCGGTCATGGAAACCATGGCCTGACGCTTGGAGTTGCGCGTCTGGGCTGCGGATGCAACCAGCGGCGCGGAACCCATACCGGATTCATTGGAGAACAGTCCTCTTGCAAAACCGTACCGGCATGCTGTCGCAATGGTGCTTCCGACGAAGCCGCCGCCGATGGCCTTGGGTGAGAATGCCGCGGAGAAAATTGCAGCAATCGCATCGCCGAGAACATCGAAGTTCATAATCAGAATGACGATACAGCCGATGACATAGAACGCTGCCATAAAAGGAACCAGCTTCTCGGAAACCTTCGTGATGGACTGAATGCCGCCGATGATAACCAGACCGACAATCACGCTCAGGATGATCGCGATCACAATCGGAGGAACACTGAAATTCGTTGTGATATTCGCGACAACGGCGTTAGCCTGCACCGTGCAGCCGATACCGAATGCGCAGATAGCTGCCAGCGCGGCGAAGACGATGCCGAGCCACTTCATTTTCAGACCGCGGTCAAGCGCGTACATCGCGCCGCCGATCATCGTTCCGTTCTCACTCTTGACACGATATTTGACACCGATCAGGGTCTCTGCGTATTTTGTCGCAATGCCGAAAATACCGGTCAGCCACATCCACAGAACAGAGCCCGGGCCGCCCATTGCGATTGCGGTGCCGACACCGATGATATTTCCCGTTCCGATGGTGGAGCTTAATGCCGTCGTCAGGGCGCCGAACTGAGTGACGTCACCCTCTGCGTCCGGATCCGGCGTGACAGACATTTTGATTGCCTTGAAAATGTCCTTCTGGATAAAGCCGGTGCGGATTGTCATGAAGATATGCGTGCCGAACAGTGCGATGATCAGCGGCCATCCCCATAGGAAACTGTCGATTTTCGAGATAATCTCTGCAAACATAACGCTACCTCTCCCTCCTCATTCTTACCGGTTCATACCGGTCAGGGTTCATTTGGGAACACTTCTGCCGTTTAAACCGATAAAACAATTTTCCCTATCATAGCAGATTCCCGTCGTGTATGCACGCACTTTTGTATACAAAATGCGATTTTGGTTGATTTTCTTCGATTTTACGGTACTTTGTGGGGTTTCTCTCTTTTTCACCGCCGGTCCGGGCTGCTGCATGCGCTCGTTTTTGTGGCTCCGGCGGTGAATATGCCTGCTGCCCTACGTTTTCACCGCCGGTCTGGGCCTTCGTACTTGCCTGTTTTCGCGGCGCTGGCGATGTTCTGGCGGTGAATACTTGTCTTGACGCTCTTTTTCACCGCTGACTCGTTGTGTCCGCAGGCATTAAAAATCAACATCGCTGCTATTGTGACTGCCGGTGCTAGTCTAAGCATGTGCAAGGTTGGCAGTAAAAAGCAAGCCTCTTCCTGTTGTCCGGGCCGCTTCCCTGAAAATCCGGAGAATGCCTGCACAAAGAAGGCCTGGACAATCCGATGATTTCAGATTGTCCAGGCCTTCCTGAAAAAAAGCTAGCATTTACATGTATTGACATTTCAGCATATCCGCAAATTTCTCAGACACGAAGCCGCAGGCAGCAGAAAGCAAGTCTCAGCTCACCGACCTGAACTGCTCCAGGCGGGCATAGAATTCCTCATAGAACGCCGCACCGGGCAGCACTGAAGCCTCTTTCGCCGGCCAGCTTTTTTCATAGAAAAGTCCCAGGAAGAAACGGTTTAAATCCCGCACATAAGATGCATCATAACGTGTGTTATAAGCAGAATCCTGCCCCTGCGCAGACCCCTGTCCCTGCATCACCTTTTCCTGCAGAGCGCGAACCAGGAAGTGCCAGTCCGCGACAAAACGCTCATAGGAAGAAAGTGCCGGAATCCCCAGCCACTTGTCGATCCGGACCTTGGTCTTTCCGGGCTTCTCACACCCACCCTCGACCACAAAGTAGCCGTAGTCCGGCTCGTGATAGTTCCGCCCCAGCGGAAACAGCCTGCAGATTCCAGGCCGGAAAGTGTGAATACCGCAGCGCCGCTCGTCATCCAGGAAGACGCACCGCTCGTCCGCACTTCCCTCCCGCATCAGAAGATGCGGGAGAATCAGACCATTCTCCACATGCAGACCGACCACGTTCTCAAGCAGATCCGTGAAGTCCGCTCCCAGCCCTGCGCAGAGTGCAGCGGTGTCCCACGGGTCCAGATGAATGGTGTCGCCCATTCCCGTGCAGCACTGTCCGCAGCCATTGCAGGCGCTGCAGGAGATTCTCGCAAGATCTTTTGATGTCAATTCTCTGATTGTTTCCATGTCATGACGCACCCGTGTCTTAATCCTCCAGCGAACGGGCTTCTTCCAGAAGCCTTATGATCGGAAGATGCTGCGGGCAGACGGACTCGCACTGTCCGCACTGCAGACACTCGCTTGCCCTGCCGCGCCCGTGCGTCACGATCGAATACTCCCGCCGGACATGGAAGTCGCTGTCATTCCGGCTGTGATTCACCACCGTGAAGATCTCCGGGATCGGAATGTTCATCGGGCATCCCTCCGTGCAGTAATGGCAGCCGGTGCAGGGAACGGTTTTGTCCTCTTCCAGCGCGTGCCGCGCCGCGCGGATGACCTCGTGCTCGTGCTCATCGAGCGGACGGAAATTCCGCATGAAGCTCAGGTTGTCTTTCATCTGTGCGAGATTTGACATGCCGCTGAGCACGGTGAGGATATTATCCTGACTCGCCACGAACCGGATCGCCCACCCGGGATACGAAAGGCCGCTGTTCTCCCGGTCAAAAATCTCTTTGACTTCCGGGATCGGATCAGCCAGAAGGCCGCCCTTGACGGGTTCCATGACTGTGACGGACTTGCCGTGGGCCTTGCAGATCTCCAGATTCCGGCGCGACTGGACGCCCGGATTCTCCCAGTCCGCGTAATTGACCTGCAGTTGGACAAACTCCACCTCCGGATGCTTTGTGAGCAGCTCGTCGAGCAGCTCCGGATCCGCGTGGAAGGAGAAACCGCAGTGGCGGATCAGCTCCCGCTCCTTCAGCTCCTTCAGATAATCCCACGCGTGATATTTCTCGTAAATCTCGTAAGTCGTGCGCTGCACCGCATGCAGAAGGTAATAGTCAAAATACCCCGCCCCCGTGCGCGCAAGACTTGTGTGAATCTGCTGTTTTAAGTCCTCCTCGCTCGCAGCGACCCGGGCGTTCATCTTGGTCGCGAGCGTGAAGCTCTCCCGCGGATGCCGCGCGACAATCGCTTTCCCGGCGACTTCCTCCGACTCTCCGTTGTTATATACATAAGCTGTGTCAAAGTAAGTCCCGCCGGCTTCCAGAAACAGATCTGCCATCTGTGCGGTCTGTTCCACGTCAATGGACCCGTCCTCAAGCTTCGGCAGACGCATGAGTCCGAACCCCAGTTTGAATACATCTTTGCCGAAATAATCTGACATAGCGCACCCCCTTCCGAACTGAGTCACTGAACCTGTCCCCGTGACTCCCCGTAACTCTTCAATCTGACTATAACATTGTAAAAAATTTTGCGCAATTCGGTGCGCAGCAAAGAGACCTGACTGCGCAGCTTAACACGGAATACGCAGAACTGATCAGCCGTTCAGGCACATTATCGCTGCGCAGTTGCCGCGCTTTCCGCCGGCCACGGCGCGGTGCGAGAAGAACTGATCCGCGTGCTCAAAGGTGCACAGCCCGGTGCTGACGAGATGCTCCGGCAGGATCCCCGCCTGCAGCAGAACGAGCCGGTTAGCCCGCTCGAGGTCGAGCATGGACCGGTCGCCCCGCCCGGGCAGCAGAATTCCTTTCTGTCTGCACACTTCTTCGCCGAATGTCTTTTCAAATTCCGCGGCCACTTCCGGTCCGATCTCATAGTGCCTTACACTGATCACCGGTCCGATCGCCGCCAGCACCTTAGCCGGATCAGTTCCGTAGGTCTCTTTCATCACGCGCAGCGTGCATTCCCCCATCCGGTCCGCGGTCCCGCGCCAGCCCGAGTGGGCCAACCCGATCGCCCGGTGTTCCGGATCGACAAAATAAAGCGGCGTGCAGTCCGCGTGCAGTGTCACGAGCAGCAGCCCCGGCACATCCGTGACCAGTGCGTCAACGTCCTTGTAATTCCGCTCCCGGACGGTGCCCTTGCCGCGGTCTTCCTCCGTCACGACGCGTACGTTGGTCGTGTGTGTCTGCTGGGAGAGGACGACATCCGCCTCCGTGCAGCCCAGCGCCTCTGCCGCTATGCGGTAGTTCTCCCGCTTGTTCTCTTCCGTGTCCTCGTTGCCGAGGCCCAGATTCAGTGCTGCGTAGGGCCCCTCGCTGACGCCGCCCTGCCGCGTCGTAAACACCGCGCGCACAAGGCCGGTCTCCTCGAGCATGGGAAACGTCACGAGCGGCACTTCGTGTCCGCGCGCAGTCACTGTCTTCATCTGATATTCCATCTGATCCATACGGCTCATCTCCTGTCTGTAATCACCCTCTTGCCCGGATACATCGCGGTGTCCTCCGGCTGCGCGGATCTGCTCTCCACTGTGAAACTGCATCGCGGGAACTGCTTCGTCAGCCTGCTGCCGATCTCCTCTCCGACCTGCCGCACATCGGCTGCCGGAACGGTCCGCAGTTCGATCTGATACGCGTCTTCCCGGCGCGAGGCCCGGTAATCCGCCGTCTCCTGATGGGCAAAAATAATCTCATCGAGATCCTCCATGCCGCCCGGTCTTCCCGCGCCGTGGCTGACGGCTTCCGGTTTCTCCGCTCCTGCTCTTCCCGCTTCTGGGCTGACGGCGGCTCTCCGGTGCACCCGGTCGAGCCGGATCACGCTGCTTCCGCAGGGGCAGATCCCCGGCAGAATCCGGGTGAAGTCTCCCGTGCGGTAGCGGATCAGCGGCATCGCCTCCATGCCGATCGTCGTGATGACAAGCTCGCCTGTCTCGCCGTCCGGCAGGGGCCTGCCGTTTTCATCGATGATCTCCGCGATCACATTATTTTCCCGCAGGTGCATCCCCGCATGCGCCTGGCAGGTGATGGCGCCGCCGAGGCCCATTTCGCGTGAGCCGTAGTGCGGGAACAGGCGGCTTCCAAGAATCTCTTCGCAGGAGCGCACCAGACTTTCCGGGCACGCATCCGCACTGATCAGCGCGCGCTGAAGACTTCCTTTTCCCAGTACCCGCAGCATGGACAGGAGCGGCACCGGCATCCCGACAAAGGTATCCGGTTTCTCGTTCTCCATCCATTGCCGCAGTTCTTCGAAGCTGCAGCTGCAGCCGACCTTCAGAGGCTTTGCACCGAGGCGCAGGATGGCTTCACTGATCAGCTCGCCCAGACCGTGCGGCCCCGAGAATGGCATGCAGATCATGGTCACACTGCCCGGGAAGACCAGTTCACCGAGGCCCGCCATAAACAGGCGGATCGTATTCTCACAATCCTGTTCTGAATAAAACACCCGCTTGGCACTGCCGGTCGTTCCGCTCGTCGCATCCGAGAGCACACGCTCGATCCGGCTTTGGGACATCATGAGAAGTCCCGGCGCATTTGCCGCAAGATCCTCGTCCGTCGTAAACGGCAAGTCCGCAAGCTCCTCCAGACTCTCCAGATGCTCCGGCAGATCCCGGTAGAAGCCCTGCTTCTCTTTTTCCGCAAGAAGAAGGCGGTTCAGCTTCGCAAGCTGCATCGCCCTGATCGTTTCTCTGTTGATCACATCCATGCCCTCCTGCTCCCGCAGAAGGGCGTCCATTCCCGCTCTGAACATTCGCTTATCCGTGCACTCTGCTTTTCATTCTGCTTTTCTGTCGTTTATGACGTCATTGTACATGTCGTTCATGTCGTCATTGTACTTGATTTGCTTTTTTCCTCAGATCAAGTACAGAAAATGTACTTGATTTTCTGTTGCGCAGAGAGGCTTGCATACAATAATTGTACTCAATCCCGGATTTTCCTCTGTTTATGGTCAATTTTCAAGACTGTCGGCGCCCGCCTGCTCATCCTCTGCGGGTGTAAATTGACCTTAATTCCTGCGTATTTCCGGAATGAGTACAATTTTCCTGTTTCAGCCTTCGGAGCTTCCGATTTTCATATATATTTTTTGTACTCAAATTTCATGTTTTCCAGGATTATGGTCAATTTTCGGATTTCCGTCCCGGAACGGATATCGTCAGACTGCCGAGACCGCCATCAAATCTCCGCGACTGCCGTCAGGTACTTCGCGCAGAACGGAAAGATTTGTCCCCGGTCATACACATGCAGCGTGCACCTGTGCAGCCGCTCGATATTCAGGTTCATCGCGTCCTGAAACGCCATGGCCGAGAGCGTCAGGCTCCGGTGCCGCAGGCAGTACAGGAAGGTGTCAAAATCCATCTCATCCGAAAGCTCACTGTCTCTCAGGACCGCAGGTGCCGCTTCCTCTTCCGGCCGACGCCAGTGGCGTCCCACGTATTCGCGGTTGTCCCGCGCCGTCCCGCGTTCCGGGGAAGAGTGGCTGATATTTGTCAGCGGCTTCAGGCGTCCGCCCGGCCGCACGAGAAACTGTGCGTGGAAGCCGCACAGCGGGTGGTCGCAACGCGAGGGTTGGAAAACCTCCGTCGAAAAGCCGGCCTGCTCTGCGAGATCCGTCATCAGACGGTCGAGCGTGTAGCGCTCCTCCGGAATGCCGCCCAAGGTGCTGCCTCTCGGATCGCTTCCGCCCACAACACTGCCTTCCGCAACTCTGTTTCCCGGAATCCGCCCGAAATAAGACACAGGCTGAAAATGAATGCCGCGCACATCCGGCATATGCTCCGCCGCAAAGCGGACCAGATCCCCCAGATCCCGGTCATTGACACCCGGCACCACGGTGGGCACCAGCGTCACGCCGATCCCCGCCCGGCCGCAGTTCTCGATCGCCCGGATTTTCTCCTGTAAAAGAGCTCTGCCGCGCAGCTGCTCATAGATCTCATCCCGCGTTCCGTCAAACTGCAGGAAGACGATGTCGAGCCCCGCTTCCGCGAGAGCCTGCACATAGCCCGGGTCCTGCGCCAGGCGGATTCCGTTGGTGTTGACCTGCACATAGCTGCAGCCGGCGGACCGCGCCGCGCGGACCAGCTCCGGCAGATCGTCGCGCAGCGTCGGCTCTCCGCCCGAGAGCTGCAGAAGAGGCTGCCCGCAGCGCTCCGCCAGATCCCGGATCTGCCCCTCAAGTTCTTCAAATGCAGGGTCAGAGGACGGATCAGCGGCGCTGCACTTCGGATCCGCGAAGCAGTACCTGCAGTGCAGGTTGCAGCGGTCCGTCACCTCCAGCAGCACGCAGCAGCTGCCGCTCTCGTGCTCACCGCACAGACCGCAGTTTCCGGGACAGTCAAGTCCCTGCCCTTCCGCCAGCGCCGCACCGCCCCGGCTCCAGGCGGTGAAATCCATACCGCCCTGCCAGATGAGCGCGCGGAAAGATCCGTGGTGCGCGCAGGTTTTGCTCATATAAATCCGGCCGTTCTCTTCCTGTTCCAGAACGGCCGGAATGTTTTTCAGACAGACCGGACAGACCGATCTTGTTCTGCGGATAATCATCCTGTCAACCCATGCCGAAGCATTCTTTCTTAAACGAAGTCACTTCCAACTGATAGTTTTCCGAAACCAGCGCGACGCAGGCGCTGATCAGCTCGTCCAGCTCATCCGCCGGATACAGCGCACTACCATTGAGCATGACGCCCAGGTCCGTGCAGGGTTTTGCAAAAGTATGCGCGAGTTCGATTTCCCTGGATATGCCGAGCAGATCCGCTTTCGCATAATCTCCGTCCTCGCTGAAAGCAAGAAGCTTTAAGTGCGGCAGGTCAGCGCCCTTCTCCCGGATGCTCTCCCGGATTGCCTGCGCCAGATCCTTTAAATAGGCATTGCCGTCAAAAGTATCGCAGCAGACCGACACGTGGTACTGCTGATAATATTCCGAAATCAGACTCATCGAAGCCTGAAAAGCCTCGCCGCCGTAACCGATGTCCGGGCGGTGCATGGATGCTTCCTGCTCCGTCAGCACCTGCAGCAGCCCGTGAAGTCCTTCGCCGCTCACGGCGCTGACCGCGAGAACCTGCGCCTCCGGATACTTCTTTTCCAGATACCCGCACATCTCTTTCAGCTCATCTTCACTGACCAGATCCCGCTTGTTCAGCACAATCAGATCAGCCTCCACCAGCTGTGTATCCAGCAGATAGGCGAGATCGCCCGCCTCGTCCTTCATCAGCTGGCGGACCCGCTCCGGCTCCGTCACGACGGTGAACGGTGCGAGAATGCAGCACGAAGGATAATCCCGGTGCAGGGTGTGATAGACATGCTCCAGCGCGCCCACGCCAAAACCCGGAATGTCGGAGAGGACGAGCTTTGCGCCCTTTTCCTCATACAGGCTGCGGAGCCGCTCCACCAGATTTTCAGTCTGATAACAGATGCACTCGCCCACGAGCTCGCTCGCCGGACATCCGGAAAGGGATGCATAGCGGTGGTCCGCCAGACTCTGATTCCCCAGATCGTTGGAGATCATAGAGACGGAAATACCGTCGCGGATCCCCTGCTGTGTCAGTGCCATCATCAATGTTGTTTTGCCGGAACCCAGGAATCCGCTCACTACTGCAAATCTGTTCATTTCTGCTCTCCTTTTTCTCCTGCTGTCTTTCTTTCTGCCTTACAGCAATTCCTTCTCTTCCAGTATCTCCATGCATTTCTCATAGGTGGACGCGATGATGCCGGGGCAGACCTCGATGCATCTGGCCATGCTCCCCTGTATGATTGTGCTGCAATCCGTTCCCCCGAAACCTGCCTTCATCTCCTGTTCAAACCACTGCGTGAATTCCTGCAGAACTTCCTTGTGAAGTTCCTTGTCATATTCCTGAGAATCCGGCGCATCGGCATCGTACCCCAGTCCGATCTTATAAGAGAGGATCGCCGCGCCGCCGGTCATGCAGCCGCAGCATCCGTAGGAATAGCCGACGCCGTACTGCAGACCGCCCATCGCCCGCACAAAGCCGGGATCTTCCTCCCCCACGGTCTCCAGCAGAAGAATAGCCAGAATCTGCGCACAGCAGTATCCCTGATCCGTCAGCTCCATAATCCGTTCCATCAGATCCATACGCCTTCCTCCTTTCGGGAACTTCAGTCGTTTCCGCCGCCTTCAGTCAGCTCCGCCGGCCCGGGTTTCCTGCACAGCAGCAGTGTGTAATGTGCTCCTTTTTTCCCTTCCGCGCAGGCGGGATCCGCCGTTCCGTTCCAGATGCACTCCAGAAAATAAGTCCGCCACATTTCCGTCAGATCTTCTTCATACAGGACTTCAAAACCTGCTGCCCGCGCCGTCTCCTGCAGCGGCGCCGCAAAGCTCACGTCCGATACCGCAAGAAGTCCGCCGGGTTTTAAAACTCTGTGCACCTCACGGAATGCGCCCGCCGGGTCTCCCGAGACATAGAATGCGCACTGGGAAAAAACCGCATCCGCGCAGTCATTCGGAAGTCCCGTCTGCAAAAGATCGCCGAAGGCCACATTTTGCCCGCGGGGTGTCAGGTCAATCCCCCGCGCGTCAAATCCGGCAGACTGAAGCTGCTTTACCAGATCTCCCGCGCCCGCGCCGAAGTCATAGACCACGGCACCAGCACCGATGGGAGCGGGCCCGTCCGTGACCAGACGGACCATCTTCAGGGAGTGCTCTTCTCCGCCCGGGTGCCGGTCCAATTTATTTATCCTCCAGGGCGCGCTCGACCGAGGCCACTTTGCCCAGTGCCAGTTCCTCCGGCACATAGACAAAGCCGCACTGCGGACAGACCGGCAGCTCCACCGGGAATCCGTTGTCCAGATACATGAACTTCGCCTTGCCTTTGATCAGCGGAATCCCGCATTTCATGCAGGTCAGCTTGCCCTCCGGATCTATTGTGTAATAATTTTTCTCTTCCATAATCTGTTCCTGATCCGCTCCGGCAGGTTGCAGCCGTGCTCAGCACGTTTACCGCGAAGCTTCTTCATCTTGTGATGATCTTCATGCGGTGGCTGTACGCGCTCCGCACGACGTACGTATCCTGCTCCATCGTGTATTTGACCCAGAAGGTCGCATTCCCGATCCGCGCCCGCGCGATATACAGGCCGCTCTCCTGATCCAGGATCGCCTCGCCGCTCTCCCGCGCATATTTCAGCACTTCGATCACGTCGCTCTTCAGGATCATGCGCTGATCCATCAGCTCCAGCGCTTCCTGCGTATATCGGATGTCAAAATCGGGCCCCACGTCGTAAACCTCCTCGTTCCAGACTTCTCTCAGGAGATCATTTTTCAGTCTCATACGATTATAACGCTTTTCGCTGATGTCCGGGGGTGCTCCCGCGTCCGTTCCGTAAACAAGCTCCAGAATGTGTCTGGACTCTCTGCCTTCCCGGGCAAAGCGGTCTCTGCAGGCCATGCAGTAGGTGACATAGGGTGCGTCCGATCGGGACAGGCACAGGTCCGTCATTTCGTGCGCCACTTCTTTGTTGGCGTAGGCCGTCAGGCCGCCGTAGCCGCAGCAGGGTGAGCGGTCTCCGGAATATTCCGTCTCCGTGATCTCCATGCCGAGCTTCCCGGCAATACTGCGGATTGCCTCCTGCGCGGCGTGATCGCCCCGGGCGCCGCACGCGTCGTGCACCGCGACCGGGCGGTCCAGGCCTTTGCCGCCCTCCGGCAGGCCGATTTCCAGGAGCACATCCCAGATGCCCTTTACCTCCAGGCCTTCATGCGCTTTCAGTTCCTTCATGCAGGTGGGGCAGCCGGCAATGACGATCGGCCGCACACCGCCCCCGAGCTTTTCCAGCTCCCGGTCGATAAACTCTTTGACCGTGTCATACAGCTCGTAGCGCCCCGCCCAGTCGCAGATCGCTCCGCAGCAGCCGAGCATCAGGGCGACACCGCCCTCCAGCCTGCTGCTCAGGTCCGTCCAGGCTGCGCGCACGGTTTCCGGTGCGATTGCACCGGCCTGGCAGCCCGGGAAGAAGACGTATCGGCAGGTCTCATAACCCGGCTGTGTCCGGGACAGGAAAGCCTCGCGGTTGGAGAACAGCATATCCAGCAGCGCAAATTCATGCGGGGCGAGCGGCATTTTGTCGGTGGAAACCATATTTTGCCTCGCCCGGTGGCAGATCTCGGCCATGTCGTAGCCGTTGGGGCAGGTGACCGTGCACTGCCCGCACAAAGAACAGGCGTTGATGGGCTTGTTCATCATATGGTCGCCCATGATGACGCCGACGTTGTTGTAGATTTCCCGGGTCAGAATCCGGGGGAATTTCTTATAATGCTGCAGGTACGCGCAGCCTTTGATGCACTCGTCGCAGTGGCACTGAATGCAGCGCTGCGCCTCCCGGACAGCCTGCTCCTGAGAGTATCCCTCTGCCGTGTCACGGGGCAGGCGGGCGGAAGGCTGTACCTTTTCGAGATTGGTATAAAGCCGGGTCTCCACCGCGCCTTCGGTGCCGCGCATATTGGAAGGATCAAGCTTTTGAACAATCCGGTCAACAGACAGTGCGGCGCGCTTGGCAGCTTCGGCGGCAGCCAGAACGCCTCCCTCAGACTTCCCGGCGCCGGTCACAATGTGCAGGCTGCGCTCATACATCAGCGCTTCGTCCGGCGCGGCCTCCGGGAACAGACTTCCCGTCAGAGACGGGCTGACGCAGACCGCGCTGAATTCCTCCGCAGCCGCCCGGATCTGCTGCGCGTCCGGCATTTCTTCTCCGCGGAAAGTCAGATCCATTTTATCAAGAAGACGGACGTCGTGCAGAATGGCGTCTTCCGGAATGCCTGCCTGCTCCGCGGCGGCCCGAAGCCACTGCTCCCGGTCCTTCTGCGGACAGACCAGTGTGACCGGATAATTCTTTTTCACCAGTTCGCCGGTCAGGAACAGGATAAAGAGCCCGCTGCCGAAGAGGACAACGGTCTGCTTTTTCTTCATCCGGAGGAAGCCTTTGACGGTCGGCCGCTTACCGAACCGGACGACTGCCTGCTCCACATCCCGCACTGCGACGCCCTCGCCGAGCTCGCACAGCTTGCACTTGCGCTCACAGGGTGCCTCGCAGCCCGCTGCCAGAACGGCCGGGAATGGGGCGATTTTTTCATAGAGCTGCAGCGCCTTATCGATCTGGCCCTTCGCGGCGGCATCCATGAAGGCCTTCGTATCCAGCTTCAGCGGGCAGGCGGCGACACAGTACGCCGGCTGCTCATAGACACAGCGGTTCTCCCTGAGGACCAGCTCCTCCTCCGACAGCATCTTGATCTGGCGGTAGACATGGGTGGATCCCCGTTCTTCAATTCTGATCTGTTCATCCATCATAGGTCTGCCATCTCCGAAATGATTTCTCTAAAAAAAGCAGAGAGGCGGCTGCCCGCCTCTCCGCAACTTGTTTCAGCGGACAAAACTGTCCGTCAGCAATTATGCCTTCAGTTCCTGCAGCGCTGCCAGAACAACTTCCGGTCTTGCAGGGATCTTGGTGATCCGGGCACCGGTCGCGTTGAAAATCGCGTTCAGGATTGCCGGGTGAGGTGCATCCAGCGGAGCCTCGCCGCAGCCTGCTGCTCCGTAAGGGCCCTCAGGACGATAGGTCTGTACATAGTGCAGCTCGATGTCATCCGGCACATCGTTCGGATACGGAATACCGCATCTCATGAGGTTCGTGTGCTTGGACAGATCGTCGAAGTCTTCACTCAGTGCAAGGCCGATGCCCTGTGCCAGGCCGCCGTAGAAGTTGCCGTCGACAAGGAGCTTGTTCATAATTGTACCGACATCCGCCACGCATGTAAACTTCTCGACTTTGACCTTACCGGTCTCAGTGTCGACACAGACTTCCGGCAGGAAGATCGTGTACATGTAGACGGAGAACGGCTCGCCCTGAGAGGTTGCCTGATCGACCGGATGATCTGCGCAGTAGGTCGCAACCCACTGTCCCAGAACCTTCGTCTCGATGCCTTCGGCCTTCATCTCGTCATAGGTGCGATATGTGCCGTCGTCCTTGCGCATTGCTGCCAGCAGGTTCTCAGCCGCCAGACGGCATGCGTTTCCGGACATGACCTGCGAGCGGGATCCGCCTGCAGGGCCGGAGTTCGGTGTGTACTTGGTGTCGTTCATGACAAGGCGGATCATATCCGGCGTGATGCCTGCCTGACGCAGGGTCTCATGTGCGGATACCAGTGCGCCCATGTCTGCGCCCTGTCCGTGATCTTCCCAGGAGACGTAGATCGTGACGGTTCCGTCCGGATTCAGCTCAGCGTAAGCCTGCGAGGAGTCAACGCCGTCAAGTCCGCAGCCGTAAACACCGACAGATACGCCGATGCCGTATTTATAACGTCCGTCGGAAGCGGCATTCTTCTCAGCGACTCTCTTCTTGCCTGCCTCATACAGCGGTCTCGCCTCTTTGAACATCTCTTCCAGGCAGTAGACATCCGGCTTGTAACCGGTCGGGGTGGTGGAGCCTTCGGATTCCTTGTAGCAGTTCAGCTCACGGATATCGAACGGATCCATGCCCATCTTCGCTGCCAGTACATCGATCGCGATCTCGGAGCCCATGAAGGACTGCGGCGAGCCATATGCACGGAAAGCGGAGCCCCATGCATGGTTCGTGAAGACCGTCGTCGACTTGTTGCGGATGGTCGGAATGTGATAACCTGCGCCGGTGAACTGGCTCAGACGATGTGTCAGCAGATCGCCGAACTCGGAGTACGGGCCGTGATCCACATAGTTGTTGCCCCACAGACCGAGCAGTTTGCCCTTCTCATCCGCTGCCAGCTTGATGTGCATGAATGCAGGCGAGCGCTTGCCGGTGTAGGTGATGTTCTGGAACTGGTTGAAGACCAGGGAAACAGGTCTCTGGCAGATCTTGGCAGCTGCGCCGAGCAGTGCCTCGTTGGTCGGCGAGAACTTGTAACCGAAGGTGCCGCCCGCGTGGTTCTGAACCAGACGAAGCTTCTCCATCGGAACGCCGATACCGTCGGCGATCATCGGCATATGCAGATGGATACCGATCGATTTACTGTGGACCGTGACCATGCCGTCCTCATCAATGTAAGCATAACCGCAGTCAGGCTCAAGATGCAGGTGCGGCTGACGCGAGCAGTAGCTCTCGATCTCAACAACGTTCGGTGCGCTGTCGAAGTCAAAATCAGGTCCCTTGATGCAGTTGGTCTCATAGTACGCATTCGGAATGCCGGGATGGATTTCGATCGCGTCTTCCGCGATGGCATCCATGGCGTTCATGTAAGCCGGCAGCTCCTCGATGTCAACCTTGACGGCATCCGCAGCTGCTCTTGCATGATCCTCGGTATCTGCCGCTACGATCGCGATCGCATCGCCGAACTGGAAGATCTTATCGTCGCACAGAACCGGTCTCTCCCATCCGTCTGTCTTGTTGTTCAGAGGAAGCATGACCAGGCCGTTGATGCGGTTCTTGCCGCCTGCCGCAACGATATCCTTCGCGGTGATGATCTTGAAGACGCCGGGCATCTTCTCTGCCTCGGAGGTATCGATTCCGAGAATGTTTGCATGGGAAACTTTCGCCTGAACCAGTGCAAGACGAAGGGTGTTCTCAGGCATCTTGAGGGCATCATCCGCACCGAAGTCCCAGGTTCCGGTGACCTTCTGTGCTGCCGAAGGACGGATATACTTGGTTCCCTTGATGCTGTCGCCGGTCGGCTGGAATACCAGATCTTCCTTGGTCTTCTCGCCGCGCAGCACTGCTGCCGCATCCATCACGGCATCAATCAGAGGCTTGTAGCCCGTGCAGCGGCACAGGTTCCTGGTCTTGTTGAACCAGTCGCGTACTTCCTCTCTGGTCGGGCTCGGATTCTCTTCCAGCAGAACCTTCGCACTGATGATGAAGCCGGGTGTGCAGAAGCCGCACTGTGCGCAGCCGTGTGCCATCCAGGCCACCTGCAGCGGATGCATGTCGCTGAGAGTGCCCACGCCCTCGATGGTGGTGATCTCCGCATTGTCCGGAACGCGGCTCATCTTCACGACGCAGGACTTGGTCACCTTGCCGTTCATAATGACGTTGCAGGCGCCGCAGTGTCCCTCGCCGCAGCCGATCTTACAGCCGGTGAGGAGCAGGTGTTCACGCAGCACCTTGGCCAGGGTTTCGTCCTGATCCAGGATCAGCTGGCGTGTCACACCGTTGATGATAAGTGTCTTACGAATCATACTGTCACCTCCTTGAAACAAATAAATTAATGAACCCACCTGTATGTGCATTAAGTCTGACTGTGTCCGCCGCAGGGATCGTGATCAGCCCCTTTTCCGGTCAGATCACGTACTCTCTCCAGCCCTCTGGCTGTGTAGAACACGAGCTGCGAGGTGCTCCCGTCCAGATTTTCACCGGAGAGGCGCAGGAAATTGGCGTTTTCATAGTAATCGATCGGCAATTCCCTGCGGTACACAGTCCCGGTGTGCTCATCTCGCACTTCGACTGTGACCATGCTTGCGGAAATCTCAAACAATTCGCCTTCCATACTCCCTCCTGAAGCACATACTTCGCTGAATACCTACTATTAAAATTTTATGCTTGTACTGAAAACGCTTTCAAGTTGTATCCAAATACAATTCACAGAAAAGAAGGGGCTTTTTTTGTGCATTTTTTACATAAGGCAGTCATTATTGAGTGCAATTTTCGTTTATATCACCATATTTTGATTCTTTTCCGGGGTTTTACAGTTTGAAACAGATCATCTATACTGATAGGGAACGCGAATCGAAAAGTAATCCGTTATTTTTTTGAAAGCAGGTAAAAGCATGCAGACAGGCGCAGTGATCACAGCAGCGGGAATGTCCTCACGGATGGGCGATTTCAAACCCATGCTCAACATCGGATCCATCTCCATCGCACAGCGGGTTGTGGCGACGCTCCGTCAGGCGGGCGTGGGCAAAATTGTGATGGTAACGGGTTATCAGGCGCTTCAGCTTGAGCGGCATCTGGCCGGGAACGGCATCGTGTTTCTGCGCAATGAAGAGTACGAAACCACGCAGATGTTTGACTCGGTGAAGATCGGGCTGTCCTATATTCAGGACAAATGCGACCGGGTTCTGTTTACCCCGGTGGACATTCCGCTTTTCACGGCCGGGACCGTCCGCGCCATGATGGCCTGCGAGGCTCCGCTGGCCTGTCCTGTGTGTGACGGTCAGACCGGGCATCCGATTCTGATTTCCTGCGGGCTGATCGACGCACTGCTGAACGACTCCGGAGAAGGGGGACTGCGCGGCGCGCTCTCCCGGCTTGACGTGCCCATGGAGCAGGTTCCCGTCACGGACGCAGGCGTCCTGCACGACGCCGACACGCCGGATGATTATCACGAACTTCTGAAATATCACAACCGGCAGATGATCCGTCCCGTCGTCCGCCTATCCTTCGCGAAGGAGACGGAGTTTTTCGATGAGAACATCGCGATGCTGCTGACCCTGGTAAAGGAGACAAATTCCGTCCGCAGCGCCTGCCAGCGGATGCAGATTTCCTACTCAAGCGGCTGGAACGCGCTCCGCCGCCTGGAGAGCCAGCTGGGCATGCCGCTTGTTCACCGCACCCAGGGTGGTTCCCACGGCAGCCACAGCGAGCTGACGGAGAGCGCAGAAAAGCTGCTCACATATTATGAGCAGCTTTCGGATACACTTCGTAATAAGGCGGAAGAACTGTTTGAGACGATGCCCGGTCCGTTCCGGTCGGACAGATCAGAGGACACTCACTGATTCTGCTCTCTCCTCATTGCCCGCTCATAAATCATCTCGCCCGCGATGCTGATCGCGATCTCCTCCGGCGTGACCGCCTTGATGGAGAGGCCGATCGGCGCGTGGACAGTTGCAATCACTTCTTCCGGGACACCGGCCGCACGGAGTTTTTCGTTCACGGTCTGTGTCTTTCTCTTTGAGCCGATGACGCCGATGTAAGCCGTCTTTTGCCGCAGAATCTGTTCCTCCACGGTATAATCGTTCACATGGCCGCTCGTCATGATGACCACATAATCTTCTTCCGTGACCTTCAGGTGATCGCTGATCTGTGCAAAATCAGC
The DNA here is from genome assembly GCA_017432565.1 of Lachnospiraceae bacterium. Lineage (GTDB taxonomy): Bacteria > Bacillota > Clostridia > Lachnospirales > Lachnospiraceae > CAG-791. The sequence continues at coordinate 18,588 of JAFRIW010000016.1, forward strand.
ACAGACCCTCTCTTCCGCTCCCGGGAAGCGCTCCTTCGTGAGCATCTCCTCCCGGTTGTCGTAGATGACCGTCCTGAAACCCACACTCTCCAGAATCGGTGCCAGCGCCCGGCCGCAGTGACCGGCTCCGAAGATCAGTGCCCGTTCCTGTACCGGCAGCGGCATGCGGTAAAGAACGTCCGGATCGTCGCAGACCGCAGCCTGGTCCGAGGGGCACATGCCCGTGACGTCGATCAGCTCCGGAACAGACCCGCCCCGCCGGAAGACAAGGGTGCCCGCTTCTTTTGCATCAATTCTGCGCAGAACCTCCCCGGCCAGTTCCTTCCAGGCCGGGTCATGGGCGTCGATGAACTGGAACAGCACATCCACGTCGCCGCCGCAGACCATGCCGATATCCTCGACGTTATTCTGATGCAGCTGGTACGCATGAACCTCCGACTGCTTCAGATCAATCAGCTCCATGGCGCGCAGCTCTGACTTCTTCTCGACGGCGCCGCCGCCGATCGTCCCCATCAGCTGCCCCGTGCGGGCAACCAGCATGGCGGAGCCCTTTCCTCTGGGCGCGGAGCCGCTGTCCGCGATGATCAGAGCCAGAATCAGATCTTTCTCTTCATCGATTTCATACAGAATTCTCGTAAACAGATTTTTCATAACGCCGCTCCTTTCACTGCTCTCTCCCGGTCTTCGGAAGCGCTTCCGATATCTCTTCCGCTCCGCATTCCTTACTGCGCCTTTTCCATCAGTTCCTCATACTCTTCGTCCGTCAGCTCGTAGTGATAGAACAGATCATAGTACTTGACAATCTCTTCCTTCAGGTCATAGTCGGCCGCATCCGGGTACAGTGTCTTCGCGAGCCACAGCATGCCGGCATAGCGCTGCACGGAGGGCGGGAAGCCCATCCAGTTGTACGGCTGCGCGGGCACTTCATAGTACCGCTGATCGGCAATGGCCGGAATGGTCTGCCAGGCGGGATCCTCGCCCACCGTCTCATAAATGCTGTCCGGGGCGAAGATGATCACTTCCGGATTCCAGTTCATGATCTGCTCCAGATCGGACTCATTTCCGGTTCCTTTGGAGGAGGGCTCGTCTACAACGGCGAGATTATCGGCCAGAAGATCCACGACTTCCGCGTGGAACGAATCCTTCGCGATGACATTCAGGCCGTTTTCTCCGGTGATAAACAGGAGCTTCGCAGGTTCGGAGGCCTCCGCTGCCGCGAGGCACTTCTCACAAGTCTCTTCGCAGTAGGCCGCGAGCGCTTCGCCCTCTTCCTCCCGGCCGAGCAGCTCGCCCAGCTTCCGGTAGGCATCGCCGGTCTCCAGAAGAGAAGCCGTGATGTGGACGAAAGGAATGCCCGTCTGCTCCTGCAGACCGTCCAGATCTTCCACGATGGAAGCCTTCGGCTGGCCAAAATCAATCACGACCTGCGGATCGGCCGCCAGCAGTTCCTCGAGGTTCATCTCTCCCTTGCCGCCGTAAAGCTGTCCGAGGACCGGCAGTGCGAGATACTCTTCCGGAATGTATTTTTCCGATGCCTCGCTCCAGTCGGAGGTCCAGCCCACCATCAGGTCCGGCGCGATGGCATACAACGCGATCTGCGCCAGCGGCCCGGTCGCCGCAATGCGGGTAATCTCCGCATCCACTTCAACGTCGCGTCCGGCGGAGTCCGTAAAGATCCGGGTCGCATCCGCAGTTTCTTCCGCGGCGGCTTCTTCCGTTTCCGCTTCCTCGACGGGTGCATCCGCTTCTTCGGCGGCTTCCTCGGCGGTTTCCTCCGCAGCTTCCGCGGGAGCTTCCTCCGCGGTTTCCGCGGGTGCCTCCGCTTCCGCGGCAGGCGTGGCTGCCGGCATGGCTGCACAGCCGAACACCGACATGGACAGCACTGCGGCTGTCAGGATTGTTGTGAGTCGAACTGCTCTCTTTTTCATAATCTGCATCCTCCTTATTTATTCATTGCCTCTTGGGCAGAATAACCGTTCCGGACGGCGTCTTTAAAAACTCCGCTTCGATGCCGTACAGTTTCCGGATCAGTCTGGGTGTCAGAATTTCCTCCGGCGCACCCTGCAGGGCAGGTCCGCCTTTATTCAGCGCGAGCACGCCGGTTGAATACTGCAGCGCGTGCTGCGGATGATGGGTGGAGAGCAGGACCAGGTATCCCTGCTCCGAGAGCTCCCGGATCTGTCCCAGGACGCGGTACTGGTTTCCGTAATCCAGCGCGGACGTCGGCTCGTCCATCACCAGGATCTGCGCCTTCTGCGCGATGGCCCTGGCGATCAGGACCAGCTGCTGTTCGCCGCCGCTGAGTCTTGCAAAATCACGATCTTCCAGCCTCAGTACACCCATTTTGTCCAGTGCCTGTTCGGCTTCGCGGATCTCGGACGGGCCCGGTTTTGAAAAAACCGCAATCCGGCCTGCCATCCCCATCAGCACGGTGTCCAGCACGCTGTAGCCGAAGGTGGGCCGGTGAATCTGCGGAATATAGGAAATGCAGGAAGAGAGCTCCCGCGGGCCGATCTCCTTTATGTTTCTGCCGTCCAGACGGATCGTGCCGCCGTAATCCGGCAGAAAATTTAAGATGCATCGGAACAGCGTACTTTTGCCCGCTCCGTTCGGTCCGATCACGCAGATGAAATCACCGCTCTCCGCCTCAAAGGAAAGGTTTTTCAGAATCGGGCTGTCCTGATATTCGTACGTCAGATTTTCAACCTGCAGCTTCATACCGGCGTCTCCCTTCTGGTCATGAGGAACAGGAAGAACGGCGCGCCGATGAAGGCCGTCAGAATACCGATCGGAATTTCCACGGAGAGCAGGTTCCGGGAGAGGTTGTCCACCAGCAGCAGGAAAATGGCGCCGAACAGCATGCCCGCCGGCAGAAGAAAGCGGCAGTTGCTGCCCACCAGTTTTCTGCACAGATGAGGGATCACCAGACCGACCCAGCCGATCATACCGCTGACCGCGACGCTGGAGGCCGTGAGGAGTGTGGCGCACAGAATCGCGCACAGCCGCAGGCGCCCCGTGTTGACGCCGATCGCCTTCGCCTCCTCTCCCGAGAGAGTCAGCAGATTGATCCGCCAGCGCAGCAGGAACAGAATGATCAGGCCTGCTGCCATCGGAATCAGCGCATACCCCACCTGATTCAGCGTGGCGCCCGAGAGGCTGCCCATCAGCCAGTAGGTAATGGCCGGCAGCTGGTTGGTCGGATCCGCCACGAGTTTGACATAGGAAGTGCCGGCGGAGAACAGCGAGCTGATCATGACGCCCGCCAGCAGAATACTCATAATCCGGTTGCCGCGCGTCCTGCTCCCGACCAGGTAAACCAGGAAGACGCTCAGCATGCTGAAGGCAAAAGCCGACACCGTGACGCCAACGCGCCCCGCGTGCAGCAGGATCGCCAGCGCCGCGCCGAAGCACGCGCCGGAAGAGGCGCCCAGAATGTCCGGCGCCGCCATGGGATTCTGGAAAACGGTCTGATAGGAAATGCCTGCTGCAGTCAGACAACAGCCGACCAGGCATGCCAGCAGAATTCTCGGAAGCCGGATATTGATCACTGCGACGGCCATCCGGTCCGTCCAGGTCTGTCTGATCGGAATGATCCTGCTGAGAAGAATCCGGATCACTTCGCGCAGCGGAACATCAAAACGGCCCAGCAGGAAGGACAGCAGGAACAGCACAAAAAGTGCTCCCGCAAGGAGCGCAATAATCCTGTGTGCCTGTCTGTTGCTGATGGTTTCCCGCTTCGCGTTTTTCAACGTCTTTTCCTCTGCTTCAATGCAGTTATTTCGCAGCGCTGTCCTCTCTCCGGGCAAGTCTTTCAACTTTGTCCTGAATAGCGCGCGCCTTGCGATAACGCGCCTCGTGATGCGCCAGTGCCTCGGGCGTGACACATTTTGCCCTGCTTTTTTCAAACCGCTCTTCCAGGGTCACAGAGCGGTCTCCGGCCGAGAGCTTGTCCGCAAGATAGAGAATTTCGGCGGCAGTCAGCCCGTCTCCGCTCACGTCGATGTTTTCATCGTTGTGCAGAGCGACGATCGTCGCCAGCTCCCGGTAGCCCTCTTTGATCAGTGCCGCGGCGCCGGCCCGTTCGTGATCCGGCTGTGCACGCAGAAGATCGTGCACCATTGCTGCCCGCACCGGCCGCAGTCTGTCTCCATTATACGCACTCCTGCGCATGATGTCTTCCGCTGTCTGCGCCACTTTGCGCATGTGCCGGATCACCGGCTCCGGCGTCCCGTATTTCGTGTAAAGACGCCCGAGTTCCTCTTCATCATCCAACCGCTCCTCCGGGGCAAAAGGCTCCCGCGCGATCCGCGGCATCGCATCCGCGCTGCTGTCCTCCAGAATGATCATGCCCGCGCAGGGAGGAAGATCGTCCATCTTCTGATCTGCGTCCACCTGCCGCAGCAGCGCCAGATATCCGCGCAGAACACCGGCGTGGGTGACGACCAGGAAATCTCCCTCTGTCCGTGCCCGCAGCGCATTGATGGTGTTCATCAGCCGCGCGCCGCCCGCGATGAAACTCTCGCCGCCCGGAAAGACAAAACTGCCAAGGTGCGACTCCCGCTCGCGGACCCGCTCCGGATCGGTTTCAAGCATCTCCGCGCGGGTCTTGTTCTCCCACTCGCCCAGATACACTTCCTGCAGACCGTCAACGTGCTCTATCTCCTCCGGCGCAAAACCCATCGCTCTTCCGGCTTCATTGGCCGTCCGGACGCATCGCGGAATCGGGCTCGCGTAAATTTTTCCGACAGACGGCATGTTCTCCGCAAGCCACTTCCCGGACAGATATGCCTGGAAAGCGCCGTGCTCCGTCAGCGGATCATCGGTGCGTCCGACGTAACGGGACTCGTGGCTGTGCTCCCGCTCACCGTGCCGCATCAGCACGATGCGCCGCACAGATGCGGCGGGTTTCTCAGTTCCCGCTTCGTCTTCGCCGCTCTCTCCCGGCACCCCGCCCTGTTTCATCAGCACCGCTGTCCCGTGAAGGTCCGGGAGCGGAAGAAGATGCAGATTTCTTTTATGGCAAAATTCATCTGCGGCCCGCTTTACACCCGGATACTGGGTTCCCGCGTAGTCGTGGATCAGAATGATGCCGCCCTGTGCGAGGCGCGGCCAGAACCACTCCAGTCCCTGCCGGGTGGGCTCATACAGATCGACGTCCAGACTGACCAGTGCAAACTGCTCCGGCAGTGCAGCAGGAGAATCCGGCAGGTCTGCAGAAGAATCAGAGGGGTTTTCAAATTGTCCAAGGCTCTCCGGGAAACGTCCCTTTACAAATACCGCCTGCTTCGGATGCGGAAGACGGGCGCGGACGGATTCGATGTCTGTCCCGGAAAAATCCATTCTTCCGCCGTAGGGATGCTGCGCCGTCTTCTGATCCTCCGCAGCGATATCCGCAGCGTCAAAGCCTTCGAAAGTATCAAAAAGAAAGAGCTGTCTGTCCGGAAATTCCCGGTTGATTTCCTCTGAAAAATCTCCGCGGAATACACCCAGCTCTGCGACTGCGCCCGGAACCTTTTTCTCCCGGATCTGCTGCGCATAAAGACGAAGCACCGCAAGCCGCACGTCCTGAGTATCCCGGAAAGAAGTGATTCCTGTGACTTTGTTCCGGAAACCGAGCCCGCGCAGATCAGCGGTAATCTCTTCCGCCGCTTCCCGCTTCATGACAGCGATCACGACCTCTGTCAGGCTCTCCCACTCGGCAGCGGTCAGTTCCTCCGGCGCACACACAGGCACACCGTCTATATTTTTTCCCTGTTTTGCGGGATCCCGGTCCAGAAAGCAGACTGCCTCCTGATGCCCCGGCAGCCATTTCAAAACCATGCGGCCGGCCTGGCCCGCCCCGTAGATCGCGATTTTGCCCATAAGAAAATGTCCCTTTGTACTCTTTCGCTCAAAGCCACTTTTTCTTCTTGAAATACCACAGGCTGAGCACGGCAATCAGAAGACAGACGATAAAAACAGCCGGGTACGAGAATTTCCACTCCAGCTCCGGCATGTATCGGAAGTTCATGCCGTACCAGCCGGCAATCAGGGTCAGCGGCATGAAAATTGCCGTGATGACCGTCAGAATGGTCATGATGTGGTTCTGCCGGACGGCCAGTTCCGACTGCGACAGATCACGCAGCTGCATGATATAGTCACGCAGCACGCCGGCCGTCTCGCTCAGCCGCTGCACGCGGCTGGTAAACAGATGAAAGTACCGCAGGTTTTCCGCTTTGAAGAAGCCGTTTTCATTCTCCTCCAGCTCCTGCCCGATATCGATCAGCTGCTCGTAGTGCAGGCGAAGGTCCAGGAGGTCTCCCCGCAGTGCGTTCAGTCTGGCCGGGTATTCCTCGATCTCCCCGTGCAGAATGGCCTCCTCGGTCCGGTTCAGCTCCAGTTCAATCCGGGAGAGCAGCTGCGGATCCCGGTCAATGATCTGCTCCAGGAGATCATAAATAAATCGTTCCAGGCTCGGCAGCTTCCAGCGCCTTGTCCGCATGATTTTCTGCACCAGCCGCTCCGCATAATCCGTCGCACAGATCAGCACGATGCCCTTTTCGTCCAGGGCAAAGGCAAAGTGATGACTTACATCCGCGATGTGCTCCCGGTCCGGAATCACCAGCATGCCGGTCAGAGAGTCATAGTTCACCATTGCGCGGGACTCCTCGTCATCCTGCGCATCCAGATCCAGATCGATGAACATGTCAAAACTGTCGGCACTCCTCTGCCATTCTCCCGGCGTCAGCACCGCGACATACTGGCAGTCGCCGCGCTGCAGTTCTTTCAGACTGCAGGGTTCCAGTGTCTCCTTAATGAGATAAAACATATCTGTGCTCCTCCAGCAGGTTCCGTATTTCCGCACTGCTGCATCCGGCTGCGGATGCTCTTTCCGGGTCTGTGACATGGACCCGCAGAATCAGACGGATGGTTTCTTTCTTTTTTCCGGTGCCCCGGATTCTTTTTCTTTCTGTGCTGTCCAATGTGCTGCTGCTCTGACGGTTCTGTCCATTCTTTACTCTCCGGGTCCCGGCGCTCAGTTCTGCCGCGTCTCTTGCCATCATCATAGCAAGCGGATAATAACAGCCGTCCTCCTCCAGCGAAATCTGCTGTCTTGTTCCGTCCGGCAGAATCACGCAGATTTTTGTCCCGCTCAGAACACATTCACAGATTTCCGGATCGGGACCGTCATACATGGCCTGTATCCCGGCACGCGCCGGCATCCGGGCAGACACCTCATAAATTCTGCTTCCGTCCGCGCACTTCTCACTGCTCTCGGCGAGCTTCTCAAGACAGTATAGCGGACGGATATATTCCTGCACCAGCAGATGAAAAAGCTTCAGCTGATACGTCAGGTCCTCGTCATCTTCCAGAAGTCTTCGCGCTGCCTGATTGACACTCTTCATGAAAAGGAGAAATTCCTCCTCATCCGGATCCCAGAAATAGCGGTCTGTTCCCCGCACGTACAGATCTTCCTGCACTTCTCCGAACAGGTCATGCGAACCGTACAGCACCCTGACGCAGAAAGCAGCCGGATTACATTCCGCCGCCTGCCTGAGCACAGACTTCAGGGACTCATGCGGGGCGCTCCGCACCGTCTCATATGCCCGGATGATCCGCCTCAGTGCCTCCGCCGACGCGCCGCTCTCATTTGTTCCGATATCGCTTCCGCCTCCGGCGGCCTCGTCCGGATGATAGCGCCGCACCAGCGCCCGGTATTTTCTTTTGATAACAAGTGCGGAATCTTCCGGCTGTGCACCCAGAAGGCGCAGCGCGGATTCCAGCTCCGTGTTCTGCATAAGCAGTTATTTCCTGATATCCTTCATTCCTCGCCCGGCAGCGTGAGCGGTGTTCCGGGTGTTGTTGACGGTCCTCCGGGTGTTGTTGATGGTCCTCCGGGTGTTGTTGATGGTCCTCCGGGTGTTGTTTTCACCCATTCTGCCGTTTCAGTTCATTTGAGTACAACAAATGTGTCTGTTTTTCCATCCATGGAATTCTGTTTCGCCAACAATTGTACTCAAAAGCAAGCTTGCTTATTACTGAGTACAACAAATGTATTCCGTTCTTCCCCGACCGGGATCCCACCTGCACTGAAATTGAACTCAACCACTTGCTTCCTCATGAATAAGTACAAAAAAAATGTTTTCTCTGTGAGAGGCCTTATAACCTGCTCTCATTTTTTGTACTCATTTTCCCGGTTCCGGATGAATGAGATCAAATATCCTGAAATCAGGTTTCCGAAGCCTCCCTGCTATTTTACCACAGCAGAAGGGAGTCAGGGGGACAGGTTCAGTGACTCATTGTGCGCAATG
>JAFRIW010000017.1 GCA_017432565.1 Lachnospiraceae bacterium
AGCTGCTGGTGGAGATGGACGGCTTCTCGGTGAACGAGGGCATTATCGTGATGGCGGCGACCAACCGCGTGGACATCCTGGATCCGGCGATCCGCCGGCCGGGACGTTTTGACCGGCAGATTACCGTCGGACTGCCCGATGTGCGCGGCCGCGAGGAGATTCTGAAAGTACACGCGCGCAGAAAGCCGCTGGCGGAAGATGTCAACCTCGAAGAAGTTGCGCGGACCACAGCCGGCTTTACCGGCGCGGATCTGGAGAATCTGCTCAATGAGGCAGCCATTCTGGCAGCAGGGCAGAACCGCGCTTATATCACGCAGGAGGATATCAAGAGCTCCTTCATCAAGGTCGGGATCGGTCCCGAGAAAAAGAGCCGGATCATTTCCGATAAGGAGAAGAAGATCACCGCTTACCATGAGACCGGCCACGCAATTCTGTTCCACGAGCTTCCGGATGTAGGTCCGGTCTACACCATTTCGATTATTCCCACCGGCCGCGGCGCGGCGGGCTACACGATGCCGCTTCCGGAAAAGGATGAAATGTTCATGACCAGGAGCAGAATGCTTCAGGAAATCATGGTCAGCCTGGGCGGACGGATTGCGGAAGATATCATTTTCGGGGATATCACCACCGGCGCGTCCTCCGACATCAAGAAGGCGACTGCCATCGCGCGCCGCATGGTGACGCGGTACGGCATGTCCGAGAACATCGGCACCATCAATTACGAACAGGAAGAAGAGGATGTCTTCCTGGGCTACGACCTCGGGCACAGCACGAAAAACAGCGAGCTGATCGCGGGCGAGATCGACTGCGAAGTGCGGCGTCTGATTGATGAATGCTATCAGAAGGCTGAAAAGATCATTCTTGACAACCGCGAGGTTCTCGAGCGGACAGCAGAGCTGCTGCTGGAGAAAGAGAAGATCGGCAGCGAAGAGTTTGAAAAGGTCTTTCAGGAGGTGCGCAGCGCCTGATGCTTGGCGAACCTGCACAAAAACACGAAAACGATTTTGTGAATTTTGTGAAACCTATGGATTTACCGGCCGGTAGGCGCATGATAGTATAATAGGCGTAACCCCCCAATACATTATAAGTTTTTGCTATACCCCATAAGAAGAATACCTTCTCGAAAGCGACAGTCCCCCCAAGCACTGTCGTTTTTTCGTTGTCCGGAAAAAACGGGTTAATGTTAGCTAACCAACGGCGAATTTACAGTTTCCATTTTATTCCCCCTGCGTTATAATATCTGCGAAAGTTCAATACTTTAATCACATATATAGAAAGGCGGTATCAAAAATGGCTTTAGTAACATCTACCGAAATGTTCAAGAAGGCTTATGACGGCGGCTATGCGATCGGCGCTTTCAATGTCAACAACATGGAAATCGTCCAGGGCATCACCGAGGCAGCGGCAGAGCTGAAGAGCCCTGTTATTCTGCAGGCTTCCGCAGGCGCAAGAAAGTATGCAAACAGCATTTATCTTGTCAAGCTCGTCGAAGCAGCAGTTGAACTGCATCCGGAAATCCCGATGGTTCTGCATCTGGACCACGGCGCAGATTTTGCCACCTGCAAGGACTGTGTTGACAGCGGCTTCACTTCTGTCATGATCGACTATTCCAGCCACACCTTTGAGGAGAACATCGAGGAGTCCAGAAAGGTTGCCGAGTATGCACATGAGCACGGCGTTGTCGTAGAAGCTGAGCTCGGAACCCTCGGCGGCGTAGAGGACGAAGTCAATGTCGAGATGGACAAGGCTATGTACACCGATCCCGATCAGGTTGAGGAGTTCGTCAAGAGAACCGGCGTTGACTCTCTGGCGATCGCAATCGGAACCAGCCACGGCGCTTACAAGTTCAAGCCCGGCCAGAATCCGAAGCTTCGTCTGGATATCCTTGCCGAAGTCGCAAGAAGACTTCCCGGCTTCCCGATCGTTCTGCACGGATCTTCTTCCGTTCCGCAGGAATATGTCCGCATCATCAATGCGAACGGCGGCGCACTCAAGGATGCCATCGGCATTCCGGAAGATCAGCTTCGTGAAGCGGCAAAGGGTGCTGTCTGCAAGATCAACATCGACTCCGACCTGCGTCTGGGCATGACTGCCGGTATCCGCCAGCACTTCGTCGAGCATCCGGATCACTTTGATCCCCGTCAGTACATCACCGACGGCCGCGCAAACGTCAAGGCGATCGTTGCACACAAGATCGTCGAAGTCCTCGGCTCCGATGGGAGAATCTGACGCGAAGCAATAAGCCACGCGACCAGGAAATAAAAACGCTCCCTCCGCAAACTTGTTTGCGTGAGGGAGCATTTTTATTTCCGCAGGCATGCGGCGCATGCCGCGCACGAGTCGGAGCGAAGCGCAGACGAGGGAGCGGTCGCGGAATCCCTTGCCCTTGCGAATTCCCGCAGATTATTTCATAATATACCTCGGAACTTTCAGACAAACCTTGATAAGGAGATCAGACAGAATATGAGCACAATTCAGTGGAATAATTTTGACACATTAGAGTCTTACAAGGCACTTGCATCCGCGGCACCGGTGGATCTGGCCGCGGTCATGAGCGGTGAGAGCGGCGCGGAGCGTGTCGCGAAATACTGCGTCCCGATGGCAGCAGGCCTTGCCTATAATTTCGCGGCCAAGGCAGTGGACGACGACATTCTCGCGGAGCTTGCAAAACTGGCACAGGAAGCGCAGCTTCTTGAAAAATATGAATATCTTTACAACGGCGCAGTGGTAAACACCGGTGAGAAGCGGATGGTCCTTCATCAGCTGACCAGAGGACAGCTGGGAGAGAAGGTCGAGGCGGACGGCACCGACAAGCGCGCATTCTACCTGAAGGAGCAGGAGCGGATCGCGGCGTTTGCCCGGAAGGTCCACAGCGGCGAGATCGCCAACGGCGCCGGCGAGAAGTTCACGACGGTTGTCCAGATCGGCATCGGCGGCAGCGACCTGGGGCCGCGCGCGATGTATCTGGCTCTGGAGAACTGGGCGAAGAAGAACAATACCTTCCTGATGGAGGCAAAATTCATCAGCAACGTCGATCCGGATGATGCCTCTGCCGTTCTGAACAGTGTGGACGTCGCCCATGCACTGTTTATCCTCGTGTCAAAATCCGGCACGACGCTGGAGACGCTGACCAACCAGTCCTTCGTCATGGATGCGCTCCGTAAGGCGGGTCTGGATCCGGCGAAGCACATGATTGCCGTGACTTCCGAGACCTCTCCGCTCGCACACAGCGACGAATATCTGGAAGCATTCTTCATGGATGACTATATCGGCGGACGATTCTCCTCCACCTCCGGCGTCGGCGGCGCGGTGCTTTCTCTCGCATTCGGACCGGAAGTTTTCGCACAGTTCCTCGACGGCGCGGCGGAAGAGGATAAGCTTGCGACGGAAAAAGATCTGATGAAGAATCCCGCCCTGCTCGATGCGCTGATCGGCGTCTACGAGAGAAGCTTCCTCGGTTATCCCGCGACAGCGGTCCTGCCTTATTCACAGGCACTGTCCCGCTTCCCGGCACATCTGCAGCAGCTGGATATGGAGTCCAACGGCAAATCCGTCAACCGCTTCGGCGAGCCGATTTCCTATGTGACCGGCCCGATCATCTTCGGCGAGCCCGGAACCAATGGTCAGCATTCATTCTATCAGCTGCTTCATCAGGGAACGGATATCATTCCGCTGCAGTTCATCGGTTTCCGCAGCAGCCAGATTCTGAATGATGTGGAGATCCAGGGCAGCAGCAGCCAGAAGAAGCTCTGCGCCAATGTGGCCGCTCAGATCGTGGCCTTTGCCTGCGGCAAGCAGGACACGGATCCGAACAAGACCTTTAAGGGCGGCCGTCCGTCCAGCATCATCGCCGGTGATCAGCTGACACCGAAGGCACTCGGCGCATTGCTCTCTCATTTCGAGAACAAGGTCATGTTCCAGGGCTTTGTCTGGAATATCAACAGCTTCGACCAGGAAGGCGTGCAGCTCGGCAAGGTTCTCGCCAAGAAGGTTCTTGCGCATGACACCGACGGCGCGCTGGCTGCCTACAGTGCAATGCTGGATATCTGACCTGTACAAAAGTGACAAATTGAATCGTGGATTTTCTACAAAGCGTCTTCGCGCCGGGGGTTGCGGGGACGCTTTTTTAACACCTATAATGAAATCGATTCCAAAATTGTTTCATAACGAGATTTCAATCAGACAGGGGTGAAGATATGTCAGAGAATATGCAATGGGATGCGGTTTTTCAGAAACGTATGGACCACTGTTACGATGAGCTGAAATGGCTGTACGCCGAGCTGTATCACAATGATGAACAGGCATTTAACTACTTCTGCTCCATGCTCTATCAGTATTACGAGGAGCGCTCTGCCTTCCTGAAGGAGTGGGATGAGGCGCGCGAGGAAGTGCCGGACTGGTACCGCGGCAATGATATGCTGGGCATGCTGATGTACACGAACGCCTTTGCAGGCAATCTGAAAGGTGTCCGCAGCCACCTGGACTATCTGCAGGACACAGGAATCAACTATGTGCATCTGATGCCGCTGCTGGAGAGCCCGAAGGGCCGGAGTGACGGCGGATACGCCGTTTCGGATTTCAGAAAGGTCGATCCGGAGCTCGGCACCATGGAGGAACTGGAGGCCCTTGCGCAGGACTGCCATGAGCGGGGCATGAGCGTGTGTCTGGATTTTGTGATGAATCACACCAGTGAGGATCACGAGTGGGCAGTCCGCGCGCGGCGCGGCGAGAAAGAATACCAGGACCGGTATTTCTTCTTTGACAACTGGGTGATACCGGGAGAGTTCGAAAAGACGGTTCCGCAGGTCTTTCCGCAGACCGCACCGGGCAATTTCACCTGGTGCCCCGAGGCGGAGAAGGTGGTCATGACGACTTTCTACCCGTATCAGTGGGACCTGAACTACGCCAATCCGGTTGTCTTCAACGACATGACCGCAAATATGCTCAACCTCTGCAACCACGGCGTGGATATTATCCGTCTGGACGCGGTGCCCTATATCTGGAAGACACTGGGGACCAACTGCAGAAATCTGCCGCAGGTTCACACCCTCGTCCGCATTATGCGGATGGCCTGCGAGATCGTCTGCCCCGGCACGCTGCTGCTCGGTGAAGTCGTGATGGAGCCTTCGAAGGTTGTGCCGTATTTTGGCACAGTCGAGAAGCCGGAGTGTCATATGCTCTACAATGTCACGACCATGGCGAGCACCTGGCACACGGTGGCGACCCGCGATGTGCGGCTGCTCCGCCATCAGCTGGAAAGTGTCTTTGCGCTGCCGAAGGAATACACCTTCCTGAATTATCTGCGGTGCCACGACGACATTGGCTGGGGGCTGGACTATGCTTTCCTTCACAATTTCGGCATGGAGGAAGTGCCGCACAAAAAATATCTGAACGACTACCTGACCGGTAAGTGGGAAGGAAGCGATTCCCGCGGTGAGCTCTACAACGATGACCCGACCCTGGGAGACGCGCGTCTGTGCGGTACTACCGCATCCCTGTGCGGAATTGAGGCGGCGGAATACGAGAAGAACGAAGAGAAGCTCGCCCGCGCGATCCGGCTGGATATCATGCTGCACGCATTCCTGCTGACACAGAGCGGCATTCCGGTGCTGTACAGCGGAGACGAGATCGGACAGACCAACGACTATACCTATCATGATGACCCGCTGAAAGCGGATGACAGCCGCTATCTGCACCGCGGCGATCTTCCCTGGAAGGATGTGCGCAGACGCACCCGCAAGGGGACCAGACCTTACCGCGTTTATTCGCGTCTTATGAAACTCGAGGCGCTCCGGAAGGAAAACGATGTTTTCGAGAATGATGCGGACACCTGGCTGCTGGAGCCCTATAACGATCACGTTCTGGGAATCGGCCGGTATTATAAGAAGCAGAAGCTGATCGCACTGTTCAATTTCAGCGAGGAGATGCAGACAGCCTGGATCAACGAGCCGGAAGAATATGAGAACCTTCTGACCGGAAAAAAACAGAAGGCGCAGGGTGTGACCCTGGCCGGCTATGATTTTGTCTGGCTGATGACAAAATTCTGAGAAAACACGGGAGGCATCAGGGATATGACAATCAAGGAAGTAGCGGAACTGGCAGGTGTTTCCTCAGCGGCGGTCAGCCGGTATCTGAACGGCGGATCACTGAGTGAGGAAAAGCGCAGCCGGATCCGGCGCACCATCGAGGAGACCGGATATCATCCGAACCTGGTGGCACAGACAATGCGGACCGGTCATATCCGGCAGATCGGTGTGATCGTGCCCAAGATCCATTCCGATTCGGTCAGCCAGGTGACTGCCGGCATTGCCCGGCAGCTGCGCCAGCGCGGCTATGTGACACTGTTGGGCAGTACGGACCACGAAGAAGGCGATGCGCTCGGTTATCTGGATATCATGCAGAACAACCAGGTCGCCGGCGTTATTCTGATGGGAACCTGTCTCACGCCGATCCTCTCGGATGCCATGCGGGAGTGCCGCGTGCCGCTGGTGGTGACCGGGCAGAATTATCCGGGCTTTCCCTGCGTCTATCACGACGATTACAACGCGGTGCGGGAGCTGATGAAGCTCATGCTGGCGCGGGGACACGACCGCGTCGCTTTTCTGGGTGTGACGGAAAAGGACGTCGCGGCGGGACAGCACAGGCGCCAGGGCGCCCTGGACGCAGTGCGCGAGGCCGGGCTCGATCCGAATGCGGTGCCGGTCATGGTCTGCGAGTTTACGGCGGAGAGCGGATATCTCCGGATGAAGGAGCTGCTGAAGCGCCATCCGGAGCTGAACGGCGCGGTCTGTGCGACGGATACGATCGCGCTCGGCGCGATGAAAGCCCTGCGGGAGCAGGGGAGGAAGATCCCGGAGGAGTTCGGGATCGCCGGTGTCGGTGACAGCTGGGCCTGCAGCACCGCAGTTCCGGAGCTGACAAGTGCGCACCTGTATTTCCGCGAGTGCGGGGAGGACGCCGCAGCACTGCTGCTGTCACTGATCGAGCGGCAGGAAGAGGAGGTTACAGGGGAGATGCCGATGCGGCAGATGATGCTGGGATACAAGATCATTGAGAGGGGGTCTGTTTAATGATGAAGCTGATATTTCTGGACATTGACGGAACGCTGACAACACCCGGCTCCAATGTTCCGCCCGAGAGCGCGCTGCGCGCCATCCGCGGAGCGCAGGCAGCGGGAAACAAGGTTTTTCTCTGCACCGGCCGCAACTACGCAATGCTCGAACCGGTTCTGCAGTACGGCTTTGACGGTATGGTGGCCAGCGCCGGCGGCTATGTGACGGTGGACGGGCGTGTCATTTTCGATCTGCCGATGACACAGGAACAGACCGAAACAGCGCTTGACAGCCTGCACCGGAACGGTGTTTTCTGCACGATCGAGGCAAAAGATGTCACATACGGAGACGAAAATCTGGGCGCCTTTCTGCAGGACGCGGGCCCGGAGGGCGGCGGAAACAGTGAGATCGAACGGTGGAGAAAGGCGCTCGCCGAAAGTCTCGACATCCGTCCGATGAGAGAATATGACGGCAGGCCGATTTACAAAGTAGTCATCATGTGCGAGCGGGATGAACAGCTCGCTGAGGCCAGATCTCTGCTGGAGAAGGATTTTGACTTTGTCATTCAGGAAATACCGGCACACGGATGTCTGAACGGGGAACTGATCAACCGCGCCTTTGACAAAGGCCGGGGTATTCTGCGGATCTGTGAAGAACTCGGAGTTCCCGTGGAACAGACCTACGGCTTCGGCGACAGCATGAACGATCTGACCATGATCCGGACAGTGGGTGTGAGTGTCTGTATGGAGAACGGAGCGGCAGCGCTGAAAGAGATTTCAGACGTGGTCTGCCCGTCCGTGGAGGAGGATGGCCTGGAGAAAGCTTTCATTCAGCTCGGCCTTTTGAATGAAGAGTGATAACGATTACAAATTCAAATCAGACACATCCAAGTGGGTTTTAAAAAGAGTTATTGGTCAATATGCACAAAAAAGAGGGCCAAGATTGGCGGAACCCACAGTTTACAAACAATCCGCAGCCACATTACAATCATAGTTGGGTGAAAACGATTACACCCAAGTGTATTTCTATTCGAAAAAGGGGGATATGAATATGGCACTGGATTATCGTAAATGTGCACAGGAGATCGTCGATCACATCGGCGGCCGCGACAATGTCGCGCAGGCGGCACACTGTGCAACGAGACTCCGTCTGGTTATCAAGGATAACAGCAAGGTCGACAAGGACTACCTTGATAACGTGGAGGGCGTCAAGGGAATGTTTGAATCCAATGGTCAGCTGCAGCTGATCATCGGAACCGGAACTGTCAACAAGGTGTATGACGAGTTCCTGGATATCACCGGCATGACTGCCGCGACGAAGGATGACGTCAAGGCTGCGGCGGCCGAGCGCCAGCCTCTGTGGAAGAAGCTGCTCAAGCCGATCGGCGATGTATTTGTACCGATTCTTCCGGCTATCGTCGCCTCCGGTCTGATGATGGGTCTGGTCGAGGCTCTCGGTAAAGCGCTTCCGGGCTTTGCAAGCACCGACTGGTATGGATTCCTGGATATGGTCGCGAACGCGGCGTTCGTCTTCCTGCCCGGTATCGTGGCAATTTCCGCCGCGCGCGTCTTCGGCGGCAATATTTTCCTTGGCGCGGTCATCGGTCTTCTGATGATTCACCCGGGCCTGATCAATGCGTGGAATGTCGCGAGCTATGAGGGCGCGATTCCGACGTGGAACATTTTCTTATTCCCGGTGAAGCAGGTCGGCTATCAGGGACACGTCATCCCGGTCATGATCGCCGTCTTCATCATGTGTCAGATCGAGAAATGGCTGCATAAACATGTGCCGGAAATGCTCGATCTGTTCATCACACCGCTGACCACGGTTCTGGTCACTTCGTATATCACCTTCACAATCATTGGCCCTGTCTTCGCACAGCTTGAGACATGGGTTCTCGCCGGCGCGAAGATTCTGGTCAAGAATCCGGTCGGTGCCTGCGCGATGGGCGCGATCTATCCGTGGACCGTCGTCATGGGTCTGCACCATATGTACAATGTCATTGAAGCCGGCATGCTCGCCGAGACAGGCCTGAATACCTGGATGCCGATTGCATCCGCTGCGAACTTCGCACAGTTCGGCGCCTGCCTTGCAGTCGGTCTGAAGGCACATAACAAGAAGACCAAATCCGTCGCGGTTCCGTCTTCCATGTCCGCTGCACTGGGCATCACAGAGCCTGCGATCTTCGGTGTCAACATGCGTTTCTTCAAGCCCTTCATCGCCGGTATGATCGGCGGCGCGGCCGGATCCATCTTCGGCGCACTGACCGGAATCGGCGCATCGGCTTACGGCGTGACCGGCATCCCGGGTTATCTGACCATCAACAATCCGGTTGTTTACACCATCCTGCTTGCCATCTCCGGCGGTATTGCATTTGTCCTCACCAACATTCTCTGGAAAGAGGAGGACGCCGGTGCGAAGAAGGCTCCTGCCGCTGAAGCAGCCGCCGCTCCCGCCGGGAAGATGCCTGAAAAGGACGTCATCAAGTGCTCCGCAGGTACGATTGCACAGCCTGTCGAGGGAACCGTTATCTCTTATGAAGACATTCCGGATCCCACATTCGCATCCGGTGCACTGGGCGTAGGCGTCGGCATTGAGCCCACGGCAGAGACCGTTTTTGCACCGATGGACGGCGTCATTTCGTCCGTCGCGGAATCGAAGCATGCGATCGGTATTACCGGCCCCGGCGAGATGGAGCTTCTGATCCATGTCGGCGTCGACACGGTCGAGATGAACGGCGACGGCTTTGAGCCGCTGGTCGCTGCGGACGAAGAAGTAAAGAAGGGTCAGCCGATCCTGAAGTTCTCCCGCGAGAAGATCAAGGCAGCCGGTCACCCGGAGACGGTCGTGGTCCTGCTGACCAACAGTGACGATTATGAGGATACACAATTCGGCGCGGACGTCTGAGGATCCGGCCGGTCAAATTAAATGCTGCGGCAGAAAGGAAAAAACAATGAAAGAATTCAAGTACACCATCACTGATCCCGTTGGAATTCATGCACGTCCTGCAGGCATCCTGGTCAAGGAAGTCAAAAAGTATGCGAGCTCCTTCACGATCATCAGCCCGGAAGGCAAGGAAGCGAACCTGACCAAGCTCCTGGCGGTTATGGGCCTCGGCATCAAGCAGGGCCAGGAAGTGACCATCCGCATTGAGGGTGAAGACGAAGCAGCAGCTGCGGAAGCAATCGAAAAGTTCTTCAAAGAGAATTTCTGAGTAATTCTTCTTTTTTCAGGAAAGGATTCTTCAGTAAAGTTCTTTAGAAAGACTGACTATTAAAAGTCAAGGTCGAAATTAACGATTGTAATCAGTTCCTGCCTTGCAGGAACGATGAGTATCAGGACATTGAAAACTGCATGACAAACAGAGCATCCGGCAGGGTGCTCTGAGGAACAGGATAT
>JAFRIW010000018.1 GCA_017432565.1 Lachnospiraceae bacterium
AAAGTAGCAGGAGGCTGTGGTCAGACCCTTTCTAAAACCATCAAGTGGTAGGAGAAGCAAACTGATCCACAGCATCCATAACAGCATAGCCATTTACCAAGAACAGGTAAAGATTGGCTACACATAATAATACGAGGAGAGCACTATGGCGTATCAGCACTGGAGTTATGAGACACTGCACCGGTTCTGTATGGATGCGTTTCAGGCCTTCGGTTTTTCCGAGGAGGAGGCGACCATCATTCAGGACAATCTTCTGACTGCCGACCTGTACGGAATCGAGTCGCACGGCATGCAGAGAATGGTGCGTTACCACAAGGGAATCGAAAACGGCATGATCAATCCGAAGGCGGTTCCGGAGATTGTTTTCGAGACGCCGGTGACGGCGGTGATCGATGCGCATGAGGGGATGGGACAGCTGGTCGGTCACAAGGCGATGACGCTGGCGATCGAAAAGGCGAAGCAGAGCGGCATCGGCATCGTGTCCGTGCGCAATTCCAATCATTACGGCATCGCCGGCTATTATGCCAACATGGCCTGCAAAGAGGGCCTGATGGGCTTCTCCTGCACCAACTCCGAGGCCATCATGGTGCCGACCTACGGACGCCTTGCAATGCTGGGCAGCAACCCGATTGCCTGCGCTTTCCCGGCCGAGCCGTACAACTTCTTCTTCGACGCGTCCACGACGGTGGTGACGCGCGGAAAGCTGGAGATTTACAACAAACTGGAGAAGCCGCTGCCGGAGGGCTGGGCACTGGACAAGGACGGTCATCCGTCCACGGACGCGCCGGATGTCCTGGGCAACATTGTGAAAAAGAACGGCGGCGGAATCATGCCGCTGGGCGGCAGCACCGAGCAGCTGGGCAGCCACAAGGGCTACGGTTACGGCATGATCTGTGAGATTTTCTCCTCCATTCTTTCCATGGGCGAGACGTCCAACTACTGCATGACCGGAGGCAAAGGAAGAATCTGCCACGGCTTCGCGGCGATCAATCCCGCATTCTTCGGAGATCCCGCCGAAATCAAGGCCCACTTCTCGACCTATCTGCAGGAGCTGCGGGACGCCCCGAAGGCGGAGGGACAGGAGCGGATTTATACCCACGGCGAGAAAGAAGTCGCGGCCGTGAAGGACAGAATGGAGAACGGTATTCCCGTCAACGACAACACCATGGTGGAAATGCTGGATCTGGCCAATTATCTGAAGCTGGACTTCGCATCCTACTTCGGCGACTATCTGCCGCCGGTGCGGGAAGCGGTATTCAAAGGAAACTATTAAGTCATCGGAAGTTTTACTCAAGGAGGAATCGGAATGAAGAAAAGAGCACTCGCGCTGGTTCTTGCGCTTGCAATGGCAGCTCTGACGGCGTGCGGCGGAAAAAATCAGGGTCAGGGGCAGAATGCGGCGCCGGCGGCTGAGGAAGCGGCAGATGAAACTGCTGAGGCTGCAAAGGAGACTGTCGAAGCGGCGGAGCCCGCGGTGGTACATGACGAAATTGAGGGAGAGCTGGTCATTTACACTTCCATGTATCCGTTCGCCATTGAGATGATGGATGCGGCGATGAAGAAGGCTTTCCCGAATCTGAAGCCGGGCAACGACGGGAGCTTTTTCTTCTATTCCGGGACCAGCGCGCTGATTACCAAGATTTACGGCGAAATGGGCGACAACCGGGATCAGCCGCTGGATGCGGACATGTTCCTGGTCGCGGAGCCGGCCTTCTCGCTGGAGATGAAGGATTACGGCTATCTGCATCCCTTTGAGGTTGAAAATGCGAAAGAGCGTCTCGCTTTCCCCTATGATGAGGACGGATACTGGTATCCCGCCCGTGTGCTGAACATGGTTCTGGCGTACAATCCCGAGAAGGAAGCGGAGTGGAAAGAAAAGGGCGTGACGATTCCCAGGTCCTATCATGATTTTGCCTATGATCCCGCTTTGAAGGGATATATTTCCATGAGTGATCCGCTGACCAGCGGCTCCGCGTACGCTTCCGTCGTCGCGCTGCTGGACAAGTACGGCGAGGAATATCTGGATAAGCTGGGTGAGAACAAAGTCATGCGGGAATCCGGCTCCACGCAGATTGAAAAGCTGCAGAGCGGCGAGTGTGCGGCCATCATGATTCTTGAGGAGTCGATTCTGAAATATATTGACGACGAGGAGAAGAAGGGGAATGAGGTGAAGAACCTTGAGATCATCTACCCCGATGACGGCGTCATTCTGATTCCTTCCACGGTCATGATCGTGGCGGAAGAATATTCCAAAAACGTCAATATCGAAGCCGCGGAAGCCGTCGCGGACTGGTTTTTGACCGACGAAGCGCAGGAGATTGTCCAGCAGGCATATATGCACTCACCTCTCGTCTCCATGAAGGAGCCCCCGGCTCATTCGATCCCCACGCAGGATCTGATTGAAAAAGATATGGGCGTCGACTGGGTCAAGGCCTATCAGCAGCGTGAAGAAATCAACAATTTATGGACAGAGAAGGTTACGCAGTAAACGGCGGATCGGTAAAAGAAAATGAAGACAGAAGACGCAGGCTGTCCGCGCGGATCATGCGGGCAGGCCTGCTGCTCCTGTTTCTTGCGGGTATTGCCCTGATCCTTATGGGATACGGCGGTGAAAGAAAGCTGGCCGCTTCCGGCTTCAGTGAGGGGAGCGGCTTTCATGCTGTCCATGCGCTGTCCGGAGATGTTTCCGCCATGTGGAAGCAGGAAATCCTGCCCGCACTGGAAAACCGGACGGATGCGGAGCGCGCCGCTTTAAGTGAACTTGCGGAGCGTCTCACGGCGGATGCGTGGGATCAGATGCAGAGCGGCGCCGGCGAACAGGTGTCCGCGGTCTGTGAGGAAGCCGGCGGAAACGAACAGGCCCGGGAGGCCTTCCGGTTCCGGCTGCTGCACGCGACGTATCTGACAAACGGCCCCCGGATCAGTGCGGCGGACCGGAAAAAGCTTATCAGCCTGCCCCGGGAGCGCGCGCAGGCCATGCGGGATGAACTGCTGACCTGCCTGCTTTCCGAAAAGGCACCGGTGCCGCCGGAAGCGCAGAGCCTTCTTGACAAAACAGATCCGCAGGAGAGGGAAGCCGTGCTGATGCAGATCTTCCTGACCGGCTGCGGTGCGGACCGGACCGCGCTTGGCGACCATATAGCTGACTTCAAGAAAGGAATCCGCGACAAGGGACAGCAGATCTACGCACTGCGCCTCATTGCCGGCGGCGGCGTCGGCTTTGCGGATCAGCTGATTTTCTCGCACAGCCGGACCATTATCCTTCTGGGCATTCTGCTGATCGCGGACGTGATTCTTCTGTGGCTCTGGATGGCACAGGAGCGCCGGTGGAGCTTTGATCTGAAATGGATTCTGATTCTGCTGATCATCAATTTCCTGATGGTCTTCCAGATGCTGCCCCTGCTTTATCTGGTGTTTAAATCTCTGTTCCCGGACGGCGCCTTCACCATGGAGACGCTGAGACGCCTGTGGTCCTACCCGCTGAACCGGAATGCGCTGTTCAACACCACCGTGGCTGCCCTGGCAACCATGTTGCTGGGAACGCTCATCGCTTTTCCGCTGGCTTTTCTGGTGGGACGCACGGATCTGTACGGGCGCAGGATGTTCCGGTCCCTGTTCGTCCTGACCTACATGGTTCCGCCTTATGTCGGCGCCATGGCCTGGATGCGTCTGACGAACCCGAATGTGGGAATCGTCAATCTGTGGCTGCGCAGGATCCTCGGCCTCGGAAATCAGCCGGGACCGCTGAACGTCTATACACTGCCGGGGCTGATCTGGGTTCTGACGACGTTCTATTATCCCTATGCGTTTATTACCATCAGCCGCGCGATGGAGAAAATGGATCCCTCGCTGGAGGAGGCCAGCCGGATTTCCGGCGCGTCCCCGGTAAAAACGCTTTTCCGTGTGACGCTGCCGCTGATGCTGCCGTCGCTGACGGCCGGTGCACTGCTGGTCTATGTCAGCGCGGCGAGCTGCTACGGCATTCCGTCCATTGTCGGCACGCCGGGCAACGTCAACACTGTCACCACCCGCATCGTCGAATATGCGGCGCGCGGGCAGCAGGGCATGCAGGACGCGATCGCGCTCTCGGTCTTTCTGATGGCGCTCGCTCTGCTTCTCCTGTTTCTGTCGGATGTGGTGCTGGCCAGACGCCAGTACATCACCGTCTCCGGCAAGTCCACCACGCCGACGCTGGTTCACCTGGGCGCCTTCCGCCTTCCGCTGACGATCCTGGTTGGCCTTTTTGCCGCGGTTGTCATCTTCCTGCCCTTTGCCACCATCCTGACCACCTCCTTTAAGACGGATGTGGGCAAAAGTCTGCTGGACGCCGGGAACTTCACCCTCGCCAACTGGAAAGGCATTCTGAGCGGCACGCAGACGCTGTCCAGCCTGAAGAATTCCCTGCTGTTTGCCACGGCTGCGGCAACGGCCGGTATTGTGATCGCGGCGGTGATGAGCTATCTGCTCCAGCGCACCCAGGTGCGCGGCCGGTCGATTCCGGGCTTCCTGATTGCGCTCGGCTCCGGCACGCCCTCTGTCGTACTCGCACTGGGACTGATCCTGACTATGCGGGGTAATTTCGGCGTCAGTATCTACGGCACCGCCTCGATTCTGATCATCGCCTATCTGATCAAGCACCTGGTGATGGGCATGCGCACGGTCGTCTCGGCCGTGAGCCAGATCCATGTTTCTCTTGAGGAGTGCTCGCAGATCTGCGGTCAGGGATGGCTGGGAACCATGCTGAAAATCACCCTGCCGCTGATTTTCCCGTCGGTGGCGGCCGGCTGGTTCCTGATATTTATCCCGAGTTTTTACGAGCTGTCGATGACTACACTCCTGTATTCGGGCACCACCAAGACCATCGGCTTCCAGCTGTATGAGTACTGGAGCTTCACCAGCCAGCCCATGAGCTGCGCACTGGCCTTCGCCGTGCTGCTGATTGTCACCCTGCTGAATTTTGTGATGGGACGCCTCACGAAGGGGCGGTTTTCCATCTGATATCCGGACCAGAATATTTTAATGGCACTGACAAAGTAAGAAAGGACTGCTGAACATGGCAAGCGTCACCATCAGACACGTCACCAAAGCCTTTGGCGAAAGTGTTGTCATCCGGGATTTTGATGAGACCATAAAAGACGGCGAATTCGTCACGCTGCTGGGTCCGTCCGGCTGCGGCAAAACCACGATGCTCCGCATGATTGCGGGCTTTGACCAGCCCACTTCCGGTGAGATTTACATCGGCGAGCGGCTGGTCTGCGGCGGAAAAACCTTCGTTCCGCCGGAAAAGCGCGGGATCGGCATGGTCTTTCAGAGCTACGCGGTCTGGCCGCACATGAATGTCTTCGACAACGTCGCCTATCCGCTGACAATCCGCAGGCTTCCGAAGGAGGAGATCCGGAGCAAAGTGGAGCGCGTTCTGGAGGTCACGCATCTGACGCGTTATGCCGGGCGCTTCCCGGCCGAGATGTCCGGCGGACAGCAGCAGCGCGTCGCGCTCGCCAGAGCACTGGCGGCCGAGCCGGAGCTGCTTCTGCTGGATGAGCCCCTCTCCAATCTGGACGCAAAGCTCAGAGAGTCCATGCGCTTTGAGATCAAGGAGCTGCAGAAGCGTCTCGGGATGACGGTCATCTACGTCACCCACGACCAGACAGAGGCGATGGCCATGAGTGACCGGATCTTCGTGGTGAACCGCGGCGGTGTTCAGCAGAGCGGAACGCCCGAGGAGATTTATCATCACCCGTGCAGTCCGTTTGTGGCGGATTTCCTCGGAAAGATCGATTTCTTTAAGGGAGAAGCCGGCGGCGGAAAGATCGTTCTCACGGAGATGGATCATCAGAGCATCCCTTACGACGGACCGCTCACCGGAAAGGTCGACGTGGCCGTCCGGCCGGAGAATCTGCAGATCGATCCGGCGGGTACTCTTTCCGGCAGACTGGAAACAAAGTATTATTTAGGAGATGTGAGCGACTTCCGCGTGCGCGCCGGCAGTGAACAGGTCCGTGTGATCGCGCCCGGCGCGGCCTTCCCGGATCTTGCGGAAGGGCAGGAGGTCCGGTTCTCGATCCGCGAATTTCTGGTGTACGAGGACGACGGTTCTCTGGAGGAAATGCTGCAGATCAGGTCCTGAGGTACAGATGATTACAGAGTATGATACTGACTCCGGGTGGCTCGACGAGCCGGAGGAGTCTGAAATCCCGGAGTGGGACGATCCACAGGAGGATTACATACGGGAGCCCCGTCCGCGCGGCAGAAAAAGGACGGGAAAGAAAAAACGGCAGAAGCAGCTTCGGCGCACGCTGATCGGCATCGCTGCAGCTGCGGTCCTTTTTGCGCTCTTTGAGCTGATTCTGCCCGGCAGTCATCTGCGGCGGAAAGAAGTCGTCGAAGAGACTTCCCTGATGGAAAAAATCCCCGAAGGGGAGATGCCGAAAAATGAGCCGGTCATTCAGGAGAAAAAATACGATTCCCTGAAGGGGATAACCGAGGAACAGCTGCTCTGGGACGTCCTGATGGAATATTTCAACGGCAACAAGACAGCTGTCCTGGGCGTGATGTGCAACCTGAAGGCGGAATCAAGATTTAAAGCAGCCTGTCTTGAGGATTACAACAAGGAGCTCTGGGCCATCGACGACACGGTTTACACGGAGCGCGTCAACCGCAAAGTCATCGAGCGCCGGGATTTTCTGGAGTCCCGCTACAACGGTCACAGCAACGGCTATGTGAATGACTATGAGGAGTGGGTGAACCTGGACGGCGGCTACGGCTACGCGCAGGTCACCTCCTATGACAAAAAGGAAGCGCTTTACCGCTTCGCGGACCGGTGGTTCAGTCCGGGCGGAGAAGGCGAGGAATACCGCTTCAACATCGGCGACCCGAAGATGCAGGCGGCCTTCCTGCTGGAGGTGCTCGACTCAGAAGATTATAAGTACATGAACTACATGATCCGGAACGCGCAGAATGTGGTGGACGCCTGCTATTACTGGCTGAAGTACTACGAGATTCCCTACGATCCGTACTGCGACGACTATTACACACTGGCCTTTGAGCGGGCCGACAGCGCGAACTCCATCCGGCGGGCCTGTGATCCGGACTTCGGGACCGAAACGAAAAACAGTTCGGAAAACAGCACAGGCAGCAGCTCCGAAACCGAATCAGAAAACAGTTCAGAAAGCAGCGGGGACTGAAAAATGAACAAAAGACACACAGCTTCCATCAGATATGTCACGGCAGCACTTCTGCTGCTGGTCTTATTGCTGACAGTGGCCTGCGGCAGAAAACAGGGTGCCGCCTTTGTCCCTGAGACGCTGGAAGATTTCAATCAGAGCACAGTCACCATCGGCACGACGGACGGATATATTTTCGCCGATGTGGTCCGCCGGGAGCTCCCGCAGGCACAGCTGAAGATTTATCAGAACCGGAGCGATGTCTATAAAGCCTTGCAGACAGGCGCGATTGACGGGGCGGCGGACGACGAGCCCATTATCCGGGCACACATGCGGGCCAGCGATGATTTTGTCCTGTTCGACGGCTATCTCGAGCCATCGGATTACGCCTTTTTCTTCCCGAAGAATGAGCGGGGCGATGTGCTCCGGGAGCAGTTCAATACTTATCTGGAAAACTGCAGAAACAGCGGCGTTCTGGATACGCTGAATGAAAAGTGGTTCGGGAAAGCGACGGACAACAAGACCAGCGAGGACGCAGCCGCTCTTCCGGACATCAACGGGACCGTCCGGATCGCCTTTGATGACAGCAACATTCCTTTTGCCTATTTCTCCGCAGGAAAGGCCGTGGGCTACGATGTCGATCTGGCAGTCGGATTTTGCCGGGAATACGGATACGGCCTGGAGTTTACGAAGACAGCCTTCACCGACATGCTGGCGGATGTCGCCGCCGGTAAGCTCGATGCGGGGTGCGGTGCCATTACCACTACACAGGACCGGGCAAAATACGGCAGCTTCTCAGATCCTTCCTACACGGGCGGCATCAGTATCTGCGGCCGGGCTGCGGCAGCAAGAACCACCCGGTCCGGATTTTTCGCGGATCTGAGAGCGCGGTTTACGCGGAGCTTTGTCGACGACGGCCGGGGCGCGGTGTTTGCAAAGGGTATTCTGACGACTGTGCTGATGACACTGCTGGCCGTTCTGTTCGGGACGCCGCTCGGATTTATCTTCTTTATCCTCAGCCGCCGGACCGGACTGGTCGTCCGGAGTCTGACGCGGCTTGTGACCTGGCTGATTCACGGGATTCCGGCGGTCATGCTTATCATGCTGCTGTATTATCGCTATTACAGGGATCTCACGGT
The DNA here is from genome assembly GCA_017432565.1 of Lachnospiraceae bacterium. Taxonomy (GTDB): domain Bacteria; phylum Bacillota; class Clostridia; order Lachnospirales; family Lachnospiraceae; genus CAG-791. Next base: position 8,303 of record JAFRIW010000018.1, read on the forward strand.
CGGCGGAATGTTTGCGGCTGTCATCGGCTTTACGATTGCTTTCGGCGAATCGGTCTACAGTATGCTGAAAAAATACGCGCCGACTTTAAACGGCGGCAAGACCGAGCGCGCTTACCGCCTGGATCTGATCGACGGAAGAGAGTTTTACGAGCGGCTTTTCTATCAGCGGGGCGCGGTGATTACGGCCGATTTCCGCGAGATGGTGGTGTCCCTGATTAAGGGAACGGCGGTGGCCGGTTTCATCGCGGTGACCGACCTGACGAGAGCCTATGAACTGATCCGGACGGGCAGCTATGAGATCACGCTGCCGCTGATCGTCACGACACTGGTGTATTTCCTGATTATCAAGCTGTTCTCGGCGGCCGTGGGTCTTCTGATCCGCGGGGTCCGCATTCTGAGCCTGAAGGACCTGCGGCGAAGGACGCAGGAGGAGAGGGGCGCGCAGTCGGAAAAGAAAGCGCAGCCCGAGGAGACCGCGCAGGCGGAAGAGACCGCGAAGCCGGCGGAGACCGCGCAATCGGAGGAACTGGCGGAAGAAACAGAAGATGTATTGAACGGGGAGGAAGAGGAATGATTTTCGAGACACAGGAAAATGTTCTGATTGCAAAAAACGGCGGCGAACAGATCCGCATAGAGGCATGGGGAAGAGATGCGCTCCGGGTCCGCACCACGCGGGAGCCCGCCTTTACAGGGAGAAACTGGGCGCTCACCGAGAAGCCGGAAGAGACACAGGCTGTGATCCGGACCGGCACCTATACGGACCGGGAATCCGGCGCCGAAGTACCCTGCGGCGGGATCACGAACGGGCGCATCAGCGCACACGTCAATGCGGCGGGGGTCATCACCTTCCGGAAGGACGGAGAAATCATTCTCGACGAGTATTACCGGAGCTATTTCGGCACGAATTCCGACGAGAGCCGGTGCCTGCGCTATGTATCCCGCACCTATTATCCGCACAAAGGCGGAGATTACCGGATTGTCCAGAAATTCGAATCCTGCGACGGGGAAAAGATTTTCGGCATGGGACAGTATCAGCAGCGCTGCATGAATCTGAAGGGCTGCATGCTCGAACTGGAGCAGCGCAATTCCCAGGTGAGCGTGCCTTTTGCCCTTTCGAGCCGCGGCTACGGCTTTCTGTGGAACAACCCGGCAGTGGGCCGGGCCACCTTCGGCAGCAATGTGACGGAGTGGATCGCGGAAGCTTCGAAGGAGCTGGATTACTGGGTGACTGTCGCGGACACGCCGAAGCAGATTCTGGAAAACTACACGCAGGTGACGGGCAGGTCGCCGAAAATGGAAGAGGAATACCTGGGGCTGTGGCAGAGCAAGCTCCGCTACCGCACGCAGGAGGAAGTGCTGAGCGTCGCCCGGGCGTACCGGGACAAAGGCATTCCGCTCTCCGTGATTGTGATCGATTTCTTCCACTGGCCCAGACAGGGCGACTGGAAATTTGATGAGAAGTACTGGCCGGATCCGAAGGCGATGATCGATGAGCTGCACGAAATGGGCATCAAGGTCGTCGTCTCCGTGTGGCCGTCGGTGGACAAAAAGAGTGAAAACTATCAGGAGATGGCTGAGCGCGGTCTGCTGATCCGGACCGAGCGCGGCGCCGCCCAGACCTATGATTTCCAGGGCGACTGCGTGGAGCTCGATCCGACCAATCCCGAGACGCGCGCGTACGTCTGGGAAAAATGTAAGAAGAATTACTACGATCTCGGCGTGGATATTTTCTGGCTCGACAACTCCGAGCCCGATTTTGTCCAGTATGATTTTGACCAGTACCGCTATTATCTGGGGACGGCGCTGTCCTGCAGCAATATCTATCCTCAGTATTTCAGCCGGCTGTTCTACGAGAACGAACTTGCCGCCGGGCGGAAAAACCCGGTCAACCTGCTGCGCTCTGCCTGGGCGGGGTCGCAGAAGTACGGCAATATCGTCTGGTCGGGAGACGTTCCGAGCACCTTCGCCGCGCTGCGGGACCAGCTCGCCGCCGGCCTGAACATGGGCATGGCGGGTATTGCCTGGTGGACGACGGACATCGGCGGCTTCATGACGGACAACTGGCAGGATCCGCAGTTCAGGCAGCTCCTGATCCGCTGGTATGAATTCGCTGCCTACACAGGATTCCTGCGTATGCACGGCGACCGCGGACCGCACGACATTCCGCCTCTCGACGAGCGCGAATTCGGCGGCGGATATCTCTACACCGGCCATGACAACGAATTGTGGAGCTACGGGGAAGAGTGTGAGCGGATCATGCGCAAATATCTGCAGATCCGTCTGGACTTAAAGCCGTACCTGATGTCTCTTTTCGACGAGGCGCATGAGAACGGATCGCCGGTGATCCGCCCGCTGTTTTACGAATTTCCGGAGGATGAGAAGAGCTGGGAGATCAGCGACGAATTCATGCTGGGCAGCAGCTATCTGGTCGCGCCGGTTCTGACGGCCGACACCTTTGAGCGCAGTGTCTATCTCCCGGCCGGCACCTGGAAGGATCAGCGGGACGGGCGGACCGTCGAGGGCGGCAGAACGATTCTGGCCGCCGCGCCGCTGGATTCGATTCCGGTCTACCGGAGGCTGTAAAGAAGCCTGTATAGATCAGAGAGGAGGCGCCGAATGCAGTTGAATTGTCTTGTTCCCGACACAGCCATGGATGCGAAGTCTGCCGCTGCCGACAGAAAGAGCGCGGACCGCATCGGGCCCTACCGGATTTCCGGGAAGGCACTGTATATGCAGGACCGCTACCTGCCGCTTTCAGCCGTGAAGGAATGCACCATTCACGACTCCATGTATGCGGCCTCCGGCTGCTGCGGCAGAGGCTTCCCCGTCACGAAGGTCCGCATCGATTACGGCGAGGAGAAGCCGCTGGTTCTGATTCTGGAAAAGAAGGAAGATGCCGTGAAGATGCAGAATCTGATTCTTACGGCTGCAGATACCGCCCGGTAATGCTTTCCGGCGTGTTCCGGACCTGTCCGGGCGTGCCGCAGGCGACGATTCTGCCGCCCTCACTCCCGCCGCCGGGGCCCATATCAATCAGATAATCCGCGCTGCGGATCACATCCAGGTCGTGTTCAATCACGATCACAGTCGCACCATGCGCAATCAGCGTCCGGAAAACGAAAAGGAGCGTCTGCACATCCTGCGGGTGCAGGCCGATCGTGGGCTCGTCGAAGACAAAGACGGAGTCGCTCTGCCCGCGGCCCATCTCACTTGCAAGCTTGAGGCGCTGTGCCTCGCCGCCCGAGAGACCGGGCGTCTCTTCGCCGAGCGTCAGATACCCAAGTCCCAGATCATGCAGAACCTGCAGACGCCTCTGCAGCAGCGGCAGTCCGCTGCAGGCCTTCAGAACCTCATCCACACTCATATTCATCAGCTCCGGAAGACTGTATTCTTTTCCGTCTCCCGCGCGCCGCAGTATTTCATGCGCTGTCCTTGCATACCGTGAACCCCGGCAGTCCGGGCAGGTGACATGCACATCCGGCAGGAACTGGACGTCCAGCGAGATTTCGCCGGTGCCGTCACAGGTGGGACATCGAAGCGACCCGGTGTTGTAAGAAAAATCGCCCGCATTGAAATGCCCTTCCCGGGCCTGCGGTGTTTTCGCATAGACCTTCCGGAGCTCGTCGTGTACACCGGCGTAGGTGGCGACCGTGGAGCGCACATTGATTCCAATCGGTGTGGCGTCAATCAGCTTCACCTGTGTGATGCCTTCCGCCTCAATTTTCAGGATGTGGTCCGGCAGTTTCTTTTTCTGTGACAGGGCTTCCAGCGCAGGAATCAGACTCTCGAGGATCAGCGTGGTTTTGCCCGAGCCGGAGACACCGGTCACAACCGTCAGCCGGCCCATCGGGATTTCGACCTGCAGCGGCTGCACTGTGTGGATGGCATTCGTTTTCAGCCGGATGGTCCCTGCGGCAAAAAGAGGCTCGCTCAGGGCTTCTCCTGCCGCGCTCGCAGAACCGTCCAGGTAGGGTCCGATGACTGATTCGGGATTGCGGCACACTTCCTCCACGGAGCCCTGCGCGATCACCGTACCGCCGGCTGCCCCGGCGCCTTTTCCCATTTCGATCAGCCAGTCCGCGTGACCGAGTACCTGCGTGTCGTGATCCACAAGGATCACTGAATTACCGTCGGCGGCAAGATCATCCATGACGCCGGTCAGACCCTGCAGATTGTGCGGATGCAGACCGATGGAAGGCTCGTCCAGGACATAGAGGACACCCGTGGTCCGGTTGCGGACCGCCCGCGCCAGCTGCACCCGCTGCCGCTCACCCGTGGAGAGCGTGGAGGCGGCCCGGTCCAGCGTGAGATATCCCAGCCCGAGGTCCATCAGACGTTTTGATGTGTCCAGAAAAGATTCACAGATGTTCCGCGCCATCGGGCGCATTTCTTCTTCCAGGGTGTCCGGGACTTTCCGGACCCAGTCCGCCAGTTTGGAGAGTGTCATGGCCGTGGCTTCATCGAGGCCGATGCCGCACAGCCTCGGCGCGCGGGCTTCCCCGGAGAGGCGCGTCCCATGGCAGGCGGGGCAGACCCCTTCCGTCAGGAAGCGCTCAATCCGCTTCATGCCCTTGTCGTCTTTGACCTTCGAGAGCGCGTTTTCCACCGTGTAAACCGCGTTGTAATAAGTAAAATCCATCTCGGCGCTCTGCTGTGTTTTCGGATTGACATAGATGATGTGCTTTTTCTCAGCCGGACCGTGGTAGACGATTTCTTTTTCTGCATCCGACAGATCCTTAAACGGAATGTCGGTCCGCACGCCCATCTCGCGGCACACATCCTTCATCAGCGCCCACATGAGTGTGCCCCAGACCGCCACGGCACCTTCATCAATGGTCAGATCCTCATTGGGCACGAGCGTACGCTCGTCCACTGTCTGTGTGAAGCCGGTTCCGCCGCAGACTCTGCAGGCGCCGCGGGAGTTAAACGCCAGATCCTCGGCGCCGGGTCCGTAGAAATGCTCGCCGCAGACCGGGCAGACGATCTCCTGCATCGCCGCCACGGCAAAAGACGGCGGCGCGTAATGTCCGTTCGGACAGCGGTGGCTCGCAAGTCTTGAGAACATCAGGCGCAGACTGTTCAAAAGCTCCGTCATGGTGCCGAAGGTGCTGCGGATCCCGGGGACGCCCGGCCGCTGGTGAAGGGCAAGCGCGGCCGGCACATAGCGCACATCGAGCACGTCTGCACGTGCAGCCTGTGTCATGCGTCTGCGGGTATAGGTGGAGAGAGACTCCAGATATCTGCGGGAGCCCTCCGCATAGAGAACGCCCAGGGCCAGAGATGATTTTCCCGAGCCGGAGACGCCGGCAATGCCGACAATCCGGTTCAGAGGAATATCCACATCGATGTTTTTCAGGTTATGTACCTTCGCTCCGCGCACTTCCATGCAGCGGGGAATCATTTTGAGCTCATCATTCATGCTGTTACAGACCCAGTTCTTCCAGTTTTTTCTTCATCAGCGCGGTCCAGACGTCGTGACCTTTTTTATTAAGATGAATCCGGTCCATCCGGAACAGGGCGGGATTAAAATACCGCCCGTCCGATGTGCGCAGTTCGTCCGGGCCATCGTCCGTCAGCATTGCGTCGTCCGCGCTCATGAAATGAAGCCGGTCTGTCTCCTCACACATCTGCCGGAGCAGCTCGTTGGTCCGGCAGGTGGCGTCCCAGAACTGCGTGCGGCCGGGGAGCGGCAGACCCGAGCAGACGATCAGCTGAGCTTCAGGCAGATTTTGCAGAAACTGCGCGTACATTTTCTTCTTGTTTGCCAGAATGGTCTCCAGCGGAATACCGCCCGCGATATCATTGGAGCCGGTCTGGAAAAAGACGGCCGCAGGATGATAGGGATACAGAAGGCGCGGCGCGTAGTGCATCAGATCGTCGTCGATGCAGCCGCCCATGCCGTGATTCTGGCCGCGGTACGGCAGCATGTCGTCTTCAAGTGAGAACCAGAGTGTCATATTCGAAGGGCCGTAGAAGATGATATTGCCCTGATTCTGTTCCGCCGGATAGCGCTGCTCGATCATGCGCACCACCGCCTCATTGATCTCAGGAGTCCCCCACTGGAAGCGCAGATCGTCCGGATCCTTCTCCACGCCGAATTCCCGGATTTCCTCACACAGCAGGTCGTGCATTTTCCGGTTTGCCTCCGCAAGGTCCGCGCCCAGCTTTTCCGGATCCGCGGCGGCCGCGAACAGGTCCTTCAGTTTCAGATCCGGGCTGGCAACTATCCGCTCATCCAGATCCGGAAGGTGCTTTATCAGCGCATCTCTGAGCGGTGCGACGCCCGCCATGAAAGAGGCCGGCGCGTCCATCCACTTGTCATTTTCCGAGTGATTCATGATGTCCCTCCCCGATGTTATATTCAGTTACTTCCCGGAATCAGGCCAGCGTACTGCGTCATCATATCCTGAATCGTGCTGGTTTCTTCCTCCGTCAGATTTTCCTGCAGAAGCTCCGTCAGTCCTTCCACGTCGCCGCTCTGGACATAGGAAGCGGCGTCCGGAAGCTGATCCAGATGATTGGCGGCGATTTCCGTGACCTTCTGCTTGTCTTCCTCCGGAATGCTGTCGACAATCGCCTGAGCCTGTTCCTGTGTCAGCCCCTGTGCCTCCAGCTGCGAGACAAGCCCCTGCTCCAGCAGCGGCTCCAGCTGCTTTGCCGTGAGCTCCGCGGTTTTCTGTTTCGCTTTTCCCGTCAGATCTTTTCCGACGTCGGAGAGCTTTCCGCTTTTCACAAACAGGAAGCCAAGTCCCAGAATAACCACCAGAATAAATGTTACAAAAAATACGTGAAATGTTTTCAATTCAGTAATACTCCTTCAGTCTTTATGGTTTGTTCGGCAATGGCTGTATGCCGGATTTTGCCCCGGTCACCGCGCCGTCAGCGCGTCAGGTCGCGCAGCCAGATATATTTCTTATACCGCAGGTACACAGCGGGGATTTTGATGATCTCATCGAGATTGACGATGCAGTAGACCGCCACTGGAGGCAGGCCCAGCAGGAACGCGGCCGCAAAGCCCAGCGGCACGGAAAAGCACCACATGGCGCCGATATTTCCGTACATGTCAAAAGCGGAGTCGCCGCCTGCGCAGAACACGCCGTCCAGCACGGTGTGGTTGACGGACTGGAACATCAGGTTCAGGCCGCAGAACAGCAGCATGCCCTGCAGGTACGAGGCCGCGAGCGGGGAGAGCGGCGCGAAATGGACGATCAGCGGGGAGAGGGCCATCAGCGTCAGGCCTGTCACAATGCCACTGATAATGGAAATTTTCGTCAGCCGCGCGCCGTATGCCTTCGCAAGGGGCAGATTTCCGGTGCCCAGCACATTGCCGACGAGAATGCCGGCGCCGTTGCCCAGGCCTCTCGTCATGCAGGCCACCAGAGAGCGCGCGATGTTCGTGATCGAGTGCGCGGCGACCGCGTCGCTTCCCAGATGCCCCATGATGACGCTGTAGAGCGTGTAGGCGATACCCCACACCAGGGACGCGGCCAGCAGGGGTGAAGTATATTTCCAGAAGTCTCCTGCCAGAACCGGCTCCCGCTGAAACAGCCGGCTCCAGTACACATGCACGATGCCTCTGCTCACCTCCAGCACACTCCAGATCAGCTCCGTGGCCCGCGCGATTACCGTGGAGAGCGCGGCGCCCACGATGCCCAGGCGCGGCGCGCCGAAGAGGCCGAAAATCAGGATCGCGTTGCCGATGATATTCAGTACCACCGCAAACGAGCTGATCCGCGAGGCCGTGGCGGCCCGGTCCGTCGTCTTGAGAATCGTCAGATAGACCTGCGAAATCCCGCACAGCACATAGGAGAGCGAGACCGTGCGCAGGTAGGAGGCGCCCGCTGTGATCAGAGCGGGTTCATTTGTGAAAATGCGCATGATCAGGGCCGGGGCAAGAGCCGTTGCCGCGGTAAAGGCGCCGCCGATGAGGGACATGTAGCGCAGGTTCATGGGAATCAGCTTCTCCAGAACCTTATGCTCGCCTTTGCCCCAGTACTGCGCGGCCAGAATGGACAGGCCGCCCGTGATGCCCAGCACAAAGAGATTCAGAACAAACTGAATCTGCCCACCCAGCGAAACCGACGCCAGGGAGGTCTGGTCCACCAGACCCAGCATCAGAGCGTCCGTCGCGCTGACCAGCGCCAGCATGAAGGCCTGGATCACAAGCGGGATAACCAGCCGGACGAGCTTCTCATTAAATTCTTTTATCTGTTTATTATCCATATATAATTCCGTATAAACCGGAGCGGTATTTTTCCCGGAACACTGCCGGCGCAGTGCATTCATAGTATCAGACAGAAATTGCCGCTTTGTCAACTTAAGGGAGTCAGGGGGACAGGTACAGTGACGCATTGTGAAAAATGAGTGACTGTTCCAGGCCCCCGGGC
>JAFRIW010000002.1 GCA_017432565.1 Lachnospiraceae bacterium
CTTATTATCTACCGCTCCTTCCGGTACTGTTTCCGTTACGGTGTAGGTATAGGTCCCAGCAGCACTGTAGCTGATCGTTCCGAAGCTCACTGCCGTTCCGTCCGTTACCGTTACTGTTGCATTCGCAGGCATCGGCGTTTCTACGCCTTCTCCTGCTGTGTTGCTGCCGGCTGCCAGTGTGAACGTGAATCCTTCCTCAGGATACGTCTCACTGTAGTCCTTCTTGACTTCGATCTCGCCTTCTCCGGCCGCTTCATACGTATTCTTAAATTCGCCTATCTGGTACACCTTTTCTTCAGGTGTAATTTCTCTCCATTCTGCACCCTCGTTTATTCCCTTAGCCGAGATAGCAAAACTGATTTCTTCTGTTCCAGCATCTGTGGCTACTACTTTTACATATACTGGTGCTGCATCATATGTAACGCCTCTGTCTGCAGCGCCTCCTGAAGGCACAACTTCCTTAATAACATAATAGAAAGTTCTGGTCTGACCTTCAGGAACATCCGTCTGAGTATATTTCAGTTTAGTAAATGAGAATGTTCCATCGGATATTGCAGTAGCTGTTTCAAGCGCTTTTGCCCCCTCTGCAACATTGCCATTTTCATCGCAGCTATAAAGTTCAAAGGTAAACGTCCTTGAACTAAACTCAGAATAATCTAATACATTTGTATTTGAATCGACAATTTGCTTCTGTCCCTTGAGTGTAAAGTCGCCTTTTGCCTTATATTTCCGCTGGGTACGGAAGAAATGCCACTCAGCACTGGTCTGCGTAAAGGTTCTGCCCGTAGCTACCCAACCGGTTCCTGAACCATTTACTTCTTCAAAGTTTGCATACGGTGCAAGGAACAGACCTGCAGGACCAGACTTGAAGATCACATTTGAAGCTTCATATGCGTTATACGTAATGTGGTTCAGTATATAGTTTTCTACTTCTGCGTTCTTTACTGCATCGCCACCATTTCCTGAAGTATTTGTCCCCAGATTCTCTTTTACTGGTATAAGATTTCCTGCTTCATCTTTTTTATAGACAGAAACAACCCCTGTTCCGGCACCTGTAATCGTTACCGTATCACCAGGAATATTAAAGACAATCGACTGATTCTCCAACTTCCTGATTTTGACGACATTATTCCAATTCAAGTCGGAGGCATCAATGTAAATAGTTACGTTGTCCGGGAACATTGTTGTGTCAGCAACATCACCGCTCATTTTTACACTAGGTTTGTCTCTATATGTATTTGACGAGGTTGTCAGTTTATTAATGAGACCGTTGACATAACTATTAACATCACTCTTGGATGTCGGGTAAATCGTGACATCGTATCCTGTTCCATCCTGATGAATATGATCTGTGCTTTCTTCCGAATTATCTTTTTTATGGATGTACGCAGACGTTTCTGTACTCGGTGTATAGATATCCGGATTGACAGTGGTATTGCCTGTGAAGTGAATTTTATTATATTCACCGACATAGAAGGGCATGCCTTCTGCCTCTGCACTCTCATTAGCAGCCAGATCAATACCGGCATTTGTTGCCTCATTATAGTGATTTACGGCAAAATTCGTCTCTGTATGGTCTTTTCTGATATAAGTATCAGCAACGACACCATACTCTGCGCCTTCCCCAAGTACGTCATACGGATCGATCGCGTCATCATATTCTGCCTTTGTCAATTTAATAAAATGCGTGATCGTGGTGACATGGGTTGAATCATCATATTCAACATTTTTGCCATCAACATTTTCAGTATCAACTTCAACGTTGAAATGTTCTCCTCCAATACTGATCGGATAGCCTTCTGTGATCTTTTTTCCATTCTGTGTTAACAGTAATGTAAATGTTTCATTTCCGGTAATTTTGCTTCCGCCCTCTGTCCAATTGAGCGTTGCAGGGCTTGTCGTCTGATCTTCTAACAGATAGGTAATCGTCTTTTTTCCATCAGAAGTAGTCCCCTCCTCTCGGAAGCCGGGGCTGGTATCTGAGATATCAGTGTTAGAGTATTTATCAGTAGATGACTTGTGTGCGGCTTCTACAGAGAGCCCGATTGCATCACTGCTTGAAGGGCTGCCGCCTCCGTCAATGACAATCTGAACCTGATATTTCTTCTGATTTGCGCTATAAAGGCCAATTTTTGTCTCATTTTCACCAGGGGTGTTGAACCAGAAATCATAGCCTTCCAATGTGTCCACACCCTTAGTCGATGCCTCTGCCAATGTCTGAGGTAAATCTCCTGCTGTATTTGCTTTGAAAAGACGGACATCGCAGGTATATTCGCTCGGATCGAAGTGCAGTTTTCCTCCCGCAATCTCTACACCTTTATCATCTACAAGCTGGAATTCTTCTGCGGCTCCAATTGTATGTGTAAATGTACCGCCATTATTAACCGCTGCAATGTCTTCTGGTGTAACTGGAATGATTTTATATGCAACAAGTTTGCCACTATTGTTCAGACGAACGCGGAAATAATATGCATTTGGCGTCGCGTCCATGATGTCATCTTTATCCGCAATCAGTTCTGCATCACTGACATTTGCTTTATGTTCCTTGTAGAAGGAGACTGTAATATTATGATCCTGGCCCACGTTCTTTTTCTTAACAAACGTGGTCTTCATAATATTAGCGTTATCTTCCTCTGATTTTGTAATTGTAGAGGACGACGTAAAGAGGTCTCTCGTCAGGTCACTGCTCTGCGTTCCACCGATTGTATTCTCGTTATAACGAACTATGCTGCTGGATGTGCTCTTGATCGCATCCAAAAGCGAATCTGTTCCAGTTACAACCTGTGTGGAAATGGTCTCCGTTCCAGAATAATAATACGGAACAGTGCCCAGCGTTGAGTCAGACTTATACTCTACGAAAGTAATCGGATCAGAGACAGCAGACGCATTCGCGCTGGTATCGACAGAGTGAAGTGCATAGTATGACACTCCGTCTCTGACCATTTTAATCAGAAGCTTATAATCTTTCGGGAGGCTGCTTACATCTGTAATTTTATTGCCAGCTGAATCTTGGAATTCTGTTTGAATCTTCAGATCATTAAGCGCGGTAAGGGTGATTGTCCCTGTTCCCCCAGTACTACTGGAAGAAACCTTATACTTGTTGGCCGCATCACCATCGCCAAAACTTTCTCTATTATTGTTATCTCCTGTAACAATCTGATTGTAATTGCTCGCGCTGCCAGAAACATGAACCAGTTCATTAATGACAGTGTCACCATTCTGGTAAATACCGGAGATCGCATTGTTCTGTTGAACAGCATTCTCTTCCTGACCAATGGTGATGTTAGAAAGCTGCGGGTTGTTACCTGCTGCAGCATAATACGTAGCGATATTTTTATAGTCTTCGCTAGGAATTCTTTGCGCACCTTGTAAGGTTACTTTTTCAGTATAGTAGTACGTGCTTCCATTTGCTTTTTGAAGGGTTGAAAGCAGGTACCAATTATCGGTGTAACCTTCGTCGAATGCAATGTTGTCATTATTTGCCTCGGAGATTACAACTTTGTAGGGCACTGCCTCTTGAGCAGTAATGGTTAATCCGTCTGCTGTCTTTCTATAGCTTAGTGCATATTTCTTATTGTCAGATGAAATCAGGACACCGTCTTCCCCGATTCCATTATTCAGGTTCTTGTCCGTTCCACTAACAAATGAAGTGATCACCTTCAGAGAATCATCATAATTGATTCTTCTGTTTTGATCATCACGATGTACAAAATCAGTAATCGAAATGCTTTGTTTACCATCTTCATCCAGATTCAGTTTATTAAATGAATACCACGGGATGCTATCTGACGAAGTAACATGCGATCTTAAATAATACTCACTGCTGAAGGTCGGTTTTGTGCTATTTCCGTTCGCATCCAAAAACTCCACATTGATACTATATTTCGGCATTTCCTGTAGAGTTATTGTAGTCTTGCCGCTTACTGTTTTATCAATCTGAGTGATTTTCAAGCCTTCGAATACGGCACCTGTAGTTAAACGACAGTTGCCATTAACATCTTTCATGTCCCAGCTTTTTGTCATCTGCTGATCAGCCTGCTCATTACGCTTTCTGATCCCCTGTTCGCTGACAGCCATAGTTGAAACATAGCCGGTGGGATTGTTGTTGTAATCGTAGAAGTTTTCAACAAGTGTCGATCCCGATGTGTCTGGAAGTGCAAATGCATATACCTTGTCACCGTTATAGTTTGTCTGTAAATAGACATAATAGTATTTATCAGCAGGCAGAGTGACAGAGTCAATTGGATTTTCATCTGCATCAACATACTGAATAACTACCTCATATGCATCCTGAGCATCTGTCACCGTAATAACATACTTCGTCCCGTCATTCATCGTGACCGTCAGTATCTCGGTAGTATCGAAGGGCTTTAGACTGGTCAGCAGCCAGTCACCATTCTCCAGTTTCTCTACAGAAACCAGCTCAGGATTGGAAAACTCCACACTGGCCACATTTAATACATCTACATTGATTCCAAGAATTGCGAAGAGTTCGCTCAGCAGAATACTGCTCTCCCCTGCGATGCTATATGTGTAGCCTTCATAAGTGAAGTCAACGGTGTAATTGATGGCAAAAACTGAAAAGCCGTCGGTTTTGAACTTGACGGTGTTTGCCCCGGCGTCAGCGTCCAGGTCTTTAACTTCTGATACATTAACATCTGTCTCAGAAATATACTTTGCATCAACGGTGGCCTTGACATCTGCTTTCTTCTCATCCGTAAGGGTCAGATGCTGAACTTCCAGCTTCTCAAGATCAACTGTCTCTGTGATATTGCTGTCTTCTGCTTCTTCAGTCATTGCAGAGCTCACCAGGTTGGACAGCTGGCTCTCATGGAATTTAATGGAAACAGAAATATCCTCCGCCTTGGGCTCAAACTCAATCTGTCCGTCTCCCTCCGCGTCGGGCATCATGAATGCAATATCGTAGAGCAGCGTGTTCGCTGCGCTGTACGGCTTCTCCTCGAGATCCTTGTTCAGCGCATCGATGTAGGCGTCAAAAGCATTGCCTTCCATGCTCTGTGTGATCTCGGTAACAACCAGCTCGGCTTTGTCCGGAATGGCATCCGGAGACTGCACGTGGACGAGAACGCGGACGTGATCGTCATTGTACATATATAAAGTACGAGTCTGCTCCTGCGCCTCATACTTCAGCGTGACAACCGTGTCGTCCTCGAGCTTCGTCTTGCTTCCGCCGGCAGCATAGGTGTACACTACCCGGCCGGTCCGCTCGTTGGTATCCTTGCTGATGCTGTCGATGGTCTTGCCGCCGATCTGTGCCTCTACATAATCGTAGACCACTTCATAAGCGCGGCTGGTACCTTCGACACGCTCGATCTTGGTAACCTCTTCCTGAAGGGGTGATTTTGCCAGATCAATCTTCTGGTCAAAATCCGGGAAGTCAAGGCCTTCGTACTCGCCGATGATGTTGTCTTCTTCGTCGACGACTTTGTAGGTCAGCTTGATGGACGGTGCGTCGAGGTCATAGTGAAGGGTGATCGTGGTGTTTTCCTTCGCCTCGGTCTCTTCGCCGTCAACGACCATATAATAGGAAACTGTTTTCTTGTGGAGTTCGTGAATGATTTCCTTCTGCTGCGGTGCAGCGGCCTGATCAGAGGATCCTTCGCCGCCTTCAGATGCGCCCTCTGCTGGAGCTGCTTCTGCGGCAGGTGCTTCAGAAGTTTCAGATGTGGCTGCAGTTTCAGCTGTGTCGCCTTCTGCAGCTGTCTCGGAAGCATCGGCGCCGATCTCTACGATCTCGCTGGTGGTTTCGATCTCTTCCTTGGTCTCTTTGCGAATCTGAGTCACCTTCGACTCGCCGACCGTTGCTTCATAATAGATATATCCTTCAATCTGATTAACGTTTTCAGCAGTCAGTTCAAATGAGGCTTCTTCGCCGGTCAGGGGAAGGGTGCCGGCTTCAGTGCCTTCGATGGCTGCGCCATCCGCATCGACATACTCAGCGGTAAACACAACCTCAGGATCCTCGATCTCCTCCTCGATCACAGTTTCCGTGATCATCTCGGGAGCGGGTTCCTCTTCTTCAGGTTCTTTTTCTTCAGTTTCGATTTCTGTATAAGAATAGACGACGGAGAGTGAACCAGAGACTGCCGTCTCGGATCCACCTGCCACATAATATAATGCTGCAGATTCGCCTTCGACTCTCTGAATGATATCCGTCGCATCGACTTCACTGCCGTCCACCATCAGTTTGACGCTTGACAGTTCATAGCCCTCGGCAGATTTTGCTTGACCAGAAAGGTTAATGGAATCATTACCTGTCAGCGTTCTTGTTTCTGTGATGGTTTCTTGACCCATCTGGAAAATAAGCGAGATCGTGGTGGTAAATACGCTCTCTTCCTTCTTTTCCTCGTCATCCTTCTTTTCAGGGTCTTCTTCCTCTTCGGTAAGAGGCTCCTTCTCGGGATCGATGGGCTCGCCGGTCTCCGGATCGATCAGAGTGCCTTCACCTTCAGCATGCTGGACTTCTGTCGTGCCTTCCTGGCCTTCAGCAGGAGTCTCACTGCCTTCAGCTGCCGGTGCTGCATCGGTTCCGTTTGCCGGTGTTTCCACAGATGCTTCCGCAGGAGCTTCTGCCGCTGCAGCATCTTCTGAGCTGCCTGTATCTGCGGGTACTTCTTCTACAGCCGGTGCTTCTACCGGCTGCTGGGCTTCTTCCGGTGCTGAGGTCTCGACAGCAACCTCCCCGTCATCCGCAATCGCTCTGGTCGGTGCGAAATAGCAGGAGGATACTGTCAGGATGCCTGCAAGAGTGATGCTGAGAGCACGCCCCCAGATACTCTTACGGATTCGTAAGCCTTTCAGATCTTTCTTCATATTCTTCTTCCCCTTTTTCTGAATCTGCTTCGAGTTGCCAAATCTTCCTTCCTTGGTAGTCACTTTCTTTTATCAGTCACATATTCCTGATGTCCATACAGATCTGAAATGGCTTTTCATAAATGCCATTTAAATATGTAGATGAGCACAAGGTGTCGTGACATAAAGATAGTTATACTCTATTACATATTAACACATAGAAAGTCAATTGCAAGAACCCTAAAACGTTTTCGTGAAAAATATCTAAAAATTTGTCCTCGGATATGTTAATTGTGATAATTCGATTGTGTGAATATCGCCTCAAAATCACTATATATGGTGGTTTTTCGTATTTTGTATGTTGAATTATTGAATGCAACCAACAAGACGTTAAAATAAGTTTAGCCTTATTTGATAGCTTTTTACTTCCGTTTAAGTAGAAGCAGCCCTCCGAAAACGCTTTCCGAAGGGCTGCGGTAAAAGACAGAACTATTATGTTATTTATAGGCTTTTTAGTATTGCATCCGTTACTTAATCGGTTTCTGAAACAAGCGCCTTTTTCACCGGATCAGGCCGAATTTACGGAACGGCATGAGCCGCAGGAGAACTCTGGAGGTGATACTTTTAATAGAAACAGTACCGACAACTGTGCTGCGACTGTCCACAGAGACCGATCTGTGGTCGCCCATGACGAAGATTTCGCCCTCCGGCACCACGATCGGAAGGGTGATATCGCACTTTCCCAGGGCTTTTTCTACTACATATGGCTCCTCGACCAGCTGGCCGTTGACCAATACGGTACCATCTTCCAGAATATTGACCGAATCGCCCGATAAAGCAATCACGCGCTTGATAAGGACATATCCTTCGTGCTTGAAGGTGATAACTTCTCCCACTTCCGGCGTCTTGTCTGCGATGCCGATGAGTAATTCTCCTTCATACAGGGTCGGCTCCATGCTGGTGCCGCTGACACGCGCCAGCGGAAAGACGAAAATCTCCAGGAACAGCAGCACTGCCGTGAAGACAGCAAGAAACGCGACATTCTTGCGAATGTCGCGCCGGTTTTCGCCGATTTCTGTCTCCCACTTCAGCTCGGCTTCGAGCTGTTCGAGGGTAGGAAAACTGTTATACTGATCAGACATCAGGAAGCTCCACTGTATTGAGTGCGGATGTGCGGTAGGTCGGTACATCCTCTTCTGCTCCGTAGACCGGATCTGTTTCTACCGGAAGCTCAGCGATCGGAGCACCTGTATCCGGCTCTGACGCTTCTTCCTCTTCGTATTCTTCCGGCTGATCTGCTTCTGCTTCGGGAAGTTCTTCCGTGAATTCCGTCACAGCTTCGTCTTCCGCGATCTCATCCGATTCGTCGTCGGCATGTCCGGACAGTCCGGCTTCAGCGGCCCGCTGTGCTTCTGCTTCCAGCGCTTCCAGCGCGTGGGCTTCCTCTTCCTCTCTGGCGGCAGCTTCCGCCGCTGCTCTTTCCGCAGCTTCCGCTGCTGCTCTGTCTGCCGCAGCCTTCTCAGCCTCGGCCTTTTCTACGGCAGCCTTTTCCTCTGCTGCTCTGCGGAGTGCTTCATAAGCTTCTCTTGCAGGTACTGCAGCCTCTCTTGCGGAGGTTGCCGCAGCCTTCGCCTGCTGCATATCCTGATTGAAGCCGCCCAGCAGGCCCTTCAGCTCCTGATGGCTTGCGACAAAGATCTGCATCTGGCGGGAGACCTTCTCCCAGTAAGCCTCAGACTTGATGCGGGATTCTTCCTCGAGCGCGGCACATTTTGCCTTGGTCTCGGCGACCTTCTCACGGCAGCGCTCCTCGGTCTTCTGAAGCAGCCGCACGGCCTTTTCTTTGCTCTCCTGCTCGCGCTGTGCAACGATCGCGTCCTCGCGCTCGGAGAGAAGGCGGACGCTCTCAAGATACTGCTGTGCAGCCTTGTCCGCATCCTCGAAAACATGATTGATCTGAAGAGCAGCCTCGGCAATGGAGCCGGCTTCGTTCAGGCGGATCTCGGAGCTGTGCTGCTCCTCCATCGCACGCTGTACTTCCGCGTGTGCACCCTGGATCTGGCGGTCAGCTTCCACCAGTTCCGCCTCCAGCTCGTCCACTCTGGACTGAAGGCGCATATTCTGATCCTGCTTCTCCGCAACGTCATCCTGGAGCGAATCGGTCTGAGTCTGCAGTGTTTCCACCTGATCCTGAAGCTGCTGAATCAGCTCGTGCAGCCGTGTGTTTTTCTCCTCTGCTTCCTGAAGGCGCTTCGCGCTCTCCTGGATCTTCTCATCCGCTTCGCGCTTCTGGTCAATCATGACCTCCAGCAATTCTCTGCGTCCCAGCTTTCTCAGTTCCATATCTGTCACGGTGCTCTCCTCTCTGCCGGCCGGCCGGCTTAAAACCGATATGATATCTCTTATTTTATTCCCTGCAAAAGGAATCTACAAGAGAATCTGCAGGCGGGAATCACGCCTCGGGCATACCGGCTTTTGCCCGCAGATCGTCCAGTTCGTTGTAAATCGCATCGTTCAGGACCCGGATGTAGGTTCCGCGCATACCGGAGGAACGGGATTCAAGGACGCCCGCCGACTCAAGCTTGCGCAGTGCGTTGACGATGACAGAGCGCGTGATCCCGGCGCGGTCCGCGATTTTGCTCGCAATCAGGATGCCTTCTGTGCCGCCGAGCTCGTCAAAAATATGAATAATCGCCTCGATCTCCGAATAGCTCAGCGTATTGACGGCGGATTTCACCACGTCCATCCTGCGGCGCTCTTCGGCGGACTCCTCGTTCTCCGCGCGGAGAATCTCCAGGCTGACCACGGTGGTCCCGTACTCGGCCAGGATGATGTCGTCCACGTCAAAATCACGATGATCCGCATAAATAAACACGGTTCCCAGGCGCTCGCCCGACACCTGCACCGGCACGACAATGGAATTCATGTTCATGTCGCTGTCCTGTTCAAAGCCCAGGTTCAGCAGGGAGATGTTGGCGTTCGTCGACAGAATATTTCTGAAGCGCTCATTCAGCTCTTTATCGATGAAGGTGCCGACCTGATGCTCCATGTTTTCCGTGATTTCCGGCACGTTCTCGCAGCGTCCGCATCCCAGCACCTTTCCCTTGCGGGACAGGACAAAAACGGATGCTTCCATCACGACACTCATAACGTCGCAGATGTCGCTGAAGACGACTTTTCCCTCGTTGTTCTGGTAGAGAAGCTTCTGGATCTTGCGGATTTTGTCCAGGAGTCTTACGTTATTGATTTTCCGGTCTTTTTCTTCCCGTTCCATTCTAGATACCCTTCTTATGTCAAATTCCGGGCAGGTTCGCAGCCCGATTCCGCGGCATGCCTGTCGGCCGCCATCGTCAGTCCTGTTCCTTCTTCATGTCAGTCTGATAACCGCAGGATTCGTCGGCACACACCAGTTTATTGCCCTTCTCAAGCATGATGCCGCCGCACCGGGGACATTTCTGATCGGAGGGGCGCTGCCAGACCATGAAGTCGCATTCCGGATTGCCGAGACATCCGTAATAGCGGCGGCCTTTGGCGGTCTTCTTGATCACGATGTCTTTCCCGCACTTCGGGCAGGCTACGCCGATTTTTTCAAAATACGGCCTTGTGTTGCGGCATTCGGGGAAGCCGGGGCAGGCAAGGAACTTGCCGTACTGTCCGTACTTGTACACCATGCGGCGTCCGCACTTTTCGCAGATTTCATCGCTTTCTTCGTCGGCGATGCTGACCTTCTCCTGTTCTTTCTCGGCAGCTTTGACCGCCTCGTCCAGATCCGGGTAGAAGTTTTCGATGACCGTCTTCCATTTCACGGTGCCGTCTGCGATGCCGTCGAGCAGCGTCTCGAGGTTCGCGGTAAAGGTCGGGTCAACGATGGTCGCAAAGGACTGCTTCATGATGTTGTTGACCGCTTCGCCGAGTTCCGTCATGTACAGGTTCTTCTGCTCCTTGACGATGTAGCGTCTGGCCAGAATCGTGGAAATGGTCGGCGCGTAGGTCGAAGGTCTTCCGATGCCCTGTTCTTCCAGTGCACGCACCAGGCTGGCTTCCGTGTAGTGCGGAGCAGGCTGTGTGAAGTGCTGCTTTTTGTCAAACTGAATCAGCGAGATCTTCGTATCTTCCGTGATGCCCTTGGAGAGGCCGACGGCCTTCTCTTCATCCTCCGGGTTGTACACGGAGAGGAATCCCTGGAAGGTAATTCTGGAGAACGGCGCGGTGAACAGGTGGCGCTTTGCCGTGATGCGGACCTGTGTCTGCTCATAGCGTGCACTTGCCATACGGCTCGCGGTGAAGCGCTTCCAGATCAGCTGATACAGGCGATAGCTGTCGCGGTCCAGGCTGTCTTTAATGCTCTCCGGCGTTCTCGTGATGTCGGTCGGGCGGATTGCTTCGTGTGCGTCCTGCACATTCCGCTGCGCATCCGCGGCTGCACCGTTTGCAGCGCTGCCGTTCGTGCCGTTTGTCGCACCTGCCGAACCGTTTGCCGTGCCGTTCGCGCCGTTTTTATTGCCGTTCTTCGCAGTGTCCGCAGCGAGGTATTCCTCGCCGTACGTCGCTTTGATATATTCCGCGGAAGCAGCCAGTGCCTCGTCCGAAATACGCGTGGAATCCGTACGCAGGTAGGTGATAATACCGACGCTGCCCTGTCCCTTGATGTCCACACCTTCGTACAGCTGCTGTGCGATCCGCATCGTCTTGGAGGTCGGGAAGTTGAGCACTTTGCTGGCTTCCTGCTGCAGCGTCGAGGTTGTGAACGGAAGCGGGGCTTTGCGTTCGCGCTCGCTCCGGCGGATTTCGCTGATGGCAAAATCAGCTTTCTCCAGTTCAGCGCAGATTGCGTCGACCTGGTCCCCCGTCTTCAGTTCGACCTTCTCGGCCTTGTCAGATTTTGCACAGCTGTCTGATTTTGCTCCGGCATCATCCTTGCCGCTGCCGCAGAGGGTGCCGAAATAATGTGCGGTGAGGGGTTTCTTCTCGCCCTCTGCCTTCAGGTCCACGTCCAGTGTCCAATACTCTTCCGGGATGAAGGAATTGATCTCATCTTCCCGGTCGGCAATCATCCGCAGTGCCACGGACTGAACTCGTCCGGCGGACAGGCCGCGCTTGACTTTCGCCCACAGCAGCGGGGAAATGCGATAGCCCACCATCCGGTCCAGAATGCGGCGTGTCTGCTGCGCGTCCACCAGGCTTGTGTTAATTTCTCTGGGGTGCTTGATGGCTTCCGTGACCGCGCTCTTGGTGATCTCGTTAAACGTGATCCGGAAGACCTTATGCTGCTTCACAAGATCCTGCAGCCCCAGCGCCGTGATCAGATGCCACGAGATTGCTTCTCCCTCGCGGTCAGGGTCCGTCGCCAGATATACTTTATCCGCTTTCTTCACCAGCTTGCGCAGCGAAGCGAGCAGCTCTCCCTTTCCGCGGATCGTAATATATTTCGGTTCGTAGTCATGCTCCACATCGATGCCGAGCTGACTCTTGGGCAGGTCGCGGACATGTCCCATGCTGGCAGCGACCTCATACTTCGAGCCCAGGAATTTCTTGATCGTCTTCACCTTCGCAGGTGACTCAACAATGACCAGAGATTTTGCCATTTACTTCGTTTCTCCTTTGGTTCTTCATATTTTTTAATATAAAGAATTCTGCTGTGAGCGCTGCTGAATGGTCATGGCCCGTGCCGCGTCATCTCACAGCAATAATCAAATATACACAATGAAAAGCTTTTTAGCAAGGGGTAATTGTCAGAAAATAATAATCTTCCGCCTGAAATGAATATGTTATTTGGCCTGATGTGTCTGTGATGCAGACAGTGGCAGGGGAAATCCTGGCGTTGGCCTGCTTTCGACACGATTATCCTATGCGATGGCATGCTTTCGCCGCTATTATCCCGGTGTTGGCCTTTACATTTGTGATGCCTTAATAAATTCACTGCCTGCACAAGCTTGCTAAACATTGGCGACGACGAAGGCGGCATTGGATTTTCCCTTAACGTTAATAATTCCGGCCGTCATTCATAAATGACGGCCGGAACCCTATTCCTAAATTCTGATTTCTATATTCTTATCTGGTAATACCATACTTCTCGTAAAGCATTTTCCGTTCCGCGGAAGTCCCTTGCAATGCTTTCATATAATCATCCGTACCCGGTGTCAGCCTGAGGATCAGGTCGGCCAGCATATCTTCGCCTTCCGTACGGCCTTCTTCGCGGCCTTCTTCGATTAATTCTTTAATAGCTGTACACATATTAACCTGTCCTCCTTCCGCTTCAGGTTTAGAGATATTGGCATCTGTAAACGCATTGATCATATCAACAGAGCTGCTGCCCACATGCTGATATCTCACATTTGAGTTGATTATATCACGGATTTTTTCTCTGTCCTCTGAATAATGGATGAATTCCAATACGATCCCGAGTTCTGAAGTAAATCTGTTGAAGTCTTTGACTTCCGATGGGGTTATCAGATTCAATCGGTAATCGTTGACATATCTCTGCATCTGAGGATCAATCCGGTCAAACATATCATAAAGCGATCTGGGTGCATCCCACTTCTCTTTACTAAAGCATATGCAAAGCGTGATGATTGGAGTCAAACGATCCTCTTTCGTAAATCCGGAAAGAAGCTCCATGCCGGAACCCATATCCATTTTCTTCAGGTGTTTCTTCCTCACAGTTCCCACTTGGGCGTCATAATTCAGCGCATCATACAAATAGTTTCGAACCGGCATGGCATAGTGAATTGCCGCCTGACTTTCGATGCCCAGCAAAATCATTGTTGTGTTTTTGCTATGCTTAATCGTACATAATTTAAGTATATCCCGTATTTTCTGATTGGCGATGGCTGAGCCTTTTTCCCCGATCACTGCAGTTTCTGTCGGATCCAGTTCTTGTAGTTCCTCCGGCACAATCACAGACTCACCATCATAAATCAAATAGTTGAATGCATCCGCAAAGATTTCATTCTGAGACAGATAGTTTTTTGTAAGTATATCCAGTTTTCCCAAGCTCTATTCCTTTCATTGGCTTTTTCGCTCTACATGAAATAAACATCAATCATCCTGTTAATCACGGCCATATTGAGAGGAGTCTGGCTCGTCTCCATTGTGTAGATTATATTGACTCCCGAAATGATGCCGTTTCTTTCGTAGATTCTGATTTTCTGCAGGTTGTCGCAGCAATATTCAGGATCGTCCATCATTCCAAGATGTTCCCAGTAATATGTTTTTCTGTCTGAAATTCTCAAAGTAGTAAAATCCGGATAAAACATGATTCCGTTCAGCACAATTGGGCATTCATATCTGTATGGGATTCCGGCCTGATCCAGTGTGTTTGCTATCAGGACCTCAGATTTTGACCTGACACGCTCTCCCCTGTTTGTGAAGTGTTCCGGCATATCTTCTGCGAAGCCTTTGTGCTCATATTCAAAAGCCTGCCACTCTGATGCGTACTCTTCGTCCGGGATTTCTGCAGGAATGATATTGGCTTTTCGAATATCCGACTGAGATTTATATAGTTCCTTGAGGACGTCAGGTTCATAGCTGTCAAGGAAACGGTTGATGATTTTCAGTTGTTTCTGCGCTTCTGCAATGACTTGTCTGTCATATTTCTTCTGAATCAGTGCAACTGCCTTCTCGTGTTCCGAGGTATGCAGGTAAGTTCCTATTCGATCCGAAGGTTTCTCCCGCACATAGAACTGATATCCCCTCCCGTGCTTCATGGTGTATACGGAGCCCGGCGGAGCTGTTTTCAGCCGACGTTCGGACTCTTTGATAATTCTTTCCAAGTCTGTTTTCTGCTGCTGCAGATCATTGATAATTTCGTTTCTGCTCATAATTTTGTCCCTTCATCTGTTTTTCATAAGTTATCAGCACATCTGAAATCGGATGCGCATCAATATTGAACCTGCAGTCAAGATGGCTGCAAATTCTTTAGTTGCTTTATTCAACTGGTTATGAAGGGATGAGTAAAGATACAGCAGTGCTGTAAATTCAGGAACGAGCCTGTATTTCGGAATCCAGGCGCATCCTGTAGGAATTATATATCGGACGAATCGGATTTTCTACGCCAATCTTTTCGGAGAGCATCCTTTTTTCCAGGATGGTATTGCCTGGTCATCTTGCTGCCGCGGCATTATCGTTTGTTGCTGCTTCGGCATTGTCACTTGTTGTTGCTCCGGCATTGTCATTTCTGTCTTCTGCTATTATTACTGCCAACTCATCATAAACATTTCAGCCAAAAAAGCTCGATTTGTATTGTCTTTTGTGACTTTCCTTTATTGTGACTGCCAGTGATAGTTTGCTTTGTGAAGTGACTTATTCCGAATTGTATTGTCAAATGCAGCCCTTCCTCTTTTTCACAGCTTGCTCTGAAGCCCAAAGGTTATGATAAATTCGAGAATGTATTGACAATCACAACCTCTGGTCGTATTCGCTGCCTGATTCAGTAAGTGAAACAGGTGACATTGTATTGACAGCAAGTGCTTCACTTCTTTTTCATCGCCATATTAAAATTATCGCTGCATATGTTGGATTTATGGCGGCCTTGAAATTACCTTCGGACATCAAATTTCAAGGCTGACTCAGCCTGACAGAAACCAAGATTAACCTGAATGGGATAAGGCAGCTTCGGCGCCCCCGGGACGCAGAAAACCGGCGCTCCCCGCAAAGCGCCGGCTTTCTTAGATTTGGAGATGTTCAGACCGCTTCGGAGGCGAGTCCTGCCGGTCTGGGATGACGTCAGATATAATCAGATGTCAGATGATCGTTGCAGCAACAAAATCTTCTGGTAATTGTCTGAAAATATCTTTCACTTTTACTCTATTATCTGTCTGTATCGTTTTCAATTTACACTTTTTCACAGATGTGAATTATTATACAATTGTATAGAAGTGTGCAGGAATCCGGAAGCAGCCCTGGGAATGTGCGGCCGGCAGCGCGGGGATACTGCAGCCGGATTTTTTTCGGATGAAATGCTGATAACGGAGGAGAAAATGGCGGGTTCGGATCGAAGGACACAGAAGACGATACGGGCGATCAAAGAAGAGCTGATGCGGCAGATGCTTTACAAAAAATATAATGAGCTGACGGTCAGCGGAATCTGTGCGGCGCTGGACATCAGCCGCAGAACATTCTATCTGCATTTTTATGGAATAGACGATGTTTTTGAGAAAATTTTCGATGACATTAATCAGCCGGTCTATCAGAAATTCGGAGAATTACAGAAGTCCCCGGCATCTGAAGGGCCGTCCGGCAGCAGTATTGCCCCCTCAGGAAGGGAAGAACTGATTTACGAGATATTCGATCTGCTCAATGAAACGGTCCGCAATCACACGGAATATCTCACGCGGCTCTCGACAGAGCCTTCTTATCACAGAATTCAGGCCTGGCACATCAGTCTGGTGAAGCGAATGATCAACGAGCACCTTACGCGGCTCGAAATAGGCTCGGAAATACGCCGCGCCTATCTGGATTATTACGTCGCAGGCATTCTGGAGCTGTATTTTCAATGGTATCGCCACGATCATTCGCTGACACTTGATGATATCCGCGACTATGCGCTGGGGATTATTAATGCTGACATGGAGTATTTTCTGCCGACCTTCAAGTTGAAGAGGGAAAGGGAATAACTCTTATTCCGCAAAAATTTTCTTCTTCCGCTCAATCATCTCATCAATGTTCTGCAGATAAGTGGCGATATCCTTGGCGTTGTCGGAGCGGACAATTGTTCCGTTTGATACTGCTTTGGACACAGAGCCGGCACCGAGAGCAAGGATGGACTGCTTCTCTTCCATGATGAGGATGTTATAACAGCCGGCCTTTCCGGATTTTGCATAGCCTACATTTTCAAAATTGCCGGAGATGTTTTTCTGCCGATAGAGGTAGTAGGGCTCCATGCCCATGGCAGCGGCGCCCTCCGCCGCGATGCGGACGGCTTCGTCGGTATTGCGAAGCGACTTCCAGCCGTTCTTCAGAATCCACTCCTGCATACGCGAACCGCGTTTTAAGGCGAGTGAGTGGACGGTCAGGCTGTCAGGCGAAAGTCTGACGATCTCGCTGATCGTGCGCGCTACATCCTCTTCCGTTTCTTCCGGCAGACCCAGAATCAGGTCCATGTTGATGTTGTCAAAGCCCTCTGCTCTCGCCAGATAAAAGGCGTCAATGACATCCTGCACGGAATGCCTGCGGCCGATCAGGCGCAGCGTCTCTTCCTTCATGGTCTGCGGGTTTACGCTGATGCGGGTAATACCGTGTTGTTTTATGACACGCAGTTTCTCCTGCGTGATGCTGTCCGGGCGCCCTGCTTCCACAGTGAATTCCTGCCAGCCGCCTGCAAAGCATTCTTCGATCAGCGTCAGCAGCCGGTCCATCTGATCCGGCTCCAATGTGGTCGGCGTGCCGCCGCCGATGTAGACGGTGTCCGGCTTCTTTCCGAGTTCCTGCATCATCTGCGCGCCGGCCCGGATTTCTTTCTCAAGTGCATCGAGATATTCGTCCACACGGTCACGGAAGCCTTCTATGGAATAAGACGGGAAGGAGCAGTACAGGCAGGTCGTCGGACAGAAGGGAATGCCGATATAGAGGCTGTATCCGTTCTGATAATCAATACCGGAAAGGATCTGCCGCTCACGCATGGCGATATTTGCCGCCAGATAAGCCTTCCCGGGGCTTACAAGATGTTCCTGCATCAAATACCCTGCCGCATACTCCACGGCCTTTTCGGGGCTGTACGCGGCCTTCCCGGGGGCGTCCGGAGCTGTTGTGGGTGCATCTGCGGTTTTTTCGGGGGCATCTGCATCTGCGGTATTTTCTGAGGTGTCTGTGCCGCCGGCGGCATCCATGTATTCCAGGATCCGCGTCATGGCAATTTTCGTCGGCCGCACGCCGATAAGCTCACCCCACGGAAGAGTCCTGCCAGTCAGCTCAGACAACATTTCATAGATCGCATGCTTCAGCGTAGTCTTGCAGGTGCGGCTCTTCTCTGTGTAATTGATGCCTTCCGGCGCCTGCAGGGTGCGGGCTTGCGGTGCCTGCGGAATGCGCACTCCGGGCGTCTGAGCGCCCTTTTCAGGTGCCTGGGAGTCCTCGGCAGTCACCTGGGGGCCCTTGTCACCCGCATCCAGCCGCAGTTCGATGCGGTCCGGGAAATAATGCACGCACAGAAAAGCCCGGCAGTCCGCCGGGACATCCTGCTCCGCGTCACAGGCCTCAACGGTCTTCTGACGCGCAGTTTTCCTGCCGGATTCCCAGTCGGACTCCAGCCAGACTTTGACACTCTCTTCGGGGTAGAACGCCTGAATCAGGGCGTGAATCTCGTAGCGGTATAAATCAAGATTTACAATGGCGTTGAGCATAATATATACAGGAAATCAGAGTCAAAAAAAGACGATGAAATCAAATCAGTCTGCCAGTTGCGGCAGGTGGTGCCAGGTTATTGCCAGGGAAGCCTTGACAAGTGTAGTTGCTATCTGCTGTCAATACATATATTAGCTTGCATTAACAAGCGTTTTGGTCGGGGTGGCATTGTCATTTGAGACTTCTGCCTTATTTCACCGCTTGCTTTTCAGGCATCGCGGACGGGATTGTATTGTCAAGCACAGCATCCTCTTCTTTTCACTGCCTGCTTTTCAAGCGGTGCACTCCAGATTGTATTGTCAAACGCAGCACCATTCTCTTTTCACCGCTTACTTATCAAGCGTCGCGGACGGAATTGTATTGTCAATTGCAGCGCCAGTCTCTTTTCACCGCCCAATACAGCTTAGTACCGCTTGCAGGTTAAAAGAAGAGGCATTAACAATCAGAGTATTTCCGGAATCTCACTGTCAACAAGCCGCCGGCAGGCCGGTCATAAACCTCAGCCTCAGATAAACGGATTGAATCTCTTCTCGTAAGCGATGGTGGTGGTGCCGCCGTGGCCGGGCAGGACGAGGGTGTCATCCGGGAGGACCAGGAGCTTCTCGCGGATTGAGCGCACAAGCCGGCCCTGGGAGCCGGTCGGAAGATCCGAGCGTCCCACGGAGCCCTCGAAGAGCGTATCGCCGGAAATCAGGATGTGCTGGGTGAGCAGGCCGCTGCGGTCCTGCTCGATCTCGTCCTCCGGATCGGGCTCGTCGAGCATGTCCGGATTGGGATAAGAGTGGTCGATGTAATAGCAGCAACTTCCCTCGGTGTGGCCGGGGGTCGAGATCACGTGCAGGGTGATGCCCGCTTCTTTCACGACGTCGCCGTCGCGCAGCCACTCATCGGGCATGACCTGTGCCGGCCGCCCGTAGCCCTGGGACAGGTTCACGTTCGGGTCAGTGCACAGCCGCATCTCCTCCTCGCTGACATAAACCCGCGCGTCGGTCAGATCCTTCAGATCCGCCAGACCCCAGATGTGGTCAAAATGTGCATGCGTCAGGAAAATGGCTTTGAGGGTCAGTCCCTCTTCCCGCAGCGCTTTGAACAGTTCGGTTCCCTGGTCGGCAGGGTCAAACAGGATGATCTCCTGTGAATCCTCGTCGTGTAGATAATAACAGTTGGTCTGCGCGATTCCGAGGCAGAAACTCTTGATAATAATCTTACCCATAATACTTACCCGTTATTCCGCCCGACGTCCAGGACGCTGGGCACCTGGCGCAGCTTCTCCGTGACCTCCTGCAGCTGGTTTTTGCCCTGGATTTCAAAAGAAATCACAAGCGTGGCAATGCCCTGCCGGTTGGTCCTTGTGTTGACGCCGGTGATGTTAATGCCCTTCTCCGTGAAGACTCTGGAGATGTCGCCTAAAAGACCGCTGCGGTCGGAAGCGTAGACCGTGACTTCAGTCTCAAACTTGCCGTCGATGGTGGTCTGCGCGCCGTCCTCCCAGTCCGCCTCAATCAGGCGGGCGCGGTCAAATTCGGGCATATTCAAAATGTTGATACAGTCTGTGCGGTGAATGGAGACGCCGCGTCCTCTGGTGACATAGCCGATGATTTCGTCGCCCGGCACAGGATTGCAGCAGCGGGAGAAATGAACCGCGATGTCGTGGATTCCCTTGACGACGATGGCGTTCTTGCCATGCATCTTTGGCCGCTGCGCGTTGTTCTCCTCGATCTGCTGAAGGATCTCTTCGTTGGTCAGATGCTTCTGGTGATCCTGCTCGAAGAGCTCGAGCATCTTGTTGACGATCTGGCCTTCCTTAAGTCCGCCGTGGCCGATCGCCGCCATCACGGCGTCCCAGTCGCGGAAGCCGTATTTGCGCATGATCGCTTCCTGGTACTCGGGCTTCATGATATCGGACATCGGGATGCCCTTTGCCTTGCAGTACGCCGTCACCAGCTCGCGGCCGCGCTCAATGTTTTCTTCCTTCTGTTCCTTCTTGAACCACTGGTTGATCTTGTTTTTGGTCGACGCGCTCTTGGCAATGTTGAGCCAGTCCAGCGACGGGCCCTTCGAGTTCTGGCTCGTCAGGACTTCGACCTGATCGCCGTTCTGGATCACGTAGTCAAACGTCACAAGCTTGCCGTTGACGCGCGCGCCGATCATCTTGTTGCCGACCGCGGAATGTACGGAATAGGCAAAATCAATCGGCGTCGAGCCTGCAGGCAGGTTCTTCACTTCGCCGCGCGGCGTGAAGCAGTAGACGCTCTCGGAGAACAGATCCAGATCGCTCTTGATCATCGAGAGGAACTCGTTGTTGTCGGACATGTCGCGCTGCCACTCCAGAATCTGGCGCAGCCACACGAGCTTCTCCTGCTCCTGCGTGTCGATTTTGCGGCCGTCAGCGGCCTCCTTGTATTTCCAGTGCGCCGCGATACCATACTCCGCGGCTTTGTGCATTTCGTAGGTCCGGATCTGAATTTCAAAAGGCGAACCGCCCGGGCCGATCAGTGTGGTGTGCAGTGACTGATACATGTTCGGCTTCGGCATCGCGATGTAGTCTTTGAAACGGCCGGGGATCGGCGTATACATCTCGTGAATGATGCCCAGCGCGGCATAGCAGTCCTTCACCGTGCTGACGATGATGCGGACCGCGAACAGGTCGTAGATCTGGTCGATCGACTTGTTCTGGTTCACCATTTTTTTATAGATGCTGAAGAAGTGTTTGACTCGTCCGTGGACCTCACCCTGAATGCCGGCCTCTTCCAGACCGCGGCGCACATTCTGGGCGATCTCGTCGACATACGCCTGGCGCTCGGTTTTGCGCTGGGAGACCTTCTCCACAAGGTCAAAATAAATATCGGGCTTGAGGTATTTTAAAGACAGATCGTCCAGTTCGACCTTGATGCGGCTGATGCCCAGGCGCTGTGCGATCGGCGAATAAATATCGAGCGTTTCCTGTGCGATGCGCTTCTGTTTTTCCGGCGGCATGAACTGGAGGGTGCGCATGTTGTGAAGGCGGTCTGCCAGCTTGATCAGAATGACACGGATATCTTTGGCCATCGCCAGGAACATTTTGCGCAGGTTCTGGGCCTGCATCTCCTGCTGCTCCCGCGTCCGGTCGCCCGCATCCTCCACATGATGGGAAAATTTCAGCTTGGCCAGCTTAGTGACACCGTCGACCAGCAGTGCGACGTCTTCGCCGAATTTTTCCTCGACCTCTTCAATGGTATAAATCGTGTCCTCCACGACGTCGTGGAGCAGTCCCGCCGCGATGGTCTCCTTATCCATCTCCAGGTCTGCCAGAATGATGGCGACGCTTAAGGGATGGATGATGTAGGGCTCGCCTGATTTGCGGAGCTGCCCTTCGTGGGCCTGCTTCGCGATCTGGTAAGCCTTCTCGATCATGGTGATGTCATCGCTGGGGTGATATTTGCGAACGCGCGAAATCAGATCCTCATACAATGTATCAGGATCTGTAAAAGAATCCGGCGTCTGTGTCCGCGCCTGGTCTTTGTTGTCCCGGTTCCACACCAGGACTTCCTTCGGCACCAGAACGCCTTCCGGAGCGTCTGCCTTCGCGGCATCCGCTTCCGGAGCAGCAGTGGTCTGCGCCGGAAGTTCCTTCGCTTCCGGGACTGTTTCCGCACCGGGCAGAATCTGATTTACTTCGCGTGTTGTTTCACTATCCATGGGATGGATTATAAAACAATTATCAATCTGTTGCAAACAACTTAAGAACCGTAACGCAGGGGTTCGGCGATTTTCCGGTTGAAGAACGCGATGAACGGGCCCATAAAGAAGGCGGTGATGATCGTTCCGATGCCGGCGGTCATCAGCAGTGCGCCGGAAGAAGTCAGATTCCTGTCAGAGAGATAGCACAGGATGCCGCCGAAGATAACGCAGATCAGGTCGCTTGCGATGCGGCAGATCTGGAAGGGAATCGGTGTTTTCTCGGAAACGGTCAGTGACATTGCGTCATACACGGAAACGCCGAGGTCTGCCGTAAAGTACAGGGAGGATGCCATACACAGGATCACCAGTGCGACCAGCAGTATGATCAGGCGTGTCACAAAGGAGCGGTCCGGGATCAGTTTCCCGAAGAGGCTCTCGGAAAAGTCCGCGACATAGCCGACAAACAGGATGTTAATCAGCGTGCCGAGTCCGATTTTTCTGCGGTTGATGAGCAGGACAACGACCAGCATGATTGCGCTCAGAACTGTGTAGCACAGTCCGAAGCTCAGCGTTCCGGGCATCTCCGCCTCTGATGTCACCGGATGTCCTGCAGCGGTATTGATGATTCTCCAGATACCGTGGGCAAATATCTGAAACGGGTCCATACCGAGTGCTGACAGACTGAAGAGTCCGACACTCATGCCCATAATCAGTACACCCGCAACGGTCATCAGGATGCGGCGCTTCATTTCCGGGGTGTTGAAATTCTGTTTTGCAGTCATGTTTTTTCCTTTTGATATTGTCTGATTGATACTGCCTGTACAGGACGTAAACACGGGGACAGGCCTTCGTGTCTTCGACCCGGGCCTGTCCCCGTGTTATTTATGCCATATCGTTCCGGAATCTATCTGAAGGAAATTTCCTTCCGTTTTTACATCATTCCGCCCATGCCGCCGCCTGCAGGCATTGCAGGTGCGGGCTCTTTAATGTTGGCGACTGCTGCTTCGGTGGTCAGGAAGCTGGAAGCAACGGAGGTTGCGTTCTGCAGTGCGCTTCTGGTCACCTTCGCGGGATCCAGGACGCCGTCGGCGATCATGTCGACGTACTCGTCCTTCATGGCGTCATAGCCGACACCGACTTCGGATTCCGCAACCTTGTTGACGATGACGGAGCCGTCCAGACCTGCGTTGGTCGCGATCTGCCACAGCGGAGCTTCGAGAGCCTTCAGCACGATCTTCGCGCCGGTCTTCTCATCTCCCTCAAGGCTGTCAGCAACGGCCTTGACGTCCTTCATTGCGTGGATGTATGCGCTGCCGCCGCCGAAGATGATACCCTCTTCCACAGCTGCTCTTGTTGCGTTCAGAGCATCTTCCATGCGGAATTTTGCTTCCTTCATCTCGGTCTCGGTCGCTGCGCCGACGCGGATTACCGCTACGCCGCCTGCCAGCTTGGCAAGTCTCTCCTGCAGCTTCTCACGGTCGAACTCGGACTTGGTATCCTCGATCTGCTTCTTGATCTGGTTGACTCTTGCTGCCAGTGCCTGCTTGTCGCCATCGCCGTCCACGATGACGGTGTTTTCCTTCTCAACCTTGACGCTCTTGGCGTGACCGAGCTGCTCGAGGGTTGCATCCTTGAGCTCCAGGCCCAGGTCGGAGCTGATGACGGTGCCGCCGGTCAGGATTGCGATATCCTCCAGCATAGCCTTTCTACGATCGCCGTAGCCGGGTGCCTTGACAGCGACAACGCTGAAGGTTCCGCGCAGCTTGTTGACGATCAGGGTGGTCAGAGCCTCGCCCTCGACGTCCTCAGCGATGATCAGAAGCTTTGCGCCCATCTTCACGATCTGCTCCAGCAACGGAAGGATGTCCTGAATCGTGCTGATCTTCTTATCTGTGATCAGGATGTAGGGATCCTCGAGGACCGCTTCCATCTTGTCCATATCGGTTGCCATGTATGCGGAAATGTAGCCGCGGTCGAACTGCATGCCTTCGACCAGATCCAGCTCTGTCAGCATGGTCTTGGACTCTTCGATCGTGATGACGCCGTCCTTGCTGACCTTCTCCATCGCGTCCGCGATCATCTTGCCGACTTCCGCATCACCGGAGGAAACCGTCGCAACCTGCTCGATGTGATCCTTGCCCTTGACGGGGGTGCTCATCTCCGCGATCGCCTTGACAGCTGCATCGGTTGCCTTCTTCATGCCCTTGCGCAGAACGATCGGGTTTGCGCCTGCTGCCAGGTTCTTCATGCCCTCGTTGATCATTGCCTGTGCGAGAACGGTTGCGGTGGTAGTACCGTCACCGGCGACATCGTTGGTCTTGGTTGCAACTTCGCGGACCAGCTGAGCGCCCATGTTTTCAAAAGCATCCTCCAGCTCAATTTCCTTCGCGATCGTCACGCCGTCGTTGGTGATGGTCGGAGCGCCGTAGCTCTTGTCCAGAACAACATTGCGGCCCTTGGGGCCCAGTGTAATCTTAACGGTATCCGCCAGCTTGTTGACGCCGGCTGCCAGAGCGACTCTGGCATCTGTTCCATGCTTTAAATCCTTTGCCATGATAAATTCCTTCTTTCTGAAATATTTATTATCTGTCTCTTTTTAACGATCTGAAACGCGGATGCTGTGCTTCGGATGAACGATCTGAAACGCGGATGCTCCGCTTCGGATTTCCGGCTCAGTCTATGACTGCGAGAATGTCCTTCTGGCTGACAATGACGTATGTCTCGTCATCGCCGAACTTGACTTCGTTGCCGGAATATTTGGAATAAATGACCTGATCGCCGACTTTGACAACCATCGGAGTTTCCTTGCCGTCTACCATTCCGCCGGGGCCGACAGCGATGACTTCCGCCTGCTGCGGCTTCTCTTTCTCCTGGCCGGGAAGGACGATGCCGGAAGCGGTGGTCTTCTCCGCCTCGAGCTGCTTCAGAACTACTTTGTCAAATAACGGTCTTAACTTCATGATTTTCAGCCTCCTTCAATCACACACTTCTCATCTCTCCTGTGCGGTCTGCCGCTTCAGGGATGCGATCTCTTTTAAGTGCTGTTAGCACTCAAAAAGAACGAGTGCTAACATCCATAGCGTATCTTATTACCAATCGCGCAAGAATGCAAGCACTCATTTTTAGAGTTTATAAAGTTTTTATACTTTCGGCACCCCGCACAAAGCGCGGGCGCGATCGGAGTGTTGAAAGACTCAGATTATTTCTCTGTCAGAGACTTGCCCTGGCGCATCTCAAGGTTCACGCCCGTGACGTTGGGCTCTTCTTCCTCAAACTGATAGTCCTTGCCGGGCAGGATTGCGTTCAGCAGGATACCGACGAGGGAGCCGGTTGCAAGGCCGGTGAAGTTGATTGTGAAGCTGCCCAGGTTGAAGGCGAGCGCGCCTGCCTCGGAGTAGTTGATACCGATGGACAGGACCAGGATCAGCGCTGCGATCAGGACGTTGCGGCTCTTGGAGAAATCAACCTTGGTCTCAACGATGTTGCGGACACCGACTGCGGAAATCATTCCGTAAAGGATCAGGGAGATGCCGCCGATGGTGGCTGCGGGCATGACTTCGATGATGGCCGCGAACTTCGGGCAGAAGGACAGGACAGCCGCGATGCAGGCGGCGATCCGGATGATCATCGGATCATAGACCTTCGTCAGCGTCAGAACGCCGGTGTTCTCACCGTAGGTGGTGTTGGCCGGTGCGCCGAACAGGGAAGCCAGCGCGGTGGCAAGACCGTCTCCGGTCAGGGAGCGGTGCAGGCCGGGATCTTTAATGAAGTTATTGCCGACGGTGGAGGAAATCGCGGAGATATCTCCGATATGCTCCATCATGGTCGCGAAAGCGATCGGGACGATCGTGATCACGGAGGTCAGTATCAGCGAACCGTTGATGTTGCCGTTTGTAAACAGCGAGAAAACAGTCCGGGAGTAATCGATCGGAAGGCCGAACCATTTTGCCTGTGCGATCGGGGAAAAGTCGATATTTCCCGTGACGGCGGCCACCAGATAGGAAGCAATGACGCCGAGCAGGATCGGGACGATGCGGATCATGCCTTTGCCCCAGATATTGCAGACGATGACCACAACGATGGCGACCAGCGCGATGGGCCAGTTGGTCGAGCAGTTCGCGATGGCGGACTGGGACAGGTTCAGACCGATGGCGATGATAATCGGGCCTGTGACAACCGGCGGGAAGTAGCGCATGACTTTGTTTGCGCCGAACATTCTGAACAGGAATGCCAGAACCAGATAAGCGAGGCCCGCGCAGGCGACGCCGAAGCAGGCGTACGGCAGGAGCTCCTTATTTCCGTTCGGAGCGATGGCTGCATAACCTGCCAGGAATGCGAAGCTTGATCCGAGGAACGCGGGGATCTTCTTCTTTGTAATAAGATGGAACAGAAGCGTTCCGAGACCCGCCCACAGCAGGGTCGTCGCGACGGACAGTCCGGTCAGAAGCGGCACCAGGACCGTTGCGCCAAACATTGCAAAAACATGCTGGATTCCAAGAACCGCAATTTTCCCGGTACCCAGGCTCTTCGCGTCGTAGATCGGCTGATCTCCGACTTTCACATTTGTACTGCTCATTTCTCTCCTCCTTCATTGCTGCTTCGGCCACACATTTCCGAAGCTGCTGCAGACTACACAAATTCACGGGCGGGAGGTGCTGCTCTCTCACGGCTGCGGGTCAGAACACAGAATAAAAGAAAAGCACGAAAGAGAAATAAATTCTCTCGTGCTTCTTATTTCATATCCTTATTTCGCGTTCTGATCTGCAATAAACCTGCTGACCGTAAAGCCATAGCGCTGTCCTCTTAAAAAACCTGCCCTCGGAATTCTTACGCTATGTTAGACCATTTAACCGGTTTTTGCAATCCTTTTCTTTCCGTCTTTACAGTGCCGCTGCCATCTGCTGCAGGGTGTTGATATAGTCGAGCACCTCCTGTTTGTAGGCGTCGGGGCGGAACTCCGGCTCGGCAAGATATCTGCGGAGGAGTCCCATTTTGACATAATAGAGCATGCCGGAGAGGTGCTGTGCATTCATGACGCGCAGATATCCGCCCAGCTGTGCTTCGTTCTCCAGATACTCATAGTAATCATCCGAGACCTCTTCGGGCGCCTCAATGGCCGCGAGTCCCTTCTTATCGGTCTCCATCTTCACGGATTCCAGGAAATGAAGCATATACGGATACTGCCGCACAATGTCGATCTCCTGAGTCAGGATCTGGCGCTGGAGGTCAAAATAGTCGATGGTGGCGTCGCGGATACCGCTCTTGAGTTCCAGAATGGTAAAGCGGTTCGCGTAGTTGAACAAAAATGCATAATAACCGGCCTTGCTTCCGAAATAATGAAACAGAAGGCCCTTACTGATCCGCGCCTCCAGTACGATTTCATCCGTGCTTGCGTGGTGATAGCCGTTCAGTGCAAAAAGCTTGAGCCCGGCATTGATCATGCGGTCCTGCTTTTCTTTCTTCAGATCAAAAAACTTCTCGTTCATAATGCCTGTCCCCTCAACACACATTTGACCGATCCGATCATTCACTTAGTTGACCAGAACGGTAAATATAACTTTATCACATCCGTATTCAAAATTCAATGCCATGAAAAATTAAGCTGTTTTTAATAAATATTTCACAGAGTTTTCAGATTCCTTTTCTTTTCAATTTGCGGAAAATGGAGTAGTATCATGGGCAGAGGCACAGCCTCGCTGACAGGATATGATGAAACACTAAGGAGGAAGATAAATGAGCGCTTTTGGAAAATTTTTAGTTGGTATCGGTGTTGCAGGTGCAGTCGCAGGCGCAACTTATTATATGCTTGAGCAGCTTGGTGAGAAGGCACAGCAGACCGTCCGCTCTTCCGCTCCGGGCGGAAACGGCGATGTGATCGATCTGTCCGGCAGTGCCCAGGCGATGGGCGACGCGGCGAAGGAAGCGGCCGACAGAGCGTATACGACGATCAAGCACGGCACCGAGGAGACGGTTGAAGCAGTGAAGGAAGCGGTCGGCCCCGCCGGAAGCGAGATCATCGACGTTGTCGGTGAGACCGCCGGAAAGGTGAAGGACGCATTCGTTGATTCGGCAGTCCGCGTCAGAGATATTCTCAGCAGCAAAGAAACAAAGGAAGCTGCCGACGAACTGAAGGGCGCTGTGAAGGATTTCGCGAAGGATGTGAAGGAAACCGTTCAGGACGCAGCAGCGGATTTCCGCGATGCGGCGAAGCCCGCTGAGGCTGAGTGCGGATGTGAGGCACCGGAAGCTCCCCTGAGCGAGGCCGAGGAAGCCTGCAAGGCTGCTGCCGAGGCTGCCGAGAAGGTTGTCGATGCGGCGCAGGAAGCAGTGAAGGAAGCTGCGGATGAAGTAAAGGAAGCTGCAGACACTGCCGCTGCCGAGGCTGAGGAAGCAAGACAGCATGCCGCGGATCTGTTTAACGGCGAGCAGCAGTAAGTCTTAATCAGTAAGGAGTGCCCCGGCCAGCAGGCGGGCACCTCGAATCAGATCTTCGTCCGGAAGGGCGGCGAATCCCAGAAGTATTGTGGGAGCAAGCTGCTGCCCTTCCGGATTTTTTTCGCCTCCGGTGCGGAACAGATGCATCGGATAGACAATCAGTCCCTTTTCGGCGGCGAGCCGGGTCATCTCCTGCTCCCGCGCCGTAATCAGATCTTCGTATTCCCCTCTTTCGCTGCTCTTCTCTCTCTCAGCTTCCCGGTCGCTGAGCAGCAGATACAGGCCGGTGTCCTGTCCCTGAATTCTGAACCGCGTTTCCAGCGGCGCAAGGGCTTCCAGAAACACTTCCTGGCGCGCTCTGTACCGCGCGCGCATCCGGTTGAGGTGACGCTCGAAATGCCCCTCGCGCAGGAAGGCCGTCAATATAGCCTGATCAACTCTGGAGACCGTGGAATTCAGGAAACCGCAGGCCGCGGTATAGGCCGGCATCAGCCGCTCCGGGAGAACCATGTAGCTGATCCGGATGGCAGGCGCGATCGATTTGCTGAAAGAGCCCATATAAATGACGCGTCCCGCCTCATCCTGTGCCTGCAGGGCCGGAATCGGCCGTCCCCGGAAGCGGAATTCCGAGTCATAGTCATCCTCGATAATGTAGCGGTCCGGTGCGGAATCCGCCCATTTCAGCAGCTCCATGCGCCGCGTATAAGACAGGACCGTGCCGGTGGGGAACTGATGTGCCGGCATGACATATGCCAGATCCGCGCCGGTATCTTCCAGCTGTGAGACAATCATTCCGCCCTCGTCCATTCCGACCGTGCGGGTCGTGTACTGCATGGACCGGAAGATGCGCAGGGCTTTCTGATAAGTCGGATTCTCCATGGCGACTGCACGGCCTTCACCCAAAATGTAATGCAGCAGCATGAGCAGATATTCATTGCCGGCTCCGACAATGATACGATCTGCGCTGCAGTTTACGCCGCGGGAAAAATGCAGATATTTGGCAATTTCACTGCGTAGGGCAGGGTCGCCCTCCGGCAGTCCGGGACTGAAGAGATCCGCATTGGCATCCATGAGTGCCTGCCGGTTGAGCCGCCGCCAGACCGCGTAAGGGAAGCTGCTCATATCAATGCGGCTCAGAGAGAAGTCGATCCGCGGATCCGTCTGTGCACTGTCCGCTGCGGCAGACTTCGTCTCTGTCACAGCCGGAAAAGGACGGAAATCCTCCGTGTGCTCCGCCGGCAGACCGGTCATGACAAGTCCGTCGGCGCCCAGAACATAACAGCCGCTCCCCTGCCGGGCTTCAATATAGCCCTCGGAGAGCAGCTGATCATAGGCCAGTACGACCGTGCTGCGGGCGACATTCAGCTGCCTTGCCAGAGAACGCGAAGAAGGGAGTCTCTCTCCCTTCTTCAGCTGGCCGGTACGGATGGCGTCCCGGATATATTCATAGATTTCTTCGTACAGATGCTGCCCGTCGCGCAGCGGGATGTTCAGCTCTGTCATCGTCTTCAGCCCTTTGCGGGCAGCTTGAAGGAGCTCTTTAAGCCGACGATCCGGTTATAGACCGGAGCGCCTTCCGCGGAGTCCTTGCAGTCCACACAGAAGTAGCCGTTCCGCACGAACTGGAAGCGGTCGAAAGGTTTTGCCTCAAGAAGGGCCGGCTCTCCGAACGCGCGCACGACGGTCAGGGAGTTCGGGTTGAGGTTCAGTGAACCATCTTCATTGTAGACACCCTTCTCCTCATCGATGATGTTCTCGTACAGGCGCACCTCCAGGCTGCAGGCAGTCGTCGCCTCCACCCAGTGGATGGTGCCTTTGACCTTGCGGCCTTCGAAGCCCGATCCGCTCTTTGTCTCGGGATCATAAGTACAGTGGACGAGCGTTACGTTGCCGTCCGCGTCTTTCTCAAAGCCGGTGCAGGTGACAAAATACGCATACATCAGCCGCACTTCGTTGCCGGGGAACAGTCTGTAATATTTCTTCGGCGGCTCCTCCATGAAGTCCTCGCGCTCGATGTACAGCTCGCCGCCGAAAGGCAGCTTACGCTCTCCGAGCTCCGGGTTCTCCAGGTTGTTCGGCGCGTCGAGATACTCGATGACCGGCGTGCCGTCCTCATTCTTCGGCCAGTTGTCAATCACCAGCCTGATCGGATCCAGCACCGCCATCATGCGGCTGCAGGCCGGTTTTAAGTCCTCGCGGATGCAGTATTCCAGCGCCGCGTAGTCGCTCGAGCCCTGGCTCTTGCTGATGCCGCTGATTTCCACGAATTTCTTGATGGAACCCGGTGTAAAGCCGCGGCGGCGCAGACCTGAGATCGACACCAGACGCGGATCGTCCCAGCCGTCCACGATGCCCTCTTCCACCAGGCGCTTAATATAGCGCTTGCCGGTGACCACGTTCGTCAGGTACATTTTGGAAAACTCGATCTGCCGCGGCGGGTGCGGATATTCCGCCTCGCGGACCACCCAGTCGTACAGCGGCCGGTGATCCTCGAACTCCAGCGTACACAGGGAGTGGGTGATGCCTTCCACCGCATCCTCAATAGGATGGGCAAAATCATACATCGGGTAGATGCACCACTTGTCGCCGGTGTGCTGGTGCGTCAGATGCGCCACGCGGTAGATAATCGGATCGCGCATATTGATGTTCGGGCTGGCCATGTCGATCTTCGCGCGCAGCGTCTTTTCGCCGTCCGCGAACTCGCCGTTCTTCATGCGCTCGAACAGATCCAGATTCTCCTCGATGCTGCGGTCCCGGTTCGGGTCTTCTTTTCCGGGCTCGGTGAGGGTGCCGCGGTACTCTCTCATCTGTTCCGCGGTCAGATCCGAGACGTAAGCCTTGCCCTTTTTAATCAGGCGCACAGCCACTTCGTACATCTCGTCAAAATAATCCGATGCAAAGAACAGCCGGTCCTCGTAGTCCGCGCCCAGCCATTCCACATCCTGACGGATCGACTCCACGAATTCGTTCTTCTCCTTGGTCGGATTGGTGTCGTCGAAGCGCAGGTTGAACTTTCCGCCGTATTCCTTCGCGGTCAGATAGTTCAGCAGGATGGACTTGGCGTGGCCGATGTGGAGATAGCCGTTGGGCTCGGGCGGGAAACGCGTATGCACACAGTCATACACGCCCTCTGCCAGATCCTTGTCAATAAACTGCTCTATAAAATTCTTTGTTCCGAACGCGCCCTGCGCCTCAGCGGGCGCGGCCGTGCTCTTTTCCATTTCTTCTGCCATATTCTGATCCTTTGTTATCAGCCGATCATTCTCCGCCGGTGGAGTAGTTCGGCGCTTCCTTGGTGATCTGGATATCGTGCGGGTGGCTCTCCTTCAGGGATGCAGCGGAGATTTTGACGAACTTGCCGTTGTCCTGAAGCTCTTTGATGTTGTGGGAGCCGGTCAGGCCCATGCCTGAGCGGATGCCGCCGAGCAGCTGGAAGACAGTATCTTCTACTGTTCCCTTATATGCCACGCGGCCTTCGACGCCTTCCGGTACGAGCTTCTTCGCATTCTCCTGGAAGTAGCGGTCCTTAGAGCCGTTTTCCATGGCGGCGATAGAGCCCATGCCGCGGTACACCTTGTATTTTCTTCCCTGGTAGAGTTCGAACTCTCCCGGGCTCTCATCGCAGCCTGCGAAGATGGAGCCCATCATACAGACGTTCGCACCTGCTGCCAGTGCTTTGGTCATGTCGCCGGAGTACTTGATGCCGCCGTCGGCGATGACCGGGATGCCGTACGATTTTGCCACGTCATACGCATCCATAACGGCTGAAATCTGCGGGACACCGATACCGGTGACCACGCGGGTCGTGCAGATACTGCCGGGGCCGATACCGACCTTGACCGCGTCCGCGCCGGCTTCGATCAGGGCCTTCGTGCCCTCTCCCGTCGCCACGTTTCCTGCAATCACGTCCAGATCCGGGAAGTGTTCCTTGATCATGGTCAGGCAGCGGAGCACGTTCTGCGAATGGCCGTGTGAGCTGTCCAGCACCACGATATCAACGTTCGCGTTGACGAGTTCCTGTACGCGCTCCAGGCAGTTGGCGGAAATACCGACTGCCGCGCCGCACAGAAGACGGCCCTTGCTGTCTTTTGCAGAGAGCGGATACTTGATGTTCTTCTCAATATCCTTGATGGTGATCAGGCCGACCAGATTGAAGTCCTTATCGACAATCGGGAGCTTCTCCTTCTTGGACTTCGCAAGGATCTTCTTGGCCTCCTCCAGCGTCGTGCCCTCGGGTGCGGTGACAAGTCCTTCGCTCGTCATCACGTCACGGATCAGCTGGGAGTAATCCTGCTGGAACTTCAGGTCGCGGTTGGTGATGATGCCGACCAGCTTCCGGCCTTCCGTGATCGGGACACCGGAGATCCGGTACTTGTGCATCAGGTCCTCAGCGTCCGCCAGTGTGTGCTCGGCGGTCAGCGAAAACGGATCCGTAATTACACCGTTCTCGGAACGCTTTACGCGGTCCACCATCTCCGCCTGCGCCTCGATGGTCATGTTCTTGTGGATGACACCGATGCCGCCCTGGCGTGCCATCGCGATCGCCATCCGGTCCTCGGTGACTGTGTCCATTCCCGCGCTCATCATCGGGATGTTCAGGACGATCTTCTTCGTCAGGTGGGTGGAGAGATCCACCTCATTCGGAATCACAGTTGAATAAGACGGTACGAGCAGTACGTCGTCAAAAGTGATCGCCTCGCCAATAATAGTAGCCATTCCTCCTCCTCTCTCTAAACAGACACGGACCGCACTGCTCACACTGCTGCGGCATCGCGGCCCGGGATACACATTAATCAGTATAAACTTTACGCGGCGCCATCTGCTTCACCGCAGCGATGAGGTTCTGCGCATCCTCACCCTCCAGCTCCAGTTTCAGGCGGGTGTTGCCCTCCAGATACAGGTAATAGCAGGGATCCGGCTGTTTCTCCTCGCCGGAGCTGTAATCGATGTCCTTCGCGATCTGGCGTCCGTTGTAGGAATCCAGATGCCAGGACTTCACAGGCGCCATGATTTCGAGTTTCTCCAGGTCATAAGTGGCGATCTCCTTGCGGCGCTCCTTGTTCATGATTTTGGCGATCCGAAGTTCCCGCTCGACGTAGGAATACTCGTAATCGATCCCGACATTCATGTTCACGAAGTAATAGCCCACAAGGCAGGCGATACCGGGAATGAACGCGACCATGATCCCGACAAGGCCGAGAAAAAGAAAACACACCGCAAGCATGATCAGAAGAACTCTGAGGAACTTGAACAGTGTGTTAGGTTTTCTGCTGACAACGACTTCAATGCATCCAATATCCATCGGTATCACAAACCTCCTTACTCAAAATATGGATTTTCAGGATCGTAGAAAAACTGTATTTTGAGTAGTTTATACTAATTTGCGATGGATTTCAAGACATGATTGCATCCTATTTTTATCAATTTCAGCGGATCAGAAATTCCAGCAGATTAACTGCCGCTTCAGGCCGTTTTGTGGAGGCGCCCACCACGCCGATGACCGCATTGGTCGTATAAAGCTCATACTCCGTAAAGAAAGCGGAATCATTCAGAAGAATGCCGACGGGAATCGGATCGGTCATCCCGTTTTTATCCGGGAGAACATAGTTTTCGCGCTTCTCTCCCTCGATCAGCTCCTCCTGCGGAATCTCGATGATCGGTGCCATCTGATCTTCCTTCGCTTCCCACTTGCGGATCACGTCGTAATCCATATAGAAGATCCGGTTCTGCGCGTCCAGCTCGGCGAGACGCTTTTCATCAAAGACATTCCGCAGATCCGCGCACATTTCCTGATAGCTCAGAATCATGGCGTTGGAGGCATCTGCCGCCATGACGTCCAGCTCCTGGGAGGCCACCAGCGCGCCGACCTTCTGAGAGGTCGCCATCTCCAGCTGGTCCCTGGCGCCGCCCGGCGTCAGTGCTGCCGCAAAATCAAAGGTGTAGTCGAAGTTTTCCGTTGTCGCGGGAAGCTCCGTTTTGCGCTTTTCGGAATAGGCCGTCACTCCCCTGTCCTTCAGGTAAGCTTCAAGCTCCTCTGTCAGAATCTGATTGTAATCCAGGGTATAGCCGCCGGCGTTCAGGAAGATCGCATTGACATAGTCCGGTTTCTGGTTCATGATGCTCCGGACGGTGCTGACAACAAAGATGACGGCGAAAACCGCCACCAGTGTGTGAATCTTGAAATACTCCCAGTACCACTTCAGAATTGCAATTCTGCCTTTTTTCTTAACCCGGCGAAATTCGTCCCGGATCTCATCGTTCAGTGCCATGCTGCCGCCTTTTCCTTTACAGCGTTGTTGTCACAAAAATATCGTAAATGGCCCGGATCGCTGTCTCAAAGTCGCGGTTTTCCACACCCACGATGATGTTCAGCTCGGAGGAGCCCTGGTCAATCATGCGGACATTGACATGTGCATGGGCCAGCGCCGCGAAGATTCTTCCCGCTGTTCCGCGCATGCTCTTCATGCCGCGTCCCACAATCGCGATCAGTGCCAGATCCGACTCGATCTCCACGGAATCGGGAGAAGCCAGCCGGTGAATCGCCGAGACCACCTTCTGCTCCTTGTGCAGGAACTCGTCCTCGTGAACCACAATGGTCATCGTATCGATGCCGGAAGGCATATGTTCAAAGGAAATATTATTCTCTTCAAAGGCCTGCAGCACCTTGCGCCCGAAGCCGATCTCGGAGTTCATCATCGCCTTGGAGATCAGAACCGCGCAGAAGCCCTTTTTGCCCGCGATGCCGGTGATGGTATAGCCGGACTTCTGAGCCGTGCTCTCCACGATCCAGGTGCCCTTGTCCTCCGGCCGGTTGGTGTTGCGGATATTGATCGGGATACCGCTCCTGCGGACCGGGAAAATCGCGTCCTCGTGCAGCACGGCCGCGCCCATGTAGGAGAGCTCTCTCAGCTCGCGGTAGGTAATGGTATTGATGGCCACCGGGTTCTCGACGATCCGCGGATCCGCCACCAGGAAGCCGGACACATCCGTCCAGTTTTCATAGACATCCACCTTCATGGCGCCCGCCACGATCGATCCCGTGATGTCCGATCCGCCGCGGGAGAAAGTCTTGATCTTTCCGTCCACGCCCCTCCCGTAGAAGCCGGGAATCACGACGTGCTCCAGATTCTGCAGGCGGTTTGCCATCGCCTTGTTCGTGCGGCGCAGCGAAAGCCCGCCGTCCTCGTCGAAGACGACCACATCGGCCGCGTCCACGAATTCAAAACCGATGAACTCCGCCATGATTTTGCTGTTCAGATATTCGCCGCGGGACGCTGTGTAATCGCGCTCCGGATTCTCGGCAAGACTCTTCTCGATCTCGGCAAAATCCGGCTCCAGCGTGAAGTTCTTCAGCCCGAGTCCGACAATAATATCGTCGTAGCGTCCGCGGATCATGCTCAGTGTCGGCCGGAAGTCCTCTCCCGCCGCCGCCTTGTCATAGC
The DNA here is from genome assembly GCA_017432565.1 of Lachnospiraceae bacterium. Classification (GTDB taxonomy): domain Bacteria; phylum Bacillota; class Clostridia; order Lachnospirales; family Lachnospiraceae; genus CAG-791. Next base: position 35,691 of record JAFRIW010000002.1, read on the forward strand.
ACCGGTAAAGAAGATCCGTCACCTTCTCGTCGCCGGAAAAGCGCTTGCCCGGCGCGGAAGGAACGACATACAGCCTGGTGGGATCGTCCCGGATAATCGCCGCGACCTTCTTGAACTGTGCCGCATCCGCAAGTGAACTGCCGCCGAATTTTACAACCTTTTTCATACCTGTCTTATCGCTCTCTTTTTATTTTATTCTGCATTTTACAGCAGCCTGATGACATTCTGTACTTCAATCTCTCCGAGGCACTGAGCAAAAGTCCGCTCGCTGATCTCATCGGTCACAAACGCGGCCGTCTCCGGTCCGCCCTGTCCGCCGAGGTCAATCTGCTCAAGACTGCTGAAAGCAGCCTGCAGCGCCGGTGCCTTCTCCGCCGCCGCGCGGATATAGAACCGGTGACACTCCAGATCCGAGTTCGCCAGTGTCAGCTTCTCCTCGTTCCATGCGCTCCGGAGCGGAACGCCGATGTGCATGGCGAGCTCCACGACGTCGGAGACGACCGCGCTGGCCGTCGGATTCTTGCCGGCGCCGCGCCCGTAGAACATCAGGTCATCCACCATTGTCCCGTGTACAAAAACCGCATTGAATACGCCGGAGACCGGATACAGCGGGTGCTCCTTCGGTACCAGGAACGGTGCCGTGCGCACGCTCCAGCTTCCGTCTCCCAGCTTTCTCGCGATACCGAGCAGCTTCACTGCGCGGCCGATCGCCTTCGCATAGGCAAAATCCGGCGCCGCGATCTTCGTGATGCCCTCACAGGGGATTTCGTCGTAGTCCGCCTTCCTGCCGGTCGCCAGAGAGGCGAGGATCGCAATTTTGCGTCCGCAGTCGTAGCCTTCCACATCGGCTTCCGGATTGCGCTCGGCGTAGCCCTTCTCCTGGGCAATCTTCAGCACGTCGTCAAAAGCCGCGCCCTCCTGCTCCATTTTGGTCAGGATATAATTTGTCGTTCCGTTCAGGATGCCGCCGATGGTCGTGATCTCTTCCTGGACAAGACTGTTGCGCAGCGGGCGCAGAATCGGAATGCCGCCGCCGACGGAAGCCTCGAACAGATAGCTCATGCCGTTCTGCTTCGCGGTCAGCATCAGCTCGGTCCCCAGCGCCTCAACCAGCTCCTTGTTGGAGGTGCAGACGCTCTTCCCGCTCTCCAGTGCCTTGCGGCTGAAGGTAAACGCGGGCTCTTTTCCGCCCATGGTCTCACAGACGATCTTCACCTCCGGATCCTCCGTGATGAGATCGATATTGTGAACAACGCGGTCCGCGTAGGGGCTGTTCGGGAACTCCCGGATGTCCAGAATATACTTGACGTGAATTCCCTCCGGAACGCTCCGGCGGATCCACTCCTGATTGTTGTCGATCAGTTCAACAACACCGCTGCCGACGGTGCCGAAACCCAGTACCGCTATCTCAATCATTTTTCTCCTCCTGCTGTGCCTCCAGTCTGCCAAAAGCAAGCTCATATCCGTCAAAGCCGAACGCCATGCTGTTCTTGACTCTGGAAATGGTCGCGGTCGACGCACCGGTCTGCTCCACGATTTCCTGATAGGTCTGCTGTTTGCGCAGAAGAGCCGCCACCTCCAGCCGGGTCGACAGTGAGATCAGTTCATTGACGGTACACAGATCGCTGAAGAAGTCATAGCACTCGTCCCTGTTCTCCAGTGTCAGAATCGCATCAAATAAGTGATCAATTGTCTCGTTCTGTATTTTTCTGTTCATTTTCCAAAACCCCCGCTATACTCCGATGCGCTGCCTTTGCGGCCCGGATTGCCCGGAACTTGCGCCGCGCTGTTTTGCACTGATTTTACATTTTACAACTTTAGTTTGTGAAAGTAAAGACAGGAAGACGAGCGGATCTTTCCCCCTGCCCGCTTCCCCGCAGAATCGCGGAAAATCGCTGATTTTGCCGTCCTTTCATTTTGAATTGATCGCTATTTCACTATTTACAATTTTCGGACGTTGTGTTATTTTTTTCTTGCTGTGATCATGAGGAAAGCAGCAGAACCGTTTTATTTTTTTCATTACTTTGGAGGTAATACGATGAACAAAGGTACTGTCAAATGGTTCAACAACCAGAAGGGTTACGGATTCATTTCCGATTCCGAGGGAAATGATGTATTCGTACACTACAGCGGGCTGAACATGGAAGGCTTCAAGTCTCTCGACGAGGGTCAGCAGGTTGAGTACGATGTAATCCAGGGTCAGAAGGGACCGCAGGCCGTTAACGTAACAAAGCTTTGATCGGTTCCGATCCGGGGCTTTACGTCGGTCACATGCACAATGACAGATCCAATTAGATGTGCCTGACTAGATAGATGATATTGAATCATGCAAGTAAGATTGTGAAGCAGAATTGTGCAGCGGGGAGAGCGAAATGCTCTCCCCGCTTTTTTTATCTTCCGTCTTATATCTTCTCTGCGCAGCGCACCAGGTCATCCAGCTTCAGTGTCCCGCCGAAAAGATCCAGCGCGGAACCCACGGTGACATCCACGCGGTCTTTCGAAAGCTCCCGGATCAGCTGAAGATCCCCGAGCGCATGAACACCGCCCGCGTAGGTGATGGGAACCGCCTGCGGTTTCTCACCGAGAATCTTTAACAGCTCTTTTTCCACGCCGCCGCGCTTCCCTTCCACATCGGCCGCGTGAATCAGAAATTCATCACATCTCTCCGACAGCTGAGCCAGCAGCGCCGGTGTGACACAAAGCTGTGTCAGCTTCTGCCAGCGGTCGGTGACGACGCGGTACTCCGGCGCAGTCTGCGGTGCGTCCTCATCAGAGTACCCTTCTTCCGACTGCACTCTCCTGCATGAAAGATCCAGCACCAGGTGCTCTCTTCCGACGGCGCGCAGCATTTCTTCCAGCCGCTCCCCGTCCAGCCGGCCGTCCCGGAAGACATAAGAAGTGACAATCACATGGGAAGCTCCCATGTCCAGGAAATCCGAAGCATTCTCCGGATCCACACCGCCGCCGATCTGCATGCCGCCGGGAAAGGCCGCCAGCGCGCGGCGGGCCTGTCCGAGATCCGCCGCATAGGCTTCCGGCTCATTTTGCCTGCTGTTAAGCAGGATGATGTGGCCGCCGGGCAGTCCGTGATCCCGGTACAGCGCCGCGTAATAATCCGCGTCCAGGCCGGACACAAAATTATCCGTGACCTTCGCGGAGTGGTCACGGATCGACGAGCCGACAATCTGTTTTACTTTTCCGTTGTGAAGATCAATACAGGGGCGAATCCTCAACATACACCTCCCACACTCAGCTGTCCAGCTTCTTCAGGAAATAGCCGTCAATGCTGACGCCCTCATCAATCAGGACAAAGGCGTTCGGATCGATCTGATGGACGATCGACTTCAGCTGGTGCTCCTCATATTTTGAAATCACGCACATCAGAACATGTACGTCGTCGTCTGTGTAGGCGCCCTTGGCGTCCCAGCAGGTCAGGCCGCGGTGCATCTCTCCCATCAGCTCGATTTCCAGAGGCTTTATGTCTTTCATCTTGGTCAGAATCAGGACCTGCATATTGATGTTCTGGATGTGAACCTTGTCGCACGCGACGGAGCAGATCACAGAATAAATCAGGGAATAAAGGACGGTCGGGATATCAAACAGAAGCAGACACAGTCCGTACAGAATCAGGTTGGCCGCAATGTTGATCCGGCCGATGGAAAACCGCCCCTTCTTCTGGATCAGAATCATACCGACCAGATCCACGCCGCCGTCACAGGCTCCCATCCGCAGCACGAGTCCGATGCCGCCGCCGGCCAGCACGCCCGCAATAATGCAGTTCGCAAGCTTGTCCTCCATGATCGGCGCGGCCGGGATCGGGATGAGTGAGAGCATGAGAGTGATGCAGGTGACCGTGAACAGTGTTTTGAGCACGAAGCGCTTCCGCATCGTGCGGATCGCGACAATCAGTGCGGGCAGGTTCAGGATGTAATAGATCACACCGGAGATGTCGAAGTTTCCGAAGGAGATGCCCATCCTCTGCACAAGGATCGTCCGGATCAGCTGGGAGAAGCCCATGAAGCCGCCGGAATACAGGTGCAGCGGCTGCAGGAACAGATTGACGCCGATCGAATAGATGAACACGCCCAGCACAATGCCGGGAATCCGCATGCTCTCCTGCTTTACATTGCTTTGTCTGCTCCGTGCCTCTTCTCTGCTGTTGACCTGTTCCTGAACACCTGCCATATCCTGATCTCCGTTTATGATTTCTCGATCAGCACACCGTCCCGGTAAGCCTGCAGAAGATCCTCCAGCTGCCGGATCTCCTCCTTCAGCTGCTCGCCGTTATCGGTGTCTGCCACCAGCTGGCGCTTCGGATAGTTCTCCACATACATGTAATCCGAAAGAATATCCGTCTCTTTGCGGATGGCCGATTCCATGGACTCGAACAGCTCATGGGCGACAATCCGCACGCCGTGGGAATTGGCGACCAGTGTGTAGCCTGCCAGTCCCGTCGTCTTGTGATACGCCTTGGAGAAGCCGCCGTCGATGACGAAGAGCTTTCCGTTGCACTTGATCGGCGACTCGCCCTTCTTCTGCTCCACCGGAACATGTCCGTTGACGATATGCGGATGCGGCCTGTCCAGAAGACCGAACTCCGCGAGGATCCGGTCCACGACCGCTTCGTCATTGTAAAGCCGGTAATAAGCATTCTTCACTTCTTCGTGCGTCTTCTTGTCGTCGATAAAGTAGCGCTCGAACGTCGTCATGCGGTCTTTGCCGAAAACCGGTGAGGAAGGACCGCACCAGATATACCAGAGAATGTCCTGGCCGAAACGGCGCTCGGGCGTGCCGCGTTTTGCAAAATACCCCCTGCGGGCGTGGTACTCCAGAATATCATACAGCGCCTTGCCGCAGTACTCCTTCTCCCCGACCCGGAAAGACAGGAACTGCCCGTTCTCATCCAGCGGCACGCAGCCATGGTAAAGAAGGCTCGAATTATAGCACTTGTACATGCTGCCGTTGGTGAACAGGAACCGCACATGACGCTGCAGCTTCTCGCTCTTGCGGAAGGCGCTGACCAGACGCGTGATGCACTCTTCCTCCTCCGGCGAAAGTTTATAGGGATCCTTCGGATCAATGGTCGGGAAGTCCGTATCCTTGAGCGCGTATGTGTGACGGCCCAGAGTGATCGTCCCCTTCTTATAGTCGATTTTGTCCAGGCTCAGACGGTCATCCATGGCAAAATCAGGATTGCGCAGGATCAGCTGGCCCTCCAGCTTCATCTGCAGGACGGTGATGGCCTTGTGCATCTTCATGTCCAGCATCAGATCCCTGGTATCATAGTTTTCGTCGTAGATGATGCTGAAGGTGTTGCAGGTGACATCCTTGTAGACTTCCATCGCGAGCTTGGCCAGCGGAATCAGGTTGATGCCGTAGCCCTCCTCGATCGTGGAGAGGCCTCCGTACCGGGCAGACATGCGGATCACGTTGCAGATGCAGGCCTCCGAGCCGGCCGCAGCGCCCATCCAGACGATGTCGTGATTGCCCCACTGAATGTCCACCGAGTGGTAATCCATGATCGCATCCATGATGATGTGCGGACCCGGTCCCCGGTCGTAAATGTCGCCGACAATATGCAGATGATCGATTACGAGCTGCTGGATCAGCAGGCACATGGCGGTGATGAACTCCTGCGCCCGGTCCAGGCGGATAATCGTGTGAATGATCTCGTTATAATACGCTTCCTTGTCCTGGACCTCCGCCTTCTCCGTGATCAGTTCCTCAATGACATAGGCAAAATCCTTCGGCAGTGCCTTGCGCACCTTGGAGCGGGTATATTTGCTCGCCACGCGCTTGGTGATGGCCACCAGCCGGTAGAGGGTGATCCGGTACCAGTCGTCTGTCTCCTCGGGGCTCTCCATTTTGTCCAGGAGGAGCTCCATCTTTTCTCTCGGATAATAGATCAGCGTCGCGAGTGTTTTCTTCTCGCGCTCTGTCATGGAATTTCCGAATTCCTCGTCAATCTTGGCGCGCACTGTTCCGGAACCGTTTTTCAGCACATGCAGAAACTGCTCGTATTCCCCGTGAATGTCCGACAGGAAATGCTCCGTCCCCTTCGGAAGGTTCAGGATTGACTGCAGATTGATGATCTCCGTCGACGCCGCCGCGATCGTCGGAAACTGCTTGGAAAGGCTTTTCATTAGTTCCAGTCTCAGATTGTCCATGATGTTCCCTCTTTCTTCACCGGACGGTGAATAATATAGTCCTCTTTATTCTACCAAAATTCCGCTTCCTTGGCACGGTCTGCACAAAACAAATCGGCAGGCTCTGTCCTGAAGCCTGCCGATGTATGCATTCGTATGAAATTGTGTGATTCCGGTCTCAGCCGAACAGCGCATCCTCCATGCCGTAGAAGCCGGGCTCCTTTCCGGCGAGGAACTTCGCCGCCGTCACGGCGCCTTTGGCAAATACCGCTCTGGAATACGCGCGGTGCGTGAGCGTGATGACTTCATCCTCTCCCGCAAAAATGACGTCGTGGTCGCCCACAATCGTGCCGCCGCGGATGGCGGAAATACCGATTTCCTTCTTCGGGCGTTTCATGCGCCGTCCGCTCCGGTCATAGACATACTCGTACCGGTCTTCTTCCGCAGCTTCCAGGCCGTCGTTGATCGCATCCGCCAGTGCCAGAGCCGTGCCGCTGGGCGCGTCCAGTTTCTGGTTGTGATGCTTCTCCATAACTTCAATGTCAAAACCTGCTTCCGCCAGTTTCGGCGCGATCTGCCGCAGTACACCGAGCAGCAGGTTGATGCCGATCGACATGTTGGCGGATTTCAGAACCGGAATGTCCTTCGCCGCGTCCTGAAGCGCTGCAGTCTGCTCCGCCGTCAGGCCCGTTGTGCACAGGACCACCGGCATTTTATTCTTTCTGCACCAGGCAATCAGTCCGTCCGCCGCTGCGGCGTTTGAAAAATCGATCACCACATCCGCTTCTTCCGTCACTTCATCCAGCGTCGCATAAACCGGATAAGATGTCAGAATTCCTGCGGCCGTCTCCGGTGCGGCCGACACCAGTGCATCCACACCGGCGGTAATCATCGTATTCTCATCACGGGAAACGATATCCGTGATCATGCGTCCCATTCTTCCGTATGCGCCATGTAAGATGATTCTGATCATAAGGTTCCTCCCGTCATCAGGCACTTCACAGACACGCTGTCTCCGCACCTGTTTCCGTATTCCCGTAATTTCTGAAACGCACTGTCTTCAGTTCCGTGATGTCGTCCACACTGCCGTACAGTTCGTCCGGCATGGAACGTCCGGTCAGGATGATGCTGGTCTCTCCTCTGAGTTCAATCAGATCTTTCAGCTCATCCACACTGATGAAATTGTTGTCGATCACGCCCAGGATTTCATCGAGAATCAGAATGTCGCACTCGCCTGTCACCAGGACTTTTCTCGCATAATGGAATCCGTTGCGGATATTGCTGATTTCTTCTTCGCGCTGTTCCGGCGTGCGCTCATCGTCCGCCGCATCGCACTTTTCAAAACGGAACACCCGGATCTCGGGCTCCAGACGATGGAGCAGCTCCGAGTCCGCCAGTCCTCTTCCCTTCAGGAACTGAATGACGATACACTTTTTCCCGTTCAGCGACTCACGCAGTGCGATTCCGATTGCCGCAGAGGATTTACCGCGGCCGTCTCCGGCAAAAACCTTTACCTTTCCGTCTGCCATAACAGGACCTCCCGGATAAGTTTTTCAGCATTACAGTATTCACAATCTGTGCCGCACCGATGCTGTAAAAGGATTTTTCTAAAAATACCACGTTTTTATGAAATTGTATACTTTTTTAGCGGCAGCCCGGCGCGGACGCACTTACTGCACAGCTCTTCTCGCTTTGACCTCTTCGGCGATCTCTTCCACTTTTTCATCCGTCAGAATGTATTTCTTCCGGAACCAGAAGAAGGCAAAAATCAGGCCTGCGATGGGGATCAGCGTCATGGTCATGCGCAGTCCCGCCTTGGAGGACTGACTCACGGACTGGGAGAAATCAACCGCCTGCTGTGCCTCATCCACCGACTCGGAGGACAGGGAGAAGATCTGCAGCGCGATCGAAGCGATCAGTGCGGAGACGCCGGATGCGAGCTTGACCACGAAGGTCTGCATCGAGAAAATAACGGACTCATCGCGGCGGTTATTCTTCAGTTCGCCGTAGTCAACGGTGTTGGCCAGGAAGACCGTCGTCAGGACGGTCAGCATGCCGTTGGCCGCAAAGATGAAGAATCCCGGAATGAACAGCAGGAAGACGTTGGACATCTTTGTGAAGGCGAGCAGAAGCAGCACTGCGTAGCCGACAACTGCCATCCCTAAGCAGATGTAATACATCTTCAGTGTCGTAAAGAACTTTCTCAGCAGCGGGAACAGCAGCATCATTGAGAGAATCTGAATGCCGCCGCCGAAGGTGTTGAACAGCGTGTAGCTGTTGTACCAGCCGGTTCCGCCGAAGTCATATTTGAAGAAATAAATTACCAGATTGGAAGTGATGTAGACGGAGCAGTTGATCAGAACAATCGCCACGACAACCGCCATGGTCTGATCGTTCTGCAGCAGCGCGCGGAACATCTGGCCGACCGAAGTGGTCTCCATATCCACCGTGGATGCTTCCTTGATGTTGACACAGGTCAGTGTGATGAAGATCACAAACAGCACCGCAATAATCAGGGCAAAATACTTGAAGCCGAGACGCTCTACAGTCTGCGCACCTGCATCCGGACCGCCCGCCATCCGGCCGAGGGCCTGAACAGCAATCATGGTGACGATCGTGACGATCGCGCTGCCGACGCCTGCACAGGATCTGGCGAGCGTGGTCAGATTCTCACGCTCCTTGCCGCCTTCCGTGAAGGCCGGAATCATTGACCAGTACGGGATGTCCATCATAGTGTATGTGACGCCCCAGAGAATATAGGTGACGGCCGCGTAGGCAGTCAGTCCCTTGACGTCGAGTGACGGCGGCGCCGCAAACATCACAAACAGGACGACGGCATTGGTGATCGTTCCGATCATCAGCCAGGGCCGGAATTTGCCCCATTTTGTCCGGGTCTTCGCGACGATCACACCCATGATCGGATCATTGAATGCGTCAAAGACACGCGCGGCCATCAGGATCACGCCCATTGCGATGGCGCTGACGCCGAGAATATCCTGGAAATAGTAAAGTACGTAGCTGGCGGACAGCATGTAGACCATATCCTTGCCGATCGCGCCGAGACCATACGAAACCTTCTCTTTCCCTGTTAACCCCCGTTTTGTTTCCATTGTAAAATACCCCCTTGAGCGCCGGGCTTAGTTTTTCTTCCCGGCATGCCAATATATTATACACGATCTCCCATGTGTTTGCGATAAATCTCTGCCGCCGCCTCCAGCTGCGCCATCCTGGCATCGAAGAACATCCTGTATCCCTCACAGAAATAATTGCGGCCGTCCTCCCCTTCCCGGGTCAGCCGGCTCCGGTAGCAGCCGTTCCGGCACAGCCGGAAGTACGGACAGATACGGCACTCTTCCGGAATAATGCGCGAGCGCGTGACAAAAGAAAGGTCTTTCCGCCGTGCATAAATTTCCGGCAGCAGATCCGTATTCAGATTACCGAGGCAGAATTCATCGAGCACGTAGAAATCACAGGGATAGACGCTTCCGTCGGCTTCAATTACATTCTGCAGATCACAGAAGCCGCGCTGCTCACAGGATTCCGGCGGATACCCGAGCAGAATGCCGATATAGTTTTCAAACTGCCGGATGTATGGCTGTCTGCCGGACAGAAGCTCCGCGTACCACAGATCATACAGCTCCGTCAGAAATTGTCCGTATGTCCGCGGCAGCAGCGAATAATCCTTCTGCCCGCGCTTTTCCCCGATCGGATCCAGACAGGTGATAAACTGCAGGTAGTTCCAGCCCCGTGCGCGGTATGCCGGATAGATTTCCCGGATCCGCTCCGCGGTCTCCCGGTGCACGACGGTCAGAATGTTGTAGTCCGCGCCGTACCGGTCAAAAAGCTCTGCGGCCCGCTGTACATGCGCCCAGCTGCTGCCGCCGTCGTTTCCGTGCCGGTACCGGTCATGAATTTCTTCGATTCCGTCGACCGAGAGTCCGACGAGGAAGTGATGCTCCGCGAACAGCTGTGCCCACTCCTCATCAATGCCGTATCCGTTCGTCTGCAGCGCGATCCGGATCTGCGCGTGGTTTTTGTTGTATTTGTTCAGGAATTCCACGGCACTGCGAAAGAAATCGATGCCGCACAGCGTCGGCTCACCGCCCTGAAACGCGATTGAATATTCCTTCTCCGCCCGCATCAGCGTCCGCTTGATGACATTGCGGAGTGTATCGACCGACATCAGACCATATGACGCCGTCCGGCGCTTCGCCGCCTCATCGCAGTAGAAGCAGTAGTCGCAGTGCATGTTGCAGCTGCCGGAGGCAGGTTTGATCAGCACGCCGACACCTTTCATCGTTTCACTCATTTCAGGACTTCTCCCCGCAGAATGACGGCCTGCAGTTCCAGCGCCGGACTCTGCCTGAGCAGGATGATATTGCCGGCCTTGCCGGGTTCGATGGAACCATAACGCGCATCCTCTCCGATCGCGCGCGCCGCGTTGATGGTCGCGGCTGCAATGGCCTGTTCGAGCGGAATGCCCATTTCCAGCACCGCCGTGCGCAGACAGTCCGGCAGGTTCGTGACGGAGCCGGCGATGGCCTGATTCTCTGCCAGCCGGCACTCCTTTCCCTTCTTGCGGGCTTCCAGCCCGCCGAGTACATAAGAGCCGTCCGGCATCCCCGTCGCGCGCATGCTGTCGCTGATCAGGACGATCCGCTCCGGGCCGAACAGCTTAAATGCCGCGCGCACCATCATGGGATGAATATGAACCCCGTCACAGATCATTTCGGCATAAACATGCGGGCTCTCGGCAGCCGCGCCGACAACACCGGGATCCCGGTGCGACAGCCCCGTCATCGCGTTAAACAGATGCACCGCGTGACAGGCCCCTGCGTCAAAAGCCCGCTTCGCCGCCGTATAATCCGCTCCGGTGTGTGCCAGAGAGATGCGGACCCGGTCCTTCATCTGTGCGATAAACGATTCAAAATCCGGATTCTCCTCGGGTGCGATGCCGATCAGCTTGACGAGCCCCTCCGAAGCATCCAGAAACTGCTGCGCGGTCTCTGCGTCGCAGTGCAGAATATACTGCTCATTCTGTGCGCCTTTTTTCAGATGACTGATAAACGGCCCCTCCATGTTGAAGCCGATCAGTCCGGCCGTACCGCCGGTCCCCTGTGCAGCGGACCGCTGCCCGGTTTCCCGCTGTCCCGCTTCCTGCTGCCGCCGCGCGAACTCCGCGCCGGTCTTCAGAATCCCGCACAGTTCCTCCACCGGCAGGGTCAGTGTCGCGGGACAGATCGCTGTGACACCGATCGAAGCCTCGTATGCGGCGATCGTCTCAAAGGCTTCCGCCGTGCCGTCGCACACATCCTGCCCCATCGCCCCATGAAAATGAATATCAATCAGTCCCGGAATCGCATAACAGCCGCTCCCGTCCACGATCTCTTCGCCGGGCAGAAGGGGATATTCTTCCGCTGGTTCTTCGCCGGAGACTGCCTGATTTTGCGGGACCGCAGTGAAAACACCGTCCCGTATGACAATACCCTGTTCCTGTATGAAACTGAAGATCCGGTCCGAAAACCGATGCATTCCGGATGATCATCTGAATCTCCTTTTAATATGTTCTGGAGGCCAGCATCGCAAAATACATGACCATCTCCCGTTTTTCTTCCGGTACGGTTTCCTGAATCAGTCTGACCATGTGCTCCACACCGACCTGCCGGTCCTCATCACAGATTCCGTACAGGTGATCATCGACCGCCGCCTTTTCTTCGTCGGAGGCAAAGCGTGTCAGAACGCGGTACATGTTGACGGCGCTCTTTTCCCACTCATATTCCGCAAATCCGGCGGGAATCCCGTCTGTCTTCTCCGCTTCCCGAAGCCGCCGGATCTCTTCTTCGCTCACTTCGCCCTCTGCCGGCAGTCCGTAAAGTGCATACCGCTCCGCGGGGGCGTCGTCCCTGTGCATCAGCCGCAGCATCGCGTTGGCCAGCTCCGTCTCCTTCTTAATGTCGACGAGCGGATTCTCCTGGTGCGGATCTTCCTGTAAATCGAAGAGCAGGGTCCCGAAATTGGCGGCGCTGTTCGTGAAAGGCTGTTGATGGATCTTCAGAACCCGGCAGCCTTTGGTGAAACTGAACGACTCCCGGAGTTCAAACTCAGCGAGTTCCTCCGGCGGGAAAAGCCGGTCCATGTGGGTCGGCATCAGAGTATAGTTATAGATCACATCGTCCCGCACAGGCGCCTTCATGTAGACATAGCGGCCGTCCGTGATGTTGCAGTGTCCCTCATGATAGCCGAACAGGGCAAAATCATGAACGGGTTCGTCCTTTTCGATCACCGCGCGCAGGGACCGTCCCTCCATGTCCCGGGGAATCTCCACGTCAAAGAAATCCAGGATCGTCGGCGCAAGATCAATGGTCTGTGTCAGGCGGCTTCTGTGGGTGCTGTCCGCCTCCGGAAATTCCGGATCATGAATGAAAAGAGGCGTGCGGCTGATCTCCTCGTACAGTGGCATGATGTTTTTGCTCCACCAGTCGTGTTCACCCAGAAGATACCCGTGGTCTGTATTTACGATGAGCAGTGTGTCCTCCCACAGATTGTATTTATCCATGAGGTCCAGCACTTTCCCGAGATTATGGTCACACATGGTGATCAGCGCGGCGTAAAGCCCGCGGACATGTGAGACGGCTTCCTTCCCCTCCGTCACGTAGTAGTAGTGCGGCCAGTCACCGATTGCCCCCTCATAATTGTCCGCAAACGGCTTCTGCCATTCCGGCTGCGTAAAGAACGGTTCATGCGGATCAAATGCCTCAATCTGTAAAAACCATCCGTCCTCGCCGTGACACTCTTCGATAAAATCAAGCCCCGCCCGGAAGGTCACATTTTGCGGCATCCGCTCTTCGCAGTTCAGATAAACCCGGTTGGCGGCATCGTATTCCCGGCGGCTGACCGGACCCTTCTTCTCATTCGACCTGTGCACCAGGCCGGCCGTCACCTTCCAGCCGTCCCCCTCCTGGCCGCGCGAAAGGTCACAGGAGGAATAGCGGGGATGATAGGTGCTGCCCCCGTCCTGCTAGTAGTGCAGATGATCTGTCGTCAGATGTGTGTAGATGCCGCGGTTCTTCAGAATCTCCGGCATGGAATCATCAAAAGGCTCCAGGGGCCCCCAGTCGCGGTGCTCGAAATTATAGCGGCCGGTGTGAAGTTCGCGGCGGGCCGGCATGCACGGCATGGAGCCCACATAATTACAGTCAAAGGTCACACTGCGGCGCGCCAGCCTGTCAAAATTGGGCGTGGGGATCCAGTCGCATCCGTACGGCGAGAGCATCCGGCGGTTCAGGGAATCATACATGACCATGATTGCTTTCATAAAGACAGCCTCCGAAAACTGAATGATCAGAATCTGTTTCCGTCAGAATCCGTTTTATCCGTGCAGAAATTCTCCGCTCCGGCTCACCCCGATGATAACACAGGTTCACCGTTATGTGAGGGGTTTCTATGGTATAATATAGACAGTACTGCATTCAATTAAATTGTAAGGAGGATACATGTCATGAAGAAAACACTTGCACTTCTGCTCACTCTCATCATGGTGCTCTGTTCCGGCATGACCGTTCTGGCGGCACCCGTGACGATGCCGGACGGCGGCGTCTTTGATGCTCAGTTTTATGCGGCCACCTATCCGGATGTGGCTGCTGTGTGCGGCAGCAATACCAATCTGCTCTATCAGCATTATCTGATGTTCGGCAAAGCGGAAGGCAGACTTCCGTATGCGCCCGGCACCTCGGCTTCCGCACCTGCCGCGGCCGCATCCGGTGCCAAAACAATGCCGGACGGCGGTCTGTTTGACCCTGTATTTTATTACAACACCTATCCGGATGTAGCCGCCGCATTCGGCAACAATGAAGCGCTTCTTTATCAGCACTATCTGCTCTCCGGCAAAGCCGAAGGCAGACTTCCGTACGCTGCCGCGGCTCCCGCAAAACCCGCAGCCGCTCCGGCAGCTGCAGCCGCTCCGGCGCTTCCTCCCGGATATGGCCCCGGCGTCAGCGTTCTCCATCTCGATGCCGGCGCCCAGTTCGCCTGCTACAGGCTGCTCCGCGCAGACGGATCGGAAGCATTCCGGGTTTTCCTCAGCCCCGGCACCTCTACCGTGAAATCCTTCCCTTCCGGCAGATATGTTCTGAAGACCGCGCACGGATCCAGATGGATCTCGGATGCCCAGGCGTTCGGTTCTTCCGGAATTTACGGAAAGTCCGATCTGTACTATTTTGAAAACGGCGGCGAATATGAGATCGTTTCAAGCGCCGTTCAGGGCGATTTCAGCAGGACTTCCGCGAGCGGTTTCCTGAATTAACGTCCTGAAAATGCGGGAATTCTTCCCGATCATTACTAAGGAGCATTTCAGCATGCAGACACAATATGACTTTGACTTCACTTCCATCCTTGACCGGCGCGGAAAAGACGCGCTGGCAGTGGACTTTCCCGAGCAGGGCAAGGGCGGCTTCGCCGCCGCCCGGCGCCGGGACGGTTATGACGTGATCCCGATGTGGGTGGCGGATATGAATTTCCCCACGGCCCCTTCCATTCAGCGGGCACTCGCGGAACGGATCGCGCACCCGGCCTACGGATATTTTGAGGAGTCAGACGCATGGTACGATGCAATTATCCGCTGGCATGAGACGCGGAACGGTGTGACCGGTCTGACCCGGGAAGCCATCGGTTACGAAAACGGTGTGCTCGGCGGTGTGATCAGTGCGCTGAACGTGATGGCACCCCGGGGAAGCAAAATTTTGCTCCACTCCCCGACTTACATCGGGTTCACGATGTGCCTGGAGAACAGCGGCTACGAGATCGTCCTCTCGCCGCTGAAGAAGGATGCGGACGGGATCTGGCGCATGGACTATGCGGACATGGAGGAGAAGCTCCGGACGCAGCAGATCCACGCCGCCGTTTTCTGCAGCCCGCACAATCCGGCGGGACGGGTCTGGGAGCAGGAAGAGCTCGAACAGGCCATGGCGATTTTCGAGAAGTATCAGGTCGACGTGGTCTCGGACGAGATCTGGTCCGACCTTGTTCTGGAGGGTTTCCGGCATATCCCGACCCAATCGGTTAATGACTATGCCCGCGCCCATACGGTCGCGCTCTATGCGCCTTCCAAGACCTTCAACCTGGCCGGGCTCATCGGCAGCTACCACATCATTTATGACAGGCGGCTGCATAACCTGGTCCGGAAGCAAAGCTCCCTCTCCCACTACAATTCAATGAACGTGCTGTCCATGCACGCGCTGATCGGGGCGTATTCCGTCGAAGGCGCCGCCTGGGTCGACGCCCTGCGGCAGGTCCTGACCGGAAACGTCCGCTATGCCTGTGAACAGATCGAGACGCACTTCCCGGGCATCGCAGTGAGCCGGCCGCAGGGAACCTACATGCTGTTCCTCGACTGCACCGAATACTGTAATAAAAAGAACCTCTCTCTCGAAGAGGTTCTTCATCGCGGCTGGGAAGTCGGCGTATACTGGCAGGACGGCCGTCCGTTCCACGGCGAGTGCGCCATCCGCGTCAACCTCGCCCTTCCCCTCTCCCGCGTACAGGAAGCCTTCCGGAGACTTACGGAAGTTCTGTAAAGGGACTTTTTTACATTTTCTCGGGAGCTGAGAAGCCGAGCACGTCGATGACGGTCTCGAGAATACTCTTTGTCAGCTGCAGCAGTGCGATCCAGCCTGCCTTTTTCTCCTGATCCTCTTCCGCCAGGATGCGGGTCGAGTGATAGAAGCTGTTGAAGTCATTCGAAAGCTGGTAGATATAGGCACACAGACGGTGCGGCGCCAGATTCTGATAGGCGTCTTCCATGACGGCGTTGAACTGGGCGATGTCCAGCATCAGCGCCTTTTCCTGTGCGCTCTCGGGTTCGCGGATCTGTACCGGAAGCGCTGCCGCGCCGCAGCTCTCCGTGTACTTGTTCAGGATCGACTTGATCCGGACAATGGTGTACAGGATGTACGGGCCGGTGTCGCCCTCGAAGGACGTAAAGCGCTCGATATCAAAGATATAATCCTTGGAGGCCTGGTTGGAGAGGTCTCCGTACTTTAGGGCCGCGAGCGCGATGATCTTCGCGGTCGCCTCCCGCTCTTCTTCCGGAATCGCGTCGTTGCCGGCGATCTTGCCGCGCATCTCTTCGTTGATATCCTCGATCAGACTCTCCAGACGCATGACGCCGCCGGCACGCGTCTTGAACGGCTTTCCGTCCTTTCCGTTCATCGTGCCGAAGCCGATGTGACGAAGGATGGTCGCCGGCGCCTTGATGCCGGTCTTTTCGGCGGTGCGGAAGACCTGCGTGAAGTGCAGCTCCTGCCGCTTGTCGGTGATATAAACCATCTCATCGGGATGATACTGCTGTTCACGGTCGAGGATCGTCGCGAGGTCCGTGGTCGTGTAGAGCGCCGCGCCGTCGGACTTCAGGATGATGCAGGGCGGAATCTCCTTGCTGTCGCTCTCCTGTGCGACATCGACAATCAGCGCACCTTCGGACTCGTGCGCATAGCCGTCCTCTTTCATTTTTTCGACCATGCCCGGGATCAGCGGCTGGACCGTCGACTCCCCGTTCCACAGATCAAAATCAACATTCAGGTTCGCGTAGTTGCGCTTCATGTCGGTGACGGAGACTTCGATGATCTTCTCCCACAGCGCGTGCAGGCCGGGATCGCCCTCCTGCAGCCTGTGCGTGTTCTCCATGGCCTCCTTGTAGTAAGCCTCGTCCTCCTTGGATTTTGCGCTCGCGGCGGGATAGATCTCCTCGAGGTCACTCACGGTAAACGGCGCCTCTTCCGGATAGGCCGGGCTCTCGCCGTCCGCACTCGGGGCAAAATAAGGAAGGTCCGGGAACCGGTGCTTCAGTTCGGTGATGACCAGTCCCATCTGAAGGCCCCAGTCGCCCATATGGATATCGCCGATGCACTCCTCGCCGTGGTAACGGATGATGCGCTTCATGGCTTCGCCGATGACCGCGGAGCGCATGTGACCTACATGCAGAGGCTTTGCGATATTCGGCCCGCCGTAGTCCAGGATGATGCGCTTCGGCACCTCCGGGTGCTCCAGTCCAAACTTCTCCGCCTCCCTCATCTCGTTCAGGTAATCACTGATGAAGCTCTCGCGGATCGTCAGGTTCAGGAAACCGGGCTTCACTGCCTCAACTTTTGCAAAAACAGGCGAATCCGCAAAAGCTGCCGCGACTTCTTCCGCGATCATAATCGGTGCCTTGTGGTACTGCTTTGCACCGGCCATCGCGCCGTTGCACTGGTACTCACACAGGTCGGGGCGGTTCGAGACCGTCACCTTCCCCAGGCCACTGTCATAGCCGGCCGCCTCAAAGGCTTTCCCCATCTCTTCACTGATTGTCTCTAAGAATGTTTTCATAATGTGTACTCCTGATTTATACTTCTGATCTATCCTTTTGATCTGTCAGAATTTTCACTTTCCTGTTTGCGCACTTTCCTGTCCGCGGCGGGAGAAAACGCAGCCGCAGTAATTCTGGCGGTACAGGTCAAACTGCTTTGAGAGCTCGATGGAACGCTTGTAGCCTTCTTTTTTCTTGAAATCCGACGGCAGCCACGCCACACCTGCTTTCTCCGCCATAGCCTCTCCGATGCGGTTCAGCCGCTCCGCGTCCTTGAGCGGGCTGATGGTCAGCGTCGTGGTGAAGTAATCGTAACCGCCTGCTGCGGCCTCCTCCGCCGTGCGCTGCAGCCGCAGGCCAAAACACACTGTGCAGCGGTCCCCGCCTTCCGGCAGATCTTCCATGCCTTTCACTGCGGCAAGATACCGCTCCGGATCGTAGGGTGCCTCGATCATTTTGATCAGGCGCGCGTCAGCCGTTGAATGCATGCCGGCCAGCGCTTCCTCCGGCGGTGTGCCCGCCTGTATGGCAAGCACCTGCTCATTATACGCCCTGATCAGGCGCTGTTCCTCCCGCTTGCGGTATTCGTACTCCTCCTGCTCCGTAATGTTCGGGTTGTAGTAAAACACCGTCACATCGAAGTACTCGCGCAGATACTCCAGACAGTGACTCGAGCAGGGCGCACAGCAACTGTGCAGAAGAAGCCGCGGGACCTTGTGGTCCTGCAGCTCCCGCTGAATGATGGATTCTGCTTCTTTGCTGTAATTGCGCCTGTTCATAAAAGCTTATCTGAAATACTTCACACCGCTCTCGAACACATGCATATCCTGCTCGCCGACAATGTTCATGGCGATGTGGTCGCCGCGGCGCTCAATGTGCGCCATCTTGCCGAAGATGCGGCCGTCCGGGGAGGTGATGCCTTCAATCGCGCTGAAGGAGCCGTTGATATTCCAGGTCTCGTCCATGGAAATGCCGCCCTCAGGATCACAGTACTGGGTCGCGACCTGTCCGTTCTCAAAGAGCCTGTCGATCCATTCCTTCGGTGCGACAAAGCGGCCTTCTCCGTGGGAAGCCGGCGTGACGTACACACCGCCCAGATCCGCTTCCGCAAGCCACGGTGAGCGGTTGCTCACGACCTTGGTGTAGACCATGGTCGAAATATGCCGGCCGACGGTGTTGAAGGTCAGGGTCGGCGAATTCTCGTCCTGGCCGGTGATCTTTCCGCCCGGCACAAGGCCGAGCTTAATCAGCGCCTGGAAGCCGTTGCAGATACCGAGTGCAAGACCGTCGCGGTTCTCCAGAAGGTCGGTGACCGCCTCGCGGATGGCCTCGTTGCGGAAGGCCGTCGCGAAGAATTTGGCCGAGCCGTCCGGCTCGTCACCGCCGGAGAAGCCGCCCGGGAACATGATGATCTGCGCATTGCGGATCGACTGTTCAAAAATATGCACGGACTCGCGGATATCCTCCGCGCTCAGGTTCGTGAACACCTTCGTGACTGTCTTTGCGCCGGCCGCCTCAAAGGCTGCCGCGGAATCATACTCACAGTTCGTGCCGGGGAAGACCGGGATAAACACAGTCGGCTGTGCGATCTTGTGCGAGCAGATATAAATGTCTTTGCCGTGCTCCTTCATGTCGTAAAGGCCGGTCGCAACTTCCGCCGTATTGTCGGTTCCCTTTGTCGGGAAGACCTTCTCCAGCGGCTTCGACCACGCGCGGATCGCCTCTTCGATCGGCACTTCCTGTCCTCTGTAGGAGAACACGGCGCCGTCCGCGTCGCCTGCGCGCTCGGAAGCCCAGGTCACCACACCGATGCGGCGATAGTTGTCGATCTCCAGCTCTTCGAGCAGGTTGGCCTGTCCCCGCTTCATCTCGAGGACCAGGTCGCCGATGCCGTTTTCAAAAAGCTCACGCAGGTCAAGCTCGTCATCGAAGCGCACGCCAAACCGGTTGCCGAAGGCCATCTGTGCGACGGCAGGGGCGATGCCGTAGGAGTCCACCGCATAAGCGGCTGCCACGGCGCCGGCGCGCATAAGCTGCGTCACTTTCTCATAGAGTTCCAGAACATCCGCATAATTCGGGATGTCGTACTCGTCTTTGTCGATCCAGACCTGCATCAGGATATCGCCCTCTTCCTTCAGCTCGGGCGTGATCACGTCATCCTGAGAGGCGACGTCCACCGCAAAGGAAACCAGGGTCGGCGGGACATCAATGTCGTTGAAGGAACCGGACATGGAGTCCTTGCCGCCGATACTCGCGATCTCATAACCGATCTGTGCGTCGTATGCGCCCAGCAGTGCGGCAAAAGGCTGGCTCCAGCGCTTCGGATCCTTCGACATTCTGCGGAAGTACTCCTGGAAGGTGAAATGCAGGTTTTTATAATCACCGCCGGCGGCGACGATTTTCGCGATGGACTGTGTCACCGCGTAGACCGCGCCGTGGTAAGGGCTCCAGTCGGACAGATACGGATCAAAGCCGTAGCTCATCATGGTGACGGCGTCTGTCTTTCCGCCCAGAACCGGAAGCTTGGCGATCATGGTCTGCGTCTTGGAAAGCTGATACTTTCCGCCGTAAGGCATGTCTACCGTGCCCGCACCGATGGAGGAGTCAAACATCTCCACCAGGCCCTTCTGCGAGCAGACGTTCAGATCCTGCAGGGATGCGAGGAACGCATCGCGGAAGAACTCGGCTTCCGCCTGATCCTCATCCTCTTTCTCGGCGTCCTCGGCGGTCTCCTCCGCCAGGGAAACCAGCGCGTCAACCTTCTGGGAGGCGAGCTTCTTGAAATAGTTGTCATCCACGGTCGGGACGTCCACTTCCACGTCCGTCTCCTGATGCGCGCCGTTGGTGTCGAGGAAGCTTCTCGCCAGATCGACGACGGCTTTGCCCCGCCACTTCAGGACCAGTCTCGGAGACTCAGTGACCACTGCCACCTTCGTCGCCTCGAGGTTTTCTTCTTTTGCATAGGCAAGGAACTGTTCCGCGTCCTCCGGCGAAACCACGACAGCCATGCGCTCCTGGGATTCGGAGATCGCCAGCTCTGTTCCGTCAAGGCCTTCATACTTCTTCGGCACCAGATCCATGTTGACTTCCAGGCCTGCTGCCAGCTCGCCGATGGCGACGGAGACGCCGCCCGCGCCGAAGTCGTTGCACTTCTTGATCAGTTTCGAGACTTCAGGACGTCTGAAGAGTCTCTGCAGTTTGCGCTCCGTGGGCGCATTGCCCTTCTGGACCTCCGCGCCGCAGGTCTCCAGCGAAGCGGTGTTGTGCGCTTTGGAAGAACCTGTTGCACCGCCGCAGCCGTCACGTCCCGTGCGCCCGCCGAGCAAAATAATGATGTCGCCGGGGTCCGAGGTCAGACGCATGACATTATCACGCGCCGCGGCGCCCATTACCGCGCCGATCTCCATTCTTTTGGCCACATAATTCGGATGATAAAGCTCCTCGACCTTGCCGGTCGCAAGACCGATCTGATTGCCGTAGCTCGAATAGCCGGAGGCTGCGCTGCGCACCAGCTTCTTCTGGGGCAGCTTGCCCTTCATGGTCTGTGATACCGGCACCGTCGGATCGGCCGCACCGGTCACGCGCATCGCCTGATAGACATAGCCGCGTCCGGAAAGCGGGTCGCGGATCGCGCCGCCCAGACATGTCGCGGCGCCGCCGAAAGGTTCAATTTCAGTCGGGTGGTTGTGCGTCTCATTCTTGAAGAAGATCAGCCACTCTTCGGTCACCGGACCTCTTCCGTAATCGATCTCCACGGGCACGATAATCGAGCAGGCATTGATCTCATCGGACTCTTCCATGTCCGTCAGCTTGCCTTCGGCCTTGAGCTTGCGCATGCCCATCAGCGCCAGATCCATCAGGCACGGATATTTGTCGGGCCGGTCTCTGAACAGTTCCTCCCGCGTATCCAGATACATCTGGTAGGTGGTCTCAAGCGGCGTCCGGTAGAAACCGTCCTCGAAGGTCACGTTCTTCAGCTCCGTCGCAAACGTCGTGTGACGGCAGTGATCGGACCAGTAAGTGTCCAGCACGCGGATCTCCGTCATCGTGGGATCGCGGTGCTCGTCTTTGTTGAAATAGTCCTGGATAAACCGGAAATCGTCAAAAGTCATCGCGAGGCCGAGGCTGTCGTACAACTCCTTCAGAGGCGCCTCGCCCATCTTGCAGAAGCCGTCCAGCACTGCGACATCCGGCGCTTCCGGATAATCGGTCCGCAGCGTCTCGGGTTTCTTTAAGCCTGTCTCTCTGGAGTCCACCGGGTTAATGCAGTAGGCCTTGATCCGCTCCAGTTCTTCTTCCGAAATATCGCCGGTCAGCACATAAGTCTCGGCTGTCTGAATCACGGGCTGTTCGTTCTCATTGAGGAACTGCACGCACTGGACTGCGGAGTCCGCGCGCTGGTCAAACTGACCGGGCAGTGCCTCGACGGAGAAGGTCTGAACCGGACCCTCCTCGCCTTCCCGCAGCAGCGGGAATTCCTCGTAATAGATCACGTCGACCGGCGGCTCGGAAAACACGGTTCTGCACGCGGTCTCGAACACTTCGTCCGAGATGTTCTCCACATCGTAGCGGATCAGGATCCGGACATCGCGGACACCGGTCACGCCCAGGAAGGATATGATATCCTCCTTCAGTCCTTTCGCGGCCACGGCGTACGGCGGCTTCTTCTCAACATAGATGCGTCTTACCTCAGTCTTCATATCTGTTTTTCACTCCTTAAGATTGCTGACCAGAAGGTCGATCTCCCGGTCCATCTCCTGTTCCGTCATAATCCCTGCCATCCGGCGGACGCGGATCCCGTCCATCGTCATCCGGACTCTCGCCGCGGTCCCGGCTGTCTCACAGGGTGTGAATTCTCCTGTCTCCACGCCTCTTTGGATCAGCTCCTGCAGAAGCTCCGTATCCTGCCGGTCGATCTGTGCGGCGGCCTGAGCGCAGCGCAGACCGGCTTCCGTCTTCTGTCCGGCTCTGCTCTCGGCAAAACCATGCTCGATCACCGCGTACAACAGCGTGGGCCGCTCTCCGGCGCACCGCTGCGCCTCCTCGCGCAGGTACAATGTCAGATTATCCTTCGCGGAGATCTTCCGGGCGAGCACCCGCTCCGCGCGCTCTTTTTTCTGTGCCTCCGCCCCGAGGATATCCGCCAGGATCTCCTCGCAGGAAGCATAGTAAAGATACAGGCCTCCTCTGCTGATGCCGCAGGCCTGCGCGATCTCTTTCATTGTAACAGACGCAAAACCCCGCGCGGCAAAGACCTGCCGTGCGGTCGTTAAGATGAGAGCTTTCTTGTATTCCGCTTTCTTAGATTCAGCTTTGATACTTGCCTGCGTCGTCGCAGGTCCGGGTTCGTCAGGATTCATATAATGGAGTATAGCAATAAGATTGAAAAAAGTACAGTGGGACAGGGGTCACTTCTTAAGTCCCTGCAGCAGTCCGATCAGCCCTTCCTCGCAGTCGGCCTTCCGGATTGCGATGCCCTGCCCCGCACTGGTCAGGATATAGAAGTTGGTCGGCGTCTCCAGGACGCGGTGCAGCGAGTCGTAGCGCACGGCGGCGCGGCTGCCCGCGCCGGATCCGGCAGCTTCGGAGGTTCCTGCTCCGGCGCCGCGTCCGAGGGGCTCCGACTCCATGTGATCGTCATAGAAATAGTAGCGGACTTTCCTGTTCTGCAGCTCCTTCGTGGCCTGCCAGGTTCGGATCGCCCTGCGTCTGGTGGAGAATCCAAGGAAAACATTGAACAGGATGGCGAGCGCGATCAGGTAGATTCCGATCCCGATGCGTCCCTGCACCATCCGGTAGATGCCAAGCACGATAATAATGCCTGTGCAGACCGGTATCATTATTCTGTTCATTCCGCTCGAACGGATCACAGCCTCATTGAACTTCAGATATTCTTCCTGTGTCATACAGGATTCAACTGTATATTTCGGTTCCATCGTCCGCGCCTCCTGATTTTGCCTTTTGTGGCATTATACACTATCCGGCACCGGTTCTTCCACTGTTTCCGCAGGCCATGCTTTCACGCCCCGGGATTGTTTGTTATAATGGTTGCCTGTATATTTGAGACGAAGCACGGGAGAAGCAATGAGCGGCCGGAAGAATCAGCAGGTCCCGCAGGGGCTGGACAATCGCATAAACTGGCGCAAAGCGGCGGGGACTGCCCTGACGTTTCTTCCTGCCGTGCTCCTGATGATCCTGATCTTCTGGCTCTCCGATCAGCCGGCTGTACAGAGCAGCAGGCAGAGCAGGCAGCTCAGCTACCGCATCGTGAGCGGCTTCAACCTGGTCTTTAGGCTCAAATGGACGCGGGCGAAGCTGATCGCGCTCTCGCTGCGCATGGAAAACGACCTGCGGATCGTCGCGCATTTTACGGAGTACTTCCTGCTGAGCCTTTTTCTTCTGCTTCCGTTTCGCCTGAAGCTGAAAAAAACCGGCAGGAATCTGTATCTCCCGCCGGTTCTGATCAGTATTGTCTATGCAATTACGGATGAAATCCATCAGCTCAGTGTCAAGGGCCGCGCCTTCGAAATCAAGGATCTTGTGATCGACAGCCTCGGGGCTGTGTGCGCCGCTTTGACGATATACCTGATCCTGCGTATGCGTGCCAGGCACCGTAATGTCCAAACATGAACGATGGGTTTCCTGATAATCTGATTATTCAGCAATAATAAGTGACTGAACCAAAATATTGCTCCCATTGCTGGATTACTTCCGAACTTCTCGCTTCTATAATCCGCATGATGTTTCGAAGCGTCCGATCCGGTATTCGTGATTTATTATTACACAACAGGCATTTTCCACACTTTGTAATCCAGATTTTCGTGGTGTCAGGACCAGGTTTGCCCTCTGCAACATGTACATGAACCGGCTCAAGAGGGTCATTTTCATTCGCCCAGAAATATACCCAGTAAGATCCAATCTTAAAAACCTGAGGCATTTTCAAAACCTCCGTCTTTTGAAAATTCCATAATAAGATTGGCAGTTGACTCAAGAATTTCCATGAATTTTTCTATGTCACCGTCCGAAAAGCCATAAACATCTTCCCACTTATATCCCGGCAAGTAACATGTCGCATGATGAAAGCAGTCTTTCTCATCCGGTTTTTCAATATAAACCTTGACCGTTCCATCAGGTTTCATCTCGGAATGCACAATCTCCGTTTCATCATTCAGAGTCAGAAAAGGATACATCATGGACTCTTCCCTCCTGCATTACTTCAGCAGCTCGTTGACCTTCTTCTGAATCACTTCCGGATCATAGCCGGCTGCCCTGAGCTTGTTGATGCGGTCCTGACCGTTGCCCCATTTGCCCTGAATGACTTCCTTCGCAATCGCAGTCAGATCTGCTGCGGGACCGCCCTTTAAGAGCTCGTTGACCTTCGCCTGGACAGCACTTGCGTCATAACCTGCTGCTGTCAGCTTGTTCACGCGATCCTGGCCGTTTCCCCACTTGCCCTGGATGACTTCCTTCGCAATGGCGGTCAGATCCGCCGCGGGTGCTGCTGCAGGTGCGGGAGTTGCCGCGGGTGCGGGCTGTGCCGCGGGCTGCGGAGCTGCCTGTGCGCTCTGCTTTGCCGCCTGCTGTGCTCTGATCTGACTCAGTTTCGTACGATTATTTACTAAATCCGGCATAGTTCCCTCCTTCTGCTTGGATACCCCTGTACACGACAGCCGCCCTGATGTATCCGGCCGCCTGCTTATATGTCAGTCTATATTATACTCCTTTTATCCTGTTTACGGAATGATCGTGACGTCGAAGACTTCCAGGGACGCGCCGGACTCTCCCCGGTTAGCCATCATCGTCAAATTGAACCTGGCTGCATTCTCCGGCGGTTTGAATGTCCACTCCACATATCCTTTCTTTCCGCCGGGTGCCGGCTTCTCTTCATTATTCTGTCCCTGAACCCTTGATGATACGAAGGTCATCGTGCCGTTTTCGTTACTGAGAAGCTGGCTTCCGCACGACTCCCCGCCGGCATCGAAATAATTGACAACGATATTCAGCGACCCCTGCTCCAGTGACTCTGCTTTGATCGAGTAACTGTCACCTTTTCTGATGGTCGCACGGACGGTCCGGAGCATCCTGTTCTCTTCTTCTGAGAACTTGGACTTCTGGACGACCTTGTCCTCTGCCTGTGTGATCATAAGCCCGGTAACCTCAATGCGCAGCCGTGTTTCCGCGATGGCCAGCTCGTCCGTATAGCCTTTGGCCGCCGATGCTTCCGCCGCAGGGCCCAGACACGGCTCCTGGTCCTTTACGCCGAATGTTCCGATAACACTTTCCTGCAGGGTCAGCGTCACCTGTCCGATCTGCTCCTCCGTCAGTTTCTTCCCATCGGCTTTCAGGCCGGACATATCAAAGGTCC
>JAFRIW010000019.1 GCA_017432565.1 Lachnospiraceae bacterium
ACTATTGAGCACCGCACCAGACGGCAGTCAAGGCTGCTATGGAGCAAGGCGTTGCCGGGCCTTGACTGGTGGTTGGGAAGGTGCTACTGCAACTGAGTTATAACAGGATTTAACTTTTACACCACATTTAGGACTTGACCAAAAATGCTGCCGTTAAACGGCTTGACGAACTGAATCTGATCATCAAAACCACCAGGCACAGGCTGCAGAAAGCCCCTGAGGGCAGACTGGCCTCACACAAAAGGTCCCCGGGCATTTATTATTACTCACTGCATGAAACCCCCGGCGACAGTATTGGAAGCTATATTTCAAAATCTGATCTTTCTCTCCTGACTGCTCTTGCCCAGAAGGATTACGACCAGAAAGTGCTCCGGCTTGCGGAAGAGGAGCAGAAAAAGCTCGCCCGATTCATTAGGACCTGTCCTGACCTGACGCCGGAACAGGTCTACGAGCAGCTGAGCAGCGACCGGCAGCTCCTGGTGACGCCGATCCGCCAGCCGGATGATGTTTATGTCAGACAGTGGCTCAGTGTGGAATATCCGAAAAAGCCCTTTCCGGAAGACTATCCGGAATTGTTCACAAGCAGTGGCGAGCGGGTCCGTTCCAAATCAGAGGTCATCATCGCAGATACGCTTCTGCGGATGGGAATCCCCTATCGATATGAATATCCTGTTCACTTCCCGGGCGCCGGAACCTTTCATCCGGACTTCACTGTGCTGAATGTCCGGCTTCGGAAAGAGTACTACTGGGAGCACCTCGGAATGATGGCCGATCCGGAATATGCGGAAGCTGCTCTTTCGAAGATTGACATCTATGAAAAAAACGGATGCTTCCCCGGGTCAAAGCTCATTCTGACCCATGAAACGGAGAAGCATCCGCTGCAAACCCGAATGATCAGTGCAATCATTCAGGAGTATCTTTTATGATCTTCCGCCCGGATCCCCGGACAGGCACTGTACACAAACTATTCCGATCCGGCTTTCTCAGTCCAGCTTGAGATCGCCGTCTTTGATCCAGCCGATTTTGCGTGCGATCTGTCCGAACAGCGGTGTCAGGACTGCCGGAAGCACGAAGCAGATGAGGATCAGTCCGATCCAGTCAAAAGCAGTCACAGCCGTCTTGTTTCCTGCCGCGATGTCTGCGATCCAGCCGGTGTAGACGCCGATCTGTCCGACCAGTCCGCATGTGCCCATGCCCGAGGCAACCGGTGCGCCGTTCATCTGCATGCGGAACAGGCAGGTCGCAATCGGTCCGGTGATCGCGCTTGTTACAATCGGGGGAATCCAGATCTTCGGGTTGCGGACGATGTTGCCCATCTGCAGCATGGAGGTTCCGATTCCCTGCGAAATCAGGCCGCCCCAGCGGTTCTCCTTAAAGCTCATGAAGGCAAAGCCGATCATCTGTGCACAGCATCCTGCTACAGCGGCACCGCCGGCCAGTCCGGTCAACCCGAGCGCCGCGCAGATCGCTGCAGAAGAAATCGGGAGGGTCAATGCCATTCCGACGACAACCGACACAACAATTCCCATCAGGAACGGCTGCAGTTCGGTCGCCCACATGATGACCCGTCCGACACTGGAAGCAATTCTTCCGAGCGTCGGTGCCAGCAGTGCCGCCGCACCGACACCGATCAGAATGGTCGTCAGCGGTGTCACCAGAATATCTACTTTGGTTTCTTTGGAAACAGCCTTTCCGCACTCGGCTGCAATAATTGCGACAAACAGAACAGCCAGCGGTCCGCCGGCACCGCCCAGCTCATTGGCGGCCTGTCCGACTGCCGCAAGGGAAAACAGGACGAGCGGCGGCGCCTGCAGTGCATAACCGATCGCAATCGCCATCGCCGGCCCGCTCATTGCGGAAGCGTATTTGCCGACACTGACCAGCCAGTCAATGTGCAGCTGCGTTCCGAGCGTATTCAGGATGGTCCCGATCAGCAGCGAAGCGAAAAGTCCCTGCGCCATCGCGCCGAGCGCGTCAATTCCGTAACGTCTGCCCGAAATGACAATGTTCTTTCTCTTGAGAAATTCCTGAACCTGTGCCATATTCATCTCCTCCTGCTGCAATAAACCTGAATGAAGAAGTGCTTCTGTTTCCGAATCAGAAACCTTCTGTTTCCTGTTCGGTCTTTATTATATTCTTTGTTAATTTTTTGTCAATCGAGGAGATGTGTAATAATTGTGTTCTTAAAAGCTGTGCCTGCCCGCATTTTTGCCGATACTGTTTTACAGAACAGCAGTGTCACCGTGCCGTTACTGTTTTACAGAACCATCAGCAGCGTCCCCGCGCCGATCAGAATGCAGCCGATGACAGATTTTGCCGTGACCGCTTCGTGCAGAAAGACAAAAGCCAGAACCAGTGTGATAACGACGGAAAGCTTGTCGATCGGGACGACTTTGGAGGCTTCGCCCATCTGCAGGGCTTTGTAATAGCACAGCCAGGAGGCGCCTGTCGCCAGGCCGGACAAAATCAGGAAGATCCAGCTTTTGCGGCTGATCGAGGCAATGCCGCCCTGCTGGTTTGTCAGAAACACCATTCCCCACGCCATGGCGACAACGACCACTGTGCGGATGGCCGTTGCGAGATTCGAGCCCACTCCTTCAATTCCGACCTTAGCCAGAATAGATGTCAGCGCAGCGAAGACCGCCGAGCCGAGTGCCAACCAGAACCACATTGTTTTTTCCTCCGTTCACACGATAGTGTACCCCGCCGACGCCAGTGCGTCCAGCGCCCGCTCATAGTTTTCTTCTTTCACAAGAATATAGTCTGTATTGTAGGTCGAAACCGCAAAGATCTCGATCCTGTTCTCCGCAAGAATCCGGGACAGCTCTGAAAGGATTCCGATCAGTGAGAAATCAAGAACACCCTGAATAAAAAAGCCCCTCCAGCCGTCCTCGCGGTCAGTCGTCCTGTCGGGAGCCGCTTCCGTCCTGCATACCAGCGAGAGCTCCTCGTCCGTCTTTCCGATGAAATAAAAATCTGCGCTCAGATCCAGATCCGAAACGTCCGCTACTTTACAGACGGAGAGCCGGTGGGGAATCTTTTTCAGTGTGATGTTCTTCCGCGGAATACTCTTCTGCTCCATGATATTTTCTCCTCATGATTATTTCCCAGCATGTAAAATTGAACTCAAATCCCAAAAAAGCAGGAATTGAGTTCAATTATTGTAAAATTCATCCTGAAACGGATGTAATCAGGGCTAAAATCCCGGTCACTCCTCCGTCTTCTTTCCCCACTTTTTCCGGATGGCGGCGATGATGTCCACACGCTCCGCCTCACCGGTAGGGATCTGGCACATGTGATCCAGATTCTTGAAAAGGGAGATGACGGTAAAGAAAACACCGAGGCCTGCTGCCTCCGTGTTGCCGGCGATCAGGCAGCCGACGGTAAAGGCGGCCGGGATCGCGAGCGCGCCAAGGCTTAAGTATTTGGTGGCAATAACGACCGCAAGGCCGACAAGGTTCGCCGGAATGCCGATCAGCGGGCTGAAAAGGATGAATGCCGCGCAGCTGGTGGCAACACCTTTTCCGCCGCGGAACTTCCGCCAGAACGGAAAATCATGTCCGAGCGTGCAGCCGAAGCCCGCATACAGCATGGCCATCCGGCCGATCTCATTTCCCGTCAGATAATAGCTCAGGATGACTGCGGCGGCCGTTTTCACCAGATCGCCGACGAGCACGGCGATGCCGGGGGCGAATCCGCAGCTCGCCATGATGTTGGCCATGCCCGGATTGCCGGTGGTGCCCAGCTCTGCGGCAGGTTTATGCGCCACGATGCGCGCAATGATCTCACCGAACAAAATACAGCCGAATCCATATCCGATCAACAGACAATAAATCTGTGCCATCCGTTCCACCCTTTCCTGTTATCTCAGATTCCTCTCGAATTCCTTTCGGATTCCTCAAGAGTTTTTCTCAGATTCCTCTCATCATGAATTCAAAATGCATCGGAACACCGGCGGGAAGCAGGTACTGCGGAAGGGTCTTCGCTCCCCAGCTGTCGTCTCCGCCGACACCCATCTGCTGCAGGCTGCAGCGGACGATGGTGTGTGTGACCGGTGAAAGTTCGTAGTAATGCCGCGCGTTTTCCAGCTCCTCCGGGGAGTACGGCAGCACCGAGAAATTCATGCCCTTCACACCGCGCTTCACGAAAGAAGCTCCGGGGCTGCCATAAGCAGCACCGTTATACGCGCCGCCGGCGGACGGATTCAGCGCTTTCTCACCCGGTGTGACACCGTCTGCGCAGAACAACAGGCCTCTGCCCCGGTTGTCCGTGACGCTCGCCCAGCGTACGCCGGTGCGGTTGCCGCATTCCTGCGGAACCAGATAATGTGTCAGATTCTCCGCCGCGCTCGTCGTGTAAACACCCAGCTTTGCGCCTTTGTCGCGGTCGCAGTAAGTCTCCTCCGGACCGTTTCCGTAGAAGCGGATCCTGTTGTAATCCGCGGCCAGTGTGAACAGCATGCCGAATTCCGGCATGGGAGCAAGTCCCGCGGGCGGTGTGCAGTCCAGAATGAAGCGCACGCTTCCGTCCGGTGTAATGCGATAGGTCACAATCGCAGTGGCGGCGGGAGTGGTCGGCAGGAAGTACTTCCAGCTGATTTCGACCAGATCCCTGCGCTCTTTGATGCGCGGCCACCCCATGAGATCCATCAGCTCTTCCTGGCCGAGCGCGCCTATTTCAGGCGGCATGAATTTCTGATACAGACTGGCCAGCTTCCACTGCCCGTGGCGCGCAGCCATCCGGTTTCCGTCGTCATTATTCGTGGGTGCGCGCCAGAAATTCATTCTGGGCATCACCTCAATCATTTCTTTTCCGCCCCAGCGGTACGAAGTCAGTCCGCCCTGAAGCCCGGAGAACTGCACTTCAAAATTCTCTCCGATCACACCGATGATATGCTGGGAGTGAATCACCTTCATGCGCCCGGCGGCAGTATCCTTCACGGAAGCTTCCGCAGGAGCCTGCGCAGCGGCAGAATCCGACAAGCCGGCTGCTCTGATGAAGGCAGGGTTCTCAATGACAAAGCTGCCCTGGCCGTATGCGATTTCATAGCCTGCCTGAGCCCACAGCGTGTCATGCTTCAGTCTGAACGAAACGGTCACAGTGTACTCGCCCGGCTCTTCCACCTGCGGAACCGGCAGGAGAATCTCCCGCTCGCTAAGAGGTGCGATGTCCGTCGGATAACCTGTGCGGGACAGCACTTCTCCCTCCCGCTCCAGTGTCACGAAGCAGTCATAGGCCGAAGTGTCCGTGAACAGATTCCGGTTGCGGATCACGGCGCGGTCGCCCATCACACGGATTCCGATAGGCTGATACAGATATCTGACCTCCTGCATTTTGCCCGGATAAGGATTGCGGTTTGCATCCACGATGCCGTTTCCGCTGAACTCATAATCCGTGGGCCGCTCGCCGCAGTCGCCGCCGTAGGCCAGCACGCCGTCCGCAGTAAAAGCGCCGCCGGCAGGCATATTTTGCCCGGACCCGGGTACATTCAGCCCCGGAACGGCTGCGCGGTGCGCGGCGCTGCTGCCGTGTGCCGTGTTGCCGTTGATGCGGAGCGCCTGATCGACATAATCCCAGATGAAGCCGCCCTGATAGCGGGGCTCCTCCTCGGCAAGCTCCGTATAGAGATGCATTCCGCCGTTGGAATTGCCCATGGAATGCGTGTATTCACAGCAGATAAAGGGCTTCTCCGGGTGCTCCTTCAGGAATTTCCGGATGCTCTCGGCGCTGGGATACATCTGGCTCTCCATATCCGAAGTATCCGGCCAGGTGCGGTCGTGGAAAATGCCCTCATAGTGGACCAGCCGGTCCGGATCGAGACGTCTGAACAGCTGGGACATCTCCCAGATATCCTTTCCGCCGAAGGACTCGTTGCCCACGGACCAGATCAGGATCGCAGGATGGTTTTTGTCCCGCTGATAGCAGGAATTGATGCGGTCGAGACACATGGACAGGAACTCCGGACGGTCGCCCGGCACCACCAGATCCTTCGGGCCGCGGCCCATCTCCAGCATGTCCCAGGTGCCGTGGGTCTCCATGTTGTTTTCCGCGATCAGATAAAGGCCGTATTCGTCGCACAGTCTGTAGAGAATTTCGGTGTTCGGATAATGGCTGGTGCGGATGGCGTTGATATTATTGCGCTTCATCGTAATAATATCTTTGCGGATCTCCTCCTCCGTGATCGCGCGGCCGCGGTCGGCGGAGAAGTCATGGCGGTTGGTTCCGTTGAAGACAATCCGCTTCCCGTTGAGCATCATCAGCCCGTCCTTCATCTCAAAGCGGCGGAATCCGACGCGCTCGGCAGCCTGTTCGGGGATATCCTCTCTCCCGCTCTCGTCCACGAGATGA
This sequence comes from Lachnospiraceae bacterium, assembly GCA_017432565.1. GTDB lineage: Bacteria > Bacillota > Clostridia > Lachnospirales > Lachnospiraceae > CAG-791. The sequence continues at coordinate 6,349 of JAFRIW010000019.1, forward strand.
ATCTCCAGCTCCAGATCATACAGATTCGGCGACTCGGCGCTCCAGAGCTGAACATCCGGAATCTGCGCCGTGCCGATCAGTTTCAGGAAATCGTCCTCTGTGGTAATTTCATCCGGATGCTCCACGGAAAGCGCTCCTTCCGCGATCGCACTTCTGCGGCTTCTTCCGCCGAAATCACCGGCCGGAATCGGATTCTGATGCTCCGGATTCCGATACAGCTTCCAGAACACCTCCACGCGCTGCGACAGGGAAGCCGGAAGGCGCAGTTTTGCCGCGATGTTCAGAATGCCGTCCGTCCGGCTGGCGCGGGGCTGTCCGGTTCTGTCCTGAAGAGCAGTTTCCTCCTCTTCTTCAGGGGCAAAATCAGGCAGCGCGCGCACGCGCAGATCATAGAGGTGTACGTCCGGTGTGGTGAACAGATAGACGTCTCTGTAAATACCGGAGAACCGGTAAAAATCCTGATCCTCCATCCAGCTCGAGGAAGTCCAGGTAAACACCTGCACCGCCAGCTTGTTCTCCCCCTCCTTCACGAAGCGGGTCAGATCAAATTCGGAGGGTGTAAAGGAGTCTTCGCTGTAGCCAATATAGGTCCCGTTCAGCCACAGGGCAAAGCCGCTCTCGACGCCCTGGAACGAAATGTAGACCGGGCGGCCTTTCCAGCTCTCCGGGAGGGTGAAGTATTTCACATAGCTGCCGACAGGATTGAACCGCTCCGGAATCTGTCCGGGGCGGATTTCTTCCCGGCCTTCCCACGGATACGCAACATTGTTGTAAGAGGGAGTTCCGAAGCCTTCCATCTGCATATGTGCCGGAACACGGATCTGTCCCCATTTCCGGCAGTCGCAGGACATTTTTTCAAAGCCCGGCACGGCGCTCTCGTAATTCGGCGCGTAGGAGAATCGCCACAGGCCGTTTAAGGAGATTCTTCCGTACTGCTCTCCCCGTGTACTGTGCTCCGAGTGAGCCGGCAGTACGTTTTCTTTGAAGATTTCGGGGTTTCTGACAATCTCATAGTGGAATCTGCGGCCGGTCCCGGTGCGCAGAATGCGGGAGGCGATCTCGTCCGCATCCAGTCTGGACTGCGGGAAATACCGGGCGGTCAGCTCGTTCAGCTGCGGAGCAAGATCATCGATACAGGTTTTTAAGAGATTCTCCTCTCCGTATTCCTCTTCGTAGCTCCGGCAGCGTCCGCGCAGCCGCACAAGGCTTCTGGCACTGAAGGGCTGCTCCATGCTGCTGGTCGTGTGCAGAGCTGTCTGAAACCGGACATCGTAGGCCGCCGTCTCCACAATTTCTTCGTCGCCGAGATTGAACAGTTCCTCGAGAATCATGGCAGCGACCAGCACATTAATCGGCGCGTTCGGGCTCGGGGATTTTTCAGAAAAAAGCACCGCGAACCGACGCTCGTCGATCCGCGGAAACACGTTTTGCGCAAAATATCCTGCCCAGGAATCCTCCAGGTTGCGGCGATCCCGTTCCGATAAAAAGCCTGCCTTGTCGATCAGACTCTGCTGCTGATAATTGTTCGCTGAAAATGACATCACACGTCCCCCCACTGCAGCACCGGCTCAGCGGCAGGCACTGCACGTCCGGTTCCCCGGACCTGTCTTACACTTTATGCCGTAATCTGGTTGCCGGTATACAGCTGATAGTATTTCCCCTTCTCCGCGATCAGCTGGTCATGCGTACCGCGCTCTATAATGCGGCCTTTTTCCAGTACCATGATACAATCTGAGTTCCGGACTGTCGAGAGCCGGTGGGCGATGACAAAAGTGGTCCGCCCGCTCATCAGAGAGTCCATGCCCTTCTGTACCATCGACTCCGTCCGGGTATCGATGGAGCTGGTCGCCTCGTCGAGAATCAGCACCGGCGGATCCGCCACAGCGGCCCGCGCGATGGCGATCAGCTGCCGCTGGCCCTGCGAGAGGTTGGCGCCGTCGCCGGTCAGCATCGTCTCATACCCTTCCGGAAGTCTGTGAATAAAGCTGTGCGCGTTGGCGAGCTTCGCCGCGGCGATGCACTCTTCATCCGTCGCATCCAGTCTGCCGAAACGGATGTTGTCCATCACCGTACCGGTAAACAGATGCGTATCCTGCAGCACCATGCCCAGAGACCTGCGCAGGTCCGCCTTCTTGATTTTGTTGATGTTGATCTCGTCGTATCTGATTTTGCCGTCCTGAATGTCGTAGAACCGGTTGATCAGATTCGTGATGGTCGTCTTGCCGGCGCCGGTGGATCCGACGAATGCGATCTTCTGGCCGGGCTCCGCGTACATACTGATATTGTGCAGCACCATCTTCTCCGGCGTGTAGCCGAAGTCGACGTCATTGAAAGTCACGCGCCCCTCCAGCTTCCGGTAAGTGACTGTGCCGTCCGCCTGGTGCGGATGACGCCATGCCCATTTGCCCGTGCGTTCTTCGGTCTCGGTCAGCGTGCCGTCCTCTGCCTCCTTCACGTTGACCAGCTCCACATAGCCTTCGTCCGTCTCGGACTCTTCGTCAATGATTTTAAAGACGCGGTCCGCACCGGCCATGGCCATGATGATCGCATTGAACTGCTGGCTGATCTGGGTCACCGGCATCGTGAAGTTCTTGTTCAGAGTCAGGAAGGACACCAGCGTTCCGATGGTCAGCCCGAGACGCCCCGTGATGGCCAGGATGCCGCCGATGACGGCGCACAGCACGTAGCTGATGTGGCCGAGGTTTCCGTTGACCGGCATCAGGATGTTGGCGAACTTATTGGCCTGGTTGGCGGAATCCCGGAGCTGCTCGTTGAGCTCCCGGAACTGCTCCATGGCCTTCTCCTCGTGATTGAAGATTTTGACCACCTTCTGACCGGTCATCATTTCCTCGATATAGCCGTTGACGGCGCCCAGGTCCTTCTGCTGCTTCACGAAGAAGGTGCCGGCCTTGCCGCCCAGCTTCATGGCGGCGAACATCATCACGACAATCATCAGGCAGGTGACGATCGTCAGCGGCACATCCAGCATCACCATGGATACAAAAGTCATGACCACGGTGATCGAGGAATTGATCAGCTGCGGAATGGTGTTGCCGATCAGCTGCCGCAGTGTGTCGATATCGTTCGTGTAGACCGACATGATGTCGCCGTGGGCGTGTGTGTCAAAATAACGGATCGGCAGGGTTTCCATGTGGTTGAACAGTTCCTTGCGCAGCCGCAGCATGGTTCCCTGCGAGATATTGACCATCAGGCGGTTATAGCAGTAGGACGAGGCGATTCCGATCGCGTAGATCCCGGCCATTTTGCCGATCGCGGCAGCAAGCGGGCCAAAATCAGGATTGGCCTGCTGTGTCATCGGCGTGATGTAATCGTCAATCAGCGTCCGCAGGAAAAGCGTTCCCCGGATGGAACAGTAAGCGGACAGCAGAATACAGATCACGACAATCACAAAGCGCGGCGCGTAATCCCGCATCATATAGCCCAGAACCCGTTTCAGAACCGGAAACGGGTGTTCAATTTTCTGTCCTCCGAACTGACGTCCTCTATTCGGTCCCGGCATAGCTTATCTCCTTGTAAGTCTCACAATTCTATCGTCAGCGTTCTTCCGGTCTCTTTCAGTTTGCGCCCGGCTCATCGAAATCTCCGCCACCCTTGGTCTGGGTCTCGTAGATCTCGCTGTAAATCTCATTCGTCTTCAGCAGATTCTCATGCGTGTCGAAGCCGACGACCCGGCCCTCTTCCATGACGATGATGCGGTCCGCATTCTGCACGGAGGAAATCCGCTGCGCAATGATCAGCTTGGTCGTATTCGGGATCCTGGTCGCAAAGGCTTCCCGGATTTTCGCGTCGGTCGCCGTGTCACAGGCGCTGGTGGAATCATCCAGAATCAGGATCTTCGGCTTTTTCAGGAGTGCGCGCGCGATACACAGACGCTGCTTCTGTCCGCCGGAGACGTTATTGCCGCCCTGCTCGATCCGCGTCTCATAGCCGTCCGGCATCTCACTTATAAATTCGTCCGCACAGGCGAGGCGGCAGACCTCCTGACACTCCTCGAGGGTTGCGTTTTCATTGCCCCAGCGCAGGTTGTCGAGAATCGTGCCGGAAAACAGCTCATTCTTCTGCAGCACCACGGAGACGGCGTCTCGGAGCACCTTCACATCGTACTCCCGCACATCCCTGCCGCCGACCAGGACACTTCCCCAGGACACATCATAGAGACGGCTGATCAGAGAGACCAGCGTGGTTTTGCCGCAGCCGGTGGGTCCGATAATACCGACCGTCTCGCCGGAGCGGATCTTAAGGGAGATGTGATCGAGTGTCTCGTCGCCGATGCCGTTTCCGTTCGTGTCCTCGACGCCCGCATAGGCGAAACAGGTTTCCCTGAATTCGATCTCTCCGTCCTTCACTTCCATGACCGGGTTTTCCGGATTCTGAATATCCGGAACCTCCGTCAGCACTTCGGCGATACGCTCGGCACTGGCGGTGCTCATGGTAATCATGACAAAAATCATCGACAGCATCATCAGAGACATCAGGACGCTCATGACATAGCTGAACAGCGAGGTCAGATTTCCGGTGGTCAGCGTCCCGGATGTGATCATCCGCGCGCCGAACCAGGAAATCGCAAGGATACAGCCGTTAACGATGCACATCATGATCGGGAAGTTGGCCACGACGATGGACTCGGCCTTCACGAACATTTTGTACAGATTCTCCGCCGCCGTGTTGAAGCGGTTGTTTTCGTAGTCTTCCCGGACAAAGGCTTTGACGACACGGATGCCTGTCACGTTTTCCTGCACGCTCTCGTTCAGGCTGTCGTACTTGTCGAAGGTCGCCCTGAACAGTGACATGGCCGTTTTCATGATGACGACGATCACAATGGCCAGAACAACCACAGCAACAAGAAAGATCAGGCTGATCCGCGGACTGATAATCAGGCACATCACGACGCTGGTCACCAGTGTCAGCGGGGCGCGGACCGCGATCCGGATAATCATCTGGAAGGCGTTCTGCAGATTGGTGACATCCGTCGTCAGACGCGTCACGAGACCGGCTGTCGAGAAGCGGTCGATATTGGAGAAGGAGAAGGTCTGGATCTTCTCATACATGGTTTCGCGCAGATTACAGGCAAAACCTGTCGATGCGCTCGCGGCGCACCGGCCGCTCATGACACCGAAGAACAGTGAGGCAAATGCCATGACCACCATCAGGCCGCCGTATCTGACGATGTTCTCCATACTTCCTGCTGTGATGCCCCGGTCAATGATTCTGGCTGTGATGAACGGGATCATGACTTCCATCAGAACCTCACCGACCATGAACAGCGGCGTCAGAATGGTGTCCCGTTTGTACTGCTTGATTTGTCCGATCAGAATTTTCAGCATAGGCTTGCTCCGGATGTTGTTCGATAACTGTCTGTGACTGCGATGCCGCGCACTGCAGTAAATTTAATTATATCAAAGAAACAGACCTGCCACAAATACGACGGCGCAGCAGGTACAGGCGACCGCAAAGAGGTCGCCCCAGATCCAGGCGACGGCAAGGCCCGCGGCCAGTGCCAGGACGCCTGCCAGCGGGTTCCCGGCTGCGGTGATGATGGCCGGAAAGGTCATGACTGCCAGTGTCACATAGGGCACATAATACAGGAATGACCGGATAAAGCGGCTGCGGATGGTGCCCTTCAGAAAGATAAACGGCGCAAGGCGCACCGCATAAATCGACAGTGCAATTATCACAAGAGATGCGTTGATACCGGGATTCATGCCTCCACCTCCTTCTTCGAAATGTCCTCCGCATCTGCATCCGGGTCATTGACCGGTTTGATCAATGCTGCGGCACCCGCGAGCGCCAGCGTCAGAATGATGATCCGGAAGCCGGAGGAAATCTCTTTCAGATACGGCGTGACCGCGAACAGGCCGCTGGCCGCCATGGATGCCGCGACGAGTCCCCGAAGGAACCGGTCCTTTTTCGCAGGCGGAATGATAATGGCAAGGAACATGCCGTAGAGGGCGACGGAAAGTGCCGCGACCACGGAGTCCGGCAGGATATTCCCGATCACGACGCCCAGGACGGTCCCCGCGCACCAGCCGCTCACGGAAATCACCGCAATCGCATAGCTGTAGAAAGGACACAGGTATCCGTCTACGACGGAGGAAAGCCCGAAGTTCTCGTCGGTCACAAAGAAAGCCAGGATCATCTTCTGCCAGAAGGGCGTCTTCGGATCCAGCTTCTGTGTGAGCGAGCAGCTCATCAGGAAATAACGCAGATTGACAACGAGGGATGTGACAATCATTTCCAGAACACCCGCGCCGGCGGCGATCAGTGTCAGGGCTGCGAACTCTCCGGCACTCGCCACCATTCCCAGTGACATAAAGAAGGCCTGAACAGCGGACAGCCCGACGTTCCGGGCGGCGATGCCCAGTGCGAAGGAGACGGCAAAATACCCCATACACACGGGAAATCCGTCCCGCAGCCCTTTCCTGATCCACGCGCCCCGGGAGACCGGTGCCCGGCTCTCTTCCGGGGCTGCGCTCTGTGAAGGCGTTTCATATTTTGACATATAAATCCTCTCCTGATGGCAGCCGGTCCTGTTTTCCCCGCTGCTGCCGTTTTTTACAGCCAGTACGCCCAGAATCTGCTGCCGTCGGCATAGGTGATGACAATACCCGCGATGAAGAATAAGACCGTGCCAATGAGCACCAGCCGGTCATTCCGCCCGAGGGGCTTCATGGCGTACCAGGTCCTCTTTTTATTTTTGCCGAAGCTTCGAAGCTCCATGGCGTTGGAAACCACCTCAATCCGCTCCATGGATGAAAACAGAAGCGGAAAGATGATGCTCGCCGTCCTTCTGATCCGCTCACCGAGCCGCGCCTTTGCGCTCATCTCGATGCCGCGCGCCTCCTGGGCATTCCGGATTCTGTGAAAGTCTCCCTGAACATCCGGAATGTAGCGCAGCGCGATGGAAAGCGCATAGGAAATCGTATAGGGGACGCCCACGCGGTTCATGGAGGCCGCCAGTTCGGACGGGTTGGTGGTCACCAGGAAAATAAAGACGGCCGGAATGACAGTGAAATACTTGATCATCACGTTGAACATGTAAAAGAGCTGTTCCCTCGTCATGTAATAATGACCCGCGATGTAGAAAAGGACCTTTCGCGTTCCGTAAATGACACAGCCCTGCTCCGGAGACATGATAAAAATCGCCGCCAGGTTCAGAACCATGAATACCATGATGACACGGAAAACGCTTCCCACCTGTTTCCATTTCGTGCGGGAGCAGGCAAAAGCAATCAGACTGATCATGATCATCACCAGGAGGATTCTCGTGTCATAAGTCAGCGCCGAGAGCGCGCACCAGATCAGGAAGAAAATCAGCTTGGTAATGCCGGACAGTCTGTGAATCCAGGTGCCCTTCTCTTCATAGGAAAGAAGTTTTGCCATCACTGCACCTCCCTTCCCTGTCCGGAAGCGGTCTGCCGGAGGCTCCGCTCATACAGAATGAACCGGTGTGCGAAGGCGGCGGGATCGCTGATCCCGCACTTCAGCGCGAGATCGTAGAGGGAGGTCTTCTTCAGACTCGCGCGCTCCGTGATCTCCGGGTCCGTGAGAATTTCCGCCGGCGTCCGGTCCCCGATGAGCTCTCCGCCTGTCAGCACCAGCGCGCGGTCCGTGTATTCCAGCATCAGGTGCATGTCGTGCGTGATCATCAGGATCGTCAGTCCCGTCTCACGATTCAGCCCGCGCAGGAATTCCATGATTTCCGTGTAATGTCTGTAGTCCTGTCCCGCCGTCGGCTCATCCAGGATCAGAATTTCCGGATTCATCACCAGAATCGAGGCGATGCTGACACGTTTTTTCTGTCCGAAGCTGAGCGCGGAAATGGGCCAGTTGCGCATGGGATACAGGCCGCAGATCCGGAGGGTGTCCTCCACACGCTCTCTGACCTCCTCTTCCGATACGCCGCGGACGGTAAGGCCCAGTCCGACCTCCTCTGTAATCATCGGTTTGCTGATCATCTGATTCGGGCTCTGCATCACCAGTCCGATCCGCTCCCCTCTTTCTTTAATCGAGAGCGGGGCGATGTCCTCCCCGGAAAGTAAAATCCGTCCGCTGTCCGGCTGATAAAAGCCGCAGATCAGCGAGGCCAGCGTGGATTTGCCCGCGCCGTTCTGACCGACCAGGCTCACCATCTCTCCCTTCCGGATCCGGAAACCGACATTCTTCAGAATCTGATGCTTTTCACTGTAACCGAAACAGACCTGCTCCATTTCCAGCACAGTGTCCGCCGCAGGCCGCGCCGGCGGCGCAGGTGTGTTTTCAAACCAGTTCAGAACGGCGCCCCGGTAAGGTTCCAGGTTCATCTGTTCAATGTGCTGCGGACGGTCTTCCGGGCGGATCCTGCAGCCCGCATGTTTGATGGCTGTCACATAGAGCGGTTCCCGCATGCCCTGCTCCATCAGGACATCGCTGCACAGCAGTTCGTCCGGCCGCGCGTCTGCCAGAATTCTGCCGTCATTGATCACGATGATTCTGTCCACGTCTTTATAGAGCACATCCTCGATCCGGTGCTCGATGATGAGGACCGTCACCTTCTGGTCACGCGAGATCTCATCAATCAGTGAGATCGTGCGCTTTCCGGCGGCCGGGTCCAGGTTGGCCAGCGGCTCGTCGAACAGCAGGATCTCCACGTTATCCACCAGAACACCGCCCAGGGAAACTCTCTGCTTCTGTCCGCCCGAGAGCTCCGCAGGTGAGCGGTCCAGATGGTCCCGCATCTGTACCATCTCCGCAGCCCGGTCCACTCTCCGGAACATTTCCTCCTGCGGCACACAGTCGTTCTCCAGTGCAAAGGCGATGTCCTCCGCCACTGTCAGCCCGATGAACTGCCCGTCGGTATCCTGCAGGACTGTGCCCACCTTTTTGGACATGCCGAAGACACCCGCCTTTTCCGGGTTCAGGCCGGCCACTGTCAGGCTTCCCGTAATCTCACCGGGAAGCGAGCCCGGGATCAGACCGTTGATGCAGTGTGCCAGCGTGGACTTTCCGGAGCCGGAAGGTCCCGCAATCAGTATTTTCTCCCCGGGATAAATCTTCAGATTGATTCCGAAGAGAGAGGGTTCCTTCTGCGCGCGGTATCTGAATGTGAAATCAGTAAATTCAATAATCGGTTCCATACTTCCGGATAGAAAAAATCACCGGGCGGGACTGCCCGCCCGGCTCATATACATCTTTTTTTCCCGAATTCTTCAGTCTTCCTTCGTCAGGCTTCCGCTCTTGCCGGCCACTCTGGAGTAAGCAAACAGCAGGATCGTTCCCAGAACACCGATGATAATGATATTGCCGAGGAATGCGAAAGCACCCTGGATGAAGACCTTGTTGGCCGGCTCTGCGTAAATCAGAATATCCAGCACGGGAGCCAGAAGAATCCATGCCAGCGCATTCGCGATAATCTGGACGAGGTTGAACCGGATTGCGGCGCGCCGGTCGAATTCACCCTCCAGTACCTTATAGCTCTTGCTCAGAAGTCCGATTCCCGCACCGACGATAACCTCCGGGAAAACCCAGCTCCACCACACGCCGCCGTAAAACAGCGCATCACCGAGGGCATGGCCGAGCAGGCCGATCACGCCGCCGACCACCGGGCCGAATACTGCGGCAAGGAATGCCATCACAGCCATTCTGGGCTGCAGGTAGGTGTTCGGAATGCCGATCGGAATCTGGATTTCTGTCAGCACGACAAACAGCGCAGTGCCGATACCGATCGCAACGACTTCCCTGATACCGAATTTCTTATTCATTTTTCTCCTCCACCCGGACTTCCGGCGGCAAACCTGCCGGTATTTACAGAATCTGCAGTCAGCCGCATGAAAGCCGCTGTCTGTCCTCAAGTAGTATACACCGCACATTTTTCCCGCACAAGTCCGCTTAACAGACCGAGTTTACACTTTTTTAAGATTCTTTTTCCGCTTCCTTCATTGCAATGAAGCATGCCCCGTGATTAGAATAGGGAATGTAAGCGGAGGTAACTGAATTATGCTGAACGAACTGCGTTATCGTTTCACGCGGTGGATGCAGGGCCGATATGGATCCGATGCTCTGAACCGCGCTGTTTCAAGTGTACTGATGGTGGTGATCATCGCCGGCCTGTTTGTGCGGGGCCGGGCGGCCGCCGTTCTCAGCACGATTTCCTGGATCCTGATTATCATCTTTTTCCTGCGCATGTTTTCCAGAAACATTTCCGCGCGCTATCGTGAGAATCAGAAATTTCTGCAGATGACCGCCGGAATCCGGCCGTCTTTTGACAAGGTCTTCTCCTCCGTGCGCAGGCTCTTCTCGCCCGGAAAGAATTCCGGCAGCCGCTTCGCGTGGAGAACTGCCGCGAAGGCGGATTACAAGATTTTCACCTGCCCCTCCTGCGGACAGAAGATCCGGATTCCGAAGGGCAAGGGCAGAATTATGGTGCGCTGTCCGAAGTGCAGCTGTGAGTTTAAGAAAAGGACCTGACACCGGGGGAAAGCCATGTTCGGCTATGTCGTCTGTAACGAAAAAGAACTGAAGGGACGCGAACTCGACCTGTACCGCTCTTATTACTGCGGTTTCTGCAGCGTCCTGAAGGCAAAATACGGATCTCTGGGGCAGCTGACGCTGAGCTATGACACGACGTTCCTGATTCTGCTGCTCACCGGCCTCTACGAACCGCAGGAGACCGATTCGGAGACAACGTGCATTGCACATCCTTTTGAAAAGCATCCGACCCGCGTGAATTCCTTCTCGGAGTACGCGGCGGATATGAATATCATTCTTTCTTATTATTCCCTTCTCGACGACTGGAGCGATGAGAAAAAACTGAAAGGCCTCGTGCTCTCCCGGCTGCTGGCCGGAAAAGAGAAAAAGGCCTGCCTGACCTACGCGGACAAGGAAGCGGTGATCCGTGACCGGCTGATCCGCCTTCATGAGTGTGAGGAGAAAAAGGATCAGGACATCGACCGCGTCAGCGGTCTGTTCGGCGACATCATGGCCGAGATCCTGGCCTGCCGCGAGGACGAATGGGAAGAGGTTCTGCGCCGCATGGGCTTTTTCCTCGGCAAGTTTGTCTATATCATGGACGCCTACGACGATCTGGAGAAAGACCGGAAGAACGGCAGCTACAATCCGCTGCTGAAGGCCGCAGAACGCCCGGACTATGAAGATTACGTCCGGCAGATCCTGACCATGATGATGGCCGAGTGCTGTAAAACCTTTGAGACATTGCCAATTCTGCAAAATGCCGATATACTGCGTAATATCCTGTATTCCGGTGTGTGGAGCCGGTATGGTCAGCTGCAGCAACAGCGTGAGAGGAAATAGCGGAGATGTCGGATCCCTATAAAGTGCTGGGTGTCTCAAGGGACGCTTCGGACGATGATATCAAAAAAGCATACCGCAATCTGAGCCGGAAATATCATCCGGACGCCAATATCAACAATCCCAATAAGGAGAAGGCGGAAGAAATGTTCAAGCTTGTCCAGCAGGCTTATGAACAGATTATTTACGAGCGTCAGCATCCTTATTCCACTTCCGGCGGCTCTTCCTCCTATCAGCAGGCAAACGGATCCTGGCACGGATCCTCTTACGGCGGAACAACCTATAAAGAGCGGGAAAGCTACGGCGGTTACGGCGATTTCTGGGGCGATTTCTGGAGCCAGTTCACGCAGGAGGCCGGCGCGGGTTCCGATGCGGGTTCCGGCGCTGGCGGAAGCAGCGGCGCTGCGGATGAAGACACTGTCCGCATGCGGGCGGCAGCCAACTATATCAACAGCCGTCATTACCGGGAGGCACTCAACGTCCTCGGAAGCATCAGTCAGCGCTCCGCGCTCTGGTATTACTACTCTGCTCTTTCCAATGCGGGACTCGGCAACAATGTGGCCGCCCTGCAGGATGCGCGGACCGCGCAGCAGATGGAACCGAACAACCCCACTTATCAGATGCTGGTCCAGCGTCTTCAGTCCGGTTCCTCCTGGTATGAAGAACACCAGAATCCTTACGGCGGCATGAGTGCCTCGACAGGAAACTGGTGTCTTCGGATGTGTCTTCTGAATCTTGTTCTGAACCTTCTGTGCGGCGGCGGTGGCTGTTGCTGCGGAGGCGGGTTGCCCTTCTACGGGCGCTCACTGTAGAACGTCATCAAAAAAGCGCCCGTGCAGGCAATGTCATTAAGATAAGATGACAATCAAGGATCTCTATACTATAAAGGTGTAGGGGTCCTTTTTTAATTTATGCTTGACAAAGTTTCATGGATGTGCGGCCGCTCTGATAAACCACCTGTTTATCAGAGCGGCCCTTG
>JAFRIW010000020.1 GCA_017432565.1 Lachnospiraceae bacterium
ATAGATTCACTAGGGCAGGAACTGCCCGAAGTCAACGCCTGTGGAGCCGATGGTCACTGCCTGGCAAAGACACGTCTTGGCCGGCAAACTATAGCGATGAAGCAGGAATCCCCCGCCTCTGCAGGCGGTGGGAGGTTCAACATGTTTTAGCGGATAACCCTGAACGGAAAGATTCAGACTCCCCGGATTTGTACTCTGCTTGCTGAAAGAAAAAGAAAGAGTACAAAAAATGAACTCCCGGCATATTTCCCAACAAATAAAATTGTACTCAGTCACTGATTATTCAGTGACTGAGTACAAAAAACAAGCAAATTCATCCCGCAAGGCTGCCGGGCTGCGCCTTCAGTGTGCTCCCGCAAGGCTGTCAGGCTGCGCCTTCAGTGCACTCCTGCGTGGGCCGGCTTCAGCCCGGAAGGGACTGCTGCTGCAGCTGTTTCTGCCGCTGCCGCCTCTTCCGCTGCCCGTCTGCTCTCCTCCTCTCTGACGCGCAGGCGCTTCACCAGCACTGCGCGGACATGAAGAAAAGCGGGAATCAGAAAAGCATCCGCGAGGATCCAGGCCAGGGGACTTGCCAGGGCAATTCCCATAAAGCCGATCAGGGGTACCAGAAGAAGTGCCGACAATGAACGGGCAATCATCTCACACACGCCGGCGAGGACCGCAAACAGACTGAAGCCCATTCCCTGAATCAGGAACCGGATGATATTCACCAGTGCCAGCGGGATATAGAACGCGCTGTTGACCAGCAGGAAAAGTCTGGCCTGATCCAGAACCGCCGTCTCCGCGCCGGAGACAAACAGACCGATAATGGAGCGGCCGAAGAAATACAGGATGACAAAAGCGGCAATGGAATAAATCACGCCGAGCAGCGTGCAGTCGCGAAGTCCCTCCCCAAGCCGATTCAGACGCTTTGCGCCCACATTCTGTCCGCCATAGGTTGCCATCGTTGCACCCATCGCATCAAACGGACAGCAGAAAAACGCGCTGACCCGGACAGCTGCCGCTACGGCTGCGACGGCATCCGCACCCTGTCCGTTGATTGCAGACTGCAAAATCACACTGCCGATCGCAGTAATCGAATACTGCAGTCCCATAGGAAGACCCATCTTATTGAGAATACCGAAGAAAAACGGATCAATGCGCCAGTCTTCCCGGGAAAGATGCAGGATTTCCACTCTGCGGGCAATGTAAACCAGGGAAAGAGCCGCCGACACCACCTGAGAAATCACTGTCGCCAGTGCTGCTCCGGACACACCCGTTTTCAGGCCGAGAATAAAGAAAAAGTCCAGTCCGATATTCACAAAAGAAGAAATGACCAGGAACTGCACCGGATGCCGGCTGTCGCCCAGCGCCCGCAGAATTCCCGAGAGCAGGTTGTACATACAGGTGACCGGGATGCCCAGGAAGATGATCAGGATATAGCTGTAGGCAAATTCCATGACCTCCTCCGGCGTCCGCATGGCCGTCAGAATCTGCCGGCAGAACACCGAGGACAGAAGGGTTACGATCACCGCGAACCCGCTGCACAGGATGATGCTGTGTGTCACGAACTTCCGCATTCTGGCGTAGTCTCCCGATCCGAACATCTGGGAGACCGGAATGGCGTAGCCGCTGCAGACGCCCATGCAGAAGCCAAGGATCATGAAGTTGATCGAGCCGGTGGAGCCCACGCCTGCCAGGGCGTATTTGCCCAGCAGCCGGCCGACGATGATGGTGTCGACCAGGTTGTAGAACTGCTGGAACAGGAAGCCAAATAAAAGCGGCACCGAGAAGCCGAGGATCAGCCTCATCGGACTGCCGCCTGTCATATCTTTCGTGGCTGCTTTATTGGTATTTTTCATCTATTGCGCATTTCCTCTTGAGCCCGCTTATATATTTTCATAATGCTGTTATGCAGGCTTGTTATTTCAGACTTTCATCAGACAGTTTTCAACAGCAGTCTGAAGATTCATGCGCAATTATAGTGCTGCCGATTTAAAAGTAAATACGGGAATAATGATGAATTTAGCAGACATGCGCCGTCTCATTCTGTGCATTTTTCATGCAGATCGGACATCCGTCAGCCTCTGCTCTTCCCTTTAATATTCACCAGAAGAATTCCCATAAAGAACACCAGCGTGCCCGCAACGATATAACGGGTCACCGGTTCATGAAAGAACAGAACCGCCCAGACCAGTGAGAGGATCACCGTAGAGCTCTGGATCACTGTCACCATGAAGATCGGAATTTTCTTCAGCGCCGCCGCCTGCAGCAGGAATCCAACACCGGTAATCCCGCCGAGCATGGAGATGGAAACAAGCACAGGTCCCGTGACCGGTCCGATAATTCCCGGGATGCCGGAAATGCCCGGACTTGCAGAAGCCGCTGAAAGTGTCGGCGCAGCTGAAATCACCGAAGAAGCTGCCTGCGCTGTCCTGTCCGTAAACAGCACGGCGACGAGGCAGATCACGCTGCCGACCAGAAACATGGACAGATTGGCCTCCACCGCGCCGACTTTTCCGATCAGCATCTTCTGGCTGATCGTAAAGAGCGCCGCGCCGATACCGCTGACGACAAAAACAGCCAGCAGAGAGGCCTGCTCTCCCCGTATCTCACCAAGAGGTGTCCCGTTCAGAGAGACCGTGATGATTCCGATGACGCACAGAATCGCACCCGCAACGCTGCGCGCCGTCACCTTCTCCTGAAACAGAAAACGGGATACCGCAAGTGCGACGACGGCCTGAACAGGCCAGACGATGACGTTTCCGAAGGAGAAGCCCTTCATGACGCCGTAGTTTTCCAGAAGATAATTGACCGCCTTGGCGATGCCGCCCATCAGAATGATTTTATCGGCAAAATGCAGACTGATCCGGTGTTCCCGGACCAGTGCGATGATGACCAAAAGCAGCACACCGATTGCAAACCGCAGAAAGGAAAGCATAAACGGTGTAAAGGCTGTTCCGGATGTTTTAATGGTGATCCCGCCGAAGCTGAACAGGATGGTCAGCAGGATCATATAAAAATAGGACATCATCTATGTTACCAGGGAAGCGGATACCCCTCGAAACGAATCGTCTGCCTGGCGGCAGTCTTGCCCCAGTCGTGCCAGCCGTCCGGATGAATGTGCGGGCCGAGTTCGCAGTTCTCGAGCCGGATTTTGGCATATTCGCGCCAGGGGCGGCCGATATAGCAGGATGCATCGGGCACGTCCTGCTCATTGCTTCTGGTGAAGCGGCAGTTTCTGGCGACAAAGCCTGTCTCCACCTCTTCGGGCGTGCTGGGTGCGAACACATAGCCGGGTTCCACCGAGCGGAATTCACAATTGTCAAAATACGCCGTCGCGCCGCCGAAAATGAAGTCCACACCGCCTTCGATGAGGCAGTTCTTCAGATAAACGGTCCGGGGTGTCCGGGGCGTGAACTGCTTCGGACCCAGGAACCCGTCTTTTTCAATTTCCTTCGGCGGAAGCGGCGCCATGAACAACGTATCCTGATGTCCCTTCAGAATGCAGTCCTCCAGGCGGATGTCGTCGCCGTCGATGTACAGTGCCAGCGCCTGGCCGACTTCCTTTCCCGGGCCCGCCGTGTTTTCAAAGGTGCAGCGGCGGAACGTGATATTGTTTCCGTCCACCAGGACCGTCGCCGTCCGGAAGGTGTGGTACGGGCGGCCGTCCTCATGCATCTTTCTTGCGTAGAGATCACCGGTGTAGGTCCGATCCTCGATCACGATATTATTCTCAGATATTGTCCACTGCATAGTCTGTCCTCAGCTTTCCGGCTTCGCCCCTCTCATGTACTCATCCATATCCAGTGCGATCTGCTTGGAGAGCGCGACGGCCGCAACGACAGTCTTGGCACCGGTCACCACGTCGCCGGATGCGAAGACGCCCGGCATGGTGGTCTCACCGTATTCATCAGTTTTCAGATTGCCTTTTTCATTGAGCTTGAGTTCCTTGTCCCGGTTGACCAGCTGATCCTGCGGAACCTGGGAAATTGCAACCATGACGCTGGAAGCATGTACTTCCTTCGCCGTATCCTCCAGAACGACGAAACTGCCGTCCTCCTGCTTCTCCATGTCACAGAAGACTGCCCCGTCGTCGGTGATCCGCACGATAGCTTTGTTGTACTCAAAGCGGACACCGTCCAGCTGAGCGTAGTCGAACTCGTTCTTTGCCGCATTGACCTCGTCGCCGCGCACATAGACGGTTACATTCTTGGAGCCGTGACGGATCGCGGTCCTCGCCACATCCATTGCTGCGTTGCCGGCGCCGACAATGACGACGTCATCGCCCAGATCATAGACATCCGGATTATTCAGATAGTTGATCGCATAGAAAACATGACCGAAGGTCTCACCCGGAATATGCAGCTTCCTCGGCTTCCAGGCGCCGGTTCCGATGAACACGGACTTATAGCCGTCCTCGAACAGGTCCTGTATGCTGGTGGAACCGCCGATGGAGAAGTTCGGGCGGAACATGATGCCCATTTCGCGCATCCGCTTGTAATAGCGGTCCAGAATCGACTTGGGCAGACGGAACTCCGGGATGCCGTAGCGCAGGATGCCGCCGATTTTGTCTCTCGTCTCAAAGACGGTAATCCTGTAACCCAGACGTGCCAGCGTAATGGCAATGGTGATGCCGGCGGGTCCGGCGCCGATGACGGCCGCCTTCATGCCGTTCCACTCCGGGACGGACAGATCCAGGCGCTCGAAGCAGGAATCGGAAATATAATTTTCAATAGAAGAAAAATGGACCGGCTCGCCCTTGATGCCGCGCACGCAGTGCCCTTCGCACTGGTTCTCGTGGTTGCAGACCAGCGAACAGACCACAGACAACGGGTTGTTGTCGAACAGGATCTGCGCGGCCTCCATCATTCTGTTCTCTTTAAAGAGCCGGATGACCTCCGGAATATTGGTGTGAATCGGACATCCCTTGTTGCGGCACATCGGATTTTTACACTGCAGACAACGGTTTGCTTCGTCGATGACATGTACTGGCATTTGAATCCCCCCTTGACGCTGAAAAACGGTGATACTATACTTATTATGTAAGCGCTTACAGCCTCAATTTGTCAAGCGTAATTTTTACATAAATTCCTGTCAGCACAGACGGGAAGTGAACGGAGTGTCAAGATGAATATCTATGATATTGCGGAAATGGCCGGTGTATCCATCGCCACAGTGTCCCGCGTCATGAGCGGAAGCGACAAAGTCAGCGATAAAACACGAAAGAAGGTCCTTTCTGTCATAGAGGAATCCGGTTACACACCTAATGTTTTCGCGCAGGGACTCGGCGTGGGCACCATCCACTCCATCGGAATTCTGGTCCCGAATATTTCGGATTTATATATGGCGGAAGCCGTCTCTTTTCTGGAGAACGAGCTGCAGAAAAACGGATATAACTGTCTGCTTGGCTGCAGCGGCTTTGAACTGTCCGGAAAAGAATCTCATCTCCACATGCTGCTGGACAAGCGGGTTGACGCCCTCTTCCTGGTCGGTTCCACTTATGCGGGCTCCGGGAAATCGGACGCGGAGACCGACTATATCCGTGCGGCCGCCGCACAGGTTCCGGTTGTTGTCATCAACGGTGCCGTGAAAGGTGAAAATGTTCATTCCGCCGTCTGCGGGGACCGGCAGGCGATGTACGACGTCACCTCCTCGCTGATTCAACGCGGCAGAAAGCGCATCCTGTTCCTGACGGATTCTCATTCTTACAGCGCTCAGGAAAAAACAGCCGGATATCTCAGCGCGTTGGAAGAAGCAGGAATTCCCGTGCGGGAAGATCTGATGATGCACGTACCCAACCGGATTCACGCTGTCCGCGATATTCTGCTCTCCCTGCCTGATCCTGATTTTGACGCGGTGGTTGCCACGGACGACGGAATCGCAGTCGGCGCAGTCAAATTTGCGGCCCGGACCGGCCGCTCTATCCCGCAGGATCTGCAGATTGTCGGCTACAATAACTCTTCTCTCTCGGTTGCCTGTGAGCCGGAACTTACCAGCGTCGACAACCGGACCGAAGATATCTGCCGGGGCGCAGTCACTGTTCTTCTGCGGCTTCTTTCCGAAAAAGAGCCGATGCCGCCCAGCATGGTAGTCCCGTGCAGGATTGTCCGGCGCCGCACGACCGATTTCTGAGATTTTCAAAGCAAAATCGGGCCGGTGTCGTTGACAAAGACAAAGGTGCGGCTCTATAATGATGTAAGCGCTTACATATGCGTTCGGGCCCAGCCCGCATAAGTACATAAATAAAACACACTGCACAGCAGGAACTCAATTTAATCATTTTAACTAAGGGGGTATCTCATGAAAGCTTTTATGGACCAGGATTTTATGCTCCGCACAGAAACTGCGAAACATCTTTTCCATGACTATGCGGAACAGCTTCCGATCATTGATTATCACTGCCACATTCCGCCCCGTGAGATCTACGAGGATCGCCGCTACAACAACATCGCCGAAGTCTGGCTCGGCGGAAGAAGCGAGGACGGGTCCTATTTTGGCGATCATTACAAATGGCGCGTGATGCGTTCCAACGGTGTGCCGGAAGAAAAGGTTACCGGCGGCGCGGATCCTTATGAAAAGTTTGTCGAGTTTGCGAAGGCGCTGGAAATGGCTATCGGCAACCCGATGTATCACTGGTCCAATCTGGAGCTGCACAAGTATTTCGGCATTACAGAGCCCCTCACGGCTGACAATGCGAAGGAAATCTGGGACAAGACCTCCGATATGCTTCAGCACGATCCGAATCTGACCGTGCGCGGCATCATCCGTCAGTCCAACGTGAAATATGTCGGAACGACTGACGACCCGATCGACAGTCTGGAGTGGCATGAGAAGCTCGCACAGATCCCGGATCTGGGCTTCATGGTCTGCCCTTCCTATCGTCCCGACAAGGCCGTCAACATCAACAAGGCCGGCTGGAAAGAATATATTGAAGCGCTCGGCAAGTGTGTCGGCCGCGTTCTCGTGAGTGCACAGGATGTCTGCGATGCCCTGAATGAGCGGATCGATTTCTTCAAGGCGCACGGCTGCAAGGCTTCCGATCACGGCCTTGACTACATCATGTTCCGTCCCTGCCCGATTGAAGAAGCCAACGCCATCTTCACGAAGGCAATGGCCGGTCAGGAAATCACCACCGAAGAAGCTGAGAAGTTCCAGACAACGGTTCTGCTCTCTCTTGCCCGCAAGTATCACAAAGAAAATATCGTCATGGAGATTCACTACTCCTGCACGAGAAACAACAATGCGAGAATGTTCCGTCTGGAAGGCCCCGACACCGGCTTTGACATGATTGCCAAGAGCACCTGCTACAACCAGATGGCGGAATTCTTCTCCTGCCTGGATGAGACGAATGAGCTTCCCAAGACCATCGTCTTCTCTCTGGACGCCAGCGACTTCAACCAGATCACAACGTGCCTTGGCTGCTTCCAGTCCGACGAAGTGCCCGGAAAGATGCAGCTCGGCGCAGCATGGTGGTTCCTGGATACCCGCGACGGTATGGAAGCACAGATGCGGTCTCTCGGAAACCTGGGTCTGCTCGGAAACTTTGTCGGCATGCTGACCGACTCCCGCTCCTTCCTTTCCTACACACGGCATGACTACTTCCGCCGGATCGCCTGCGATCTGATCGGACAGTGGGTTGAGGACGGCGAGTACCCGAACATTGAGTCCTCCTTAAAGAAGATCATCGAGGGCATCAGCTACTACAATGCGGAGCGTTATTTCGGAATCTGAACAAAGAGTTTTTTAATAAAAGGAAAGAGGTAGAAAAATGGCAGCGAAACTTAACTATGAAGTACTTGCAGGAACCGGCTACGACGGCTATATCCTGAAGGATGCACCGGTCAAGGTTCTTCAGTTCGGTGAAGGAAACTTCCTCCGCGCATTCGTGGACTACTGGTTTGATATGTCCAACGAGAAGGCCGGCTGGAACGGCAAGGTCGCTCTGGTACAGCCGATCGCGCAGGGTCTTACCCAGCTGATCAATGAGCAGGAAGGTCTTTACACCCTGTATCTGCGCGGCTCCGAGAACGGCGAGAAGATCAACCGCAAGCGCGTCATCTCCGTCGTGGACGCATGCTACAATCCGTACGACGAGGCTGACTGGGCGAAAATCATTGAAATCGCCAAGAGCGATGATCTGGAGTATGTCGCAAGCAATACCACTGAAGCCGGCATTGTCTACGACCCCGAGTCATCTTTTGACCAGGTACCTCCCACTTCCTTCCCGGCAAAGCTCACGGTTCTTCTGTACGAGCGTTTCAAGGCCGGCAAGAAGGGTGTCGTCATCCTCTCCTGCGAGCTGATCGACAACAACGGCAAGGAACTGCAGAAGGTCTGCAACCAGCACATCGACGACTGGAATCTGGGCGAGGACTTCAAGGAATGGATGAACAATGAGTGCCTGTTCTGCTCCACGCTGGTCGACCGTATCGTTCCCGGCCGCATCCGCGATCCCAAGGAAGTGGAAGAGCTCACCAAAGAGCATGGCTATGACGATCCGCTCCTGGATGTCGGCGAAGTCTTCGGCGTCTGGTACATCGAAGGTCCCGAGTGGCTTGAAGAGAAGCTTCCTTTCAAGGCTTCCGGCCTGAACGTCCATGTTGTTCCCGAAGTCGCTCCTTACAAGAAGCGCAAAGTCCGCATCCTGAACGGCGCGCACACCGGCTTTGTCCTGGGCGCATACCTCGCGGGACAGGACATCGTCCGCGACTGCATGCACAATGACACCATCCGCGGCTTCATGAACAAGATGCTGTATGACGAAGTCATCCCCTGCCTGCCGCTCGACAAGGCGGACTGCGAGAATTTTGCCGCAGCTGTGACCGACCGCTTCAACAATCCGTTCGTTGATCACCTGCTGATGAGCATCTCGCTGAACTCCACTTCCAAGTGGAAGGCCCGCAACATGCCCTCTTTCCTCGAATACATCGAGAAGTTCGGCAAGCTTCCGGAAGCGCTGACCATGAGCCTTGCGGCTTACATTGCCTTCTATTCATCGAATATTCAGCGCCGCGAAGAGGATGGTCTGATCTGTATCCGTCCGAAGGGCAATGAGTACAAGATCCAGGATGACGGCTGGGTTCTTGATTTCTACTATGATCACAAGGACGCTGACGACAAGACGCTGGTGCACGACGTTCTCTCCAACGAGAAGATGTGGGATCAGGATCTGACTCAGATCGAAGGTCTTGAGGAGAAAGTCCTGAAGGATCTCGAGCTGATCCGCACCGAAGGCGCAGAGGCTGCCTACAAGAGCGTGCTGTAATCAGATACAGTAAGATGATTCATTTTCTTCGGCCGTATGCCAGCAGGTGTACGGCCGAAATTTAAAAAAGGAGATCTGTTATGAAAGCGATTCATATTCATCCCCTCGACAATGTCGCCGTCGCTCTGGAGGACATCCGGAAGGGTGAAACCATTACAGTGGACGGCTTTGAAGTGACTGCCCTCGAGGATATCGGAAGAGGTCACAAGATTGCCCTCTCCGACATTGCCGAAGGCAGCGCCGTGACAAAATACGGCAACACCATCGCCGCGGCAACCCGCGCGATCACAAAGGGTGAGTGGGTGCACACGCACAACGTAAAAACCGAGCTCTCCGAAGAAGCGGAGTACTGCTATGACCACAAGGTCTATGATCTGCCGGAAGTCGCGCCGCGCACCTTTATGGGCTACCGCCGCGCAGACGGCCGCGCAGCGATCCGCAACGAGATCTGGATCATCCCGATCGTCGGCTGCGTGAACGGCATCGCGAAACAGCTGGTCGAGGAGAATCAGGATCTGGTCAGCGGCAGCATCGACGGGCTCTACTATTTCCCGCATCCCTTCGGCTGCTCGCAGCTCGGCGATGACCTCGCACAGACCAAGAAGCTTCTGACCGCGCTGGTGAAGCACCCCAATGCAGGCGCCGTGCTCTGCCTGGGTCTGGGCTGCGAAAATCTGGTGCTGGATATGTTCAAAGAAGCGCTCGGCGAATACGACAGTGACCGCGTGAAATTCCTGATCTGCCAGGAAGTCCCGGATGAACTCGAGGCAGGCAGCGCGATCCTGAAAGAGCTCGCGGACTATGCAGGCACCTTCAGGCGCGAAGAGATCCCTGCCAGTGAACTGGTCATCGGCATGAAGTGCGGCGGCTCGGACGGACTCTCCGGCATCACCGCCAACCCGACCGTCGGCCGTTTCTCCGACCGTCTGATCGCGCTCGGCGGCTCCACTGTTCTGACCGAGGTCCCCGAAATGTTCGGCGCCGAGAATATCCTCTTCTCCCGCTGTGAGAACGAGGAAGTCTTTGAGAAAGCCGTCAAAATGGTCAATGACTTTAAGAAATACTTCACAGATCACGGCCAGGTCGTCTACGAGAATCCCAGCCCCGGCAACAAAGCCGGCGGCATCACCACCCTCGAGGACAAGTCCTGCGGCTGCGTGCAGAAAGGCGGAAGCGCCCAGATCGTTGACGTGCTCTCTTATGCGGAGCCGGTCACAAAGAAGGGCCTTAACGTTCTCTCCGGCCCCGGCAACGACCTCGTGAGCGCCACCGACTTAACGGCTGCCGGCGCCCATATGATCCTGTTTACCACGGGACGCGGAACACCGTTCGGCGCACCTGCACCGACAGTCAAAATCTCGACCAACACCGCACTCTTTGAGAAAAAGAGCAGCTGGATCGACTTCAACGCCGGCACCGTCGCAGACGGCAAAGAAACCCTCGACGAGGCGGGCGACCGCCTGCTCGACTACGTTCTGCGCGTCGCGAGCGGCGAACTGACACAGACCGAAAAGCACGGAATCCGCGAAATCTCCATCTTCAAGGACGGCGTCGTGCTGTAAAAATTATGAGACAGGGGGACAGGTCCGGTGACTCATTTTGCCCAATGAGTCACCTCATTGTTAGAACAGACTGATCTCGCTGAGGAATACGGACATCTGGTACCAGACCCCAATGGCAGGTAGTTTCTATTAAGTTAAGAAACTGCCTGTTTTTTTGTGCTTTTTTTGTATAAACTTCTGCTGTCAAGGATGCTCTTCCTGGCAGCATCCATTCCATGGCTGAGAACCCCTGGCTTCTCCCTATTTTGCTTTCTCCAGCGCTTCCTGCGCGCGTTTGTGCCCCTTCTCTGCTGCGCGCCGGATCCACTCCATTCCCTCTTCCCGCCCGCCGAACTCCGGGTACTCGTTGTACAGGATCACACCGGTATTGAACATCGCCGTCACGGAGCCGCCCTTCGCCGCCTGCTTCCAGCAGCGCAGCGCCTCTATCGGGTTCTCATCTACGCCCTCTCCGCGGTAATACACATAGCCCATCCTGCACAGTGCGTCAGGATCGCCCGTCGCAGCCGCCTCCTGAAAGTACGCGAGCGCTTCCTCCGGATTCCTGCCTGCAAGCGCATCTCCCTGGCACAGCAGGTAGTACACGCGATGTCTGGAGATCGCTCCTTCTCCGTCCCGGATCTGCTGATCCATGTAATCGATCTGGCTCTTCAGCTGCTCTTTGGTATATTCCTCGGTGTCATCCCAGTCCGCCAGCAGGTTCGAGAGCTCCTGCCGGATCTGCCTGCACGCCACTGTTTTCTCCACTACCTGCTCATCCGGCAGCATTACGGTCTTCATGATCCGCAGGAACTGCCAGCAGAACTGATCATCGTGATTATCCTGCGGGGCGGATGCCAGGTATGTCTCCTCTCTGAGAATGATCTCACGGAAGAAGGACAGGTTATTACTGCGGCCCGTCCGCCGGTACATCATCAGCGCCTCATACCCCATTTCTATCCCGATCCTGGCCAGCAGCACGCGGGAAGCATCTGTCATCTGCGTCGTGTCCTTATAACGGCTGTACGTCTGCTGCAGCAGTGCTTCGCCCTTTTCTGTCTTATCCATGCCGTACAGTATCCTGCCTTTTTGCAGGACCGCGCCAAGATAAATATCCTGGTTCTTCCGATCGTCCTTTAGCCCTTCGACAGACGCAAGGCACTCACTGGTCACAGCGTCCGCTTCCTTCAGGAAATACTTCTCCCGGAGGGCACTGCGTGAAATAATATACAGGCAGTTCGCTGTCCTTAGCAGAAGAAATGCCCGGAAGACCTCCGCCCTCTTCTCGTCGAACCCGGAGTCTTTGATCCTTCCGAGCTGACGGACCAGCTTTTCCGCGGTCTTCGTATAGTGCCCGGCATACCGGCTGTTCATCAGGGATTCATACATCGCATTGCTGCAGCTCATATTGGCAATCCGGTACCACACGATAAAACTGTTCGGGAACCACCGCCTCATCATCGCGTTGTACTCGTCAAAATCATTCCGGATCGTCTCATAGGACGCCGCCTGTCTGCCCATCGGGAGCTTCCTGTGCCACAGCCTGCCCGCCAGTTCGTTCAGGGTGCTCAGGGCATTCTGCTGCAGAAGCAGCTGGCGTTTCTTCTCCGCGTCAGTCCAGTCGGCAAATCCGTTTTCCTTTCCCTTCGCACAGAACGAGCGCGCTGTGTGCAGGATCAGCCGCAGGGCGATGTCCTTCCCTTTCCCGGAGTGTTTCCTCAGTTCCTTATAAAGGGCATTGGAAAAAAAGCTGATCAGCCAATAGAAATGGCGATTGCCCTCCAGGATGGAGTGCGAGATGATATCGCAGACATCGTCAGCGGCACCGGACCAGTCCTGCGTCCGGACCAGATACACCGCAGTACTCTGCAGCATCCTCTGATACAGCGTCTCGCCCTGTGCAGCTGTCTCCGGATCGTCAGATTCACTCATGTTTCCGAGATCGGAGATCACATGCTGGGCAAAGGCGCTGCTGAATGCGACGTCTCCTGCCCTTTTTTCCGGCGGATCATCTCTGCAGCCGGACAGATACAGGAGGGAGACCGGCAGCAGGTCTTCCGTGCGCGTTTCATCCGAAACGGGTTCCCTGTCCAGAAAGACCATGATCGATGACGCGAGGTAAGCAGTCCCCCTGATTTCGCGCACAGCCGCCTTTATAAGACGGTGCGCGAGATCGACCCGGCCGTCCTCCCGCTCGATCAGCTGCGTCCCCATAAAGGCGCGCATTCTCGCAAATCTGGTCTCATCCCAGAACCGGCGAAGGACGTGGTCCGCGCTCGTTCCTTTAAACGCGTCGTCATTGTTGAAAAGCTCCTGTATGCGCCTGAGCTGATCCCGCGTCAGTCCGTGCGACGTCGCGCTGATAAACAGCAGCGGCGTGACGGTCTGGTAGAAATCGTCCCCCCACTCATTTTCATCACTGTCCGTCAGGAAACGGCCGATCCTGAACAAATACTCCCTGATCAGGTCCTGGACAGTGTCCGGCATCTTTCCGATCTGCTCCAGCAGATATTCTTCGATCGCCTTCCCGCCGTCGCCCTGCTCCTTCTCCTTCACGGCAATCCGGGCAAAATCATGAGCGCCCAGCATGAGGAGCCACCGGATCATAATGTCCATGCACAGCATGTTTTCACTCAGCGGATGCTTCATCATCCTGTCCAGAACACGTTCCCCAATCTGCTTGTGTTCCTTCTCGAAGTGTACACGTATGATGGCCCGCCGTTCCGCCTCATCAGCCTTGTGAAGGCGCAGCTGACAACAGGAGATCTGCTTCCCGTCGGTCGTCCGATCCAGCACCTGCTGGCTGATACGGACCGCGCCGGTCGTGGAGCAGACGATGCGGACCGGTTCCGCGATTTTTGTCGGGATGAACCAGGATCCTGCCAGCCCCTCGTCCGGCATCAGCTGGTCGATCGCGTCGATAAAAAACACGATCCCGTCTCCTTCATAGGAGGCACAGGCCCTGTTCCAGGCTTCACGTGCCGCCTGGACACTTTCTGCGTCATCTGCCTCTCCGGCCTCCGGAGTGTCCGGGATTTCCGCAGCGTCATCCGTGCCCCGCAGGCGGTACAGCAGGATATTCAGGAGCTGTTCCGTCGTCATGCAATAGTCGCTGCCGCCGCAGTAGATCATCTCTGTGCGGTATTCATCCGCCAGATCCTCCGACAGAATCGAGAGCATCGCACTTTTGCCGCTTCCCCCCTCGCCCTCGAGGATGGTCAGCGAATTCTCCCGGACGGACTGCGCGATGCGCGCTCTCGTCTTTTTGAGGCCGACAAAACTGCTCCGCAGCATCTCACACCGCAGCCGGTCCTCCTGCTGCTGCTTCTCCTGCCAGGAGAGGACACGCGGCTCTCCCCAGCTCTCACGCAGCATTTTCGAGAGGCGCCCTGTGATCTCCTCCGCAAAAGCGTCGTATCCGCCGAGCTTATGCCCGCCCTCGTCCGCTTCCAGACAATATTCATATATGTTCGCGGTCGGATTGCTCCGGATTTTGGCTTTCAGACGCTCCATCTTCCGGCGGTCTTCCTCCGATCCGCTCAGATAGATGCCCTTTTCTTCTTCGGTCAGCGCCCCCACCGGAACCGGATCCCGGAAACAGAACAGCACACGGTCGAGTCTGCCTTCGTTCTTCCAGATCCCGTACTGGATCTCGAGTTCCGTGACGCTGATCTCATTGCTGTCCGGTCTGAAACCGCCGGAATGCGCCGACTCCCGGATGAGTCTGCTGCCCGGCGCCCATCCGTAACGCTCGCCCAGCAGCACGATCATATACGGCACACAGGAATCAATTTCATGCAGACACACCTCCAGGACTTTGCGCTGCGCCTCATCCGCCTCGAGCTCGCTCGTCGAAACACCCCAGCGCAGATCCACAAACTGGACCGCCTGGCCATATTTTGCCGCGAGATCCCGCAGCTGCGGAAGCACGATCCTGTGAATCGCGTCACGCTCCCCCTGCATGTCCCGGAATGTGCTGGAAACAAAGAAAGAATACATAAGAAAAACCCTCCCGACTAAAACTATCAACAGTGCGGGAGGATTGTCAAGAATCCGGAGGTGAGTCAGGGGGACAGGTCCCGCGACTCATTGTGTGCAGTGAGTCACGGAACCTGTCCCCCTGACTCCCTCCTGTAAACTCGCCACACGCTTTCAAACCAGGTATCCGGATCCGGCATGGGCCGGACGTCTCTCCAGGTACACACGCACTTGCCGTCCTGGAGGCGCACTTCCTGTACTCTTCCGTTCCACTGTCCGTTGTCCAGCTGATATCGGAAAGAATCACCCAGCAGCTCTGATATTTCCATGCCCTCCGGATCTGCAACCAGGTAAGAGCCCCGGCTTTTTCCGGATTTTGCAATATAATCATTGACGGCGCTCAGGTAGCAGTACTGGCTGACGGACAGGCTGCGGACCCGGCAGAGCAGAGACAGTTCGTCCGGTGTCCGGATTCCGGCTTCTTCCAGCATAAAATGCATCTGCCTCTCCGCTTCCTCCAGAGCTTTCGCGGCGGTCGCTTTGTCCCGGAAAATGGCGGCTGCACCGGACATTCTGTTGCGGATCTGCTCCCACTCTTTTTTCAGGTCGGCGGGCTGTTTTCCGAGGACGTCCTGCCCGTCCCGGATCATTTCTTCGATCTGCCCGCGGCACTCCTGCATCAGACTGTCCTCATCGGGGATCGTCTCCGGATATCTTGCAACGATGTACTGCGCTGCTCTCCGGGAGCCGACCTGGCCGGCGTTCAAAGCACTCCCGCCCGGCCGGAACACGCCGTGCGATCCGTTCAGTTCACCGACTGCAAACAGATGCGGAAGGCTGCTCTCCCACCACTGATTGCCGGCAATTCCGCCGTTGCAGTGCTGCGCACAGACTGCAATTTCCAGCAGTTCTTTGTGCAGGTCAATGCCATGGTCGGCATAAAGCTGAATCGCATCCGGATTCATGGCGGCAAGCCTTTTGATCGGCGTGTCCGCCATGCAGCTGCTGTTTTCGAAGTACTCCCGGATCACCGGCGGCAGATCAGACAAGCTGAAAGCTTCTTCCTGATAAACCGGGTTGTGAAGATAATCCAGAAACACCCTTCTCCCGCGAACGGCCGTCTCATAATAGACGGCGATATCGATCATGGACGAGCCCTGGTCCGCCAGCTTTCTCGGGTCAAACGGCCACTGATATCCCTTCAGAAAAATGGCTTCGAGCATGTGCGCGTAGTCCTGAAAATAAGCCGGCAGGAAATCCCGCAGATCATTTCCGTCCGCGTCCGTGGAGACGTATCGCGGCAGAACCTGCTGGTATGAGCCGGACAGATTCCATCGGAATTTGATGGACGCAATGCCGAACTGGGACTCCGTCAGATTTTTGGCCGGGATGCCTTCCTGCAGAAGAATTCCCATGCTGCCGACCTGCTGCGGCGGATAGACGGACGTCTTGTAGAGGCCTGCTTCCCCGCCGGTCGCGAAAATGACATTGTTGGCGAAGAAGACTACATAGGGGGCTTCTTGATTTTGACTGTTATGGTCAATCGCCAAAACACCGCTCGCTCTGGTCTTCTTCTCGTCTGTGAGAAGGCGGATGGCCTGATAGTGCTCATAGATTTTGACTCCGAGCTGACGGCATTCCCGGATCAGCGCTTCGACCATGTATTTCGAGGTCAGCGGGCCCGCGGAGGAACCGCGGTTTAACGGATCGTGGTCTGTCTTGTAGCCGACATATTCCCCGTATTCATTCTGCGGGAAGGGAACGCCGATCTCCGCCAGATGGAAGAAGCAGGCCAGCGAATTTGCGGCCTCGGCAAGCGCCGTATCGCCGTCCACGGCTCCGCCGTCGAACAGTGTCTGTGCCATCTTTCGGACACTGTCCCCCGCTTCACCGGCCAGCGTCATTTTGTAGTACGTCTGTTTGTCGGAGCCGGTGTTTCTGGACGTGCCCAGCATCAGACCTTCCGTAACCACTGCCATTGACTTTCGGCCGGATTTTGCCAGAGAGACGGCTGCGTTCAGTCCGGCAGCGCCGCTCCCCACGATAATCGTGTCGAAGGAATGTATGACTGGCTTACAGCTGGTTTCCTGTTTTTTCATAGAACACCTCCGGGTGAGTCAGGGGGACAGGTCCCGTGACTCATTGTGCGCAGTGAGTCACGGGACCTGTCCCCCTGACTCACCCACGTTCACATCATTCTGTACAGTCGCTGGCCTGTATACAGGCCGGAAATCGCCACGGAGCCGGTCGCGGCGTCCGCAATGATCTCCTCCGGATCGCCGTCGACGCGCTGCCGGAAGAGGAACCGGCCCGTCTCCAGGTCGTAAGCTTCGATCTGCCGCATCTTCCTGCAGCCGAGCAGCAGGGTCCCCTTCTTCTCATCCTCCGGATCGTGAAGGATGGCCATTCCCACCAGGTCGGTCCTTTTCTTTTTTGCCACCGGGATGATGGGGCTGACCCTGTGCTCCTCCGTGTGATAGATCAGCAGCGCCCCGTCCGGACATCCCTCATAGTTGTAGGCCGTGAGCACACAGTAATCACTGTCCCAGAGCGGACCGTCGATGGCCTGATTTCTGCTTTTGCCGCTGTTGATGGCATAGCATTCCGCAGGCGTTTTCAGGGCGCGGCCCTTCCCGGTCCGCAGGTCGTACTCGATCAGAAACTGTCTGCGCTCGCCCGCATCGTCCGTCTGCGTCTCGAAGAAGAGCAGCTTTCCCCTGCGGGTGACAATAAAATCTTCCAAAATATGGACCATCCCGGAGTATCTGTACTGGATGAGCAGTTTCCGGTCGGACATCCGGTACACCCGGAACCGCTTGTCCGTCTCGTCGACATAAATATTGATGATGAACAGGTAGTACTCGCCGTCCAGCTGCACGACGCGCGTCGCCTTTTTGTACGGCATCATGAGCACCTCGCCCTCCGGCTGCCAGGTATCCTCGATCACTCCGCGCCGGAGCTTCCCGTCCGCGTACGAAGCCCGGATCGACTGCACCTGCACTTTGCCGAAAGAAGCCTCTTCCGGTTCATCCGAGTACTCTCTTGCGATCGACCTGTGCTTTTCGGGCAAAATTCCGCTCTTCACAGCCCATGCCAGCCCGCGGTCTTCATAGACGTGCTCGAGCTGTCCGACTCCGTTCTCCAGCACACTGACATAAAGCTTCTTCATCGCCGCGATGTCCTTCAGACACAGCGCGTTGTTGTTCGATATCACTCCGTAAAGAAGGCTGCTGCCCGGCGCCTTCAGCGCCGGCTCAAAGCTGAATTTATTCTGCGCGTCCTCCTCATAAATGATCTCACCCGGCTCTTCCAGAGAGGCGGCGATCAGCGGCACATTGAAGATATACAGGCGGCCGTTCTGAAAGAACATCTTCACCCCGGCCGAGAAATCATGCGGCAGTCTTTTTCCTTCCCGGCCGCCGGCCATAAAGCTGTCCCGGTCAAAAGCAGTCAGCCTGTCATCCTGAAGGATCATGATCGTATTCCCGCGAAGGACGATCCTTCCCGACCATTTTCCTTTGTTCTCGATCGGGTAGGATAAACGCGTGCGGATGCCGAGATCCGGATCGAGGACGGCGACAGAAGACCCCTGGCGGACAAAGACCTCTCCGCCCGCATACTGCGCGTGCTGCAGGAAGTAGTCTGTCTGTGCCTCTTTCAGGACGACGGGAGCATCCTCTCCCATGCCGATCTTCCATGTCCGCCGGTCTCTCAGCGACACTCCGTCGCTCACAAGGATCCAGCCGTCTCCCTCGACGGTGTCCACATTTATTTCGTTAAAAACGGAGATGCCCGCGTCTTTTTCAGGCGGATCGGGGACCGGATCATCCAGGACCAGAGCGTCCGTCTCTGCAGTGAGATCAAAGAGGCGGACTGCATCCCGCTCATTGTCTCCGATGACCAGATACCGGTCTGCAAAAGCAGCCGACTCCCTGGTCCTCCTGCTCTCCCGCAGAATCCGGCTGTCATTCAGACGCAGGAGAGCTGTGTCCCAGTAAGGATCGGGCTGATCCGAGTAGATACTGTCTCCGTAATCTTTATAGTATCCGTAGCAGACGCCCGCATATACATGCAAAGCATCGAGGTGCGCAGTGCCGCTCTTCGGCGGGGTCACCTGCAGGCGCTCCAGTTCCTGCAGATCCGGCAGGCGCAAAATGCGCAGCTGCGCATCCTGCTTTTTTCCCTCGCTGTAAAGAATCATCTGATCCCCGGACAGTTTCATCCTGCACTCAGAGAGCACAAGATCCCTGTAATAGGCTGTCTGCCGCGTCCGCCCGGTCATAAGATCCGCGACGCGCACCCGGATACCTTTCCTGTCCTCCGGAAGAGATACAATCACGAGCCAGTCCCCTGCCGCATCTATAAAATCCGCGTCAGTGGGAAGTGCATAACTGCCGGTCATGATCTTCTCATACGGATCCGGATACAGATCCCTGAGACGCCGGCGGGGTTCATTTCTTTTTTCGCTCTGAAGCAGAGTGGGGACGAACGGGCAGCCGCTCATCCAGTCAGCTTCCTGCAGCAGGTCGAACAGCGTGTAAGGATTGACCGTCAGGTCTGCCGCATGGATACGGAAGAATCTCGCGGCCTGCCCGAAGCCGGAATAGTTCTCTGCGGCGCCATACTCCATCGCCTCCGCCACATCCTCCGCCGCGCCGGCCTTGAGAATGGCGAGCAGGATATTGGCGTTCCCGAAGACCGATACTGCGGTCTCCTCATCCTTTCGCACGATCTGCCAGCAGAGCTGCTGCGCCGCGCGTCGGTCTTCCGGCCTGTCGGACAAAATCATCAGATAGAGCTGTCCCAGCATCAGCCGTGCCTCCTCCTCGCTGCCCCCGAGGAGATCCTGCATCGCCAGCCGGAAGCTCTCATAGCGGAAATCCATGGCCTCCTCGCCATAGGACAGATAGGGTGCTAGCTCCCTCGCCGTACCCATCATCAGATCTTCCAGATCCTTCTGGGTCATTTCGTCTTCGCGGAATACAGACCGCTTCAGGCTTTTCGCGGTATAGACTCTCGGTATTCCTCCGTTGGACCAGGCCATCATCATCAGAAAACGAATCAGCAGCTGTTCTTCACGAGGGGAGCGCTCTTTCGCCTCGCGGAAGATCCGCCGGAGCACTTCGCAGGCCGCCTCCCGCGGAGTCCGTCCGTAGTCCTCGGACAGCTTCTCCATCAGTGCGTCAAAAGATCCGAACTGCCGCAGTTCATGCAGAACGATCTTCAGATACAGCGGGTTGCTGCTCCCAGGCATGGCAAGGATTCTCCGGATCTGCTCTTCATCCAGATTCTTCAGGAACATGCCCATATATTCGGTGATCAGCGTGCGCCGGTCCTCTTCGGACGACATAGCCGACAGGTCATGGAACAGGACGCTGTCAGGAAGCTGTGCTTCATTTACCTCCTTTGTCTCCTCGGCCTTCTCTGCCTCCTCTCCGGACACCGTGCTCACGATCATGCTGACGCCGTCCGGCAGCTGTGCCGGAACGATTCTGTTCTCCTCTGCCGTGCCTTTAAACTGGTTGATGCCGTCCACGATTACGGTAATCAATGTCGTCACGTTATCAGTTGCGGCTTCCGTCCTGTCTTCCGTTCCTGCTGCCGCGCCTTCCTTTGAGGCAGCCGTGTTTTCATTTGCGGCAGTCAGGGCTGCTGTGCGCAGCAGTTCCGGGAACAGGAAAGGAAGTTCGTGGTCCGGATGGGCGATCTCCTTTTCTTTGAGCAGACCGTCCGCGCACATCTGTGTGAGGATCGAGCGCAGTACTGCCGTGCCGGTCATGGAACCGGCCGTCGTCCCGGCCAGACGCATATAGACTTTTCCGGGGAACTTCTTCGTCAGATAAAGATGAGACAGGAGCGAGGTTTTGCCGCTGCCGGGGTCTGCCCGGAGTACCAGACAGCGGTTCCCGGGATCGGCAGCATAGCCAAGGACAGCATCCTCTGCCTCCCTCCGGGGAATATAGACATCGTACGCCTGGAAGATCGCCGTCTCCTGCTCGTCGATCTCAGCGGTGCCGGTCTGTGGTTTCTTTTTGTCCGATCCTGCGGCGCCGGTCTGCGACTGTTTGTTGTCCGATTCTGCGGCGCCGTCCTGGCCGTTCTCCGCGGGCATATGCTCCGGAAATTCAGCGGCGATCTCCTCCTTAAGCCACTGCAGTACATCCGCCTCCATCGGCTCCCCGCCGACGCGGAAATGTTCAAAGCGCCCCTGCTTGTAAATGCCGCCCGCAACAGATTCCAGTTCGTGGGAGATGCGGTCCGGGGCCCAGTCTGCCTGGTAGAGAACACAACGGCACTGCCCGGCTATTTTTGCCTTAAAGGCCTCCAGGCTATTGGCCGGCTTTCCGTCGGGCTCTGCCCCGTCCGTTTTTTCCCTGCCCGGCTCTTTTTCCGTGTTCCCGGTCGACACGTACAGCCCGCGCACCGTGTCGTCCGTGATCTCCTGCACACAGGCCGGATCGCGGAAGTACCCGCGTATGTGCCGCACCGGCAGCACGCCTTCGCGCATCGGCTCAAGAAGTGCGTGAATGATTTCCATCTCCGTCACCGAAGTACTTCCGATGTAGGGCTTCAGCTTCGGGAACGCCTCCAGTGTCGCCGGGTTGATGTCATTGATGCCGGGAACCCAGCCGCGTCTCTGGCCCAGGAAGAACAGAAAAAAAGGCCGGCAGCGGTCGATATTGTTTAAACAGATTTCGACCGCCTTCCGGTTCTCTCGCGCATCCTCTTCGCTGACGCCCCAGCGCAGATCAATGTCGATCAGCCGCAGCTTTCTCTTCGCGCACCACTCGCGCAATTCAGGGAAAGCCCGCTTGATGAGAATATCACGCTCCGCATGCATGTCGTTGAAGGTGGAACTGATAAATATATAAACATTCTCCCATTTCATGGCAGTGTCTCCTGAAGAAGCATTCTGCTCTGGCGGCTATACTTTGATTTTACCACAGAAAGGCGAAACGTCCGTCCATTTGCACCCGCGATAGGTTTGAGATTTCCAATCCGATAGATTTTGGATTTTCAACCCGACGGATTTTGGATTTTCAACCCGACAGATTTTAAAAGCCCGCATCTGCGGGCTTTTTCGGATCGTGAATTATGTGGAGTCAGCGGGTTGAGTGAGTCAGGGGGACAGGTTCAGTGACTCATTGCGCGCAATGAGTC
>JAFRIW010000021.1 GCA_017432565.1 Lachnospiraceae bacterium
AGCTGCAGATCAGACTGCAGATCCTGCCCGTAATCCGCGGCAGATTCGGGCGATGCTTCATCATAGACCGACGGATTTTCCCCGGAGACGGAAAGGTTCTCGTCAGGGACTGAAAGATCCCCGTCATCTGACGGAGGCAGGAAAAGATCGGCGGGCGCCGCTTCGGGCTGCTCTTCCGCCGCAGAATAGGACTGTGCGGTTTCCTGCGGCATCGCCTGCGCCGTCTCCTGGACCGTCTCCTGAGCCGTCACGTGCTCTTCCGGCTTCCAGGGCTCTGAATTGATAATCCAGACAAGCAGGGCCGCATCGATCACAGCCACGATCAGTGTCAATATCTTTTTCATGGAGTTACCCCCTTCCTCCTTTTTATTTTATTAGAGGAAGAACACCTGGGGTATCTGTGACAATAAAGCGTCATTGACAATAGTATTTGGCACAATGAGTCACGGAACCTGTCCCCAATGACTCACTCGACGACATAGAAACTGATACTCCTATACGCTGTAGGAGTTTCTACCGGATCCTTTGACCCGAAGGTACTGTTGCTGGAAATACTCGTAAAGCCAACCGGACAGAAATAGACCTCTTTAAGCTTGCCTTCACTGTTAAATGTCAGCACGATGTCACTGTACAGATAGCTTGCGCCGGATTTCGATTTTACTTTTGTCATCCATTCCTGTATCTGCTCGTCCGTCTGTGCAAGAGACGGATGACAGATTAACTGATACGTAGACTCATACGAATACGCCCACTCCGGATTATCCGCAAAAGCAGCCAATGCTGTATCAGTCGAGTGGCTGCTGGAAGTGAGATCGCTGAGCTCGGTGACGATTCCTTTTCTTGTTCCTCCCGTATCGATCAGCAGTTTTCCTTTGCAGGTGAAAGCGGACCGGGAAACTTTCTTATACCAATCCCCTCCATTGTTTGTTTTTTCCGTCGATTTCCACTCTCCCAGCATGTACCCGGCACCCCGCAGTTCAAATGTATTGTCCGGGTAGATGGTGATCGTACTGATCTCTGTCGGCTGGGGGTCGCCATGTTCGCCCGGATACAGACTCGTCATCTGATCGCTTGAGAGCTGGAGCTTATAGGTCTCTTCTTCTCCGCCCTTTTCGGACGGTCTTTCGATCACCATCTTTATTTCAGCATAAGTCCTGGGCTTTTCCGGAATTTTGATCAGAGCTGTCACCTGCGGATGGTCATCGGTCCCGTCTCCGCGAAACAGCATACCCTTCGGCGATCCGATCTGAAGATAGTGGTACATTGTACAGATGAACAGCGCACCCGCCTTTCCGTCTGACCTCTTCGTGAGATGGGGAATGTAGGCGTGCGGCGCATAATCATCAATGCGCATGTTCCAGGGCCAGAACCGGACCGGTTTCATCTGCACGAACATCATCGGCAGAAGGCTCGAGTTATACGCTGTTTTTATTTCCGGCCGAAAGCTGAATGGATAAGCGTCAGAAAACGCCTCCATAGCCAAAGGATATTCCGGGCTGTTCAGATAAGGCGAATCCCATGCTGACTGACCCTGAAGAAGGCCGGTGTCCTCCGCATAGAAGAGAAGGACCCGGTTCAGCCGCGGAATGATCACGTCATTCATTTCCTTCCGGAATTCTGTTTCACTGTTATGGATGTAAGTCCGGGAAAGCTTAAGAAGGATCAGCTTGGTTTTATCATAAAGCATATCCCTGGCGTTATCGATCATTTCTCCCCGTTTTTCCAGATCCACCTCGTTCAGAACAGGGAAGTAATCCGGCCGTTTTCCGCCCTTTTCCAAGTCTTCCATTTCCTCCAGCGACGGTATTATCAGCGTGTTAGAGGTGCCAGGCTCCTGATTGAGCAGAAAAGAGGTTTTCACCTTGTCCGAGTGTTTCTGCCGTTCCTCCAGAGACAGCGTCCAATACTTCTCCAGATAGTTGTCATAGGCTGCCTGTACATAGAGCTCGATCTTATCCGGCTCATTGCGGTGCTCATCTATGACCGCCCGGAGCTCTTCGGCCCAGCCGGTTCCGTCTAATTTCAGTTCCTGTCCTTTCTTTCCTTTTATTCCCGTATTCAGGTATTCACGATAAGCAGCTTCCTCCGTCGACCCCGGGGCTTCCTCAACATACTCTTCCACATTGGCAATCAGATAACAGGCGACGCCCGCAATCGCAAGTTCTGCGGAGATCGGCGCTGCCGTCACAAAAAAGCCCGCGATCGTTGCTGCGGCGCCGAGGATATCCCACCGGGCATTCCACAGGACGGGAAGAATCTCCGGGTTATGGGTCAGCTGATAATAAAGCTGTCCGAACGTCAGTCCCAGCCCGACAGCTCCGAAGACATTTCCCGTCACTTCATCGCTGGAATTCAGCGTTGTATTCAGTGCATCAAGACCGCCTTCCACATTACAGCACGTCGTAAACAGATTGCTGAAGGATGCTTCCGCGGCAATGCCGCCGTTGTTGAGGATCTTCCGGATAATTCCGCTGTCAAAGCCGTACATCCTTGCCACATCCAGATCGTTGAACTCCATCGGCTGCTGCAGCATCGGGTAAGTGTTGCCCGTTTTGTCCTGCTTCACCGCGTGGATCGCGCCGAGTTTCTTCTCCGACTGCTCGTCCACATCCTCGGTGACCCCGGTAAAATGATCCATATAGACATGGTAAAACCTGCCGTCCTCTGACTCCTCAAAGGCGATCGGCTCCCACATTTTCGCTTCGTCATTAAAGTAAAGCACGCGTCCGGAGCGGTCTCCCGCTGTCCGCGGGATCGTCAGCGTCACTTCCGTCGGGAAGGTGTGCCTGCCGGATGCAAGGGCAAAATCATAAATGACCAGACGGTCGCCGCTGATATCATCGTGCTTTTCTCCCAGAGAGCGCACTTCCAGCGTGTCCTCTTCCGTGAGGTTGAAGTCTCCGAAATCCACAGTGATCCCGTCAGCCTGGACGACTGTATTTTCAGGAGAGACCGGCACCGTGACCGGAACAGCCGAGCGCAGGTCTTCCTCCGTAATATCGACGCCGATCCATCGGGGATTCCCGGGCGCGATCTGTTCTCCTGTTTCCGGATCGAGATCCTCTCCCGCGATCCCGTAGCCCTCGGAAAGGGAAGGAATGACTCCGCCAGGCTCCCCGTCCGTGCCCTGCGTGTCTGCAGCCCATCCGCTGCCATCGCCGCCATCGCCCGTGCCGCTGGCCGTGATCGTTCCGCTCCCTCCGTCATGGCCGCCGCCGGATCCGCCGCTCCTTAAAAACCCCGGACGCCAGAACGCACCCACGACGAGTTCAACGACCATAATCAGGCACAGAAACACAAGCAGGCCTGATTTTGCCCCGCCGGACCTCACCGGGCGGGACGGCGCCGGCATCCCGTTATTCGCCGGACGGACAGGCGTGGTCCTGCCTGTGTCCTGCGGTGTCCTCATCTGAGGCGGCGCAGTATCCGCAGGTACCGGCGTTCCGCATCTGGGACAAAATTTTGCTC
>JAFRIW010000022.1 GCA_017432565.1 Lachnospiraceae bacterium
AAGCTTCATCGGATGACCCCGATGGAGTTTCATGCAGCATTTGCAGCTGCAGCATAAAAAATACCGTCAGCTGATCTTTCAACTGACGGTATCCAGTTACTTATTATTTTTCACTGTCCTCTTGACGGGTAGCACACCAGACAGGTCCCGTGACTCTTTTATTTTCTGCTTTTGTAAGATTTCCGGAGAAATTCCGTCTATATAGATATCAGAGGTAAATAGCGATATCATCAATTCAGAGGCAAGCAAGGAGAAGGAAATGATCAGGAAAATGAAAAGCACAGCAATAGCAGGAATCTGTCTGGCGGCGGCGCTGCTGCTCCCGGGGTGTGCGGGCATGCCCGTGCAAAATCAGGGAGAACCGGAGCCCGTGCAAAACCCGGAGGAACCGGGGCCCCCGCCTGTCACGGCGGAAGATTCGCAAGCTCCGACAGAAGCATCAGCTCCGGCGGAAGCTTCGCAGGCCACGGCAGAAGCAGCCAGGGTTTATGCCGTCGGCCCTTACGGCAGAATTTCCGTCGAGCTGCCTGAAGACTGGGAGGCGGAGCCCTATGCGGCCGACAGTGAATGGTCAGTTCCCGGCCTGTACGGAATGCGTCTGCACCCGGAATCGGAAAATACCGGGTACATTGATCTGAACTATACGCAGATGTTCGGCGTCTGCGGAACCGGGCTCAGCCAGGAGACAGTGACGCTGGCCGGTGAGGAAGCTTCCGTAGGAACCTATGATAACCATGAGATGTGGGATTTCATCAGCTTCCGCGGAGCCTTTGACCACATCACGGTCCAGAGCGTGATGGCAGAGGAGTGGCCGGAGGCGGACCGGGAAACGGTGATGGGGATTCTGGATACGCTGAAGTATGAGCCGGATGTCGCCGAAGGGGCGGCCGCATATTTTGTGAGCGACTCGGAAATTCCGGAGATCGGCCTCATCGCGGAGGCGCGTGACATCACAGCCACAGGCGCTGTCATCCGGTTCCGGGTCTGGGATCCGGAGCTGTCTTCCGGTGAACTGCAGTACGGCGATGATTATAAGCTCGAGCGGCTGGAGCAGGGCAGCTGGACGCCGGTGCCGGTTGTTTTCGATGGCGAATGGGGGATCAATGATATCGCATATCTGATCCCGAAAGAAGGCAGCCCGGATGATGACGATCCGACAAATGACAGCGGTATAAGCGAGTGGAAGGTGGACTGGGAGTGGCTTTACGGACCGCTGACGCCTGGTGACTACCGGATCGAAAAAACAGTGACGGATTTCCGGGGCACCGGCGATTATGACATGTACCCGGTCAGAGCCTGTTTCCACTATGCCGGAGAAGGAGACTGAGGAAGTGTAAATAATTCTGTGTAAAGCCTACAGGCGGCGCAAATGAAATTATACCCCGTCGTTAAGGAGTAGAGGAGACTATTCACATTAAGTTTTACATGGTTGTAAAGCTCACGATAGTGGGCTTTATTTATTGTAAGCGGCAAATATGGAGCATAGCTTCAAGTATGAGCTGGCGCCATTGGAATAAATTGGATTATATGATTCTTTTATCATTATTTACCTGTAATCTTTCTAACCATATTAGCCAGATTGAGAAAATCCTTAGCTTTCATGATTGCCATCCCCTGTGACTCATCACCAAGAACGATCAGCTGTTCTCCGGGTGATATATCAAACAACTTCCTGGCCTTTGCAGGTATAACTATTTGTCCCTTATCTCCAACTGTAACCATACCGAATATATGTTTGCCCTTTGGCGGTACATCCAGCCCCATA
This sequence comes from Lachnospiraceae bacterium, assembly GCA_017432565.1. Classification (GTDB taxonomy): domain Bacteria; phylum Bacillota; class Clostridia; order Lachnospirales; family Lachnospiraceae; genus CAG-791. The sequence goes on from JAFRIW010000022.1 coordinate 1,766, forward strand.
TTGTCTTCCGGTTCATAATTTGCCAAATCATCAAGAGACACTCCGAAGAGTTCCGCCATGAGCCTGCACTTTTCTAAATCAGGAATTGTCTCACCGCTCTCCCACTTTGCAACTGCCTGTCTGGATACGCCGACAGCTTCAGCGATATCCTCCTGAGTCATCTGATTTATCTTTCTAAGTCGAACTATATTTTCACTAAACATACTTTTTCTCCTCTTTTTTTTGAACCTTCTTCCTGCTGATACCAAGGACTGCCCATCTGAAGAACGGTATTCTTGAAATTATAGCGTATAATCCATATCCAAATACGAATCCCGCTGCAAGACTGAGAAGATAGCATAAAGGTGCAGGCAGGAGTGCATTCCTGGCAAAAACAAGAGCAACTGTGGATATTCCAAGATAATGGAATACATATAGTCCAAAGCTGTGAGAACTCATCCACTTTGTAAAATCGTTACTGAAATCTCCAAACCTCGCCATACCGGCGAGCATTGCAAGGGAACCAGAATATGCGCTTGCCGCAAAGAGCGGACCTCTGTTAACAGGTTTATCGGCATAGTTTGTTCCACCGCGAATAATAAAGTTTAATACCGCAAATGTAATAGCGAGTGCTGCGCCTGTCATAATCAGCACTACAGCATATTTCTTCAGCCTGTCCATTACCTCTTCATTTGAAAATACATAGTATCCCAGCATGAAGAATACAAAGTAAAATGCAAATCTGTATACCGAAATGATCGGTGTATTAAGTATCTGAGCCGCTCCCCAGATTGGAAAGAAGAAAAGAACGATCAGCCACAGCGGCGTCTTTGAACCAGCCTGAAGGAGCTTTCCTTTCTCTATATTTCTCACAATCACAAGCACCACGCTATATATCCATAAAAGATGAACGAACCACAGTACTCCGCTTCCTGAACAAACCATTATAAGGAAGATAACAAACTTCGGAACTCCTGCTGCCGCCAGCTCTGCCGCTCCATCAGCAAGATGCATATTTACATATCCCTGAATAAACTGGAACACGAAGAGTCCGATAGTTGATGGGACAAGAAGCTTCGTGGTTCTGCTCTTTATATATTCCCTGTTTGTATGCTTATCCAGATAAAGCTTTGAGCTTATTCCTGCCACCAGAAAGAGCACTGGCATAAACCATGGATACACAAGATACTGGAAGATATCGTAAGGCTGAACTTTCAGCCTGGTAATCTGCCCAATTCCTCCCAGAACGCCCTCAGCATTATACATATAGAATACATGGTATAATACAACGATAACTACTGTAATCCATCTAATGTTGTCCAAGTAATGCTTTCTCATATATATCCCACCTTTGCAACAAATATTAACATTTTATAGTTTTAAATTTATCTGTAAAAAAAGAAATGTCCACCAAGCAAAGCGAACATTCCCTTATATCTTTTGTTATATTCAGTTGCATTTTATAAGTTAAAAAAGCTCATCCGGAAGAAAATAATACTTTACCCATAAAGTATCTGAGATCACGCGTGCATTACCTCTCATAGATTACACACTCGAGCGGGGCGAGGACGTCCGGCTGGGAAGCACTGCCTGCGGAAGAGAGCAGCAGCTCGGCGCCTTCCACGAGGGCGGGGTCATAAGTTGCCTCTTCCTCTGAGAAGTTGGCGAGGATGATCGCCTCGGCATCTGCACTCTTCCGGATGTAGGCAAAAATCTGCTCATGCTCTTCCAGGAGTTCCTCGAAAGTTCCGCCGGTCAGCTCACTGTGCGCGGCGCGCAGATCGGCGAGGGCGCGGTACCAGGAGAGAACGGAATCCGGATCCTCCGCCTCGGCCTCCGCGTTGCGCGTTTCGTAGCCCTCGTTCAGCGGCAGCCACGGCGTCCCGGTCGTAAAGCCTGCATTTTCTTCCGCATTCCAGGGCATCGGAGTGCGGGCGCTGTCCCGGCTGAAATGATGAATTGCGTCGAGCGCGTCCTCCTCTGAATGCCCCTCCTGAATCAGGAAGTCGTAGTGATTGATGGTGGAAATATCATTGTAGGCACTGATGTCGTCCCAGGCCACATTTTGCAGACCCAGCGCCTGACCCTGGTAGAGGAACGGCGTTCCGCGCAGCGTCATCATCAGCGTTCCGATGACTTTGGCCGCGCCGTCCTTGTCAGCGGTCTCCGGGAAGAAATGATCGACGCACCGGGGCTGATCGTGATTCTCGAAGAAGATGGCGTACCAGCCGTCTTCCGCAGTGTTCGCCTGGCTGTCGCGGAGAATTTTCTTCAGATCCGCCAGCGTCCACGGACGCGAGGATGACCAGTCGGCCTCGTTCTCCAGATCGATCAGAACATGGGAGAACTCGAAGACCATGTCGAAAACACCGCTGCTGCCGACCCACTGGGGAAGTTCTTCGGCGCTCACGCCGTTGGCTTCGCCCACCGTGAACAGATCGGTGCCGGCCAGCACGTTGTCCTTGAATTCATGCAGATAGTCCAGAATGCCTTCGGTGTTGGCGGTGATGGGATGAATCGCCGCGAGGCCGTCGCCGGCGTCAGGCTCTCCGTCGGCAAAATCAGGCTTCTTGATGTAGGTGACGGCATCCAGGCGGAATCCGCCGACGCCTTTGTCGACCCAGAACTGTGCCGCGTCGTAGAGGGCCTGCCGGACTTCCGGATTTGCCCAGTTCAGGTCGGGCTGCTCCTTTAGGAATGTGTGAAGATAATACTGTCCGCGGGTCTCGGACCATGTCCAGGCGCTGCCGCCGAAGATGCTGCGCCAGTTGGTCGGCTCGCTGCCGTCGGGTTTTGCATCCCGCCAGATATACCAGTCGCTTTTATCATTGTCCCGGCTCGAAGCAGACTCCAGGAACCAGTCGTGCTGATCGGAGATGTGGTTGAAAACCAGATCCATGACAATGCGGATATCGCGTTTGCCGGCCTCCTCAATCAGGCGGTCCATGTCCTCCATGGTTCCGAACATTTCGTCGATCGCGCAGTAATCTGCGACGTCATAGCCGTTGTCGGCCTGCGGAGACTTGAAGCATGGGGTCAGCCAGATGGCGCCGACACCCAGCTCTTTCAGATAGTCGAGTTTTTCCGTGACACCGTTCAGGTCGCCGATGCCGTCCCCGTCCGTGTCGTTGAAGCTGCGCACGTAGATTTCGCAGACATTGGTTTTCTGCCACCACTTCAGTCCTTCAGCCATTTCCGTTCCGCCTTCCTGATCCTGCTGTACCTGTTCCGCAGCCGGCTCTGCCTGTTCCGCATCTGTCTGTTCCTCACTCGCCGCCGGCGTCTGAGATGTCGCCGCCGGTGTCTGAGATGCCGCCGGTTCCTGAGATGCCGGCGCCGGCACGCTGTATGCGCATCCGGCCAGCATTGAAAGTACCAGTACCGCACTGATTCCTGAAAGGATCTGTCTGCGAAGCATCTGTCTGTTTTCCTCCTGCAATTCAAATGGTTGTTACCTGATATCTTAGCATATTCGGGCGCAGAGGGGATGCCTGCACAGGCTCGTCTATGATAAAATTATTCTGTATGCAGTTCAGATACGCACTCCGACGGGAGGGAACTGAGTATGAAGACGAAAATGAATATAAAAAAGACATATTTCCTGATTCCGGTGCTGCTGACTGTCTTGTGTCTTGCCGGATGTGAGAGCACTTACGAGGAAAGTGAAGACCAGGAACTGACTGCGGCAGGCCGTGCGGTTCTGGAGAGCTGGCTTCAGGAAGAAACGGATGTGTTTCCGGAGGCGGAGATTCTTTCCTGCACATCGGACATCTTTCAATATCCCGGCAATGTCCGGGCTCATCTGACCGGGTATGTCTCGGGCGAAATTCAGAGCGGTGATACGACCACCGGCTATACCGTCTGTCCTGCGACCGGACAGGTTTATCTGGATGCGGATATGGATTTTCTGGCGGATACGGCCTACGATTACATTCTGTCCTGCCTGGAACTGGAGGAGATCGAAGAACTCGACCAGTATTCCGTGACACTGGAACTGCCGTACACCTATGAGGGATCCAGCCGCAGCGTCTCCTTAATGAATAAAAGATTCACCTACGGGAGACTGCCCGCGGACCTGGCGCTGCAGGCGCAGGAATCTGTCGAAATTGAGACAGAGGACGCCGCACCGGAAGACTTCCGGGAGGCGCTCATCGCCTACCTTTCCGATCCCGACAACATGGACTGCCTTGGTGTTAATCTGCAGGGGAAAGTGTCGGACGAGGTCGATTTTGACCGATATGACCTGCCCTATATTCAGGAGCGGGAGAGGCAGGACGGTCTTTATTTCAGCAATTTCTATTTCTGGCATAAGGACGAATCTGTCAACGGCGCAGCGTGGCTGGTGGAGAGTGAGCGGCGCGACTGGATTGAGAAGGACGGGCTGAAGCTGCGGGCGCTGATGTCGATGCGCTCGGATCTTGCCGATTCGAGAGAGCCGGACGGCATTCTGCACGAGCGGTACACCTATGATGAGGAGAATATCGGAATTCAGGAGACGGAAGAGGGCTGGCAGATCACGTTCCTGAACGACGCAAAGGGGCCGTGCTTTTATCTCTATGCACCGGAGGATCATCCGATGCGGGCGCATGATTACACATTGAAGACGGAGGACGACGAGCAGGAAGTGCACTGGGAGTATGACGAAGATGTGCAGGCCTATGCGCTCGTCAACGCGCAGGGCAGTGCCTGGTATTTCAGCCAGCCCGCGGATCTGACCATCCGATAAAGATCATCTGATGAAGAACAATCTATAAAGAAAACAGGGCGAAAGAAGAGGAGATTCCCTTTTATGAAAAAGCTGTTTGGCATCAGGCCGGGCGGACTGAAAAGGAAAATGGCAATCCTTGTGCTGACAATCCTGATTGTGACCGTTGCGGTTCTTTCAGTCTTCTCCGAGCTGCGGAGCAGGATCCTGACCCGGATTGTGGGAGAGACCCGGATCGAGCAGACTGCGGCGATTTCACAGGTCTCCGGGGATACCATGGACGCGATGATGAAGAGCGCGCTCGTCGATTCGATCGAGCTGCAGGCCAACATCGCGGACAATGACTTTACCGAAATCGTCAACGAGACTTACATGCTGCAGTCCATGGCGCAGGGTGTCATTGAAAACCGGGACAGTCTGGATCCCATGGAGGTTCTGCCGCCGGATCCGGAAAAGGACGGGGAGCCGTCGGTCATGGTCCTGTGCGAGGCAGGCGTGGACTACAAAAGGTCCAGGTATCTCGGGCTGATGGCGCACCTGGGCACGCCGATGCTCGCGATGCTTGCGAATTCCGAGAAGATCGACGCCTGTTATGTCGGCCTCGCGGACGGGACATTTTTCTGCGTGGACGACAGCACGAAGAACCGGTTTGATGAGAACGGGAAGCTGAAAGCTTTTCCGGTGCGTGAGCGGCCCTGGTACAAAGGCGCGCTGGAGACAGGGCGGCTGTATTTTACGGGAATCGAGACGGACGCCTTCAGCGGTGTACAGAGCCTGACCTGCTCTGCACCGATCATCGTGGACGGCAAGACGCTCGGCGTCGTCGGCATTGACATCATACTCGACAATATGCGTGATTTTGTCCACTCCGCGTCAGGCGGCGGCAGTTATGCGTTTATTGTCAATCAGGCGGGAGAGGTTCTGCTCGCGCCGCCGGACAACGGCCTGTTTGAAATCGGACAGGATCTCGGAGCGTCCGAAAATGCGGAAGTGCAGGAATTTGTCCGGGAGGCGCTGGACAGCACGACACGGCTCGCGATTCTCACCCTGGGCGGAAAACAGTATTATGCGGCCGGCTCGCCCATGCCGACGGTCGGCTGGGCAGCGATTGCTTTGGTCGACAAGGAGATCACGGAGGCGCCGGAGAAGCAGATGCTGGCGGAATATGACCGGATCAATGAAGACGCGACGGCCGCCTTCCGGGCCAGCTCGGACCGGCTCAAATGGGCGAACCGCCTGGCGATCACACTGCTGCTGCTCTTCAGCATCGCCGTTGCGCTGCGCGCGGCGGGCAAAATCTCGCGTCCCCTCGAGGAGATGACCGACAATATCATTGACAGCAGCGAAACCGGAAGATTGTTCGAGATGAAGGACAGTTACCGGACCAATGATGAAATCGAAGTGCTGGCGCTGTCTTTTGACGAGTTGTCGAAGAGGACGAAGCAGTACATCGAGGACATCACGCAGATCACAAAGGAAAAGGAGCGGGTCAGCACGGAGCTGAACATGGCAAATCAGATTCAGACCAGCATGCTGCCGCATATTTTCCCTGCGTTCCCGGACCGGAAGGAATTCGATCTGTATGCCAAAATGGACCCCGCGAGAGAGGTCGGCGGCGATTTCTATGACTTCTTCCTGATCGACGAGGATCATCTGTGCATGGTCATGGCGGACGTGAGCGGCAAGGGCATTCCGGCGGCTCTGTTCATGATGATTTCCAAAGTCATCCTGCAGAGCTGCGCCATGCTGGGACGGTCTCCTGCCGAAATTCTGGAGAAGACCAACGAGGCGCTGTGCTCCAGCAACCAGGTCGAGATGTTCGTCACGGTCTGGCTGGGAATCCTGGAGATCTCGACCGGAAAGATCACGGCGGCCAACGCCGGCCACGAATATCCCGCGATGACAAAAGACGGAACCTTCGAGCTGCTCAAGGGCAGACACGGTTTTGTCATCGGCGGCCTGGAGGGCGTCGTCTATCACGAGTATGAACTGCAGATGAAGCCGGGCGATAAGCTGTTCCTGTACACCGACGGTGTGCCGGAGGCGACGGATGCTCAGAATCAGATGTTCGGCACCGGCCGCATGCTCGAAGCCCTCAACCGGGAGAAGGATGCGGACTCGGAGAAAATCCTGGAGAATGTCCGGGAGGATCTCGACAAATTTGTCAGCGGCGCGGAGCAGTTCGACGATCTGACCATGCTCTGCATCGAATACAACGGGGCGGACGTTAATAAGAATCAGACGCAGGAGTGAAGAGACAACAGTGAGCGGAACAAACTATTATGATGAGCACGCACAGGCGTTTATTGAATCGACGCTGAACGCGGACGTCTCCGGACTCTATGCGCGGTTTGAAGAAAAGCTGACGCCGGGCTGCAGCATCCTGGACCTGGGGTGCGGGAGCGGCCGGGACAGCCTGTATTTTTCCCGCCGCGGCTACACGGTGGGCGCGCTGGATCCCTCGCCGGCCATGTGCGCGCAGACCAAGGCGCTGGCAGGCGTTCCGGTCTATGAGATGCAGGCCGAGGAGATGGATTTTGACAGACAGTTCGACGCCGTCTGGGCCTGCGCGTCCCTGCTGCATGTGCCGTGGGAGCTGCAGGCGGAGGTGCTGCGGCGCATTGCCCGCGCCTTGAAGGAGGGCGGCATCTGCTACTGCTCCTGGAAGTACGGGGAGAGCGACCGGGAGAAAGACGGCCGGCACTTCACGGATCTGACGGAGGATTCTTTCCGTCAGCTGATGCAAAATGTGCCCGAGCTCCGGGAAGAGGCCGTCTGGACGACACAGGACGTGCGCAAAGGGCGGGGCGGCGAAAAGTGGCTGAATGCATTGGTGCGGCGTGTGGATTAAAGCGGCTGCGCTGCAGCGATAAACAGGGAAGGACTATAAAACCATGACAGAGAAAATGATCTGGACGAGAGAACCGGAAAACTATTCCATCACAGAGGACCGGATTGAAATTACGACTGAGCCGGGCACGGATCTGTGGCAGCGGACCTATTATCATTTCCGCAACGACAATGCGCCGGCGCTGCAGTTTGAGACGGATGAGAAGTTCTTCTCTTTTATCGTGAAGACGGATTTTACCGACGCCCATCACCGCTTTGACCAGTGCGGCATCGTGATCTATCTGGACTCGGAGAACTGGCTGAAGGGGTCGGTAGAGTATGAGAATGAGCAGTTCCAGCACCTGGGCTCCGTGGTGACCAATCACGGCTACTCCGACTGGGCGACCACCGCGATTCCGACCGATGTCCGGACCATGTGGTACCGGCTCAGCAGAAGAGAGGATGATTACTGTATCGAGTGTTCGCAGGACGGGGAGCACTTCACGCAGATGCGTGTCTGCCATCTGTGGGAGGGTGCCGGCACGATCCGCTTCGGCATCTACGCCTGCAGCCCGGAGTCCTCGAGCTTCAAGGCCGTCTTCACGGATATGCAGATCACGGAGTGCGCCTGGAAGGCCCACGACGGGCAGCAGCCGGATGAGGGGTGAGGGCTCTTTCTGAATCCGCGGGAACTGTTTTCCGGCATCAGCTGCGCTGATTTTTCCACTTTCCGGAAAGGAAGAAGGTGCCGCCGATGACCAGCGGCATGAAGCCCGCGAGCGCATCGCCGTACCAGAAGCCCTGGGCGTGCATCTGCAGGCCAAAGCCGAAAAGCGCCGCCAGGCCGACCCGGGCGATCATACCGTCGAGGATGGCGACCAGGAGGTTCAGGCGGGAATTGCCGGAGCCGTTGATGATGGCGAAGGCACCGGATCTTGTCGCGGCGCCATAGGCATTTAAGACAATCGGAATAATGATCAGAGAGGATTCGGCCAGCACGGCTGCGTCCCGTGTGAACATCTCGCAGATCGCCTGCGGGAAGGCGAGAATCAGCGCGGAGACAGTGGTCGCGAAAATCAGGCCGAAGGCGCTGACATAGCCGATGATCTTCGGCACACGGTCGTAGCGCTCTGCGCCCAGATTTTGCCCGACCATGGAACTGCCGGCAGTGGTGAAGGAGTTGGAAACAATGCCCATCATCATGCCGGTTTTGTTATAGATACCCGAAAGAGCGGAGTAGATCATGCCCTCGGCATTGATCCAGCTCGTCAGAACGATTTTGGAAATGTTGATGGAAGCGGACTGAATGGCCATCGGAACGCCCAGTGCCAGCAGCTTTTTCAGGACCGGAACATCAATTCTGAAGCTCTGCGGACGAAAGTCAAATCCGAAACTCTCCCGATGTCGATAAAGGTAAACCAGCGAGAAGATGAAGGACACCGCCTGTCCGATGACGGTCGCGAGCGCCGCGCCGAAGACTTCCATATGAAAGACGCCGACAAAGAGCAGATCCAGCACGGTGTTCAGGACGGCGGCGATGGCGATAAAGACGAAGGGCCTTTTGGAGTCTCCCATGCCGCGCAGAATCGCGGAGACGATGTTGTAGCCATAGATAAAGACCAGGCCGGCGATACAGGTCACCATGTAGGACATGGTGTAGTCGTAGGATTCCGTGGGGGTATTCAGCCAGTTCAGGATGGGCGTGCGGATCGCAAAGCATAGGAGGGCGATCGCTGCGGAGACCAGGAACAGGAAGGTGAACAGCGTGCCGATGAGTTTCTGCTGTTCGTCTTTGCGGCCGGCACCGACGGACTGGGCGATCAGGACCTGGCCTGCGCCGGAGAAGCCCATCGCCAGAAACGTCAGCAGGTGCAGCACGTCGCCGCCGATGGAGACCGCGCTCATGCCCGCGCCGCCGATCAGCTGTCCGACGACCATCATATCGACCAGGTTGTACACAGCCTGCAGCGCATTCGCGAAAAACAGCGGCAGGGCAAAAGCCAGCAGCTGCTTGGCCACACTCCCCGTTGTCAGATCCCTGACCATTGTTTTATTCTGAGATTTGTTCTGAGTCTGTTCCTGATCTGCCATGAATGGTCTTCCTTCTTTCGTATAGATCCATTATAACATACAGAACAGGTAAACCACCTGTCGATTGTTGGACAGTGTTTTATCATGTATCGTTACGGTGGGAGGTGAACCGGCAGTGAAACAATCTTCGCTAGGATCCTATATCCGCTCCCTTCGGACACAGAAAAGACTGACCCAGCAGGCACTGGCCGATCAGCTGGGCGTCACGGACAAGGCGGTCTCGAAGTGGGAGCGAAATCTTTCATACCCTGATATTGCATTATTCCCGGCTCTGGCACGCATTCTGGACGTGACGGTGGACGAGCTGCTCGGTGCGTGTATAGATGACAATAAGCCGACGAGACTCGTGCGGCTGTATGACCTGACACAGGACATCCGGACGCCGCTGCATATTCTGCTCGGCTGTGTGGAACTGGCAGAGGCGGACTTAAAGGATACGGAGCGGGTCGCCCGGTATCTGAAGATCATCCGGGCTTCCGGAGATTACCTGCTGAAGGCGCTGCAGAACGAGGGGATTGATCACGCCTCTCTGGGAGGAGCGATTGAGGAGGAGGCTGAGTCGTATCAGAGCACGTCGGGCCGTTATGATTTTTCCGGCAGGCGGATTCTGGTGGCGGAGGATATAGCCCTGAACCGCGAGATCGCAGCCGGCATTTTAAGTCAGACCGGGGCGGAGACGGATTTTGCCGAAGACGGGCAGGCCTGCCTTGAGAAAATCAAAGCTGCTCCGGCCGGGTATTATGACATGATTCTGATGGATCTGATGATGCCGCGGATGAACGGCGTTGATGCAGCTGCGCGGATTCGTCAGCTTGAGGATCCGGTCAAGGCGTCCATTCCGATCATCGCCATGACAGCCAGTGTCAATGAGAAAGAGCGCAGTGCGGCAATTGAGGCCGGAATGAACGCGTTTACGGAGAAGCCGGTTATGGTGGACAGTCTGTTCACGCTGATGCAGCAGTACCTTCCCCGGTCATCGGAAGACGACCGGAAACCGGCGGCAGATGCATGATCAGTATCTGAGAACATTTCCCTGAAAATCCAGATAAGCCGGGGGACAGGACAGCTCGTGCGGTGTATCGAGCGCGGTCCTGAGAATGCCGGCTGCGGATTCTTCAGGGGTGACGGAGGCAGTGGTGTCCAGGTGGCCGCGCATATAAGTGGCCACGTGTCCGGGATGGATCTGAAGGACCAGGACGCCCTGCTTTTTCAGTGCGTTCTGCACGAGGGCTCCCTGCATATTGTTGGCGGATTTGGACAGGCAGTAGCCGAACCATCCCTCCCGCCAGCAGTCCTGAATGCTTCCGGCTTCCGAACTGATATTGACGATCATTTTCTGTGTGCTGCGGCACACGTGGGAGGCGAGTGCGTTCGTCACGCGCAGGGTCCCGAGGGCGTTGACATTGATGACGCCCAGCATTTCATCAAAATCCAAATCATCGCCCACGGTCCGCGTCATATCGCCGAGGATTCCCGCGTTGTTGATCAGAAGATCCAGGCAGGGGGTGGAGGCTGTGACGGTCTGCGCCATCAGCCGGACCGATTCGTCGTCCCCGATGTTGAGATTCAGCACCTGCATCTGCCCGGGGTGGGCGGCTGCCAGTTCATCAATGGCTGTCTCTTTCTCATCAAAGCGGCAGGCCGTGACGAAATACCCGCGCTCCGCCAGCTGCCCCGCCAGCGCGAGGCCGACGCCGTGGTCTGCTCCCGTTACCAGTGCGTACATCATCCTTCTCCTTTATAGTCAGGCGCAGAACGGGGCCGTGTGCCCGTTCCGTGCCTGCTGCCTTCACAGTCATCATTTTAGCATACGTAAAAAGCAGATGCCCTGATTCTTCAGAGAACTTTTTCCATTCTGTGAAACAGATAGTATACTATGTAAGGGCGGAAAGATGTCCGCAGGGGATGCACCGCCCGGGTCACAGATTGTTCCATAAGCACGGGAGGAATGGAAAATGTCACAGGATAAGCTGTTTAAACGCTATGAGATTGACGGATCGGAGAAAGTAAAGCTGACGAAGCTGCCGAAGGACAGCAAAGAAGACGGTGTGGAAAAGGAAGAAATTCTGGCAGCCTACGACGAGAATATGAAGAAGCTGGGAGAGCTGCAGGAGAGGCTGTATGCGGACGGAAAAGAGGGACTGATTATCGTCCTGCAGGCGATCGATGCAGCCGGCAAGGATTCGACCATCAAACATGTGATGGGCGGCTTCAATCCGCAGGGCGTCAAGGTCTATTCTTTTAAAGGCCCGAACACGGAGGAACTCGCGCACGATTACCTGTGGCGGATGAACAAATGCCTTCCGAAGCGCGGCGAAATTTCGATCTGGAACCGCAGCCATTACGAGGATGTCGTCGCTGTGGAAATGCACGATCTGTGGGACAAATACGCGATGGCCGCCCGTGCCATCGGGACAGATAAGGACGAGTTTATCAAAAAGCGCTGTAAGCAGATCCGGAACTACGAGGAATACCTCTACGAGAACAGCTACCGGGTGGTGAAAATCTTCCTGAACGTCTCGAAGAAAGAGCAGAAGAAGCGCTTCCTGGAGCGTATCGAGCGGCCCGAGAAAAACTGGAAATTCTCCGTGTCGGACATGGAAGACCGGGCGCATTTTGAAGAATATGTCGACGTCTATGAGAAAACCCTGAACCGCACGGCGACGAAGACAGCCCCGTGGTACGCACTGCCGGCTGACCAGAAGTGGTACACGCGCTACTTGGTCTCGGAGATCCTGGTGCATGTGCTGGAGGACTGCGACCCGCAGTTCCCGGAAGTGAGTGCGGAGCAGAAGCTGGCGCTGCAGGAGTGCAAAGCCAGACTCGAGGCGGAATGAACCACCCGGACCGGGCAGCCCGGTCCCATTAAACAATGAAGAAAGTAAGAACCGGAGAAAGCTTTACATGAAAAGAAACGGCAGAATCAGAACATTCACCTGCAGACTGGCAGTCCTGCTGCTCGCCATGATGCTCGCATTCCTCACAGCCGTCCCGGCTTCCGCAGCCGGAACCTCGACGAAATCCGGCACGCAGAGCGGTACACAGTCCGGCACGCAGAGCAGCAGCACGAAGTCCGGCACACAGAGCAGCTCGAAGAGCACTTCGAAGAAGGATGAGCGGAAGATTATCAAGGCGGAAGAGGACGGGAAAACAGTCCTGTATTTCGAGACCGATCCGGACTGGAAGATCCGGTACTCGGAGGAGATCACGGACGAACTGGTCGAAACGGAGATGGCGATTTTCTCCGTGTTCCCGATTCAGTTTGTCCGCCACATCCGGAATTGCAGCAAGGGCGTGACGGTCATGGTCCTCGATAAACTTCCGAAGGACGCTTCGCTGCGGGAGGAGTACTCGATGGCGCCGATAGCCCCGGACCTGACGCTGCATTTTGCCCATAATACGGCCTTCCTGTCCGTGAAGGGCTCCGACAAGGTGATCTCGCATCATCTCGACGGACTGGAGCCGGAGGCGGAGAAGAAATGGGACGAGGTGCTCAAGCCGGAGACCATCAGGCTGTACCACCGGTATCAGGATTCGCTGCCGAAATCCGGCGAGGTTTCCGTGGAGGATTCGATTGTAAACTTCCTGAAGAATAACTATCTCTGGCTCTTCCTGAACTGCCCGAATCTGCTGGCGATTCTGCTGGAAAAGTAAGGCCTGAAGCAGGCATTGTACAATCCCTTGTGTTTGTGGTAAGATTTTCCACAAAATAATGAGAATTAAAATGGCTCATTCTGTGGAGGAGTGGTGAGCCGTTAGCGCCAGGACCATACAGGTTGACGAGGTTGGCAGTGATCGAAAGACTCGGCGGATGCTGCCACGGCCGGTGCGGGTCGTCAGGAAAGAGGCAAAAAGCAGAATCAAAACTGTAACAAAGCTCTTTCCGCCGCGGATCCATAAAGAAAGTGAGGAAATGAGACGATCAATGTATACCATTACAGATTTATATGATCTCGATCACACACTGGCCGCTGACTACCTGTCCGGTTTTACCTATCCCTGGGAGGCGCTGAAGGGAATCAAGGATCTGATCCTGCAGCTGGGATCACAGCTGGGAGACGACTACGAGGAAGTGTCGGAGCATGTCTGGGTGCACAAGACGGCGAAGGTTTTCCCGTCCGCCTATCTGGGCGCGCCCTGCATCATCGGACCGAACACGGAAGTCCGCCACGGCGCGTTTATCAGAGGTTCGGCGCTGGTCGGTGCTGACTGTGTGGTCGGCAACTCCGTGGAGCTGAAAAACGTCATTCTTTTTGACCACGTTCAGACTCCGCACTACAACTATGTAGGCGACTCGATTCTGGGATATTACAGTCACATGGGCGCCGGGTCCATCACCTCCAATGTCAAGTCGGACAAGAAGCTCGTCGTGGTTCACAACGGAACCGAACAGATCGAGACGGGTTTAAAGAAGTTCGGCGCGATGCTGGGCGATCACGTGGAAGTGGGCTGCAACTCGGTTCTGAATCCCGGGACCGTGATCGGCAGAGACTCCCGCGTCTATCCCACATCCTGCGTCAGAGGGGTGATCCCGGAGAAACACATTTGGAAGAACGACGGCGTCATGGCCGCCATTAAGGAGTGAACAGGACATGGGCAAGTATTTCGGAACAGACGGCTTCCGCGGTGAAGCCAACGATAACCTGACATTCGACCACGCCGTGAAGATCGGCCGGTTCCTCGGCTGGTATTACGGGGCAAAAGAAGGCAAAAAGGCCAGAATCGTCATCGGCAAGGACACGCGCCGCTCGTCCTACATGTTTGAGTATGCGCTGTGCACAGGCCTGATGGCCTCCGGCGCAGACGCGTATATCATGCACGTCACGACAACTCCTTCTGTCTCCTATATCACGAGGACGGACGGTTTTGACTGCGGCATCATGATTTCCGCGTCCCACAATCCCTACTATGACAACGGCATCAAGCTGATGAACTACAACGGCGAGAAGATGGACGAAGAGACCATCCTCGAGATCGAGAAGTACATCGACGGAGAGATTCCCGAGCTTCCGCTCGCAAAGAAAGCGGACATCGGCCGGACCGTGGACTATGTCGCGGGCCGCAACCGCTACATCGGCTATCTGATTTCGCTGTCCAAGTACAGCTTCAACGGCAAGAAGGTCGGCCTGGATGTGGCCAACGGCTCCGCCTGGTCCATTGCGAAGGGTGTCTTCGACGCACTCGGCGCCAAGACCTATGTCATCAACAACGAGCCCGACGGTTTCAACATCAACACCGACTGCGGCAGCACGCACATCGAGCATCTGCAGAAATTTGTCGTGGAGAACGGCCTGGATGTCGGCTTTGCCTACGACGGCGACGCGGACCGCTGCCTGTGTGTGGACGAGAAGGGCAACGTGGTCACCGGCGATCACATCATGTACATCTACGGTCTGTACATGAAGGAGAGAGGAAAGCTCATCAACAACACGGTCGTCACCACCGTCATGAGCAACTTCGGTCTGTACAAGGCCCTCGACAAGGTGGGCATCGACTATGCCAAGACCAAAGTCGGCGACAAGTATGTCTATGAAAACATGGTGAAGTACGGAAACCGCATCGGCGGCGAGCAGTCCGGCCATATCATCTTCACGAAGTATGCGACCACCGGCGACGGCATCATGACCAGCCTGAAGCTGATGGAGGTCATGCTGGCCAAGGAGAAGCCCATGAGCGAGCTGGCAGCGCCGGTTGTGTTCTATCCGCAGGTGCTGAAGAACGTCCGCGTGCACAGCAAACCGGATGCGCAGAACGATCCGGATGTGCAGGCAGCGGTTCAGAAGGTGGCGGACGCACTGGGCGATGACGGCAGAATCCTGGTCAGAGAGTCCGGAACCGAGCCGGTCATCCGCGTCATGGTGGAAGCCGGAACCGACGAGATCTGCGAGAAGTACGTGGACGAAGTCATTGATGTTATCAGAGCGAAGGGCCATATTGTCTGACGCTTTTACGAGCCTCGTAAAAACAGAGGAAAACAAGGAGAAATAAAACAATGAGAGTAGTTATTCAGGACAATTACAGCAAAATGTGTAAGTGGGCCGCAGATTATATCGCGGCGAAGATCAATGCGCATAAGGAAGACAGACCTTTCGTGCTGGGTCTGCCCACCGGTTCTTCCCCGATCGGCGTCTATCAGGAGCTGATTAAGAAGAACAAGGCCGGCGAGGTTTCCTTCGCCAACGTCATCACCTTCAACATGGATGAATATCTGGGCCTGCCCAGAGAGCATGACCAGAGCTACTGGTATTTCATGCATGACAACTTCTTCGATCACCTGGTCGATATGAAGCCGGAGAACATCAACATTCTGAACGGCATGACCGATGATCCGGAGGGAGAGTGCGCGCGCTATGAAGCCAAAATCGCGGCCTGCGGCGGCATCGATCTGTTCATGGGCGGCATCGGCGTAGACGGCCACCTTGCTTTCAACGAGCCTTACACTTCGCTGTCTTCCAGAACCGGCGTCCGCGACCTGACCACCGACACAAGAATCGTGAATTCCCGTTTCTTCGGAAATGATCCGGAGAAGGTTCCGGCAAAGGCACTGTCCGTCGGCATCGGCACCGTGACGGATTCCAGAGAAGTCCTGGTCCTGATCAGCGGTCACAACAAGGCCCGCGCACTGGCAGCCACCGTCGAGGGCGGCGTCAGCCAGAAGTGGACCTGCAGCGCTCTGCAGCTCCACAACGCAGCCATCATCGCCTGCGACGAGGAAGCCTGCGGCGAGCTCACTGTCGACACCTACAAGTACTTCCTGGATATCGAAAAGAAGGAAAGACTGTAAGAAAAGGCTGAAATGAACAGCACCCGGCCGGTCTGAGACCGGAAACAGCGGTCTGCCTGCGCGTGAGCACGGGCAGGCCGTTTTGGTATCGGCAGCTGCTCCCGGCCGCTGTGAACTGCAGGAGAGCGGAGGAGGGAAAATGGGGTATTCGGAGAACTCGATCAGCAATACGTTCAGTAAGATCAGTACTGATGAGGAGATGTCCATATTCCGGGCAAGCCTCGAAGATGCCGCAAAGCGCCTTGCAGACGGCGCGGGGCAGGGATCGATCTCCAATGAGGAGATCGGGAAGAACGACATGCTGCTGGAAACCTACAGGGTTGCGTCCGATGCCATACACGGAGGCATGGGCAGCGTCTGGCAGGTGCGGCACACCGGGTGGGGCGTGGACCTTGCGATGAAGCGTCCGCAGCCGAGGTTTTTCGCGGAGGGCAGCCGGGAGAGGAGGGAAAACTTCATCGCCGAGTGCGAGCACTGGATCGATCTCGGCCTTCACCCGAACATCGTCTCCTGTTACTACGTCCGTGAGATCGGCGGCGTCCCGACGATCTTCTCGGAGTGGATGGACGGCGGCAGCCTGAAGGACCGGATCCGGGACGGCTCACTCTATACCGGAACGGAACAGGAGGTGCGGGAGAGAATTCTGGATATCGCGATCCAGGCAGCGAGAGGGCTGCGCTATTCTCATGAACAGAAGCTGCTCCATCAGGATATGAAGCCCGGAAATCTGCTGCTCACGAAGGACTGGGAGGCCAAGATCGCAGACTTCGGCCTCGCAAAGGCACAGCAGCAGCTGGAGGACCGGGGCCGGGCCCTTTCTTCGGGAGGCACAGCCGCGTACAGCCCGCGGGAACAGCTGGAAGGGGCTCCCGCCGCGCGATGGATGGACGTCTATGCCTGGGCGCTGACGGTCCTGAGAATGTATGCGGGAGAGCAGCTGTGGGAGACCGGCGGCGAGGCGCGGGGGCGCTTTGCGGAGACAGCGGACCGGTGCCGCATCCCGCTTTCCTGCCGGATGCGGCAGCTGCTCGCGGCCTGTCTCACGGAGCGCCCGGACGGCTTTGACGGGATCTGCGGGACGCTTTCAGTGATCTGGCAGGAGGAGACGGGAGCCGCATATCCGCGCCCGGAGCCGGACCACTATATTTCCCCGGCGGATATTCTCAACAACCGCGCGCTCTCCTATCTCGATCTCGGAAAACCGGAGGAAGCAGAGAAACAGTGGGCGCAGGCGCTGGCCGCCAACAGGCATCACCCCGAATCCGTCTACAACCGCTCGCTCTGGCGCTGGCGGGAAGGTCTGATCAGCGATCTTGAGGCTCATGACGAGATCCTCATCCGGTGCAGGGTCAACAGAAGATCGGAGCAGTTCAGGACGGAAATCCTGAAGGAAGCCGGTCCGTACGGATATCCCGCCGGTGTCAGTACCTTTGAAAACGCCGTAAAGGTCCGGTATTTTGTCAAAACAGCAGACGCCGGGCTGGAGAATGTCCGCAGTGCCCGCTCCCACAACGGTCTGTATGAGGTGGATGAGGACAGGAATAACCGGTGGTTCGCGGCCGTCCGGGAGGGCAGCCGGATCCGCAAGACATTTTACGTGGGCGGAGCGATCTCACATGTGTCCTTCTCGGAGGACGACCGCTTCCTGACGATCCTCAGCAAAGATTCCAACGGACCGGCAGAGCTGGAGACGGTGCAGGTCGGCCCGTTTACCTATCAGGCGCCGTGGGCGCTGAACCGGGTGATCTCCGCGGAGCAGATACTTGAGAACCGGGATAACTATGAGTCGTGGATGCGCATGGCAGAGGAGCAGGCCGCCGCAGGCAGCGCAGAGGAAGCGATCGGGCTGCTGGAGCGGATCATGGAAATACCCGGTTACGAATTCGATCAGAAAGCTGCTGCATTTTACAGAACCCTGCTGGAGAAGGCGGATGCGGTCGGCCTGAAGGACGCACAGAAAGCATTTTCCGTACAGGCACAGGAGGGAGGCTTTGCCGTGATGGCGGAGGCAGGCAGCTTCTTCTGCCTGGTGCTCCGGGAGCACATTTTCGTCTATGATTACGCCGGCGCTCTGATCAGGGTTATCGATACACAGTGCGGCGCGAAGCCGCAGTCTGCCGCGGTCTCGCCGGACGGCCGCTTTCTGCTGGCCGGGTTCCTGGAAGAAACGGAAACGCCGGACCCCCGCAGCCGCAGCTGCAGCGGTTTTCTGTGCGCCTATGATCTGGAGCAGGGCGTGCTGACAAGAAAAATTCCGATGAAGAATTTCCCGGCGTTTTTTGCGTTTCACCCGTCAAAGCCGTACGCCGCAGTCAGCTGTTTCCTGGGGGATGTCGGGATCTACACCTGTCCGGAGTGCCGCCATGTCCGGGATCTGAAGACCGGGAAGATGAGGCGCTATGCCAGGGTCAGCTGGTCGCCTGACGGGACGACACTGTTCGTGCCGAACACCGCGGAGAACGATCTCTGGGCTGTCACAAACAGCCTGAGCCTTCTGCACAGGTCAAAGCGCGTGGTGCCGCACAAAAATAATTCTCTGCTTACGAGCGAAGTCTCCGCGGACGGGACGCTGTACCTGCGCGGGAACGAGGGGCACCACCTGATTGAGTGCATCGATGTCCTGACAGGGGAGCCCCGGGCGGAGCTGTATTTTGACAACGGGGCTGTCAGCGCGTTCAGCATCTCCCCGGACAGCCGGTTCATCGCGGTCGGGACCGACGAGGGGAAGCTGGTGTTCCGCAGCACCCGGAGTCTGAAGCAGGAGGCTTTTTCCGTTTACATGGAGGATAACAGAAGCATCAACGCTGTCAGATGGCGCCCGGATGCGCAGATGATCCTTGTCAAGGCACATGTCAGGGGCGCGTACGACACCGACCGGGACATCGTGACCGGCTATCTTCCGGAGTGGCAGTACAGCGCCGGGACGGAGAAAAACCGCCAGTATTTTGAAGAGCACTGGGACCCGGGAGAGAGGAGCGAACCGGAGGATCTCGCGAAGAAGTACTGGGGAATCTATGAGCATTTCTGTCCGGAGGCGCAGGAGATGGCGCTGGAGCACGAGTTCTCCTGTGAGCCGGGCCGCTCCGACCGGGGCGATGAGATCGTGACGGTTCGTCTGGACGGCTCCGAACAGGTCTGTCACATCAGTCACAAAGAGACGCCGGGGGACACGGATGCCGCTGATTTTGCCCGGTTTGTCCGGAGCATAAAGGACGGGGACGACGCCGGGTTTTTCTGGGAAGATCCCCGGGGCGGCTATGGGAGATATGAATGGACCTTCTCCCGGAGAGGTGATCTGCTGCTGGTCCTGACGCCGATGGCATATCATGCCTTTTTCCGCTATGATGAATTCACGGCCGGGATCAGGATTTCTGATTGTACACGATGAACCGGAATGCTAAAGTAACAGCAGAGTTTCTGCACGGCGCAGGGCGTGCAGGAAGACCGTTAAAAACAGGTAACAACAGGTAACAACAGGCAGGAGGTAAGGATGAGTCAGTCAAAGGTTTATTTTACAGATTTCAGAACGCAGCTGGATGTATCGCTCACGAAGAAGCTGCAGAAGCTGATCCGGAAAGCCGGGATCGATGAGATCGACATGGACGGCAAGTTTGTGGCGATCAAAATGCACTTCGGCGAGCTGGGCAATCTCGCCTATCTGCGGCCGAATTATGCGAAGGCCGTGGCGGATGTCGTGAAGGAGAACGGAGGCGTTCCGTTCCTGACAGACTGTAACACGCTTTATCCGGGCAGCCGCAAGAATGCGCTTGAGCATCTGGACTGCGCCAATATCAACGGCTTCAATACGGTTACGACCGGCTGCCAGATTCTCATCGCGGACGGACTGCGGGGAACCGATGATATCGAAGTGCCGGTGCCGAACGGAGAGTACTGTCAGACCGCACTGATCGGCCGCGCGGTGATGGATGCGGACATCTTCATTTCGCTGACGCACTTCAAAGGCCACGAGTCGACCGGCTTCGGCGGCACCCTCAAGAATATCGGCATGGGATGCGGCAGCCGCGGCGGCAAAATGCAGCAGCACAACAGCGGTCATCCGCATGTGGATCCCGATCTGTGCCGCAGCTGCAGACGCTGTGCGAAGGAGTGCGGCTCCAATGCGATTTCCTATGACAGCGGAAAGGCATGGATTGATCCGGAGCTGTGCAAAGGCTGCGGACGCTGCATCGGCGCCTGCGCGTTTGACGCGATTTCCAACGACAATGAAAACGCCAACGAGATCCTGGGATGCAAAATTTCGGAGTACGCCGCGGCAGTCTGCAATGACCGGCCGTGCTTCCACATCTCCCTGATCACGGATGTCTCGCCCAACTGCGACTGCCACGGCGAGAATGATGCACCGATTCTTCCGGATCTGGGCATGCTCGCCTCCTTCGACCCGGTCGCGCTCGACCAGGCCTGCGTGGACCTGTGCCAGAAAGCGGATCCGATCCGCAACAGCCAGCTGGGCGATCATCTGGCTGATCCGCACTGGCATCATCACCATGATCACTTCCGCGACAACAATCCCAACACGCGCTGGAAAGAGACGCTTGAGCACGCCGAGAAAATCGGACTGGGCAGCCGCGAGTATGAGCTGGTTGTGATGAAGTAAGAATATTGCAGAGATAAAGAGTCACGGGGACAGGTCCACTGACTCCCTTTGGAAAAAGGGAGTCAGTGGACCTGTCCCCGGTGACTCCTATGAAACAGGCAGAGCCTTTATTTTGCTTCAATTTCGACAGCGGTCTCAGCCTCGCCGGCGTTGAAGATCACGCGGATTGTGCCTTCTCCGCAGGCGCGGACGGCGGCGCGGATGCGGCCTTCATAAGCGGCAGCTTCGGTGTCGTAGTAGTTCTCCTCATTGCAGGGAGAAGCGGAGCCGTAGCCGGCCAGGACCGCAGGTCCCTCGACGCTTACACTGATCTTCACATCCGCATCCGGATTGAGAATGCCGGCAGCGTCGGTCACAGAGACGTTCACGTAGGCGATGTCGGAGCCGTCCGCCGGCAGGAAGCCGCAGCGGCTTTCGACTGCGTCAGCCTTCAGGCAGATCTCGCTGCCCGCGGTCACGATCTCATCGCGGCCGATTTCCGCGCCGTTCTTATAAGCGATCGCTTCCACCTTACCGGGCTCATAAACTGTGTCGAAGCAGGCCATCGCGCGGTGCTTCTCACCGGTCGCCTTACGGCCGGCGGACTTGCCGTTCACCAGCAGCTCGATCTCGTCGGCGTCCGCGTAGACTTCCACGACGACGCCCTTGCCCTCGCAGCCCTTGAAGTTCCAGCTGCGGAGAGCGTCCGAGAAGACCCACTGGGACTGATGCTTTTCTTCTCCGTAGTGCGCGGCCGGCTGTACGGCGATGTAAGGCTTAGTGCGCAGACCCCAGATGATCTCACGCCAGTAGGAGGCGGGCCGTCTGTCGCCGATCAGGTTGATGTCGCCGCAGTACGCAGCCTTGAAAGGATACGCCGCATACATCATGCCCATCGGTCCGGTCTGCCCGCCGTATCCGGTTGCGCCGATGCCGGTCTCACCCAGATAGTCCCAGGCGGTCCAGTCAAAATCACCGATGACATAAGAAAGCTTCTCGACGGCTTCCCAGTTCTTGTCCAGATCCGGCGGATTGGTCTCGGAGCCGACCAGAATCCGGCTCGGATATTCG
Source organism: Lachnospiraceae bacterium (assembly GCA_017432565.1). Taxonomy (GTDB): domain Bacteria; phylum Bacillota; class Clostridia; order Lachnospirales; family Lachnospiraceae; genus CAG-791. The sequence goes on from JAFRIW010000022.1 coordinate 23,819, forward strand.
CTGCCCTCGGGCACATAACGGCCGAGCGCATAGTTGTAACCGACGATATCGACCTGACCGGCGGCTTCTTCGGTCAGCTTCGCCAGCATCGGGCTCTCCATGAGCTGGGCCATCATATCGCCCATTGAGCTCATCATGGTGTTGATCTCTCCGGTAGGCTGGCCGCCTTCCTGCGCCTCCTGTGCCTGTGCCTGCTGCGCAGCCATCTGTGCGAGCATGCTCATGCCTGCCAGCAGAAGATTCAGAGAGTTGGTGGTAAATCTGGTGGGATCCAGTTCGCGGAGCTTATCGGCGAATTTCTTGCCCCACGCGGCGTCGATCGCATTGCCGGTCTCGGGAATTTCGTTGCCGATGGAGTACATGATGACACAGGGGTGATTCCGATCCTTGCGCACCAGGTTCTCAATGTCATGCTCCCACCACTCGGTCACATGCATGCTGTAATCATAGGAGACCTTGGAAGTGGTCCAGACGTCGGAGTACTCATCCATGACGTACATGCCCAGACGGTCGCAGGCATTTAAAAGATGCCGGCTCATCGGATAGTGAGAACTGCGGATCGCGTTGAAACCGGCTTCTTTCAGCTTCCGGACGCGGTATTCTGCGGAGAAGGGGAATTCCTTCGTGCCGATGACGCCATTGTCGTGGTGGATGCAGCCGCCGCGCAGCTTCACGGTCCTGCCGTTGATCCGAAGGCCGTTCACCGGATCCAGCTGAAGCCTGCGGATACCGAAGGTGCCGCACTCCTCGTCGAGAACCTGCTCGCCTTCCAGAACCTCCACCTTCCAGGTGTAGAGATACGGATCGTTTTCATCCCAGAGGTGCGGTGTGCTGACATAGAGCGGGAGAAGGAAAGAAGCCTTCTGTCCGTCACTGAGCGTGACAGGCATGCTGTTCTGCGCAGCCACAGTTCCTTCCGCATCGCACAGAGTCGCCTTCAGGACAACGGTTTTCAATTCCATCACATCATTGGAGACTTCGATCTGAACCTTCACGGAAGCCATCTCCGCGGTAATATCGGAGGCGGAGACGAAGACGCCGTCCGGATCGATGTGCGTCGGATTGGCAATCATCAGGTTGACATCGCGGTAGATACCGCCGCCGGTGTACCACCTTCCGCTCGGGACGCCGTCCTTGACGATGACTTTGACGGCATTATCCTGACCGGGCTTCACAAAGCGGGTCACATCGAGATAGAAATTGCTGTAGCCGTAGGCACATTTCCCGGCAAAAGCGTCATTGACGTAGACAAAAGCGTTCTGATAAACGCCCTCAAACTCGAGAAAGACACGCTTTCCCGCGGCTTCTTCGTCCAGCTTCAGAACGGACTTGTAAACCATATCCACTTCGTGGAAATAGCCGTTTCCGGGGCCGTTCGGCTCGGACGGATTCCGCGGAATCTCCACCAGCAGATCGTGCGGCAGAACAACTGCCTTCGGGACGGCTCCGCCGCCGAGAAGCGCACTGAAGGCACCGCCGTCGCCTTCTTCAACTGTCCAGCACTGATTGAATCTTGTTTTTTTCATGACAACCCTCCTGTCTGTCTCTTCCTGCCGCGCTGTTTTCCTGCGCAGACCGATTCTGCGCCCCGCGGCGCATTTTACCATCTGACAGATTGAATTTTAAATGATATAATATTCTTAAGAAATGGCAAAATCCGGCAAATAGAGGCAAAATTATGTCAGATTCAATTCTTATGATGTCTGAGGGCGGAACACCGTATGACTTCTATGATCCCGCACTCATGCCGAACCGCGAACAGATGGAGGAGCCGTTTGAGCTGCTGCAGATCAGCATTCAGCCGTACGGGAAGAATCTGACCGTGACGATCCTGCAGTCCGGCGTCCGGCCTGTAAAGTATACGGCTTTTTCAGGCAGCGCCTTTCAGGATTTACAGCGGCAGGCGGATGTACCGCAGCTCCACAGGCACGACTACTATGAGCTGCTGTTTGTGCTGGAGGGAGAGATCTACCAGAACATCGACAGCTTCCGTCACTTTTATTCCGCCGGGAGTGCCTGCTTTGTCACGCCCTTTACGCTGCACTCGGAGGAGTACATGCCCGGGACCGACGCGCGGCTTCTGTTTCTGAAGTTCCACCGGGACTACGCCGCCTGGCTTCTCGGGATGCCGCGTTATTTTGAAAAAGAGGAGACACAGGCACTGAAGAGATGCCGCACCTATTTTGAATCCGGCGAGCCTTTCATGGACTTCATTCCCTATGCTGACGCCCGCGTGCGTGACCGGATCCATCCGGTTTTTGAACAGCTGTTCCGGCTTTTTACCACACCGGACGCCTGCCCGACGCCGGAGACCACCGCGCTGATCTGCAGGCTGCTGGAAGATCTGTTTGATCCCGCGCTGTTCGGCAATACGCCGGTCGCGCCGGGTACCGGGACTGAGCAGCAGCGCTTTCACGACATCCGCCGCTTTATGGAAAAACAGCCCGGAAAGGTGACCCGCGCTCAGCTGGAGGAGGCCTTCCACTATTCCGGAGATTATCTTTATAAGCTTGTGAAGCGCTACACAGGCCTGAGCATTCAGGATTTTGCTCTGCAGATCAGTATGAAGAAGGCGGCACAGCTGCTGACTACGTCGGATCTGCGGATCAATGAAATCGCCGAGCAGGTGGGCTTTCACAATTTCACCCAGTTTTACCGGGCCTTCCGGGCTGCTTACGGGGTGACACCGCGCCGGTACCGGGTCCGGGCGCTATCCGAACGCGCTTAAATGCGCTATAATGAAGGTTAATAATCTGCCGCGGAAGGCAGATGCACACAGGAACCACATCAGGAGAAGATTATTATGGGAAAAACAGCACTGATCACAGGCATTACCGGGCAGGACGGATCCTATCTTGCCGAATTTCTGCTGGAAAAAGGTTATGAAGTGCACGGAATCACGAGAAGGGCTTCTATTTCGAACACCGCGCGCATTGACGGGATCCGGGACCGGATCACCCTGCATGACGGCGATCTGACGGACTCGAGCTCGCTGATCCGTATTATCGGCCTGACACAGCCGGATGAGATCTACAACCTGGCGGCGCAGAGTCATGTGCAGGTGAGCTTTGACGTGCCGGAATACTCCGGAGACGTGGACGCCCTCGGTGTGCTCCGCATTCTGGAGGCCGTCCGGATCCTCGGACTTACGAAGAAGACCCGCATTTATCAGGCGTCGACCTCCGAGCTCTACGGAAAGGTGGAGGAGGTCCCGCAGAAGGAGACCACACCCTTCCATCCGTATTCGCCCTATGCGGTCGCCAAGCAGTACGGCTTCTGGATTACGAAGGAGTACCGCGAAGCCTACGGCATGTTTGCGGTGAACGGCATTCTGTTCAACCATGAGTCCGAGCGGCGCGGGGAGAATTTTGTCACGCGCAAAATCACGCTGGCGGCCGGGCGCATCGCGGAGGGCCTGCAGGATCACCTGGAGCTCGGCAACATGGATTCGCTGCGCGACTGGGGCTATGCCAAAGATTATGTGGAGTGCATGTGGCTGATTCTGCAGCAGGACGAGCCGGAGGACTTCGTCATCGCCACCGGCGTGCAGCACACCGTGCGCGATTTTGTCGAGAAGGCCTTCGCGGCCAACGGCATCACGATCCGGTTTGAGGGAACAGGCCTCGATGAAAAGGGATATGACGCCGAGACCGGGAAGATGCTGGTCTGTGTGAATCCGAAGTGGTTCCGCCCGACGGACGTGGACAATCTCTGGGGTGATCCCACCAAGGCGAGGACAAAACTCGGCTGGGATCCGCAGAAGACCAGCTACGAAGAACTGGTCCGGATCATGGCGGAGCACGACCGGGAGCTTGCAAGGCGCGAAAAGGCTGCAAAATAAGGAAAAACCGCGGCTGTAAAAACGGCGGGATAAGGAGAAGAAAACAAAATGATGGAGAAAGATGCCAAGATATACGTGGCGGGCCACCGCGGCATGGTGGGCTCCGCAATTGTGCGGGAGCTGGAGAGACAGGGCTATCACAACCTGGTTCTGCGCACACATAAGGAACTGGATCTGACCAGACAGGATCAGGTCGAGGCGTTTTTTGCACAGGAGAAGCCGGAATATGTCTTCCTGGCGGCGGCCAAGGTCGGCGGTATCATGGGCAACGCGACGGCGAAGGCGGATTTCATGTATGACAATATGATCCTGGAGATGAACGTCATTCACTCCGCGTGGCAGAACGGCTGCAAAAAGCTGGAGTTTCTGGGAAGCTCCTGCATCTATCCGCGCCTGGCGCCGCAGCCCATGCCGGAGTCGTGTCTTCTGACCTCCGAACTGGAGAAGACCAATGAGGCCTACGCGCTGGCCAAAATCAGCGGCCTCAAGTACTGCGAGTATCTGAACACGCAGTACGGAACCGATTATATTTCCGTGATGCCGACCAACCTGTACGGCCCCAACGACAACTATCACCCGGAGCACTCCCACGTGCTGCCGGCCCTGATCCGCCGCTTCCACGAGGCGAAGGTCGAGGGAAAGACCTCCGTCACCTGCTGGGGCGACGGGAGCCCGCTGCGTGAGTTCCTGTATGTGGACGACCTGGCGGAGCTGTGCGTCTTCCTGATGAACAATTACAGCGGCAATGAGACCGTCAACGCCGGCACCGGCAAGGAAATCACGATTAAGCAGCTGACCGAGCTGGTGGCCGAGGTCGTCGGCTACACCGGCGAAATTCTCTGGGATCCCTCCAAGCCGAACGGGACGCCGAGAAAGCTCCTGGATGTCAGCAAGGCGACGAAGCTGGGCTGGACCTACAAGACGGAGCTGAAGGACGGAATCCGGCTCGCCTATGAAGACTTCCTGAACAATCCGATTCGCGCAGAGAGGTAAAGCATGAATATCATTCTTCTATCCGGCGGCTCCGGAAAGCGCCTGTGGCCGCTCTCCAATGATATCCGCTCCAAGCAGTTTATCAAAATCTTCAGAAAGCCCGGAACAGAGGGCGCCGAAGCGGAGCATGAGTCCATGGTCCAGCGGGTGTACCGCCAGATCCGTGAGGCAGATCCGCAGGCCAATCTCACCATCGCGACCAGCAAGTCGCAGGTGTCGGCCATTCACAATCAGCTGGGCGAAGATGTGGGCATCAGCGTGGAGCCCTGCCGGAGAGACACGTTCCCGGCGATCGCGCTGGCGACGGCCTATCTGACCGACGTGCGCGGCATCAGCCCGGACGACGCGGTCGTTGTCTGCCCGGTGGATCCGTATGTGGACGACGGATATTTTGCCGCCGTTAAAGAGCTCTGGGAACTGGCGCAGAAAGGCACCGCCAACCTGGTGCTGATGGGCATCGATCCCACCTATCCCAGCGAGAAATACGGATACATCATGCCGACGACACCGGATCACCTCTCAAAAGTTTCTTCCTTTAAGGAAAAACCTGATGCGGTGACGGCACAGAACTACATTGACCAGGGCGGTCTATGGAACGCCGGCGTGTTCGCCTATAAGCTTTCCTACGTGCTGGAGCGGGCGCACGAGCTGATTGACTTCGCGGATTATGACGATCTGTTCAGCAAATACGAGACGCTGAAGAAGATCAGTTTCGACTACGCGGTGGTGGAGCATGAAAAGGATATCGCGGTGCTGCGGTATCACGGCATGTGGAAGGACCTGGGCACCTGGAACACGCTGACCGAGGCCATGGAAGAGGACGCGGTGGGCGATGCGCGCCTGAATGACACCTGCCACAATGTTCATGTCATCAACGAACTGGAAGTGCCGATCCTGGCCATGGGCCTCAAAAATGTAATCATTTCCGCCAGCGCCCAGGGCATTCTGGTTTCGGACAAGGAGCAGAGCTCCTACATCAAGCCCTATGTGGATGAGATCGAGCAGCAGGTCATGTTCGCCGAGAAATCCTGGGGGAGCTTCCGGGTGCTGGACATTGAGGATGAGAGCCTGACTATCAAGGTCACACTGAATCCCGGACATCGGATGAACTATCACAGCCATGACCGGCGGGACGAGGTCTGGACGGTCATCAGCGGAAAAGGCCGGACCATCGTGGACGGCATGGAGCAGCCGGTGAGCGCCGGCGACGTCATCACCATGGCAGCCGGCTGCCGGCACACGGTGATTGCGGAAACGGAGCTGCAGCTGATTGAAGTACAGCTTGGAAAAGAGATCAGCGTATCGGACAAACATAAATACGAGCTGGATTTATGATGAATGTGCCCTTCTTACTGCAGCCCGCCGCCAAAGATTATCTGTGGGGCGGGAGCAGACTGAATGATGATTTCGGGAAGACCATTCCCGTCTCTCCGCTGGCCGAAACCTGGGAGTGCTCCACACACCCGGACGGCCTGTCCGTTGTTGCGGGCGGAGAATATGCGGGGATGACTCTGCGGGAGGTCCTATCCCTTCATCCGGAATATCTGGGTACGCACCCGCTGCTGCTGACCGGCGGAAAGCCGGAGCTGCCGATTCTGGTCAAGCTGATCGACGCGAGGAAGGACCTCTCGATTCAGGTCCACCCGGATGACACCTATGCGCTGGAGCATGAGAACAGCCTCGGGAAGACCGAGATGTGGTATGTGCTCCACGCCGCGAAGAACGCCGAGCTGATCTACGGCTTCAGGCAAAATGTGACAAAGGACCAGGTCCTGGAGGGAATCCGGACGGGGCTTCTTTCCCGTCAGCTCAATCATGTTCCGGTCGAAAAGGACGACGTCTTCTTTATCGAGCCCGGAACCGTGCACGCCATCGGTGCCGGCGTCCTGGTGGCCGAGGTCCAGGAGAGCAGCAACGTGACCTACCGGCTCTATGACTATGACCGGATTGACAAAAGCGGAAACCGGCGTCCGCTCCATATCGAAAAGGCGCTGGAGACGGCGAATCTGAATGCATCCAGGGAGCCGCGCCAGCCGATGCGTGTTCTGCGCTACCGGGGCGGCTTCGCTTTGGAGCTTTTGTCCAGATGTAAATATTTCCAGGTGGAGCGTATGCTCCTCAACACGGAGATCCACAGACAGCTGCCCTCCTACAGGACGCAGGAGAACAGCTTCCACGTGCTTTTATGTACGGACGGGTGCGGAACAGTCTCCGGTGAATCTTTCACTCTGAATTTCTTTAAGGGGGACTGCATCTTTGTCCCGGCGGGGAGCATTGCCCTGAATCTGCACGGGAAAGGACAGCTTCTCGACATCAGCTGCTGATAAATCTGCCGACAGGGGGAAGCATGAGTCAGTCCAGCCAGTCAAATCAGTCTGATGTACAGTCTGAATATACCGCCTTTATTTCCTACAGACACGCGGACCGGGATATGAACCTTGCCCGCCGGATTCAGCGCAGCCTTGAGCACTTCCGGATTCCTGCCGAGATCCGGGAACAGACAGGCCGTACTTCCATCGGCCGCATTTTCCGGGACCAGGATGAGCTCACCGCCGGCAATCTGACGGAGGAGATTCCGGAGGCTCTCGATCACGCCGAATATCTGATTGTCATCTGCTCACCGGGCTCCCGGGAATCCGTCTGGGTTCAGAATGAAGTGGAATACTTCCTGAAGACCCGGGATCTGGAACATATCATCATTGTGCTCTCGGAGGGAGAGCCGGACGATGTGCTGCCGATCGCGGTGCTGGAGAAACAGAGAGCGCTTCCGAAGGACGAGGAGTGGGAGAGCCGCTCCTTTGAGCATGTCGGCTGTGACTTCCGGGGAGATCTGCGCAAAGCTTTCCGGACGGAGATTCCCCGCATGGCTGCCACGATTCTGGACTGCCGCTACGACGATCTGGTCCAGCGGCAGAAGCAGTATCAGATGAAAAAGCGCGCCGCGCTGCTTGGCGCGGGCCTTGCCGGCATGACCGTTCTGACGGCGTATGTTCTGTACAACAACTCTAAAATCCGGTCACAGAATGAGACCATTCTGCGGGCAAACGAAGAGATCTCTCTGGCCAGTCAGGAAATCGCCCGCTCCAACGAGGAAATTCAGAAAAAGAACGAAGAGATCACGAAGAACTACCGCGAGACACAAATCGCGGAGTCCCGCATTCTGGTGCAGCAGTCGGCACAGAGCCTTGCGGAAAATGACAGGACGCAGGCTGTCAGAGAGGCGCTGTCCGCACTTCCGACACAGGAAGATGACAGACCTTATCTTCCTGAAGCCGAATACGCACTTGCAGACGCACTGAATCTCTACCACCTCCCGACCGGAAGAGCACCGGCAGCCGCAGGCTGCCTGAAGACAGATTTTGCCATTATGCAAATGGCACCCAGACGGGGAGAGAACTGCCACTACATCGGGGCCTTTGACAGAGACGGAAATGTTCTGGTCTGGGACACATTGACGAATAAGGCCGTTCTGGAGATTGTTTCCACCTATTCCCGGGATTTAAACAACGAGTCAGTTCAGCAACTGGTTCTGCGGGATGAAACAGCGCTTCTGGTCTATTCAGACCGGGTGGTCTGCAGGGATCTTCCGTCAGATTCAGAGCGCTGGGTATGCCCTCTTCCCGGGAATCTGTACATAAGGAGCGGGGAGTATGCAGCCTCTTCCGACAGTGCTGTTTTTCTGTGGATGGAAGAGGAAGTTGAAGGGGAAAAGGATGCAAAGCGGATTCAGCTGGTTCAGGTGAATGCCGAAACCGGAGAAGGCCGCACCGTTATGGAACTGCCCGGCAGGCCTGAGGCCGCACGTGTGTCTGCGGACGGCGCTTTCCTGGCAGTGACGATCGCGACGGAAAACACGGATAAGTCGCAGCTCTTCCTGTGTGATCTGAATTCCGGAGAAATCATCCTCCTTGAGGAGGGACGCTTTACCGGAATGCGCTTTGGCACAGAGCGGTTCTATTACCTCACTTACATCGGAAGGGAACAGGAGCCGGAACTGGGCATCGGACAGTACAAGGCGCGCCTGACCTGTTATAACACGGAAAGCAGGGCCCGCGTGTGGTCGGCCGAAGAGCCGGTGCACGCATATGCCTATCCGGCACTGGATCTGTTCCCGGATCTTGTCACGGCGGACCTTTACTCAGATCTGATCCTGTATGATCCGGAGAGCGGAAGACGCCTGGCTTCGCTGCACGGCACGGCACGGATCATGGATGTGCAGGAGAAGACGAACAGCCAGCTGGGACTGTGTCTGGATATCCTTTATGCCGACGGGTCACAGAATCTGTATGATTATGATGATCCGGATGTCATGGCAGCGGAAAAATCGGGATGCTTCACATATCTTGACGCGTTTCCGGATGATATCGACGCAGTGGAAAGATGGGAAGATCAGCTGTATCTGCTCAGAAGAAAACCGCTCTCAAACGGCACTTATTACTACGGAAATGAAATTGAAATTTATAAACCGCTTCAGGCGGATGAACGCTTTACCCCCCTGTCTGAGGCGGACAGACCGGAGTACCCGCTAAATGCGCGGTACTTCGAAAACGGAGGACAGTTTATCCGGATTGTTGAAGAAGAGGGGAGTTTCCGGATCAGCTCCTATGACGCCCGGACAGGTGAGTATCTGTCAGACTTTCATGTTCCGGATCCCGAAAAGGGCAGCTGGACACTGCTTGGAAACAGCGGCAGCGGAGAAGTGATTTTATTTAATTACAACTATTCCGTTACCGCGGACCCGGAGGTTCCCCTGCTGTGCGCCGCGGATCCTTCCGCACAGTCCTGCCGCCTGATCCCGGCAAGAGACCTGGAAGAGGCGGCGATAGAGAAGGCACTGGGACACAGCTTCGCGAAGCAGGATGTAGTGAAACCGGGACGAAATCAGATTTTTTTCGCCCAGATGCACACATCCGGGCCGCTGCTTACAGACAATCGGATCGGATACCTTCTGCGGATCGGCAAAAATCCGGAGAAATGGTACTGGTGCAGCTATGATCTTCTAAGCGGGGAAGTCCGGGTGACGGACGTTCAGAAATGGAAGGAGTCACTCGGCTATGATGAGAAGGTAAACTATTTCAACGCGAATGATGATTTCTGCCCTTATCTTTCGCCGGACGGATCCAGGATGCTGATACTCTCGGAAGCCGGATCAGAGGCGCGGACCTTTGCGGAAGAGTACCGGGGAATCATCGCAGACCCTGAGAGCGGTGAATGTATCGGGCTCGCGGACACGGTCAGGATCGATGGCTTTTCCCTTGACAGAAGCATCTCCTGGATTTCGGAAGAGGAGCTGCTGTTCATAGCAGATGGCGGGATTATGTGCATCCGGAAGGACGGCAGCATGGAACCGGTGACCGGCCTCTCGTTCCGCGGACGCCCGGACCTGATTTATGCCGACGGGGGAGTCCTGTTTCTTCAGACTGTACAGAATTCGGAATATACGCTGTATGAGTATCGCCTGTCGGACTTCTCCGGGATCTGCAGCACAGACATCGCGCCGGGATACTTCAGAAGCCCGCGCGTAGTGCACACAGATGGTCTGACCGTTTTTCTGGATAATCAGATGATGAGACAACAGGGGTACTACTACCTCAGCCCGGCTCTTGTGCTGGATACGGAAACCATGGTACCGGCACAGCTGATTCCGAATGTGCGGGCCTATTCTCCCGAGACGGATACTTTCCTGCAGATGGGCGGCGTCGATGGCGATGAGCCGGGCGTGATCCGCCGGTACACGCTCGAAGATATGATCCGGACCGGACAGGATTTTCTGAAGGATCAGTGAGGCCGTGATACAATAGAAGTGACAGTCATATGACGGTCTTATACAGCACTTAAGCAACACAGAAGGGGGCAGCAAAATGAAAAGAAAATGGACAGCAGCTCTGGCAGTTTTAATGACAGTGATTCTGTGTTTTTCCTCTGCCATGATGTTCCGCTATATCCGTGTCTATGCCGACGGGGAAGAGCAGGAGCAGTATGAGTATGAATATGTGGAAGAGCCTGTACAGGAAGGCGGCATGGAAGAGCCGGTCGTACCGGACGTGCCGGATGTACCTGTCGTTGAAGAAGGCCCGGCAGGGCCTGCGCCGGTGACGGAATATGCCGTTCCCGAGCAGCCGGATCCGATTCCGGCTCCGGAGCCGGTGGTGGCTCAGATCCCGGAGGAACAGCCGGATCCGTTTGATTATCTGCTCACATGTTACACACCGAACCTGGATTTCGGGACCATTCAGGAAGGAGATATTAAAAACAGCAAGCAGTTTTCCATCGTCAACATCGGATCGACGGACGTGCCGCTGACTTATGCCGCGGCAGACCCGTACACATCCTTCCTGCTGGAGATTCCGGAAAACCTGTACCTGCGTCCGGGTGACCAGGCGATCTTCTCCGTCAGTCCCTCCACGAAGCTGAAGGAGGGCGTGTACAACGCGACCTACACCTTCTTCTCGGCGAACGACTACCGGCGCACCCACTATGCAAAGGTTACGATGACAGTCAAGGTCAAAGCGGCCGAACCGGTCGTGACCAAGGTCGTGGTCTCTCCCGGATCCGCCAGTGTGCCTGCCGGAAAGACCATGCAGTTCAAGGCGGAAGTGCAGGGCAAAAATGATTTCGAGAAGGACGTCACCTGGTCCGTCGGCGGCAACAGCAGCTCCGGGACGTTCATCGACGCCTCCGGAAAGCTTTCCGTGGACCGCGAGGAGCGCGCTTCCACCATTAACGTGACGGCAACCTCCCGGCAGACCCCTTCGGTCTTTGACAGCATTCCGGTCTCAATCACCACCCAGGATTATCTGGTCCGGGTGAGCGCTTCGCCCACGGAAGGCGGCAGCGTGACCGGCGGCGGAAGCGTCCGCGCAGGTGCGACCGTCAAACTGAATCAGTCCGCCAACAACAATTACCGGTTTGAGGGATGGTTTGAAAATGACCGTCTGCTGACGGAGTCCTCCAGCCTGATCATTGAGGATGTTTCCGCGGACCGCGACATTCAGGCGCGCTTCAAGCGGGTCAGCTGCAATGTCAAAGTGGATGTCAACAATTTCAATGCCGGCACTGTGTCCGGCGGCGGAAAAGTGGAGTACGGCGGATCCGTCACGCTGAACGCGAAGGCAAAAGACGGCTACAAGTTCGAGGGTTTCATCGAAAATAACAGGAAGATCACGGACTCCCCGTCCCTGCAGCTGAACAATATCACGTCGGACCGCACCATCACCGCATCCTTCCGGCAGTCACGCTTCTCAGTCAACGTCACGATCAACCCGGCCGGCGCAGGCAAAATTTCAGGCGCAGGCCAGTACAACGAGGGTTCGAAGTGCGATCTCGAGATCTTTGCGGAGAGCGGCTGGGATTTCACCGGGTGGACCATCAACGGCCAGACCGTTTCCTACTCGCCGAAGTACACGATCGAGAAGGTGACAGGCAACTACAACCTCGTTGCTAATTTTGCCAAACATAATGTCCGGACCTACAAGGTCACATCCATGATCGCAAACCAGGGCGGCGGCATCGTGCCCAGCGGCGACACCTATGTCACAGAGGGCGGTTCTGTCGTCTACACCATCGTTCCGCTCGCCGGATACAAGATCCTTGCGGTCGCCGTGGACGGCGTGAATATCGGACCGGTCTCCAGCTACACCTTCACCAATGTGCGCGGAACCCATGCCATTGCGGTGAGCTTCATGAAGATCCAGCAGACTCCGCAGCCGGCACCGGCACAGCAGAAGACACAGCCGACAACGCAGCCCGCTCAGCAGAGTGCGCAGACGAAGCCCGCGACCCAGCCTTCGCAGCAGAGCACACAGACGAAGCCCGCGACGCAGCCGGCGCAGCAGAGCACAGAGGCACAGCCCGCGGAGCAGCCGGCTCAGCAGAGTACAGAGACGCAGCCCGCTGCGGCATCCTCCGAGCCTGCCGCAACAGAGTACAGCGCAGACACCGCATCCTCCGGCGCGCTTCCGGAGCAGGTCTTTGTGGAAGATGAATCACTGATCGGAGACATCACGGATGCGGTACCGGAAGCACAGGCGTCTGATCAGAGCCAGAGCAGTCCGTGGGAAACAGCGGGGAGTGAGCAGGACACCAGCAGCGGTGTACTGGCAAAATACGGCATCTCCGACGAACTGGCTATCAAGCTGATCGACAACCACGAAGAACTTCCGCTTCTGAAGGAAGCCTTCGAGGACGGAAACCTTGAGATTACTGTCAACAACACCTATGCGGAAGCGGAGCAGGAGACGTCGGAGGAGCTCTATTATCACGATCCGACCCTGCTGAATTTTGAGGAAGTGATCACGACCGAGCTGACCAGGGACGAGAAGATGGCAATCCTGAAGGGAACCGAGAAGGTTAACTTCAATGTCGATATTTCCTCGAATGGGGGACAGGTACCGGCACAGATCCGCGAGAGCATGCAGAAGAAGGTCGGCTACAAGGCACTGGATTATTTCAGCTTTGTGGTCATGAAGACGATCGATGCCAGGAGCAGCCTGATCAGCACGACACAGAATGAACTGGAAGTCGTCATCCGCATCCCGGAGAAGTACCGGAAGGCCAACAGGACCTACGCGATTCTGCGGGAGCACAACGGGATCGTGGATGTGCTGGCGGATCTGGATACCAACCCGGATACCATCACCTTCCGCACGAACAGGTTCTCGGAATATGCCATCGCATATGAAGCGGTCAATGTCAACAGGATGATCCTGATCTTCTTTATCATCACGATCATCGCCTTGATCTTCGCGCTGGTCTGCTACGTCAACCTGGTCCGCTACCGCAAGCGGGTCCGGGCAGAAAAGCGCGCGGAAGAGAGACGTCAGGAAGAAGAGAGAATGTGGAGAGGAGAGTGAGTATGACCAGCCAGTACCATTTCGGAACAACGGCAGACGGCAGAGAAGTCACTGCCTACAAAATCACGAACAGCTTCGGTGAGTACGCCGTGATCCTGAATCTCGGCGCCGCGATCCAGGGAATCTGGGTGCGGGATAAAAACGGAGAGATCGGCCCGGTCGTGCTGGGAGCGGATGAGGGAACGGATCCTTCCGCGTACCGCAGGACGGGATATGTCATGGGCCGCTGTGCGAACCGCATCGCCTTCGGACGGTTTGAGATCGACGGCAGGACCTACCAGCTCAAGACACCCAGGCCGCCGCACCATCTGCATGGGGCGGAGGGAAATTTCTCCAAACAGATTTTTCACGGAGAGTGCACGGAGGACGGCGTGGTCCTCACACTGACGGACTCCGGTGAGGACGGCTACGAGTGTGAGGCGGACGTGCAGATCACGTACACCTTTGGGGATGATCACGCGCTGACGCTCGATTATGTGATCACGGCGAAGGGCGACACCGTCCTCTCGCCGACCAACCACGCGTATTTCAATCTGGAGATGCCGCGCGATATCCTGGATACAAAGATCATGCTTGATACGGATCAGTACGCACCCAAGAGTGAGCTGGGTATGCCGGACGGCACGATCAGCAAGACAACCGGGACACCGCTCGACTTCACACAGGAGCACACGATCCGGGAAGGCCTTGCTTCCGACACCATCGGATTTTTCACCGGAGAGATCCCGGGCTACGACGATTTCTATGTCGTGCCGGGAGAGGGTATGCGCAGAGTCGCGGTCGCGACGGCACCCACGAACGGCAGAAGGATGACCGTCTTCAGCGACGCGGAAGGTCTGATCTTTTTCACGCCGACGGGCGACCACCAGAAGGTGGGAGAGATGGAGCTGGACGGCTACACGTCCTTCTGTATCGAGATGCAGTTCGTTCCGAACGCCGTGAACTGCCCGCAGTACCGCTCGCCGGTTTTCCGTGCGGGAGAGACGCTGCACACCCGGACAATCTATGCCTTTGATACGGTTTCATAAAACGGACCGGTCTGAAGGAACATATTGAGTAAAGAAAGCCCCATGCCTGCGGCATCAGCGCCGGGCATGGGGCTTTTTCTGCTTTAATTCATAAATATCCGGAAATTACTTTCCGAAGACTGCCATGATCGCGTCCACGACGGGTTCGGAGTACCACGTGCAGTCATGACGGTTGAAGATCGCGAACTGCTCGTTGCCGTCGGTGTAGCAGCCGTTGTCCCACCAGACGCAGACGATGCCGTTCTCTTTGGCTTCTTCAAGATAATGTGTCACCCATTTGGCGACTTCCTCATCGTTTCCGTCCTTGTTCTGTGCGCCGTACTCGGTGATCAGGACCGGGATGCCCTTGTCCAGGAAAATGCGCTTGAGGTCGAAGATGACTTTGTCGATCTCGTAGTTGTGAGATCCGTCCCACTCGGACAGCGCCCAGTCGGCGTCGACCTTGTAGGTGAAGCCGTATGGCGTGTAAGCGTGGATTGAGACCGCGATGTGGTCGTCCTCCGGGATCTTGAGACTGCCGATGGTCTGGATTACGGCGGACGAAGCAAAGCTTGTAATCAGCAGCAGGCGCTTCTCGTTGTTGCCGCCGGTTGCGCGCACCGCGTCCACGAATTCCTGATTCAGGCGGGTCAGGCAGGCGCGGCCTTCGCTTGTGCCGCCATTCCACTCGTTCGGCCCGTCCTTGACGCGGGGCTCGTTGAGTCCGTCAAAAATCAGATGATCGCCGTAGTCTTTAAAGCGCTCCGCGATCTGTGTCCAGAGAGCAATATGCTGCGCGCTGACGGCTTCGATGTGGGCATCGTCCGGGATCCGCCACATCTCTTCGTGGTGGGTGTCCAGAATGACGAACATGCCGTCATCGATCGCGTAGTCGACAACCTCCTGGACACGGTCCATCCAGGCTTCGTCGACGAGATACTCCGGCGCCTCGCCCATATGCGGGCCCCACGTGACAGGGATGCGGATTGTGTTGAAGCCGCGCCCGCTGATGGTATCGATCATCTCTTTGGTCGTTTTGGGATTGCCCCAGGAGGTCTCGGTATCAAGCCCTTTACCGTCGAAGGCATCCAGGGAGTTTCCGAGATTCCATCCGGTGTTCATTTCCGCGACCAGCTCCGCGGGGGTCAGATCTCTCATTTCACCTTCTCCTGATGCCGCACTCTCCGATGCCGCCTCGGCGGCTTCTTCCGTTTCCTCTGCGCCGGCTTCTTCTTCGGAAGCTTCTTCCTCGGTGGTTTCTTCCGCAGCTTCTTCAGAAATCTCTTCAGCGGCTTCTTCAGCAGGCGCTTCCTCTTCAGCGGCTTCTTCGACGGATTCCTCCGCAGGTGCTTCTTCCTCAGCGGGTGCTTCCTGTGCTGGTGCGGCAGGCGCGGCGGGGTAGGCCGTGCAGCCGGCCAGCAGCGCTGCGGACATGAGTACGGCGAGGGTCAGTTTCAGGTGTTTCCGTTTCATCGGTGTTTTCTCCTTTATGCAGTGCATGAGCTGTGCGGACCCGGCCGGTTCCTGCTGCCGTAGAGGCCGGCCCGGCCTTTGTTACTGTGCGTCTTCGAATTCCGACCGCTGCTGTCTGCCGGAGAAGAGCGCGCGATAGGCGCCCGGCGTGCAGCCGTTCTTCTGCCGGAAAGTGCGGTTAAAGGTGGAAATGCTTGAAAATCCGGCCTGAAGGGCGATTTCCGTGATGGGCAGCTCGCCGGCAGCCAGCATGGCTTCCGCCGCTTTCACCCGGAGATCGACCAGGTATTCGTAGAAGGTACAGGCCATATACTCCTTGAACAGCCTTGAAAAATGAAACTTCGAAAAGCCGCTGAGGGATGCGGCTTCCTCGAGCGAGATCGGCTCGGCGTAATGCTTGCCGATGTATTCCAGGGAGCGGCTCAGCCGCTCATAGTAATCCCTGCGCTTGGGGGCAGAGGCGGCCGAAAAGGCGTGGCTCAGATTGATCTGGTAGCGGGCGAGCAGTGTAAAGATCTGCAGCAGATGGGAGTAAGCGGAGAATTCGTAGAATTCGACGTCTCCGAAATACTCTTCCCAGATCATCTCGAACTGTTCATAAATCTCGCCGTAAATCTGTGCATACTCGGCAGGACGGATGTAGAGCGGCGTCTTCAGGAGGGACTGGACGCCGACGTAGTCCCTGAGCGGGGAGAAGATCTCGATGTTGAACAGGCAGATAAACCGCGAACCGCTGTCCGGCGCGATGAGCTCGTGCATGGTGCGCGGCGGGATCATCAGAATTTCGCCCGGCAGCAGGTGGTAGGTCCTGCTGTCAATGACCACGTCATAGTAATTCTCGATCGGAATGATGATCTCCAGCGCCCGGTGCCAGTGCGCCTCGAATCCGTCGGTCTGTTCATTGTGCCAGATCCGGATCGAGCTGCCTTTGGCAAAAATATTCTTCTCCAGGGCAGCTTCCACTGTCCTTTCCACGAAGTCCCGATTCTGACGATAATAATCCGGCCCGGCCGGTTTCCGGTCATTTTTCATGCTGTCCGTATACTGCCAGTCAGTGTCCTTCCGTCACACTGCTTCCTTTCTGTACCATCATAACAGTTTGCGGCAAAAAAGGAACGCTCAGGGAGCAAAATCTGACAGAATCGGTCAGATTTTGCTTTTTTTAAGGAAAAGATTCCTTGTACAAAATCGTTTGAAAACAGGATAAAGACGAAAATCTAAGCGCTTACATTTTTGATCTTGTAAAAAGTGCACAAAAGTCAGACGGAATATTTGGTACTCAAATCGCAATTTTTGAAAAAGCAGGTGCAAGAATTGGGAAGTAAACGTTTACTTTACGCCCTAAAATTAACATAGACTAATCTCAGGGTACCCTGTCGGAGGTCCGTAATGAAGTTCAGAAGAGTAACTGCACTTGTATTAACCGTGATGATGGCGGCCGCCGCAGGCTGCGCATCTGTTCCTGCCGCACCGGCTTCCGGAAGCGGGCAGGAAGCTGCGGGGGAGGAAGCGGCCGCTGAAGCCGCAGAGCCGGAAACAGCGGAAGAGGGAACTGCGGAAGCAGCGGAAGAAGCCGCACCGGAAGAGGCAGCGGTTGCAGAAGCTGCGGAAGAGACTGTCGAAGAAGAGGCGGCCTCGGCAGAGAGCGGAGAGGAGCAGGATTTGACGAAGACAGTAGACGAGAGCGAAGTCCCCGCACTGCGGGACAGTGTCGAAAAGACGCTGGGATGCCGGATCGGTTGTGCTATCACAGGCAGCGAGCCCTGGGACGAGGGCGTCTGGAATATCGTTACAACGCATTTCAGCGCGGTGACGCTCGGCAACGAACTGAAGCCGGACGCGCTGTTTAATTACAGTGTCAGCCACTGCCCGGGCACCGAGGAGGCGGAGCTGAACGGCGAGACCATCGTGGTGCCGAAGCTCGACTTCTCCCGCGCGGAGGCAATTCTCGACAAGATCCTCGCCTGGAACGAGGAGAACCCCGACCGGACCATTCAGGTCAGGGGACACGTCCTGGTGTGGCATTCGCAGACACCGGAATGGTTCTTCCACGAGGACTATATCAAGAGCAAACCCTATGTAACCCCCGAAGAAATGAACAAGCGGCTGGAGTGGTATATCCGCACCGTGCTGACACATTTCACCGGCGAGGACAGCAGGTATAAGGACCTGTTCTATGGCTGGGATGTCGTGAATGAGGCCATCTCGGATGCCACCGGATCTTACAGAAGCGACGCGGAGAACCCGTCCGAACCGCTCTCGCAGGACCGGCACGGCAGCAATTCCAGCTGGTGGCACGTCTATCAGAGCGAGGAATACATTCTGAACGCTTTCCTGTACGCGAACAAGTACGCGCCGGCCTCACTGGAGCTTTATTACAATGATTACAACGAGTGCGACGTCCGGAAGCGGAATGGCATCCTGAAGCTGCTGACAGCGGTCAAAGAGCTGGAAGGCGCGCCCGGCGAGGGCACCCGGATCGACGCGATGGGTATGCAGGGGCATTACCACCTGACCACCCCGAACTCCACGGCCGTCTCGGCTTCCATCAAAGCATACGGCGATGTGGTCGGCAATGTGCAGATCACGGAGTGGGACATGCGGGCCAGCGATGGTTTTGACGGATCCGAGGAATCCCTGGCGGAAGAATATGAGAAACAGCGCAAGGTTTATAACCTTGAGTACTACGCGCTGAAGGCAGCGCAGAACGCGGGCGACGCCAATATCACCGGCATCACCTTCTGGGGAACCATCGATCCGTATTCCTGGCTGCAGACTTTCTCGGGTGTAGGCGGCGGAAATACCACGGGTCTTTCCCAGTGCCCGCTGCTCTTTGACGGAAACTATCAGCCCAAGCCTGCATTCTTTGTATTTGCCGCAGAGCCGTAATAACACCGCGGGAGACCGCAAGATAAGAGAGCCCTATGAAAAATCTGAGAAAACTGCTGATCACACTGCTTGTCCTGGGTGCACTGGTGCTCCTGTGCGTCCTGTTGTCCATGCGCAGGCAGGAAAACTTCCGGGACAAATATGCAGGGGTCGATCTGGACCAGGAGATCATCGGTCTGGAACGGACCGGCACCTACGGCGGATATCTGGATGATCATGATCAGAAAGCCCTTCCGGCGGAGGATGTCACGGTCAGCCTGTCCGATTTTGCCTCGGAGAACGCAGAAGTCCGGGAGACTGAGGACCCGGCGGGAGAGCACGGAAAGGTCCTTTTCACAGACAGCGGCTCCAGAACCACCTTCACGGTGAACGTGCCGGAGGAGGGCTTCTATAATCTGTATCTTGAATATCTGCTTCCGGAATCCAAGGGTGTTCCGGCGGAGCGCACGGTCCTGATCAACGGCGAACTGCCTTTTGAGGACGCGCGCAACATCTCCTTTACCAGAATCTGGACCGACGGCGGAGAGATCCGCGTCGACAACCAGGGCAACCAGATCCGCCCCAGACAGGTGGAACGGTTTGACTGGCAGAAAGCCTATTTCCGGGACGATATCGGTTTTGTCACCGAGCCGTACCGCTTCTGGTTCGACAAGGGCGAGAACGAGCTGACACTTGTCGCGGACAACGAGCCGATGCTGATTGCGGACCTTAAGCTGCGCGCGGTCCGGCCCGGCAGGACCTATGCGGAATATGCGGCATCCTGTCCTTCCGGAGAGGGGAGCGAGACAGCCAGGAATTATGTACAGACGATCCAGGGAGAAGACTCCACCATCCGTTCGGAGTCCTCTCTTTATGCAAAATATGACCGCTCCTCGCCGACGACGGTTCCGAACAGTGTCACGAACACCGTCCTGAACTATATCGGCGGCGACAGCTGGAGAAGCTCCGGCCAGTGGATCGAGTGGGACTTTGAGGTGCCGGAGGACGGCTGGTACAACATCATGATCAAGGGCCGCCAGAACTATTCGAGAGGCTCCGTCTCCAACCGCAGGCTCCTGATCGACGGGGAAGTCCCGTTCACGGAAGTCGAGGAAATTTCCTTCCCGTACGACAATGACTGGAACTGCCTGAAGCTCGGGGACGATGCCGGGGAAGAGTACCGTTTCTATCTGACCGGCGGAAAGCACACGCTGCGCCTTGAGGCGACGCTCGGCGGCATGGGCACGATCCTGCAGGATCTGGAAGATTCCACCTTCCGGCTCAACCAGATCTACCGCCGCATTCTGGTCTACACCGGCGCCAATCCGGATCCGTACCGCGATTATCATATTGATTCCAACTATCCTGAGATCATGAAGGCCATGTCTCTTGAGTCGAAGCGCCTGTACAAGGTGGTCGACGATATGGTCGCCTACAGCGGACAGCTCGCGGGCAATATCGCGAGTGCGCAGACGGTCGCACAGCAGCTGGAACGCTTCTGCAATAAGCCTCAGAAGATCACGACAGAATTTGTCTCCTTCAAGGACAATGTGACCGCGCTCGGCACGGCTTCCCTGAACATGAGTGAATCCAAGCTCGACGTGGACTACCTGGTCGTCTCCGGCACCGACGCACCGGTGAAGGAAGAACGGGCAGGTGCCTTTGCGAAGATTTTCCACGAGGCCAAGTCGTTTGTCGCATCCTTCTTTGTGGATTACAACGCGGTCGGTGATGTCTACGACGAGAACGGACAGGAAAAGATCGTAAAGGTCTGGGTTCTGACGGGCCGCGATCAGGGCACCATCCTCAAAGCGATGGTGGATGATGACTTCACACCGGAGACAGGCGTCAAGGTAAACGTCGAGATCATCGATCCCTCCGCACTGCTGAACGCAGTCCTGGCAGGGCGCGGACCGAACGTGGCGCTGTCCGTCGGCGCGGACCAGCCGGTCAACTACGCACTCCGCGGCGCCGCCGAGGATATCACGCAGTTCCCGGACTGGCAGGACGTTCTGTCGCACTATTCGCCCAGCTCCTACGAGCAGTACAAGCTGGACAGTCATATCTACGGTGTGCCGGAGACGCAGACCTTCAACGTGATGTTCTACCGCAAGGACGTCCTGGAGGAGCTCGGACTCGAGCCGCCCCAGACCTGGCAGGAACTGATCGAGATGCTGCCGACCATTCAGGGCAACAACCTCTCGATCGGCATCCCGACGGCAGCAGGCAGCAACGCGGCGGCAGCGGCTTCGACCGCGACCATGTCCAACATTCCGGACCTGTCCATGTACTTCTCGCTTCTGTACCAGTACGGCGGGGATATGTACAATGAGGCCGGCACGAAGACGACCGTCGATTCGGAGGCGGGTATCCGCGCATTCGACGACTACGTCCGGTACTTCAACGACTACGGAATCCCGACGGTCTATGATTTTGTCAGCCGGTTCCGTTCCGGCGAGATGCCGATCGGCATCGCCGCCTATTCCATTTACAATACGCTGATGGTCTCCGCGCCGGAGATCCGCGGTCTGTGGGACTTCACCGTCATTCCCGGAACGATCCGGACCGGGGCGGACAACACCGAGTATCTCGACCGCTCCGACTTCATCACCGGCAGCGCGACCATGATGATCCGGACTGAGGACCAGGCGCTCCGCGACGCCTCCTGGGAGTTCATGAAGTGGTGGGCGAAGCCTGAGACCCAGATCCGGTTCGGCCGTGAGATCGAGGCACTGCTCGGATCGAGTGCGCGGTATGCGACCGCCAACCGGGATGCATTCACCAATCTTTCCTGGAGCGCGGAGGACATCGAGGTCCTGAACGCCCAGTGGGATGAGACCGTGGGCATCCGGGAAGTTCCGGGCGGCTATTTCACGGGACGTCATATTTCCAACGCAATCCGCAAAGTTATCAACGAGAAGGTGGATTCGCGTGAGACAATCATCGACTATTCCATCCTGATCGACGAAGAAATCAAAAAGAAACGGATCGAATTCGGTATGCCGGTGGAGTGAGGCCGGGGAAGGACATAGAACAGGCATGAAAGAATATCTGCACAAGTACATTGAGCTTCGGAAGCACAATATGCAGGTGGCGGTCCGGAAAGCGAAGGCCAGGAAGATGTGTTATCTGTTCCTCGCACCTTACGCGATCCTGTTCACCATGTTTTTCGTGTTCCCGGTCGTCGCGTCCATCTACTACAGCTTCACCTATTACAACATCCTGGAGCCGCCGCGGTTCATCGGCCTGCAGAACTATATCAACCTGATCCTGCAGGACGACATCTTCCTGATCGGCGTCAAGAACACGCTCCTGATAGCCGTGATCACGGGTCCGCTCGGCTATATTCTGTCCTTCCTGTTCGCGTGGCTGATCAACGAGCTGCCCCGCTGGATCCGGAGCGTCGCGGTCATCATTTTCTACGCGCCTTCGATCGCCGGCAACTGCTACGTGATCTTCTCCGTTTTCTTCCGGGGCGACGCGTACGGCTATGTCAACGCGGCACTGATGAATATGGGTATTATCGACACACCCAAGCTGTGGCTGATCGATCCGACTTATATGCTTCCGATCTGTATGCTCGTCATCCTCTGGATGAGCCTGGGCACCGGCTTCCTGTCCTTTGTCGCAGGTCTGCAGGGCGTGGACCGCTCCCAGTTTGAGGCCGGCTATATGGACGGCGTGAAAAACCGCTGGCAGGAGCTCTGGTACATCACACTGCCGAACATGAAGCCGATGCTGATGTTCGGTGCGGTCATGTCCATCACACAGGCATTCGGCGTGGCCGACGTGACCATGGCACTGTGCGGCTATCCCAGTACGGACTACGCAGCCAGAACCATCGTGACGCACCTGTTCGACTACGGCTTCTCCCGTTTTGAGATGGGATATGCCTGCGCAATTGCGACAATCCTGTTCCTGATGATGATCCTCTGCAATAAAGCAATCCAGAGTCTGTTAAGGAGAGTAGGAACCTGATATGAGCACACTTGAGGCGAAAGAGATTAAAACAAAGCGGGGCCGCAGGAAACAGGCCGCTGAAGAACAGCCTTACCGCAAAAAGCTGATCAGGAGAAGAAAGCCGAACCGCTCCATCGCCGGAGATATCTTCCTGTACCTCTTCCTGGTGTTTGTTGCGTTCATTATGGCGTTCCCGATTATCTATGCCGTCAGCAACGCGCTGAAGCCCCTGGACGAGCTGTTCAAGTTCCCGCCGCGGATCTTCGCGCAGCACCCGACACTGGATAACTTCTCGGATCTGTTCGTGACGATGGGCAAATCGTGGGTCACCTTCTCACGCTACCTGTTCAACACGGTGTTCATCACTTTCGTGGGAACGCTGGGTCACCTGATCATTGCCTCGATGGGCGCGTTCGTCCTGGCAAAATATGACTTTCCGGGAGGCAATGCCTTCTTCAAGCTGGTCACGGTCGCCATGATGTTCACCGGCTGGGTCACACAGATCCCGAACTACCTCCTGCTTAACAAGCTGGGCTGGATCGACACCTACTGGGCGATCATCATTCCCGCGTTCGCATCTCCGATGGGACTCTTCCTGATGAAGCAGTTCATGGAAGGCCTGCCGACGTCACTGATCGAAGCGGCCAAGATCGACGGGGCGAACGAGTGGAAGGTCTTCACGGGCGTCGTCATGCCGAACGTCAAGCCCGCCTGGATGACCCTGATCATTTTCTCGGTGCAGGCACTGTGGAACAACAGAGCGTCCACATATATATATTCGGAGGAGCGCAAGACCCTCGTGTACGCGCTGCAGCAGATTCAGAGCGGCGGTATCGCGAGAACCGGCCAGGGCGCGGCGGTTCTGGTCGTCGTCATGATCGTGCCGATCATCATCTTCGTTTTCTCCGAGAGTCAGATCCTGGAAACCATGGCCAGTTCCGGACTCAAAGACTGAGCAGTGTTCGGGCAGAAGGGATATGCGGATATGCGTTTAAGGAAATTCTTACTACAGACAGCGGCAGCACTCGCAGCCTGCGCCATTGTCTTCCTCGCGGCAGAGCCGGTTACGGTCCGGGCGAGGGAATATGGCTATACCTATAATTACGATTACTGGGGTGATGTCCAGGAAGGTCCCGACCTGTACTCGGTGTGCAAGGTCTTCACCTCGTCGGATTTAAAGCTCGAGCAGAAGCTGAACAATCCGCAGGGTCTGTTTGCGTACAAGGACCTGCTGTACCTGTGTGACAGCGGGAACAACCGCATCATCGAGATCCGGCGCGTATCGCCGGAGAAGCTTGAGGTCAGCCGGATTATTGATTCCTTCAACGGTCCCGTGGAAGACACGACCTTTAAGAATCCCACGGATATCGCCGTGTCGGAGGAGGGCGAATTCTTCATCGCCGACCAGGGCAACGCCCGGATCCTGAAGCTGGACGCGGATCTGAATTACATGATGCAGTTTGACAAGCCGGTCGACAATACGCTGGATCCGAAGATCGCCTTCCAGCCCAAGAAGATCGTGATCGATACCGCGGGCAGAGTGTACTGCGTCGCAGCCGGCATCAACAAAGGTCTGGTCAAGTACGAGGCGGACGGCTCTTTCTCCGGTTTCGTCGGCGCGACGCGCGTCAGTTTTGACTGGACCGATTACATCTGGAAGAAGTTTGCGACCCAGGAGCAGCGGGCCCGGATGGAATCCTTCGTTCCGACCGAGTACGACAACGCTTATATGGACTATGAGGGCTTCATTTACGCCTGCGCCGGTTCGCTGAAGCCGGACGATCTGCGGGCGGGCACAGTGGACGCAGTCCGGAAGCTCAACCTGATGGGCAACGACATCCTGGTCCGCAACGGCGACTGGGACGTCCTCGGCGATTTGTACTGGGGCTATGGCGGCGGTTACGAGGGCCCCTCCTATTTCACGGATGTCACCGTGATGGACAACGACATCTACGTCTGCCTGGACCGCAACAGAGGAAGACTGTTCGGCTATGACGACCAGGGGCGGATCGTGTTCTGCTTCGGCGGAAACGGAAACATGGACGGATACTTCCGCCGGCCGGCGGCCATCGAACACATCGGACATGAGCTCTATGTTCTGGATTCGCTGGACTGCGCTCTGACGGTTTTTGTGCCGACCGAATTCGGAAATCTGGTCTACTCGGCGATCGAGGAGTTCGATGAAGGCCACTACGAAGCTTCCGGCGAGGCCTGGGAAGAGGTCATGCGCCTGAACGGAAACTATGACCTGGCCTACATCGGTATCGGCCGTTCGCTCCTGCGCCAGGAGCGCTACGAAGAGGCAATGAAGTATTTTGAACTCAAGTACGACGAGGAGAATTACTCCAAGGCCTACAAACAGTACCGCAAAATCTGGGTGGAGGAGCACATCGGCTGGATCGTGGCAGTGATCCTCATCCTCTTCCTCGTGCCTCTCGGGATCGGGAAGATGCGGCAGGTGAAGCATGAGATCGATACATCGGATTATTTCTTGAGAAACAGGTGAAGCAGATGGATAAAAGGACGAAATATATCGACTCCCTGAAGTTCGCGCTGTACTGCATCACCCATCCGCTGGACGGGTTCTGGGACCTGACTCATGAGAAAAGAGGAACGATCGCCGCGGCGAATACGATCCTGTTTCTCACGATCCTGATCCGGATCCTGAAGCTGCGCTACACGAGCTTCCTCTTCATGAAGGTGTACTGGGAGGACCTGAACATCTTCCTGTATATCGCCAGCATTCTGTTCCCGCTGGCACTCTGGGTAGTCGGCAACTGGGGACTGACGACACTTTTTGACGGAAAGGGGCGGCTCGGCCAGGTCTATATGGCCACTTGCTACGCGCTGACGCCGTATCCGCTGATCCAGTTCCCGCTGATGGTCTTCTCCCATTTCGTGACGGTCGACGAGGCAGCGTTCTACTCGATGCTCAGCGTCTTCTCACTGATCTGGGCGGCGTTCCTGGTGGTTGCGGCGATGGGGCAGATCCATGAGTACTCTGCCGGAAAGAACATCCTGTTTACGATCGCGTCGCTGTTCGCGATGCTGGTTATGATCTTCATCCTGATGATCTTTTTCAGCATGATCTCACAGGGAGTCGCGTATTTCATCTCCCTCGTGAAAGAGCTTTTGTTCCGGTTGTAAGTTGTGGAGAGTGGTGACAGATGGTTGCGAAGAAGATATTAAAAGCATTCATAGGGCATCTGCCGATGATCCTGCTGCTGGCAGTGATCCTGGGCGGCATCTGGATGATCGTCAACAGTCAGGGCAAAGGCCAGGAGGCTGCGGAGATCATTCAGCCGTACGGATATACCGGGGACGGGAAGGACATCACGATCGAGAACGATGAGCTGAAGCTCGTGATGGACGGCTCCTCCACACAGTTCCGTGTCGAGGTCAAGGACAGCGGCAAGGTCTGGTATTCCACCCCGGAAGGCGCGTCGAACGACACGCTTGCGCTGGCGGATGAAAAGGACAAAATCCAGTCTCCGCTGATGATGTCCTATGCGGTGGTGCAGGGCCTTGAGACGACCTACAACGCCTACGGATACAGCATTAAAAACGGCATCTATGAGATCGAGCCCGGTGAGAACGAGATCCGCGTGAACTATTCCCTCGGCAATCTGGAGAAGGAGTTCATCATTCCGCCGGTCATCACCAAGACAAATTTTGACAAATGGATGGCTGAGCTCGACAAGAAGGACGTCGACCTGATCCAGCAGTACTACAAGAAATATGATCTGAACAAGCTCGGCAAAAAGGATAACAAAGAGGAGCTCCTCACCAGTTATCCGGTGATCGAAACCGACGTGATCTATGTCCTGCGCGACACCACGAAAGAGCAGACCCGCAAGAAGATGCAGGAGCTCTTTGAGCAGGCGGGCTACACATACGAAGATTATCTGGCTGACAAGGAACTGGATTTGTCGGAGAAAATCTCAGAGAAGCCGGTCTTCAATGTCAGTGTCATCTACCGCCTCGAAGGGAAGGATCTGGTCGTGGAAGTGCCGCTCGATTCCCTCGAGTACCGCAGCTCGACTCCGATTTACACCATCACGCCGCTGCCGTATTTCGGCGCGGGCGGGACCCAGGACGAAGGCTTCCTGATGGTGCCGGAGGGCGGCGGAGCCCTGATCCGTTTCAATAACGGCAAGACGCACCAGAGCAGCTATTACACGAATGTATACGGATGGGATATGTGCCTGCGCCGCGATGCGGTTGTTCACAACACCCGCGCATATTACGGCGTCTACGGCATTTCGGAAGGGGACGACTCCTTCATCTGCATCCTGGAGGACGGCAGCTCCTATGCGTCGATCCAGGCGGATATCAGCGGCAAGAACAACAGCTACAACTTCGTCAATGCGGTTTACAGCGTCTGCTCGAGAGAAAAGTATGATGTCGGCGATATCGCCAACAGCGATATCTACGAGTATCTGCCCAAGGTGTGGGATGAGAACCTCTCGCAGCGCTACCGCTTCATTGATTCCGGAAGCTATGTCGATATGGCCAAAGAGTACGGCACCTATCTGCAGGACGAGTACGGCAGCGCACTTGCGATGAACAGCGACACCTCTGCGCCGGTCGTGGTCGAAATGGTCGGCGCCATCGACAAGATCCGCCAGATTCTGGGCGTACCGGTCTCGAGACCGCTGAAGCTCACCACCTTCGCGGACGCGGAGAAGATCATGCGCGACCTGTCGGGTGCCGGGATCGAAAACCTGTCCGTTAAGATGACCGGCTGGTGCAACGGCGGCGTGAAGCAGAAAGTTCTGGCAAGAGGCGCCAAAGCCATCCGAGAGCTGGGCGGCGCGAAAGGTCTGTCAAACCTCGCGGCCGCCGCACAGGAGTGCGGGGCACAGCTCTACCTGAACGGCATCACCCAGTACGCATATGACAGCAATTTCCTGCACGGCTTCTTCTCCTTCACCGATGCGGCGAGACTCCTCTCCAAGGAGCGCGCACAGCTGCATAAGTACAGCCACATCACGTATGCGGAGCGGGAGAACGACGACAATACGTATTATCTGGTCCACACGGATTACGCACAGCGGATGTCCGGCAGACTCGCGGGTGCGGCAGCCGGGTACGGCGCGGGGATCGCGTTCGAGGACACCGGCATGGACCTCTCTTCCGATTTTTACCGGAAGGACATGCGCAGCCGGCAGTCTGTTCTGGAACTGCAGCGGCAGGAGCTGAAGGACCTGCAGGCGGGCGGCTCCCGGATCATGGTGAATATGGGCAACGATTACGCGGTTCCGTTCTGCAGCATGGTCACAGGGATGGATCTGC
This sequence comes from Lachnospiraceae bacterium, assembly GCA_017432565.1. GTDB lineage: Bacteria > Bacillota > Clostridia > Lachnospirales > Lachnospiraceae > CAG-791. The sequence continues at coordinate 52,108 of JAFRIW010000022.1, forward strand.
GGGGCAGCGAGTACACAATCCTGGATGAGTGTGTTCCGTTCTACCAGCTGGCACTGCACGGCCGGGTCAACTACACCGGCGACCCGATCAATGTCAGCGGGAACGACGTCGAAGAGGTTCTGTACAGCGCGGAGTACGGCGCGGGTCTGTGCTTCACTCTGATGGACGAGACTTCCTTCGCGACACAGAAGACGCTTTACACCGAGTATTACGGCGCCAATTATGACGGCTGGAAGAACCGGCTGCTCGCCATCAGTGAGCGGTATAACCGGGAACTCGGCCACACCTTCAATCAGGAAATGACAGGACATGAAAACCTGACCGAAGACCTGTCCGTCACCGAGTATGCGGACGGAACCAAAGTCTATGTGAACTACGGATACAGCGATGCGCAGACACCGGACGGCGTGACGGTGCCGGCGCGGGATTACCTGACGGTCCGCTGAGAGCTGTATTCGGAAGGAGAGGACAGCAGCTTATGAAAATCGCACGGCATAAATATGTTGGACTGCAGAAGAGAAAGGCCAGGGCGGGATATATGTTTATCCTTCCGTTTATCATCGGCTTTCTGGTCTTTATGGTCAAACCGCTCTTCCAGTCTCTGTATATGAGCTTCTGCACAGTGGAGCTGGGCGCGGGATCCTTTAAGCAGACCTTTAACGGTCTGACAAATTACCGCTTTGCCTTCATGGTGGATCCGGAGTACAACCGCCTGGTGGTTGAGGAGATTTCCAGAATGATGGTCTACTCTCTGGCCATCATCGTCTTCAGCTTCTTCGTGGCGCTGATCCTGAACCAGAAATTCCACGGAAGAGCTTTTGTGCGTGCCATCTTTTTCCTCCCGGTGATTCTTTCGTCCGGTGTCATCCTGGGCCTGGAGGAGAACAACCAGCTGATGGCTGCCATTGCACAGACCATTGAGCAGGGAACCTCAGGCATCAGCATTACGGCTGCGCTGGAGAGTATCCTGCGGACGGCGGGCGTCGGCACACGGGCTTACGAGACGCTGTTCGAGGTCATCGACAATATCTATGATGTGGCCATCGCGTCCGGCATCCAGATTATTATTTTCCTTTCCGGCCTTCAGAGCGTCTCCTCCAATATGTACGAGGCGGCGGATATCGAGGGCTGCACGAAGTGGGAGAGCCTGTGGAAAATTACTTTCCCGATGGTCAGCTCCCTGTTCCTGGTCAACTGGATTTACACCGTGGTCGACTTCTGTATGAGAAGTGACAACGGCGTCATCAAGAAGATTCAGACGGTCATGATCGACCAGCAGCAGTACGGAAATGCTTCCGCCATGTCGTGGATCTATTTCGTCATTGTGCTGGCGTTTGTCGGTGTAACATCGATGCTTATTTCGAAGAGGGTTTACTACTATGACTGAACTGACTGCAAAGGCTTTTAAGGCGTCTGCCGCTGCGGGGAAAGAGAAAAAGAACCGGGAGAGCGGAGCGGGCGGAGATTACAATTCGCTCGGCTTCTTTGAGCGCAATCGTCTCTCCGGCGGATACCTGCTCAGGAAGAGAGTGACGGACAAGGGTGTGTCCGTCATCCGGGCGATTATGCTGTTCGGCATGTGCTTCATGATTCTGCAGCCGATCCTGAACAAAATCTCGGTGAGTTTCATGACGGAGTCCGACCTCTACAATCCGATCGTCATCTCGATTCCGGAACATTTCACGACGGAGAATTACCGGCTGGCGGCAGAACTGATGAATTACAGCAAGGCGCTGACCAATTCCTTTATCGTGTCACTGACCATCGCCCTGCTGCAGATCACGGTCTGCACACTGGCGGGATACGGTTTTGCACGGTTTGAATTTCCGCTTAAGAAGCTGTGGTTCGCCTTCGTGATTCTGGTCATCCTGATTCCGCCGCAGACCATCGCGAGCTCCCTGCACCTGCATTTCAGGTTCTTTGATATTCTCGGACTCTTTAAGCTGACGACGGGAAAAACGGTTAACCTGCGCGGCTCCGCACTGCCGTATTATCTGATGAGTGCGGGATGTATGGGACTGAAAAACGGTCTGTATATCTATATGATCCGTCAGTTCTTCCGCAACATTCCGGGAGATCTGGAGGAAGCGGCCTACGTGGACGGCTGCGGCATGCTGAAGACATTCGTCCGGATCATGCTTCCGCAGGCGACGCCCATCCTGACCTCCTGCTTCCTGTTCGCCTTCGTCTGGCAGTGGACAGACGGCTTCTATTCCAAGATGTTCCTGGGCAACACGAAGCTGGTCAGCACCTCACTGGCCCGGATCGTCGACAGCCTGAGCGCATACATTCAGAGAATCAACGGCGTTAAGACGACCATCTCCATCGCCTATTCCAACTGTATCCTGGCGACGGGCACACTGATGATCATCATGCCGCTGATCATCCTGTATCTGTTTGCCCAGAAGGCGTTTGTGGAAAGTATCAGCAGCACCGGTATCAAGATGTAATCATTCTGTCCGGAAAATGGTATTATGTATGGTAGATCTCTTCCGTCGGTGAAGCGGAAGCTGATTTATAGAGCAGCATCGGGGAAACCCGGCAAACAAGCATGCATCCGGGGGATGCACAACACACTTTTTAAGGAGGGAACACTATGAGAAAGTCTCTTGCAAAAAACGTAACAGTCGCGATTACGCTGGCTGCTATGGCAATGAGCACAGTAGGCTGTGGAGGACAGGCGGCTCCGGCGGCAACTGAACCGGCTGCGGAAGAAGCTCCTGCAGTCGAGGAAGCACCTGCTGAAGAAGCTGTCGAGGAAGAAGCTCCCGCAGAAGAAGAGGCGGTCGAGGAAGAAGTCGCCGAGGAAGAGGAGAGCCCTTACACTGTCATTACCGACGATGCAGGCAATCCGATTGACCTGGGCGGCATGGACATCATCATCCGCAACTGGTGGTCCGGCGATCCGGCAGAGCCGCAGAACGATTACGAAGAAGCGGTTCAGGAGTGGAGAGACTGGATCCAGGAGACCTACAACTTCACCATCAAAGAGCAGGCGATCTCCGACTGGGGTTCCACACCGGCTGACTTCGTCGACTATGCGACGACCGGCGGTGATGAGAACTATATCTGGATTCTGCGCGATGATCCGGCGATCACTTCCGCAATGGCCAACGGCCTGATGTATGATCTGTCTACCCTGGACTGCCTGGACTTCTCGGCTCCGAAGTTCCAGAAGAACAAGCTGCATGAGCAGTACAGCAAGGGCGATGAGATCTATGCGATGTTTGCTGGCTTCTCTGAGGCCCGCACGGGTGTCTACTTCAACAAGCGTCTGCTTCAGGAAGCCGGTATCGATCCGGAGGAGATCTATCAGCTGCAGCGCGACGGCAAGTGGACCTGGGATGCTTTCACGGATCTGATGTCCAAGGCACAGCGCGATGTCGATAACGATGGCGTAACCGATATCTGGGGCCTGACATTGAATGAAGGCAACATGACCACTGCTGCGGTCTTCTCCAACGGCGGATCCTATGTCGGCAAGGATGACAATGGCTACTTCTACAATCTGGAGAGCGCGGAGACGCTCGAAGCGCTGGAGTGGACGGTTGATACCTTCAACAAGTACGACATGCCTGATCCGGAAGGTGCTGAGTGGGATTACTACAAGGAAGCCTTCGTCAACGGTATGGCAGCCTTCATGGTCGATGACGAGTACTGCGGAACGCCCGGCAACTTCCTCGAGGATATGCAGGATGAGGTCGGTTTCGTGATGTTCCCGAAGGGACCTAAAGGTAAGGATTATATCAACGTCTGGGCAAACAACCCGGCTGCGATCCCGGCCTGCTACGATGCAGACAAGGCCTGGAAGCTCGCCTTTGCGTATAACCTGTACACCGAGCCGCCGGTAGGCTATGAAGACTACAACGGCTATCTGTCCACTGCCCGCAACGGTATCTTCGATGCAGAGTCCGTAGACGAAACCATCACCATGATGACCGAGCCGGAGCACGGCACCATCGCATACCATGGCATGATCCCGAACCTGGATCTGGGTCCGGATCTGGTCTGGAACATTGGGCCAGGCAGCGTTGTTTCCGAGCAGGTTGAAGCGATCCGCGACACCTGGAAGCAGTACATCGAGGACGCAAACAAGTAATTTACAGCAGCCTTAAAAGGCAGCAGATCACACGGCGGGCGGCGGCGAAAAGCGCCGTCCGCCGCTTTGTGATAAAATGGACCGGTACAAGGGGACATTTTTCTTTAGAGGAGAAGGAACAGATGAACAGCCTGCGATTTCACCTGCCGGGGCTCCGGTATAATTTCCCGCTCAACATGATGTGGATCAGCCTGCTTGAGACCCATCCGGAATATTTCCGGGAGGGTGTCGAAATCGCTTCGATCTTCGGCACATTTCCGCCCGCAAAATGGAACGGCGGACGGTTCTGCGGAAACGACCAGTGCGACGCTTCCTTTGTGCGCAGCGTTATCCGCAGCATCAATGAGAAGAAAATCCCGGTCCGGTATACCTTTACCAACCCGCTGATCACGAAGGCGGATCTGGAGGATCCGTTCTGCAATTTCTGCATGCGGGAAGCGGATAACGGTATGAACGAGGTCCTGGTCTTTTCACCGATTCTGGAGGAATATCTGCGCAGAAAGTATCCGGCTTTTGCCTACGACTCGACGACCTGCAAGGAAATCCGCGATGAAAAGGCTCTGGTGGAGGAACTGGAAAAGGACTACAAATATGTCGTTCTGGATTATAATCTGAACAACCACTGGGATCTTCTGGAGCGGCTTCCGCACAAGGAAAAGGTCGAAGTTCTGGTGAATCCGCTGTGCGTCCCGGATTGCCCGCGCAGAGGAGACCATTATAAAAACGTGGCGAAGAATCAGGAAATCATGCTGAAAAACCGGAAACTCCCGCCGGACCGCCGGATTCCGCAGATTCCATGGACATGCGAGTACGGAGACAACAACTGTCTCTATACCATTCAGAATTATTCCACCTTTGTCTCGCCGGAGAAGATGGTGGAGGAATATCTGCCGCGCGGGATCAATAATTTCAAGATCGAGGGCAGAACAGCGAATCTGTTCTCCCTGATCGACACCTACTGCTTCTTCATGATCAAGCCGGAGCACCAGGGAATGGCGCGTCTGCTTCTTTTGCGCAATCTGGAGCAGGCACGCGTGATCACCGTCAATAAACCCAGACCCGGCACTTGGCCGTAAGGCGGTGACCAAGCTGGTCAAAATGTGAATTTTCAAGGCTCTGCAGCCTTTTTAGACGCTATAGCAGGCAGGAGGAGACAGACATGCAGGAAACGAAGAAAATCTACTGGCATCTGCCGGGCTTTTATGTTTATTTCTATCTGAATCAGATTATTCTGCATCTGATGCAGAGCAAGCCGGCATATTTTCATGAGGGCTACTGTGCAGGCAGTGTCTATGGAACCTTCCCCGGTGCGATCTGGAACGGCGGAAGGGCGGTTTTCGGTCTTTCCTCCCACAGTGAAATGGAGCAGATCATTTCCACTTACAACCGGTTCGGCGTGCCGGTCCGCTTTACCTGGACGAATCCGCTGATCGAGGAAAAGCACCTGAATGACACCTACTGCAACCTGATCATGGATACGGCGGACAACGGCATGAATCAGGTGCTGGTCAATGCACCGGTGCTGGAGGAATATCTGCGGGAGCGCTATCCGGATTTTGAATATATTTCTTCCACAACCAAGCGCATTACGGATCTGAACAGGCTGGAAAAGGAGCTGGAAGGGAATTACAGGCTGGTCGTTCTGGACTATGACCTGAACCATGATGAAAGCGTACTGAAGGCGCTCTCGCCGTATGCGGACCGGATCGAAATTCTCGCGGATGAGATCTGCTTCCCGAACTGCCCGCGGCGGGCAGAGCACTACCGGGACGAGGGGCTGATGCAGCTGACTTTTGAGAAGGGGAAGGTCTTCGACTGCCCGAACCGGAAAACGAAGCCGTCTTTCGCCGAGTGCAGAAAGCGCCCTGCCTTCATAAGCAGGGAGCAGATTCCGGAATACATTGAGAAGGGGTTCGTCAACTTCAAGCTGGTCGGCAGAGGACTGCCGATCGGGCTGGTAGTGGAGTCGTATCTGTATTATCTGGTAAAGGACGAGTACCGGCAGCAGGTGCAGGACAGAATCCGGAAGGATCTGGAAAAGCTGACCGGGCGCCGGCCTGACTTCTGAGAAGCTTAAGAAGCAGAGAGGCTTCAGATCCGCATCTGAAGCACGTTGATCCCCATCATGTTCTGATACTGAATGTCCCGCGCAATCTGATAGATCATGCGGATGCCGATATTCTTCGCGGGATCCGACGGATCCCTGAGCTCTTTCCGTGTGCCCGGATCGAAGGGCACGCAGTCGTCCTTGATGCGCAGAATGATGTCATCATTCTTATAGACCACACGCACATCGATGGTGTGGCTCTTTTTGTCTTTGGTATAACCGTGATCAACGATGTTGCCGGCCATTTCCTCCAGCACGAGGCCGGAGAGATAGGATCTGCGCTCGTCGATTCCTTTGCCGAGGCAGAAGTCCTGGACCTGCCGGGAAATCGTGACGACCTCGTGCATCTCCCGGACGGACAGATCCAGCCGGTCTTCTGCCGGTGCGCCGAAATCCTCCGGGATCACCATCAGCTCGTCCATGGTCTTCGGGAAGCGCCGGTTCATGAAAATCGAGTAGACAAGGACCGTCAGGTCTGTCACCACACCGTTCAGGATATTGGCGATGTAAGCACTGTTCATGCCGATCGAACGAATGAGCAGGGCCGTAAAGCCGGCTACGCAGACGACGCCGTCCAGCACGGACAGAAGATTGACCAGGAAGTTCTTTCCGCTCGCCTGGGCATAGGCGATGAAGTGCATGCAGATAACGGAGAAGGGCATACACAGCGGCAGAAGCCGGAAGGCCCAGACGGTCATGTCATAGACCGGTTCTGAGGGATCCTTGAAGAAAATCAGGGTCAGGGGTACGGCGAGCGCCGAGAGCACGATGGACAGAAGGCACTGAATCGGCACGAAGCGCCTGAACATGATGCGGAACAGGTCGGTCAGTGTCTGCCGGTCTTCTTCGCCGATGCTGACGCCGATCAGCATGCGGGAGACCGCGACCATGCCCAGCGGAACCGCCCAGAAAATTGCCAGCATATTGTTGGCGGCGGCAAAAGCCGACACGCCGTCACTGCCCACATAAGCCTCAATCAGCTTGTTGACGATCAGGCCCCTGGCGGACTGGCACAGGTTGCTGAGCGCGCCGGGCAGACCGATGGAAAGAATGATGAGCATTTCGGCAGCTTTCGCAAGGCGGAACTTGATCTTCAGGTGAGCGCTTCCGGTAAAGAAATACTGTGCCTGGACGGCAAACAGGATCCAGAGGCCGACGGACGAAGCCAGGGCCAGTCCGAAGATCCCGAGATGCAGGACACCGACCAGCAGGAAGTTGAGCACAAGACTGGAAACAGCGTAGACGATGCTCGCGTAGACAGAGAGCTTCTCCTTATGCTCCGTGAGCAGGTAAACCGGCATCTGGTTACCCAGCATGAGGGGCAGCACACCGAAGGCCTGTCCCAGCAGGTACTGATTGAAGAGGGGGCGTACTGCTTCGTCCGTCACCAGAAAACCGGTCAGGTTGAAAGCCCCCATGATCACCAGCGACACGATAAAGATGACGGCGATGACCGCGGCCAGCAGAAGACTCGTGGAAAAGTTTTCCTGCAGCTTTTCCTGGTCGTTCTGTCCCAGATATCTGCCGCACAGAATACTGCACCCGCCGGTGAGAATGATGCTGACCGCGCCGACCAGCATGGAGACGGGCCAGTAGACACCGACGGCACTCATGGCATCCACGCCGAGAAAATTCGTCGCGAAATAACTGGAGATCATGCCGTTCAGCATGCCAACCCCGATTGTCAGAATCTGGATGGGCAGCAGGCGGAAAACAAGCTTCCGGAGCATGACGGAACCGGAATCCCGGATTTTCTCCTGTATATTGTCCTGTATATTCATGGCGGCCTCCTTCTGCAGCGGTATCTGAATGATCATTCTTCAGAAAAAGGATTATATTGAAATTCAATCTGATTATACAAAAGACGGCACTTTTTTGTATAATATTCTGTAGTCTGCCCTGCGGCTGAGAAAAAGAAGCGGTGGAGAGGAAAGATGTTTCTGACCGATATTGCCAACGGCACATTGATTGTAAACTGTGCGGCGATCTTTATCCTGTTCGGGATATTGACCTATCTCGCATTGATCAAGAAAAACGATCAGTTTCAGGATTTTCTGCTGATCGGTGCCGTTTCTGCGGTCACATTGATGGCCACATGTATTGCCTTCATATCTGTCCTGGAGGTGAGTTCCATCTCCGGAGCGTCGCTGGTCATGGGTGCCGAAACACTGAAACAGCTCTGCGTCCAGCTGTTTGCATATCTCTTCGGAATGTTCCTGCTCTGCCAGGTGGGAGAAGAGGAAACCGTCCGGAAGAGATGGAAACAGATCAGCGTTCCTTTTGTGGTATTCTGCGTGATTATTCTCGGGAATCTGTGGGGACATTATCTGTTCTATGTGGACAGTGCAGACAACTTTTACGTTACCACGTATCTTTACATCAGCCTGAGAGTTCTGCCGGCCATCATGTTTTTCTATGTGCTGGTGAAACTGTGGCCGACGACGAAGACGCTGGTCGTGACCTACCTGATCCTGCTGATGACCCGGATCTATTTCGCCTATGCGCTGCAGGATATATCCTGTTCATCGCTGTTTCTTTCCATTGCCATCCTGTATACGCTCGGATGTTTCCGGATCCGGACGATTCTGTTCCAGGTCGGAACGATTATTCTCCTGCTTTTCTCCCTCATGGCCCTTTTTGTGGGAAATTTTGTGACGGTCTCCGCGTTCTCTTCTTTCCTCAGTACAATCAGTGATGCGCATTCGTCCGAGATGTATGCGGTCACAGAGGTGATGGACCGGTACGAAGCCATGCCGTGGCTGATGGAATACTGGCAGCGCAATGCAAGGCGCATTAAAATCAACCGATACGCGGATAATGAAAGACTCTATGCCACGCTGTCGAAAGACAACGTGCGGCGTGTCACGGTGGAAGAGGTGGAGCGCCTTTCTCCGGAACTGCAGTATCTGTTTGCCAATGAGTGTTACATCCGGATCGCTGAGGCTTATGATGCCGCGATGAAGGATCTGTCCATGAATGAACTGTTTCTGATCGTCCCGGAGCGCGCGGACCGCGCACTGGTCATTTTTGACGGACGCAGGAATGACGACGGAAGCTACCGGCTCGGTGAAATGGTGGATCTGCGCAGTCTGGAAAAAAGCTGGAACAATTACAGCATCGCTTCTTCGCAGAATTACATGAACTGGACCTGGCTGCGGTTCACTGAGAAGGATGAGTTCGGCTTTCATCTGGATTATGTATACAGCGATGACCGTGAACCTGCCTATCTGTGTGATAAGATCCGCAGCGGTGAGGTCTATGCGCAGATGTCTGCCGCAGAGAACTTCAGACGGCAGGTTCTGGTGTTCTTCGTTGTTCTGGTAGTGGTCGTCCTGATCATTCTGTATATCGCCCTGGTCAAACCGCTGATTCGCATGAGAAGATCCCTGAACAGCTACCGGAAAGACAAGGATACGGAGAAACTGACGGACGGACTCTCCGGGATCACTGTGCGCAACGAGATCGGAATGCTTGCGGAAGAGTTTTCCGCCATGGCGCAGGAAATGGAGCACTATACGGAAGAGGTGGCGGAGCTGGCGGGAAAGCAGGAGCGTGTCAACACGGAGCTGCGGATGGCTTCTCTTATCCAGGAAGCAGTGCTGCCCAGCACTTTCCCGGCATTTCCGGACCGGACCGAATTTGACCTGTACGCGATGATGGATCCGGCCAAGGAGGTCGGCGGCGATTTCTATGATTTCTTCCTGATCGATGATACGCATCTGGCGATTCTGATCGCGGATGTCTCGGACAAGGGCGTGCCCGCGGCACTGTTCATGATGTCTTCGAAAAACCTGATCAATTACCGGGCAAAACAGGGCGGAACGCCGGGAGAAATCCTCACGGAGATCAATAACCAGATCTGCAGCTCATCCGTGACGGAAATGTTCGTCACTGTGTGGATGGGCATTCTGGACACGGCAAGCGGCCGGATGGTGTGTTCCAACGCGGGTCATGAGTTCCCGATCCTCAGGGGCGAAGACGGTGTATTCCGGGTCTACAAGGACTCCCACAGCTTTGTCGTGGGCGGCTATGAAGGGATCCGCTTTAAGGACTATGAGCTGGAGCTGAAGCCGGGCGATGCGATTTTTGTCTATACGGACGGCGTGCCGGAGGCAAGTAACAGTGCCCAGGAATTTTACGGACTGGAGCGGCTGGAGAAAGCGCTGAACAGCGTTGCCCTTGCTCCGCCGGAGGAGATCCTGAAATCAGTCCGGAAGGATATCGAGGCGTTTGTTCAGGACGCGGAGCAGTTTGACGATCTGACCATGCTGTGCCTGGTCTATAAGGGAAACGGAGAACAAGCCTGAATGAAGTTTTTTCACCTGTCAGACCTTCATATCGGTCTGAAGCTTATCAACCGGGATCTGACGGAGGATCAGGTTTATATCCTGAATCAGATCACGGAGATGGCCGCCCGGGAGAAGCCGGACGCGGTCGTAATCGCGGGAGATTTGTATGACCGGGCAGTTCCGTCCGCGGAAGCGGTGGAACTGTTCGATCATTTTGTGTCCGGCCTGACCGAAGCGGTGCCGGAGGCGCAGATCATGATGATCAGCGGCAATCACGACAGCGCGCCGCGCATCGATGTCTTCCGGAAGGTCCTGCGGCATCAGCGGATTCACATGATCGGCATTCCGCCGCAGAAGCCGGATGAGCGGATCGAACAGGTGACGCTCCGCGATGCTTTCGGCCCCGTCCATTTCTATCTGCTGCCTTTTGTGAAACCCTCTATGGTCCGTCAGATCACCGGGACCCGGGAGGACGGAACCGGTCTTTCCTATGATGAGGCACTGCACAGACTCATCGGCCGGGAAGAGCTGAACCGGTCGGAGCGGAATGTGCTGGTCAGCCATCAGTTTTATATACAGACCGGGGCGGACCCGGAGCAGGTGGAGCGGGCCGATTCCGAGACCCGGACCGTCGGCAACATCGATGCGGTGCAGGCAGATGTGCTTGAGCCGTTTGACTACGCAGCTCTCGGCCATATTCACAGACCCATGCAGGTCGGCAGCAGTGCCTTCCGGTACTGCGGGACACCGCTCGCTTGTTCTGTCAGCGAAGCCGGACAGCAGAAGGGCGTGATCGAGGTGACGCTGGAGGAGAAGGGCGTTGTAAAGACGCGGGTTCTGCCTCTGAAGCCGCTCAGACAGGTGCGCGTCGTGGAAGGGCTCCTGGAGGATGTCCTGAATCAGGCCGGCACAGACTATACATCCGTGGTGCTGACGGACCCGGAAGACCTGGAAGTATTCGATGTGAATGACCGCCTGCGCTACGCCTTTCCGAATCTTCTGAATATCCGCAGAAAGACGTGTTCTGAGCAGGCCGTGCGCCGGAGCGCACAGGCGCGGCAGATCCCGGATGCGTATGAACTGTGTCTGTCTTTCCTCGGCGAATCAGATGAGGCGCAGCAGGAGCTTCTGAAAGAGATTATTCATCAGGTGAGTGAGGTGCAGCCATGAAACCGGTCCGACTGACAATGCAGGCCTTCGGGTCTTATGCGCGCAGGACGGTGATCGATTTCACGCTGCCGCAGCAAAAGCTCTTCCTGATTACCGGCGATACGGGTTCCGGGAAGACGACGATTTTTGACGCTATTGTTTATGCCCTCTACGGGGAGACCGGTTCCGAGACGAATAAAAAGAGCGGTGCGGAGCTGCAGAGCCAGTACGCGGCGCCGGATGAAACCCCTTATGTGGAGCTGGTTTTTTCGGAGTGGGACGGCTTCCGGGAGGCGGAGTATGAGATCCGCCGAGAGCCCAGGCACATCCGGCCTGCGAAGCGGAAGGGCGCGAAGGATCAGAATGTCCCGGAGACGGTCAGTCTGACCATGCCGGACGGCAGTATTTATCCCTCGAAGGAAACCGATGCGAAAATCATCGAGCTCATCGGACTGACCAAGAGCCAGTTCATGCAGGTCGCGATGATCGCCCAGGGCGAATTCATGGAGCTTCTGCGGGAGGACTCCAACAAAAAGAAGGAGATTTTCCGGAAGCTGTTCAAAACCGAACTGTTTCAGGGAATCGTGGATGAACTCTTAAGGCGTCTGAAGGAGCGCAGGGCGGATATTGATGAAATCCGGATCGTGATCCGTCAGGAGCTGAGCCGTATCCGCATACCGGATGCGGCGGATACCGGGGAAGAGACTGATAACAGCGCAGAGTCTGAGAACAGACAGGCACTGCGGGAACTGACACAGGAGATTTTATCTTCCGAAAATCTGAATATCGCGCCGGTGGAGGAATTGCTGAAGGGACTGGAGCAGCTGTGCACCGCGCTGGAAGAAGAGCGGTCCCTGCTGGAGCAGGAGGCCGGAAAGCTCTCTGCAGAGCGGGACGCAAGGCGCGACGCCTGTGTCGGCGCACAGGAGCTTGCGCGCAGCTTTCAGCGCCTGGAGCAGGCTGAACAGAGTCTGAAGGAATGCGGAAGTCAGGAAGAGGAGATGAGGGAGACAGTCCGTCTTGCGGCTGCCATCCGCTCCGCCTATGACCTCCTCGCTGTTCACCGCCGGCTTCTGGATACGGCGCGCGCGCTGGAGGAGGCGGAAAAGGGCAGAAAGCAGCAGGAAGAAAACCTGCCGGAGCTCACCGCACAGAGCGCCGCATCGAAGGAAGAAGAAAAGAAGGCAAAAGAAGCGGCGGATGCGCAGCTGACGGAGTTTACCCGGGTACAGGAGCAGACAGACCGCGCACTGAGGATTCTGGAGCAGATCCGGCTGGCCGGTGAGGAGCTTGCACGCAGCCGGACCAGGCTGGAGAAAGCCCGGGCGGACCGCAGCGGCGCAGACCTTGCACTCGAAGAGCTTGAAAAATCGGAGCGGGCCTGGCGCGCACAGGAGGAAGAACTCTCGGACGCAGAGCGTCTGCTCACCGTGCGGGAAATGAAAACCCGCGCGCTGCTTGAACTGAAAAAAGAGCTGGAGGATCTCGGGCAGCAGGAGAAAGAGACCGCAGCACAGGCTCTTCGCGGCAAAAAGACTGCCGAAGCTTATGAGAAGGCCCGGGAGGCTTATCGGAGCAAAAAGGAAGAATATGACGCGGCCAGCGAGGCATTTCTGGACGCCCAGGCGGGCTTCCTTGCCCGCACTCTGAGACCGGGTGTTCCCTGTCCGGTCTGCGGCTCTGTGGAGCATCCTGCCCCCTGCGCGGCGCCGGCGGAGCATCAGGAGCTGACCCGGGAGCGGGTGGACAGACTCGCGGAGGAGACCGCCGCCCTGGAGCAGGAGCGCACGCGTCTGTCCGGCGAGGCGGGCAGCGCCGCCCAGCTGGCATCTTCCATGCAGACACATCTGCAGGAGAAAGCGGAAAGTGTGCGTCTGCGTCTTCAGGAAGCTGCCGGATCCGCCCCCGCGCAGCTGAAGTCGGAAGAAGGACTTGAGCTGGTGCGGGAGCAGGAGCGCCGCGCACAGGAAGAGGAAACCCTGCTCAGGCAGAATGTAGAGACGCTCGCGCGTGTCCGGGCGTCCCTCCGGGATGTGGACAGCCGCAGGCAGGAGCTGAAAACCGCGGCGGAACAGGCCGCTCAGACGGCCGCAGCCTGTGAGCAGGAGAGCGCGGCAGCCGCCGCCCGGCTGGAACAGCTGAGGGCGCAGTCGGATTTTGCCTCTCGGGAAGAGGCGGAAAAGGCGCTGAACAGGGCCCGGGAGGAGAAAGAAAAGACGGACGCACTGCTCCGGGAGAAGACGGAAAACGCCCGCGCGGCGGGAAGCGCACTGGAGCAGGCGCAGACACTTCTTGCGCGGTACACACAGGAGATCCCCGTGCGCACCCGGGAGAAGGAGGAGCGCCGGCAGGAATATGAAGAGGCCCTGCGTCAGACCGGTACGGACGAAGAGACGTGGACACAGCTCGTCAGAGACCACCAGAAGAGCGATGCGGACCTGCTGCAGCAGAAGGCGGATGCGTTCAGAAACAGACGCGCCGCGGCAGAGGGAGCACTGCAGAGCGCGAGGGATGCCATAGCCGGCAGACAGCGGCCGGATGTGGAAGCACTCAGACTCCAACAGGAGAAGGCACAGGAGAAGCTGGACAGCGCGGTGCGGGAACTGGAGGAGAAGCGGGCGGTCTGCCGGGCGGACCGGGAGGTCCTGTCCCGCCTGGAACCCCGTATGAAGGAGCGCGCCCGGGTCACGGCACAGTACGACCTGGTGAACGGTCTGTACCAGCGTCTGGCCGGGAAGCTGTCGGGCTCCAGAATGGATCTTGAGACCTACGTGCAGCGGGTCTACCTGCAGCGGATTCTGGCCGCGGCAAATGTGCGGTTTACGGAGATGTCCGGCGGTCAGTTCGAGCTGCGCATCATCGATGAGGAAGCGGCAGGCGAGGGAAAAAACCGCGGTCTGGACCTGATGGTTTATTCCACGGTGACAGGCAGATCGCGCGAGGTCCGCACCCTCTCGGGCGGCGAGTCCTTTATGGCGGCTCTCTCCCTGGCACTGGGAATGGCGGATCAGATTCAGGAGAGCGCATCCGCCATCAACCTGGATATTATGTTTATCGACGAAGGCTTCGGCTCGCTGGACGATCACGCCCGCTCCCAGGCGGTGCGCGTGCTGCAGCAGATGGCGAGCGGCTCCAGACTGATCGGAATCATCTCCCATGTCACAGAGCTGAAGCAGGAGCTGGAGGACCAGCTGATTGTCACAAAAGATGAGGAAGGAAGCCGTGTCCGCTGGCAGCTGGGATGAGCGCAGCTGCAGTGAAAAATCAGACACATTTCAGTATATATGGTTCAGTTTGACACAAGAAACAAAAAACCGAAGGTTTATAACATTGCCGTGCTCACGGCAGTGTCAGCCTGCATTTATGCGCTGCTGACCCGCGTGGAGGCGCCGATGCGCTTTGTGTGCGTCTCCGTGCTCTCGACCTGCTATTTCGGGATCGTCGTGGTGATGCTGCTCTCCGCCTTCAGGAAGCAGCTTCAGTACAACCCCTATTCCTACAACACGATCCTGTACACGGGTTTTGCGCTGTTTAACTTTTTTGTTTTCTGCACCCATCTGCGGGAGGCCGTCATCTGTATCCGGGATCCGGGCGGCTTCAGCCAGGCCAGGATGATTCTGACGCTGCTGAACTCCGCCAAGAATTATCTGGTTCTGACCGCGCCGTTTCTGCTCGCCTTTTCGATCGGCCTGTTTATCTCCAACATCTGGCTGATCCGCAATGAGGGCAGACACTGGGTCAATATTCTGGGCATGATCGCGGGCTTTCTGGTGATCGCCGGACAGCTGGTGATCGGCACGCTTGATTATAAGATTTACACGGGCCTGTTTTCCTCGATCGGCATGAAGCTGGCCGTCAACCTGATGGCAGCCTTTTATCTGTATTTTGAATGTATGCTGCTGGGCGCGATGATCGCGGATCTGATCGCCGCCCTGTACCAGGCGGAGCCGGACAAGGATTTCCTGATCGTGCTGGGGTGCGGCCTTAGACCGGACGGCACGCCGACACCGCTCCTGAAAGGCCGGCTGGATCTGGCACTGCAGTTCTACCGGCAGCAGCTGCGGGAGACCGGACGGAAGGCCTGCTTTGTCGTCTCCGGCGGAAAGGGCCCCGACGAGGTGATCTCGGAGGCACAGAGCATGCACGATTATCTTATCGCCCACGGCATCCCGGAGGAGCAGATCTTTCCGGAGGACCGCTCCACGGACACGGCGGAGAACATGCGCTTCTCCCGGCAGATCATTCAGGAGCGCATGCCCGGCGCAAAGGTGGCATTCTTTACGACCAACTATCATGTGTTCCGCGCGGGGCTCAAGGCGCGGCGGGTCAAAATGAGGGCCGTCGGCATGGGCGCTCCGACCAGATGGTATTTCTGGTCCAACGCGGCAGTCCGGGAATACGTGGGGCTTCTGACCGAACACAGAGGCAAACAGATTCTGGTTTTCCTGATGCTGATTGTAAGTTATACGATTCTGACCATTCTTGCATATGCCTGACCAAATCAGTCAACACACTGAGAAGGCGGAGGAGGAGACATTTATGCTGAAACAGAACGAACCCTTCAAGACATCCGGTGCGAGACGGCGCATCCTGGTCGTCGACGACGAACTGATCAACCGGGAGATGCTCACCATCTGTCTTCAGGACAGCTATGAAATCCTGCAGGCAGGTGACGGCGCACAGGCGATGGAAATCTTAAGCAGCCGCGGAGAGGAGATTTCTCTTGTGCTGCTGGATATCCTGATGCCGGTGATGTCCGGCATGGAAGTGCTGGCCGAAATGCGCGTCGACCCTGTTCTCTCCCGGATCCCGGTCATTGTCCTGACGGCAGACTCGGAGGCAGAGGTGGAGTGCCTGAAGATGGGCGCCGCCGACTTTATTCCCAAGCCGTATCCGGCTCCCGCCGTCGTACAGGCCCGCGTCCTGCGGACCATCGAGCTCTCCGAGGACCGCGAGACCATCCAGTCCACCGAGCGCGATCAGCTCACCGGCCTCTACAACCGTGAATTCTTCTTCCGGTATGCGAAACAGCTGGATCAGCTGCACCGGGGAGAGGAGATGGATGCGGTGCTCATCGATGTGGATCACTTCCATCTGATCAATGAGCGCTACGGGCGCGTCTACGGCGATGAGGTTCTGCGCAGGATCGGCGAAAACGCCCGGGCGGTTTTCAGCCCCGCCGGCGGCATTGTGTGCAGAAGAGAGGCGGATACCTTCCTGGTTTACTGCCCGCACCGTGAGGATTACAAGGAGGTGCTCGAACAGATTTCGGCGCAGATCTCGGGGCAGGAGGAGGCGGACAATCGCGTACGGCTCCGCATGGGCGTCTATCCCTGTGTCGACAAAACACTCGACGTGGAGCGCCGTTTTGACCGCGCCAAGCGGGCGGCGGATCTGGTGCAGGGCAGCTTTACCCGCTCCATCGCCTATTATGATAACGAACTGATCAGCCGCGAGCTGTACGCGGAGCAGCTGATTGAGGATTTCTACACAGCCATACGCGAAAATCAGTTCCTGGTTTATTATCAGCCAAAATATGACGTGCGCCCCGACGAGCCGATGCTGGCCGGTGCGGAGGCGCTTGTGCGCTGGAATCATCCGAAGCTGGGCATGATCAGCCCCGGCGTGTTCATTCCGCTTTTTGAAGGAAACGGACTGATCAGAGAACTGGACCAGTATGTCTGGCGGGAGGCCTGCAGACATATCAGAGACTGGAAGAGCCGGCTGGGCTTCAGCGTGCCGACTTCCGTCAACGTGTCGAGGATTGACCTGTATGATCCGAATCTGATGAATGATCTGGACGGGCTGATCCGCGAGTTCGGACTGGAGCACACGGATCTGTCTCTGGAAATCACGGAGTCCGCCTATACGCAGGATTCCGGCCAGATTACCGCCGCCGTGGAGAATCTGCGCGGTCTGGGCTTCCGGATTGAGATGGACGACTTCGGGACGGGATATTCCTCCCTGAACATGGTGTCTTCGCTTCCTTTTGACATCCTGAAACTGGACATGCAGTTTATCCGCAGTGCCTTCGCGGAGGAGAACGGCGACACGAAGATGCTGGAACTGATCATCGACATTGCGGATTACCTCGCCGTCCCGGTCATCGCGGAGGGCGTCGAAACCGAAGATCAGATGAAGGCACTGAAAATCATGGGCTGCGATCTGGTGCAGGGCTACTACTTCTCCAGACCGGTTCCGGAGCCGGATTTTGAGCCGTTCCTCCTGAAACAGAAGGAGGAGTCGGAGAGAATCCGGCGGGAAGAGAAGGAGAAGGCCGCCGCGGAGCTGATCCGGGCGGAAGAGATGCGGCGCGCCGGGATCGAGGCGGCAGAGAAGGAGCAGGCCGGGAAAATCGGGACAGGCGGGGAGGAAGCCGGGACAGCGTCCGGCACGCCGGAGCCGTTCAGGCCCCAGAACCCGCAGGCAGATCAGCATGAGACCGGGGAGGAAAAGCCGGGTTTCTACCTGCGGTCAGCCGGGTGGTTTTTCGCTCTCATTGCCACGTTGGCAGCCATCGTCCTGTTCGGGGCGGGACTGCAGCTCATGCATGGCTATCAGCGGATGGAAGCCGCCAGCGACGATTATATCGCCGCCCGCATTGCAGTATCGGAAATGGAGTCGGCTTCCGATTATCTGACAGACCGGGTCCGCTGCTACATCGTAACAGGGGAAAAACAATATCTGGATGATTTCCTGGAGGAAATCCATGTCACAAAACGCCGGGATCAGGCGGTCGAGGATCTGGAACAACTGCTCGGCGGGCGCGACAGAGGTGCGATTGACAACCTGAATACGGCGCTTGGCCTTTCCAATGAACTGCTGGAGACGGAATTCTATGCATTCCGGCTGAAGGCGGAGGCCGGATCCGCCGACGTGTCCGGTCTGCCGGAAGAAATCCGCGCTATGCAGCTGCTTCCGGAGGATCAGGAGCTGACGGCGGAGGAAAAGAATGACAAGGCGCAGAGCCTGGTATTCGACAGCCGGTACATGGATTACAAAACCCGCATCCGGGAAAATGTGAACAAGTGCACGGAGGCGCTGATTCAGATTTCCAGTCAGGAGCTGGAACAGGCCTCGGCGGGACTCTCCAGACTGGTGATCATGCAGCTGGTGCTGACGATTGTCTTCCTGGTGATCGTGCTGGGGCTGGTGGCCTTTATCAACAATCTGGTCCGCAAGCCGCTCTCGGCGATGGTCGGGAAAATGCAGGCGGGAGAGCCGATCCCGCCGCAAGGCGCGGAGGAGCTGCGCTTCGTCGCACGCACCTACAATTCCGTTCTCGAGGAGAACCGGGAAGCCCACGAAAAGCTGCGCCATGAGGCTTCTCACGACGCATTGACCGGCTTGTTCAACAGAGGCGCCTATGACCTGATGATGGAGAGCGTGGATGCGGAGCATATCGCGCTGATCATTCTGGATGTGGATTACTTCAAGAGCTTTAACGACACCTACGGACATGCGGTGGGTGACCGGGTGCTTCAGCGCGTCGCGGACATTCTGCGCCACAGCTTCCGCTCCGTCGATGTCCTGTGCCGGATCGGCGGAGATGAGTTTGCGGTCATTATGACCCGTGTCAACAGCTCCATGAGCCAGCTGGTCATGAACAAAATAAAGAAAGCCGCCGAGCTGCTTGCCAATCCGAAGGACGATCTGCCGCCGGTCACCTTAAGTGTCGGCATTGCCTTTGCGGACCGCGAAAATCCACAGGGCGACATCTTCAAGGACGCCGACACAGCCCTCTACCGCGTCAAGGAGGCGGGAAGAAACGGGTGCCAGATCTATTAAATCCCCGGGATTCCGGGACATAGGAAAGCGCTTCGGCACACAGGACAGCCCTGTCGGATTTCTCCGCGGGGCTGTTGTTTTTGCCCTGTGGTTAGTCTATACTATATCGTGGTTAGGCGGGGCTAATGCCTTTGCCTGCCGCATTTACTCAAACTACATTCAGGAGGCAGAAAATCATGGCAAAATGGAAAATGGGCAAACTCGGATGGTTTCTGGGCGGCGTACTGGCCGGAACGGCAGGCGCGGCGATTCTGACCAGTGAAGACGCAAAAAAAGTCTACACACACTGCACGGCAGCGGTGATGCGCGGCAGGGATCAGGTGATGAAGCAGGTGAACATCGTCCGGGAAAACTGCGAAGATATCGCGCAGGACGCCGCCGTAATCAATGAGGAGCGCGCCGAAAAGCGCCGCGCACAGGAGATCGCCGATGCAGCCGCCGAAGCGGTGCAGGAAATCGCGGATGACGCTGAGGAGGAAGCACAGTCTTGAGATGCAGGATTTTGCATGAGTCTCCGGGCCGCATGCGTGTCCGGATGCTCCCGTCCGTGATGACGGTGAAAGAAGCCGATCTCTTGGAATATTATCTCAGAAATGCCGGCTTTGTATCGGACGTGCGGGTCTGCGAGCGGACCGGCGACGCGATGATCCGATACGGCGGGAGTGAAGAGAATCGCCGGAAGCTGATCCGGATGCTCTCACGTTTTTCCTATGCGGATCCGGCTGCGGCAGAGCTGGTGCCGGAAAAGACCGGGCGGGAGATGAACCGCCGGTACGAGGAAAAACTTGTTTCCCGGATCGCATGGCGGGTACTGCGCAGAGTTCTGGTTCCTGTGCCGGTCCGGACCGCTTTTACCGTGCTGAAAAGCTTCGGCTATATCCGGAGAGCGCTTGGGCTGCTCTCGGAGGGAAAACTGGAGGTCCCTGTGCTCGATGCGGCAGCCATCACTGCTTCCGTACTGCGCGGAGACTATCCGACGGCATCCTCCGTCATGTTCCTCCTGGAGACGGGTGAACTCCTGGAAGAGTGGACGCATCGGAAATCCGTCGATGATCTGGCGCGTTCCATGTCCCTGAAGGTCGACCAGGTCTGGCTGAAAAACGGGGAGGAAGAAGTGCTGGTTCCTGTCCGGGAAGTGCGGGCAGGCGACCGGATTCTGGTCCGGACTTCCAATATCATCCCGCTGGACGGAAAAGTTCTCTCCGGCGCCGCCATGGTCAACCAGGCGGCAATGACGGGGGAATCCGTTCCGGTGGAAAAACAGCAGGGCGGCTATGTCTACGCGGGAACGGTTGTGGAGAACGGGGAGTGCGTCATTGAAGTGACGAAGACCGCCGGGACCGGAAAATATGATCAGATCGTCCGGATGATCGAGGAATCGGAGAAGCTGAAGTCGGAGACGGAGACCGCCGCCTTCCATCTGGCGGACCGGCTCGTGCCATACTCCCTCGCCGGATGCGCGATCGCATATCTTCTGACCCGGAACGTGAACCGGGCGCTGGCCTTTCTGATGGTGGACTATTCCTGCGCACTGAAACTGTCCATGCCGCTGTCTGTCCTGTCCGCGATCCGCGAGGCGGGGCAGTATCAGATCACGGCAAAAGGGGGCAGGTTCCTGGAGGCGGCAGCCCGGGCGGATACGATTGTTTTTGACAAGACAGGAACCCTGACGCATGCACAGCCGAGGGTCGTGCAGATTGTGACCTTCGGAGGCGCTGACGAGAACGAGTGTCTGCGGACCGCAGCCTGTCTGGAGGAGCACTATCCGCACTCCATTGCCAATGCCGTCGTGAAGGAGGCGGAGAAGCGCGGACTGATTCATGAGGAGCGGCATTCGAGCGTCAACTATGTGGTGGCACACGGAATTGCCAGTGAAATTGACGGCCGGAAGGCTGTGATCGGAAGCCGGCATTTTGTCTTTGAGGACGAACACTGCACGGTTCCCGCGGGTGAAGAGGAAAAGCTTAAGAAGCTTCCGGACGAGTATTCCCACCTGTTTATGGCGGTGGGCGGTGTTCTGACGGCGGTGCTGTGCATCTTTGATCCACTCCGCGAGGAGGCGTCTTACGTGATTGATCAGCTGCGCCGGCTCGGTGTCGGAAAAATCTGTATGATGACCGGGGATAATGAGCAGACGGCAGCTGCAGTGGCATGCGGACTGGATATTGACGAATATCACGCCGGTGTGCTGCCCGGGGACAAGGCTGAGTTTATCCGGAAGGAGCATGAAGCAGGCCGGAAGGTCATCATGATCGGCGACGGAATCAATGATACGCCGGCCCTTTCCGAGGCTGACGTGGGCATCGCCATCTCGGACGGAGCGGCGATTGCGCGTGAAATTGCGGACATCACCATTGCCGCAGACGATCTGTTCCCGCTCATCCGGCTGCGGGAGATCAGTATGGCGCTCATGGACCGGATCGACAGCAATTACCGGTTCATTATGGGCTTCAACACAATTTTGATCATACTGGGCGCGCTGGGGATTCTGCCGCCCGCGTCGTCAGCCCTTCTGCACAACGGGTCGACGATTGCAGCGGGACTTCGCAGTATGACCCGGCTCCTGCCGCAGGAGAATGCCCCGGGCAGAGGGCGGCGGTGATCTGCCTGGTGATGACGTTCGTTACGGGCTATCGGAAAAAGTGAAGGCCTGAACAATCAGAAAATTGAACCTCCCACCGCCTGCAGAGGCGGGGGATTCCTGCTTCATCGCTATAGTTTGCCAGCCAAGACGTGTCTTTGCCAGGCAGTGACCATCGGCTCCACAGGCGTTGACTTCGGGCAGTTCCTGCCCTAGTGAATCTAT
>JAFRIW010000023.1 GCA_017432565.1 Lachnospiraceae bacterium
CTGAGACGGTAACGAACACCTATGAGACTAAGCCTACGAAGGGCGAGGTCAAGGTCCAGAAGATCCTGAACGGAAGAGAGTGGACGGATACAGACTCGTTCACGTTTACGATCAGTGCGCCTGAAGGAACACCGATGCCTGCTGAAACAAGCATCATAATCACGAAGGCGGATGCTGATCAGACGAAGAGTTTCGGAGAGATCACGTTTGCGAAAGCCGGAACGTATACCTATACCGTGAAGGAGACTAAGGGAACACTTGGTGGAGTGACGTATGACGAGGCGGAGCATACCGTAACGATCAAAGTCAAGGATGACGGAAACGGCAATCTTGTAGCAGAAGAAGGCAGCAGCCTGATCCAAACTGAGACGATAACCAACACGTATAAAACCAGCGGAACCGGTGAGGTCAAGGTCAAGAAAGTATTGAAGGGAAGAGAGTGGACGGACGATGATGCGTTCACATTTACGATCAGTGCAGCAGAAGGAACACCGATGCCTGCTGAAACAAGCATCACAATCACGAAGGCCGACACTGATCAGACGAAGAGTTTCGGAGAGATCACGTTTGCGAAGGCCGGAACGTATACCTATACCGTGAAGGAGACTAAGGGAAGCCTTGGCGGAGTAACGTATGACGAGGCGGAGCATACCGTAACGATCAAGGTCAAAGATGACGGAAACGGCAATCTTGTAGCAGAAGAAGGCAGCAGCCTGATCCAGACCGAGACGGTAACGAACACCTATGAGACTAAGCCTACGAAGGGCGAGGTCAAGGTCCAGAAGGTACTGAACGGTCGTGCCTGGACGGATACAGACTCGTTCACATTTACAATCAGCGCAGCAGACGGAACACCGATGCCTGCTGAAACAAGCATCGCAATCACGAAGGCTGACACTGATCAGACGAAGAGTTTCGGAGAAATCACGTTTGCGAAGGCCGGAACGTATACTTATACCGTAAAGGAGACTAAGGGAACACTTGGTGGAGTGACCTATGACGAGGCGGAGCATACCGTAACGATCAAGGTCAAAGATGACGGAAATGGAAAGCTTATAGCAGATGAGACACTGCTGATTCAAACGGTAGAGTTCACAAACACCTATAGCAAGACTGGAGAGGGGGAGGTGAAGGTTAAGAAGACCCTGGACGGCCGAGACTGGGCCGCGGAAGACAGCTTCGAGTTCACGATCATCCCGGTTGGAACAGCACCTGCATTTGCAAACAACAAGATAACAGTAACAAAGAACTCTGCGGATTATACGGAGAGCTTTGGGAAAGTAACTTTCACAGAAGCTGGAACATATCAGTGGACAGTCAGTGAGACATACAAGGGAGAAACACGTAACGGCATCACATACGATAGCGCGGACAGAACTGTCACAATCGTTGTAGAAGATGACGGAAAAGGGCAATTGGTTGCTGCTGACGGAAGTGCCCTGGTTCAGACTGCTGAGTTTACAAATGAATATGGCAGATCCGGAGAGGGAGAGGTCAAGATCCAGAAGACTTTGATTGGCCGCGATTGGGCGACAGACGACCGCTTTGAGTTCACAATCACGCCGATTGGAGATGCACCTGCTTTTGACAATAATAAAGTAGCTGTCACCAAGGATTCCGCTTCTTATATGGAAAGCTTTGGAAAGGTAAAATTCACAACAGCTGGCACATATAAGTGGAAAGTCAGCGAAACGCATAAGGGCGAGACGATTGATGGAATCACATATGATAGCAGCGATAAGACGGTCACTATTGTTGTGAAAGACGACGGTCATGGTAATCTGATTGCAGAAGATGGAAGCTCATTGACTCAGACTGCAGTATTTGAGAACAATTATGCAAAATCCGGAGAGGGAGAGGTCAAGGTCCAGAAGACACTGAGTGGTCGTGAATGGGAATCGAGCGACAGCTTCGAGTTTACGATTACGCCGGTTGGAGACGCACCTGCATTTATGTCGAATACTGCGATAATCTCTAAGGATTCTGCGGACCATACAGAAAGCTTCGGGAAGGTAACCTTTACAGAAGTCGGAACGTATCAGTGGGTTGTCAGTGAGAAACATAAAGGCGAGACACTCAATGGCGTCACTTATGATGACGAAGATAAGACTGTCACGATAGTAGTTAAAGATGATGGAAAGGGCCACCTGATTGCAGATGATGGAAGTGCGCTGACCCAGACCGCGGAATTCGCTAATACCTATAATGCAACAGGAACTACAAATCTGAAGGCTACAAAACTTATTGATTATTGGGGCAAAGCAGAGAGCTTTACATTTGTTCTGGAAGCGGTAGGTGATGCACCGATGCCTGCAGGTGCTGATGGCCGTAAGATTTCCAAAACTGTTACAAAAGACAATCTGATTGCGGATTTTGGTGAGATTGAGTATACGAAGGCGGGATCTTACCAATACACAATTACTGAGACCGATGATGGTGTAGAAGGAATTGAATATGATACTACGCCGCATATGGTCGAGGTTGTTGCTGATGATAACAAGGATGGTACGATAACTGCTTCGGTCACTTACGACGAGAAGAAGAAGGATCTGACTATTACCAACAAACATCTACGGGGTGACCTGAAACTCACCAAGACCCTTGTGAGCGATGCAGCAGCAGACAAAGACGTTGAGTTTACCTTTACCGTGACAATGAGTGACAAGACCATCAGCGGAACCTACGGTGAGATGAACTTCACGGCTGGAAGCGCGGAAGTGAAGTTGAAGGGCGGCGAGAGTGCAGAAGCAAAGGGCCTGCCTGTGGGCATCGATTACACCATCACCGAAGCAGAGACGGATGACTTCGAACTGACCGCGAAGATCGGAGATGAAGGTACCATCAGCACGACACCGGGTGCAGCGGAGTTTACAAATACCCGGAAGACGGGCGATCTGGAGCTTTCCAAAGTTCTGGTGAGCGATGCGGCAGCGGATGCAGCGAAGGAGTTTGAGTTTACGGTTACGCTGGGCGACACCACGATCAGCGGTGAATACGGCGACATGAACTTTACTGCGGGCACAGCAACGGTGAAGTTGAAGGGCGGCCAGACTGCGAAAGCAACTGGCTTGCCGACAGGCGTTGAATACACCATCACTGAGAAGGATGCACCAGGTTTTGACCTGACGAAGAAGACCGACGATACCGGAATGATCAGCACGAGTGTAAGCAGTGCTGTATTTACGAACACGCGCAAGACGGGCGGACTGAGCGTTTCCAAGTCAGTTGTCAGCTCGACGGCCAGCGACAAGACGAAGGCGTTCAGCTTTACTGTAACGCTGTCTGACACCACGATCAGCGGAGAGTATGGTGAGATGACCTTCAAGGATGGCATCGCCCGGTTCACGCTGAAGCATGGTGAGACGATCAGTGCAGAAGGCCTGCCGACCGAGATCGAGTACACGGTCGTTGAGGAGAAGGCAGACGGTTTTGTCACTACGAAGACCGGCGATACCGGAACCATCAGTGAGACGAAATTGGCTGAAGCGGTCTTTACAAATACGAAAGATGAGGGCGGCCTGGTTGTCAGCAAGAGCGTGGTCAGCGATGTCTCCTCGGATAAGGAGAAGAACTTCAGCTTTACAGTTACACTGGGAGTAGAGAATGTTAACGGAACGTATGGAGACATGACGTTCGAGAACGGCGAGGCGACATTTACCCTGAAGGATGGAGAGAACAAGACAGCAACTGGTCTGGCGAAAGGTATCAGCTATACTGTTAAAGAAGTCGAGGATCCGGATTTTGACACGACATCTACGGGAACAACCGGAACCATCTCGAATACGGCTGGCTTAGCGACATTTACGAATATGCGTAAGACCGGAAACCTGACGCTGTCTAAGAAACTGATCAGCGATGCGGCAGCAGATAAGGATGTCAGCTTTACCTTCATTGTAGAGCTAAGCGACAAAACTATTAACAAGGATTATGGAGGCATGAACTTCGCGAATGGTGTCGCGACGGTGACGCTGAAGGGTGGAGAGAGTGTAACAGCAATCGGTCTGCCGATCGGCATTGCCTATAAGATTATCGAGGCTGAAGCGGATGGCTTTGAACTGAGCGGAAAGACCGGCGACGAAGGAACCATCAGCACAACGACTAGCGCAGCAGCATTCACGAACACCAGGAAGACAGGTGAGCTGCAGGTTACGAAGACGGTCGAGAGCAGTACGGCCAGTGACCGGACGAGAGACTTTGGATTCAAGGTGACGCTGGGAGATTCTTCCATCAGTGGAACCTATGACGAGATGACTTTCACAGGCGGTGTGGCAGAGTTCACGCTGAAACACGGTGAAGCGAAGCTGGCAGCAGGCCTTCCGGTGGGAATCAGCTATACAGTTGAAGAGAACGCGGGCTCGGGCTATACGGTTACGATGACGGGCGAGACAGGCAGTATCAGCGTGACAAGGGCTGTTGCCGCCTTCACGAATACCTTTACAACACCACCTCCGCCGCCTCCGCCTCCGCCGCCGGACACGCCGCCCGGCACACCGCCTCCGCCGTCAACACCTCCGGAAACGCCTTATGTTCTCGGCGCGACGAGGACGCCGCAGGTGCTTGGCGCGAGCAGAGCGCAGACAGGCGATGACAGCGATCTTCAGCTGTGGCTGACCCTGATGATGGCCAGTGCGGCCGGCATGATCGCAGCCTTCAAGAAACGCAAGAGAGAGCAGGAAGAGACATAAGGAGAGGATGCTGACCTAAACAGCACCCCTATCTACCAACAATTCAATAAAGTTAGAATATGGCGAAGCCGGGGCATGAGCTCCGGCTTCTGCCATTTAGAAATTGTTTAATGTGCATTTTTGTGCTACCGTTAATTCAAGAATATAAGTGTACGCCGCTGTAACTAGGCTGAAAGGAGAGATGGCATATGTTTTATCCTTATATGACTTTTCCTGATAATACAGAAGTAACGCACTCCAAGCTTTCGGACGATGGTACGGTAAAGGTTTATTTTGAAAAACCGGTTCATGGCGGCTTTTATCATGCGACATGCCTTCTGCCAAGTTATAAGTGGAGTGATGTTGAAGGTTATTCTGAGGAGGAGATTACTGAATTGACCGCGTATATCAGGCACAATGCGCACCTGATTATGGAGTTTGCAGCTGAAGGAGGATTCGCAAATGCCGCAGCTGTTTAGGATTGGAAAGTACATCATCTACTTTTGGTCAAACGAAATCAACCGGCCGAGCCTGTCCATGTTCATGTCGCAGAAGGTGATCCAGTACAGAATGCCACCAAAATATGGATTACTCAAGATGGGCATGCGCTATTATGCAATAATAATTCACATATTTCGAAAAGAGAATTACGGCTGCTGCTTCGAATGATCGAAGCTAATAGTCAGATGATTGTTGAACGATGGGCCGAACACTTTGAAACAATTCGCTATTATTGTTGAATATTTGTGGATTATCAGGCCTAATTCCTTGCTTGCGGAGCACATCAGAAAGGCGCATAATCAGAAGCACGCAATCTAATGCTTAGGCAGGTGATCTTCATGAAACTGATCCGCAAGTTTATCCCGTATTACAAGCCCTATATCGGCGTCTTCGTGATGGACCTGATCTGCGCGACGATTCTGTCGGCGATTGATCTGATGTTCCCGCAGCTGCTGCGTGTTCTGCGCGCGACGCTGTTTCAGGAGAGTGCCGCGGTCATCATGGCGAGCCTGGGAAAGCTGGCCTTATTTCTGATTGCGCTTTACCTGGTGAGGGCGCTGTGCCGCCACTACGTAATCTACCAGGGCCACATTATGGGCGCGAAGATGGAAGCGGGCATGCGCGCGGACCTGTTCGAGCAGTTCGAGCGCTTTTCCTTTTCCTATTATGATAAGAACAATACCGGCGAGATGATGGCAAAGCTGGTCTCGGATCTTTTTGACCTGTCCGAGCTGGCGCACCACGGTCCGGAAAATCTGTTTATTTCCATTATAAAGATTGTCGGATCCTTCATCCTCCTGATGCGGATCAATGTCCCGATGACGCTGCTGCTCGCGCTGGTGGTCTGCTGCATGGCTGTCTTTTCCTATTTTCAGAACGGCCGGATGCGGGCAACTTTTGCCGACAACCGGAAGAAGATCGCCGGGATCAATGTCTCGCTGCAGGATACGCTGGGCGGGATCCGGGTCGTGAAGTCTTTCACGGGCGAGGACATGGAGAAGGCAAAATTTGACCGCAGCAACGATGCTTTCCTTATTTCAAAGAAAGCAAATTACAGGCAGATGGCGCTGTTTAACGCGGGCAATAATTTCTTTGAAGGCATGCTGTACGTCACGGTTCTGGTGGCAGGCGGATTCTTCATCGCCAGGGGCTCTATCACAGGAGAAGACCTCGCGGTCTATGCACTGTATATCGCGGTCTTCACAGGACCTGTCAATGTGCTGATTGAGTTCACGGAGATGCTGCAGAAGGGCCTGTCCGGTTTTGAGCGCTTCCGGGAAGTGATGGATGTCATGCCGGAGATCAACGATGCGCCGGACGCTGTCATTCTGGGCGGAGAAGAGGGCGCCGCGGGCGTCAGAGGCGTGATCGATTATGACGATGTGAGCTTCTCCTACGAGAATTCCGGCGATGAGCGAGTCCTTCATCATGTAAATATTCATGTGGATGCGGGCCGGAACGTGGCACTGGTCGGTCCCTCCGGCGGCGGCAAAACCACGCTCTGCTCACTGCTTCCCCGGTTTTATGACGTGACGGGCGGGAGCGTCCGGGTCGACGGACTGGATGTGCGCAGCGTGACGCAGAAGTCTCTGCGGCAGGCCATCGGTATCGTACAGCAGGACGTGTATCTGTTTGCCGGCAGCGTGCGGGACAACATCGCCTACGGCAAACCCGATGCCTCGCAGGAGGAAATCGAGGAAGCCGCGAAAAAAGCGGATATCCACGATTTCATCATGTCTCTGCCCGACGGATATGACACCTATGTGGGAGAGCGGGGCGCCCGCCTCTCCGGCGGACAGAAACAGCGGATCGCCATCGCGCGCGTATTCCTCAAGAACCCGCCGATCCTGATTTTGGACGAGGCGACCTCCGCACTCGACAACGAGAGCGAGCGCTATATTCAGAAGAGCCTCGATCTGCTTGCAAAAGGCCGCACAACCATCACCATCGCCCACCGCCTCTCCACCATCCGCGGCGCCGACGAGATCATCGTGCTTGACGCGGACGGCATCCGCGAGCGCGGCTCCCACCAGGAACTCCTCGACCGGGGCGGCCTCTACGCCGAGTACTGGCAGATGCAGTTCGGCGAGGCGGAATAAGTGCACTTTTCCTCTTGCTTTTCCGGTTTCTCTGCGCTACAATTTATAAGCTGCGCGCAGTAGGCTGAGCAGATTGAGTAAACTGATCAGACTGCGCCGCGGCGGAAACAGACACGGATCCGGCAGGATCCCACACAACACACGCAGACAGGATGCGGCGAAGGTGCCCGGAGAACAGACCGGATAAGAAAGCCGGAAGAATGACCGGGAAAGCCGCAGCGGGAAGTGAAGCCACAACCTGTCAGTCTGCGGACGCACATAACCAACGGAGGTATGTAAAATGAGCGTAGTAACCATGAAACAGCTGCTGGAAGCAGGCGTGCACTTCGGTCACCAGACCAGAAGATGGAACCCCAAGATGGCTCCGTACATCTTCACAGAGCGCAACGGCATCCACATCATCGATCTGCAGAAGTCCGTCATCAAGGTTGATGAGGCTTACAAGGCAGTCTTCGAGATCGCGGAGCAGGGCGGAACCATTCTGTTCGTCGGCACCAAGAAGCAGGCACAGGATGCTGTCAAGACCGAGGCTGAGCGCTGCGGTATGTATTATGTCAACGAGAGATGGCTCGGCGGTATGCTGACCAACTTCAAGACCATCCAGAGCCGGATCGAGCGCCTCAAGAAGATTGAGAAGATGTCTCAGGACGGAACCTTCGATGTCCTTCCCAAGAAGGAAGTGGCGAAGCTTCAGAAGGAATGGGACAAGCTCGAGAAGAACCTGGGCGGCATCAAGGAGATGACCCGTATCCCCGATGCGATCTTCGTAGTTGACCCCAAGAAGGAAAAGATCTGTGTTTCTGAGGCACATGCACTGGGCATTACTCTGATCGGTATCGGCGACACCAACTGTGATCCGGAAGATCTGGATTATGTGATCCCGGGCAACGACGATGCAATCCGTGCAGTCAAGCTGCTGACCGGCAAGATGGCTGATGCTGTCATCGAGGCACATCAGGGCGAAGAGAACGTCGTCGCTGACGAGGAGAGCCAGGAAGCTCTTGCAGCGGAGTCCGCAGCAAGCGAAGCTGAGCAGGCTGAGGAAGGAACTCTGTAATTTCAGAGATTTAAGTCGATACGCGGATCGATCTGATCGATCTGACCGGGATTTTGAAAGGAGAGTAACACCAATGGCAATTACAGCGGCACAGGTGAAGGAATTAAGAGAAGCAACCGGCGCAGGCATGATGGACTGCAAGAAGGCTCTGACCGAGACCAACGGCGATATGGATGCAGCCGTTGAATATCTTCGCAAGAACGGCATCATGAAGGCGGAGAAGAAGGCGAGCCGTATCGCTGCGGAAGGTCTGACCATGATCGCAAGCGAAGGCAACGCGGCAGCAGTCGTCGAAGTCAACTCCGAGACAGACTTCGTCGCAAAGAACGAGAAGTTCCGCGACTATGTCTGCAAGGTCGCAAATCAGGCTCTGCACAGCGATGCGCAGGATCTGGAGAGCTTCCTTGCTGAGAAGTGGGAAGACAATCCGGAAGAGACCGTCAAGGAAGCGCTGGTCGGCATGATCGCCGTCATCAGCGAGAAGCTGGATATCCGCCGCTTCAAGAAGGTTGTTGCGGATGAGGGCTGTGTAGCCACCTATGTACACGGCGGCGGCCGCATCAGTGTTATCGTTGATGCGAAGACCAACGTTGTGAACGACGCTGTGAAGGAAGCACTGACCAACCTTGCAATGCAGATTGCTGCTCTGAATCCGAAGTACGTCTCCATGGACGATGTCTCCGAGGAGTACAAGGAGCATGAGAAGGAGATCCTTCTGGCGCAGGCCATCAAGGAGAACGAAGAGCTTCCTGAGAACAAGAGAAAGCCTCAGCAGATCATCGAGAAGATGCTGATGGGCAGACTTACCAAGGAACTCAAGGAGATCTGCCTGCTGGAGCAGGTTTATGTAAAGGCTGCAGACGGAAAGCAGACCGTTGCTCAGTATCTGGCTGACGTTGCAAAGCAGAACGGCGCAGACCTTTCCATTCGCGGTTTTGTCCGCTATGAGACAGGCGAAGGCATCGAGAAGAGAGTCGACGACTTTGCCGCCGAAGTTATGGCTCAGGCAAACGCGTAATAGAAAGTTAAGAACAGCCGGAAAGCAGAAAACAGTTGTCGGCTGAAAAGAAACAATTGGACAATGAGCACGGCCTTGCGGGTTGCAGGGTCGTGCTTGTGTGCTTTATAATCTTACATTATGATCTTTCGAAGAATAGACGATAAAACAATTAACTGCATCATTACACCCCAGGACCTGATCGACAACGGCCTGCAGATGGACGATATTTTTGAGCGGCGGGGCGTCGCCATGGAGTTCCTGAAGCAGATCATCGATGAGGCGGCGCGGCGCGAGAACGTCCACATCACGGGCGAACATACTTCCATGCGCCTGACGATTCTGCCCGATCACTCCTTAAGCCTGACACTTTCGGACCACGCTTCCCCGGCGATGGATCCGGCGGTTTCGAAGCTGGTTATGGACGCGGTCAGGAAATCCATGCAGGCGCGCGGGATTCCGACGCCTGACAGCAGCTCCGGCGGGTCCGCTTCTTCCGGCAGCAGCCGCAGAAAATCCGCAGCGAATCCGGAGACGTCCGAGGACGGAGAGGGGCAAAATCTGACTGCCCGTCCGCAGACCTGGGTCTTCCGGTTTGAGAGCATGCGGGATGTCACACGCAGCTGCCGCTTCCTGATGGACTTTGTCGATCTGGACACATCGCTGTACAGGGACAATGCGGGAGATTATTACCTGCTGGTCAGCCTGCCCGCCGAGGCAGCCCTCAGCCGCGAAGAGTTTGAGCGCATCGTGCTGACAGCCAATGAGTACGGTGAACTTCTGACCGGGCACAGGACCGGCGCGGCGCTCATAAAGGAGCACGCGGAGTGCATGATCCCGCAGAATGCGGCCATGCTGCTCGGGAGGCTGTGAGATGCAGCTGATCCGGCTTAATCAATATCTGGCGTCCTGCGGTGTGTGTTCCAGGCGCGCCGCGGACGAGCTGATCCGCCAGGGCGAGGTGACGATCGACGGTCGGATTGCCCAGGTCGGCGACAAGGTCAGCGGAGAAGAACGGATCGTCGTTTCCGGCCGTGCGGTGCATGGCGGGGAGCGGCGTATTGTTGTTGCTTATTACAAACCGGTGGGTGTGACCGTGACGGATTCCGATCCGCACGCGGAGGTCACCCTCCGGGATGTTTTTCATTATCCGGAGCGTCTGACGTATGCAGGCCGGCTGGACAAGGACTCGGAGGGACTCCTTCTGATGACCAACGACGGACAGCTGGTAGACAAAATGATGCGCGGGCGCGCCGGACATGAAAAAGAATACATTGTCCGTGTGCGCGGCAAAATTACGGATGAGGACTTAGAGCGCCTCTCGAAGGGTATCTGGCTTCCTGACCTGCGTGTCAAAACAAAGCCCTGCAAGGTTACGCGCCTTGGCGAGGACACCTTCCGGATTGTCCTGACACAGGGACTGAACCGGCAGATCCGCCGCATGTGTCATACCATCGGCAGAGACGTGAAGCAGCTGAAGCGTGTCCGCGTCCTGACCGTCATGCTGGGCGGCTTAAAGCCCGGAGAAATGCGCGAACTCTCATCGGAGGAAATCGCGAAGCTCATGAAGGCGTGTGAGAAACCCGCCCGGAATGCCCGGAGCGGAGAGCAGGCGTCAGCCGCCCGGAATTCTCAGAGCAAAGAGCAGGCAGCATCTGCCCGGAATACCGGGAACGGAACCAGGAGGAAGAGATTCTATGGATGAGCAGCGCAGAATGCGTGAGCTGATTGATCTCTTAACCCGCGCGTCCAGAGCATACTACGCCGAGGATACGGAGATCATGAGCAACTATGAATATGACGCGCTCTACGATGAGCTCGTCGCTCTGGAGGAGAAGACCGGCGTGGTGATGTCGGATTCCCCGACGGTCCGTGTCGGCTATGAATCTGTGGACGAACTTCCGAAGGAGCGTCACGCGAGTCCGATGCTGTCCCTGGACAAGACAAAATCCCGGGAGGATCTGCAGGCGTGGCTGGGCGACCAGGAGGGACTTCTTTCCTGGAAACTGGACGGACTCACCATTGTTCTGACCTATGAAGGCGGAAAAATGGTTAAAGCCGTCACGAGGGGAAACGGTGAGATCGGCGAGGTCATCACCGGCAACGCCCGGGCGTTCCGCAATATTCCGATGACGATTCCCTTTGACGGAACCCTGGTCCTGCGCGGTGAAGCGGTCATCCGCTATTCGGATTTTGACAAAATCAATGCGCAGCTCGAGGAAGAGGCCGCGGAGGAAGGCAGGACCGGAGATGTCCGCTACAAGAACCCGCGGAATCTGTGCAGCGGTTCCGTGCGGCAGCTGGACAGCGCCGTGACCGCGAAGCGCAATGTGCGCTTCTATGCGTTTGCCCTGGTGAGCGCGGCGCCTGCTTCCGGTCAGGACGACGGGCCTGATTTTGCCAACTCGAGAGAAAAGCAGTTCGAATTCCTGCAGGAGCAGGGCTTTGAGACGGTGGAATATCACCGCGTGAGCGCCGCGACGATTCAGGAACGGATTGAATATTACGAGAAGAAGATTCAGCATTACGACATTCCGTCGGACGGGCTGGTGCTGCTGTTCGACGACATCGCCTACGGCGAGGCGCTGGGGCGGACCGCCAAGTTTCCTCGCAACAGCATTGCGTTCAAGTGGGCGGACGAGATCAGCGAGACAGTGCTGCGCGAGGTTGAATGGAGCGCATCCCGCACGGGGCTGATTAATCCCGTGGCGATTTTTGACCCGGTGGAGCTGGAGGGGACGACGGTGCAGCGCGCATCGGTCCACAATGTGAGTATTGTGCGCGCCTTAAAGCTCGGCATCGGGGACCGGATCACGGTCTATAAGGCCAACATGATTATTCCGCAGATCGCAGAGAATCTGACGCAGTCGGATTCGCTGGTGATCCCGGACACGTGTCCGGTCTGCGGCGGGCCGACGCAGATCCGCTCGGACAACGATTCGCAGGTGCTGGTGTGCCTGAACCCGGACTGTGCGGCGAAAAAGCTCAAGAGCTTTGCCCTGTTCACCAGCCGCAACGCCATGAACATTGAAGGCCTCTCGGAGATGACGCTGGAGAAGCTGATCGCGAGAGGGTGGCTGAAGGAGCCGGCGGACATTTATCATCTGGACGCGCACCACGACGAGTTTGTGGAGATGGAGGGCTTCGGCGAGAAATCCTATGCCAAACTGATGGAAGGCATTGAGCTGTCCCGCACGCGTTCCTGGGCGCGGATTCTCTATTCGCTCGGCATTCCGGGGATCGGCGCGGCGACGGCGAGAGTCCTGATCCGGCATTTCGGAAATACGGACGCGATCGGAGCCGCATCGGAGGAAGAACTGGCAGCTGTAGAGGGCGTGGGACCCGTGCTGGCCGGCGCGATCCATAGCTGGTTTGAGAATGCCTCGAACCGGGCGATGCTGGATGATCTGATGAAGGAACTGACGCCGCCGGTGCCGGCGCAGCCGGAAGGAACCGGGGCAGCAGGTGCCGGAGCAGACGGAGAAGGCGGCGGCCCGGACGATGCGGCAGGCGGCGTGAGCGGCCAGGGTGCGGCGGGCAGCGCGATTGCAGGCAAAACCTTTGTCATCACCGGGGCCGTGCATCATTTTGCCAATCGCGAGGCGCTGAAGGAGTTTATCGAGGATCGCGGCGGCAAAGCGGCCGGAAGCGTCTCCTCGAAGACGGATTATCTGATCAATAATGACGTCACCTCGACGTCCGGAAAAAATAAAAAAGCACAGGAGCTCGGAATACCGATTCTCTCCGAAGAGGCATTCCTGGAGCTGGCGGGAGCAGAACATGCCGATTAAGATTCAGAATGACCTTCCGGTCAGAGAAATTCTCGAAAAGGAAAATCTGTTCGTGGTCGATGAGACACGGGCTATTCACCAGGATATCCGTCCGCTGGAGATTGCGATCCTGAATCTGATGCCCAAGAAGGAGGACACGGAGCTGGATCTGCTGCGCATGATCTCCAACACGCCGCTTCAGGTGAATATTACCTTTATGCGGATGAGCACACATGAATCCGCGCACACCTCCCGCAACCACCTGCAGCAGTTCTATTACACTTTTGACGAGCTGCGGCGCAGGCACTTCGACGGACTGATCATCACGGGCGCGCCGGTGGAACAGATGGAATATGAAGAAGTGGACTACTGGCCGGAGCTTTGCGAGGTCATGGCGTGGAGCACGACGCACGTGACCAGTGCCTTCCACATCTGCTGGGGCGCGCAGGCGGGGCTCTATTATCACCACGGCCTGCAGAAGAAGCTTCTGAAGGAGAAACTCTCCGGCGTCTACCGCCACAAGGTTTATCACCGCAAGGATCCGCTGGTCCGCGGTTTTGACGATTATTTCCTGATCCCGCACAGCCGCTACACGACGGTCCCGCACGAGGCGATCAAGTCCTGTAAGGATCTGAAGGTTCTGGCGGAGTCTCCGGAGGCGGGCGTGCTGCTGATCACGGCGCGGGGCGGAAGAGAAGTCTATGTCATGGGCCATCCGGAATATGACCGCTACACGCTGCGCGATGAGTATGTGCGCGATGTGAAGAAGGGGATTAACCCGAAGATTCCGATCAATTACTTCCCGGAGGACGACCCGGAGCAGAAGCCGCTCCTGGAGTGGCGCTCCCACTCCCAGCTGCTTTACAGCAACTGGATCAATATGGTCTATCAGGAGACACCGTACGAGCTTGAGGAGATCCGATAAGAGATCAGACTGAAGACGACAGGAGATTCGATGAAGGTTGAATACAGCCCGGAGCTGCTGGAGCTGCTGCGCAGTAAGAAAAAGAGGAATATTTCGATCGAAGTGGCCTCGAGCGATCACTCGGACATCGAGGTCACGGAGATTTTCCTGCGCTATGTGACGGATGAGTTCGCCGATTATCTGGTGCAGAAGAAAAAATACCGGGCGGTCACGACGGAGGTCGGCCGGATTTTGCTTCCAAACTATCGTCTGGAATATGACGACACCATCCGATTTTATCTGAAAAAAGTATGGATTTTCAGAAAACTGGAAGTAGAAGGTGTTCGTCTCTGAGAATAAGCCGAAAAAACCCTGTAAAAAAATAACGTTTGCGCTATCTTTTTAAAAAAAGGGTGGTATAATAGTCCCTAAGCCTTGATTTGGGAGTTTCCCAATGCAGGAGAGGAGATTATGAAATTTTATTCTGTCGTAGAAAATACTTCAGAAGAAAAAGATTCAGAGAGTCTGGAGAAGGAATATAAAGAAGCCAGAGAGTTCGGTGTTGTGCGCGCAGGCGCAGGACACCTGTTTTTCCGTGCAAAATTAAAGCATTATTACATTCCTTACACCCAGATTTACCGCTGCTTCCGCAGGATCATGGCTGTTCCGGCCAAAATGTGCTGCGGGCGCGGGGAATTCGAGATGGAGAATCTGGTAATCTGCGGAAACGGTGACGTGGAACTTGCGCAGATCCAGCTGCCCGGCAAGCGCGCCGCGCAGGAACTGATGAAAGAACTGAAATTCCGGATGCCGAACGGGAACTTCAGCGTTCCGCCGAAGAAGGAGAACGCGGAGGCTGCCGGGAAATGATCTGCCGCACCAGAATGGAGGTGCTCGAACGGCTCCTGACGCTGTATGAGCGCTATTACACAATCAACCGGGACAACCCGGTGCCGCCTTTTGCGGCAGAAGCGGAGTTTTCTGTTCACGGCGAAGAGTACTTTCTTTTAAAGAGTGCAAAGTACGCCGAGATGGATTCAAGGGAGATCGCGTTCTACGCACTTGTAGACCGGCTCGATGACCAAACACTTGACGAGCTGGATGAGCGGGCCTGGGAAGAAGGTCTCTCCCGCGTGAATGCGAAGCAGAATCATCGGAATACGGATATTTCGCTGTTTATCGTCGCGGATGAAATTGATCCGCAGACAGCGGCCAGAATAAAGAAGCTGCGCCGCTACAAGAGTTACCGTTTCGGCCTGTGGGGCTGGAGCGGGTATCGCGTGGTTGCTTATGAGCTGACCAGCGGAAAAAAGGTAAGCAATTACCTGGGCCGATCGCTGGAAAAGCTCTTTGCAAATATGTAACTATCATTTTATGAGGTAAAGGAGAGAGATAGAAATGACAGCATTACTTATCATTCTCGCAGCCATTGTCCTCCTGGTCATCGGTTATATGACCTACGGCAGCTGGCTGGCAAAAGAGTGGGGCGTTGATCCGACAAGAGAGACTCCCGCTAAGACCATGGAAGATGGTGTCGACTATGTCGCGGCAAAGCCGGCAGTCCTCATGGGACATCACTTCTCATCCATCGCAGGCGCAGGCCCGATCAACGGACCTATCCAGGCTTCCGTTTTCGGTTGGCTTCCTGTTTTCCTGTGGTGCGTAATCGGCGGTATCTTCTTTGGCGGCCTTCAGGACTTCGGTACCCTGTTCGCATCTGTCCGTCACGGTGGAAAGTCCGTCGGTGAGATCATCGGCGACACAATGGGCCCGAGAGCGAAGAAGCTCTTCATTATCTTCGCACTGCTGGTTCTGATTCTGGTTATCGCTTCCTTCGTCAACGTTGTTGCAGGTACCTTCATGACAGCAGCAGACGCAGGTCAGGCAGGCTTCGTCGGCAACCCGACCAGCAACCAGACAACCGCAATCATTTCCGTTCTGTTCATCATCCTGGCTATCATCTATGGTATGCTCACCAACCGCATGGGTATGAAGACTCTTCCGGCTACAATCATCGGCCTGGTCGGTATCGTTGTCTCCATCGCCATCGGTCTGAACGTTGGTCTTGCAATGGGCAGAACCACATGGATCATCCTGATCGGTCTTTACATCACCATCGCTTCCCTGATCCCGGTCTGGATCATGCTGCAGCCTCGTGACTATCTGTCGAGCTTCCTGCTTTATGCGATGATGGCAGTAGCAGTCTGCGGTATCATCTTCACCGCATTCTCCGGCAGCGCTCACTTCCAGCTTCCGGCATTCACCGGCTTCAACAATGAGAAGCTCGGCTTCATGTTCCCGACACTGTTCATCACAGTTGCCTGCGGTGCATGCTCCGGTTTCCATTCACTGATTTCCACCGGTACTTCTTCCAAGCAGCTCGATAACGAAGGCAATGCGAAGCTGATCGGTTACGGCTCCATGCTGATCGAGTCCGCTCTGGGCGTTATCTCCCTGATCGCCGTCGGTATGGTCTTCGACCAGTACGTCGCAGGTGAGTTCGGTTCTCCGGCTGTTGCTTTCGCACAGGGTATTGCGAGCATGTTCTACGGCAACAAGGTCATTGCAGCTCTGCTGACACTGGCTGTTTCCGTATTCGCTCTGACATCCCTTGATACCGGTACCCGTCTGTCCCGTTTCATGTTCGGTGAGCTCTTCCTGAAGGAAGGCGAGGCAACCTACAAGGATGCTGCCGGCGCGCGCAAGATTCTTGCACACCCGCTGTTCGGTACCGCATTCATGGTTATCGTAGGCTGCGTCCTCGGCGGACTGTCCCTGAGCCAGATCTGGGGTCTGTTCGGTGCTGCCAACCAGCTGCTTGCAGGACTTGCTCTGATGGCTGTCTGCGCATGGCTGGGTGAAGTCGGCAAGAACAACAAGATGTTCTACTTCCCGATGTGCTTCATGCTGGTTGCGACCATCTGCAGCCTCCTGCTGACCATCAAGAAGAAGTTCGCTGCTATCGGCGGCGGCACTGCTGCATGGGGCGACTGGTTCCAGCTGCTGTTCGCGCTTGCAATGGTTATCCTGGCTGTTATCCTCGTATTCGAGGCAGTCGGAGTCTTCAAGAAGCAGGCTGCGAAGAAGGCATGAGATGATTGAGACTCTCTGAAGAGTCTGCATCTGAGCAGTAAAACCCGAAGGGGCTGTCCAAAGTGACAGCCCCTTCTTTTTGTACTATAATCAGTCTGCGAGAAATCTTTATACACTCAGAGGACATGACATGCTTGATTTTTTAAGAAAAGAAGGCGTCTCGGAGCAGGTGGTGCGGGAGATCGAACAGTTCCGCGCCTTTTATAAAATCCCGGACCGGATGAAGGACCGGATCCCTGTTCCGGCTTATCACTACTACGGCCCCGAAATCTGGGAAAAAGCCGCCGCCGCGCTGCTCGCAGGAGAGAACATCCTGCTGGACGGGCCCAAGGCGACCGGCAAGAATGTGCTGGCCCAGGGGCTGGGTGCCGCTTTCGGCAGACCGGAGTGGGACGTTTCCTTCTATGTGAACACGGATTCTTCCTCCCTCATCGGAACAGATACCTTCCGGGACGGCGCGGTGCAGCTGCGCAAAGGCCCGATCGTCCGCTGTGCGGAAGAGGGCGGCTTCGGCGTCCTCGATGAAATCAATATGGCAAAAAATGAATCGCTTGCCGTGCTGCACGCCGCGTTGGATTTCCGCCGCGTGATCGACATTCCTGGCTATGAGCGGATTCATCTGCATGAAGCGGCGCGCTTTATCGGCACGATGAACTACGG
Organism: Lachnospiraceae bacterium; assembly: GCA_017432565.1. Taxonomy (GTDB): domain Bacteria; phylum Bacillota; class Clostridia; order Lachnospirales; family Lachnospiraceae; genus CAG-791. The sequence goes on from JAFRIW010000023.1 coordinate 17,746, forward strand.
CTATGCCGGCACCCGGGAACTGAACGAGGCACTCGCGTCGCGCTTTATGGTGATCCGCATGCCCGTGATCTCCCAGGAGCATCTGAAGAAGCTTCTCTCGGAGGTGTTCCCGAATCTGAAGGAGAGCAGCGCCGAGCAGATGGCACTGCTTTTCCAGGACATCCGGGCAAAATGTGAGGGCGGCGAGATTTCGACGAAGTCGCTGGATCTGCGCGGTCTGATCGCGTCGATCCGCCTGATTGACAGAGGCCTGCCGGCAGGAGCCGCCATTGAGCTTGGCATGGTCAATAAATGCTTTGAGGACTATGAGCGGCAGCTGGTGCTGGATCTGGTGTCTGTCCGGATTCCGCGCAGTATGGGCCGGGACGATATGTTCAGATAATCTGCGTATAAACGGAAATTGCGGAATCATATGGAGATCGCGGAATTTGAGGAAAAACGGGCAGATAATCTGATCTGGAATGCGGCGGGGGATTATTCTCTCGCCCCTGATTTTCATGCCTATGACGACGAGGGACGCGCACAGCTGTACTGGAACAGTCTGATCGGTGCGGCGTGCCGTCACTACGAGTGGGACAAACTCCGCGCCTTTTACGAAACCTTCCGGAAAACCCGGAACAGGGAGTGGTATGAGAATCTGTTCTGGATTGCACTGGAGTGCTCTGTCTTCGAACTGGAGGCCGCAGACCGGCCGGTTTTTCCGTGGCTTCGCCGGGAGTATGCAGGTGAGGAACTGGTAAAGCTCTCGCGGGACGAAGTTTATGAGGAGGCGGCACTGTACCGCACGCGGGAACTGCTGCGCGCTCACATGGAGCATGTGCTTGCGGAAGACGCAGCACAGACCGGCAGAGCGCGGCAGGACGCCGGAAAGGCGCCGAAGGAACCTTCGAGCGGCAGTATTTTCTCGAGGATCAGCCCCAGGGACCGCGAACTTCTGCTTCAGATCGAATCCATCCACGCGCAGACCACAGACGAATGGATCGCGGAACTGAGCCGGATTTTGACCGAATACTTCGGATACGGGACCGAGGCGGATGCGCTGCCGGAAGAGAAGCATATCGGAGGATTTCTCTCAAAGCTTCCGTTCCTCTCCGGACTGGGCGGCGGTAAAAATGCGCAGAGTGAGCAGGAGACAGAGCCGGTCCGGGCGCTCGCGTTCGGCTGGGGCGAGCATCTGTATGAATATACGCCGGAGGACCCCGCCGCCTATCACAAGAGTGTGAACTTCATGGGCGGCCGCCGGCCGAAAGGGATGGGATTGCAGGATTACATCGCCCACCATTTCGGGACGCCGCTGTACACGGCGGCGGAGGTGCGGTCCATGGAGCAGGAGTACTGCACGCAGAACCACAAGGGGTGCCATCTGTACTTCACCCGCGGCGATTACACAAAGGAGATGCTGCGGGATACTTTTGCCGGCACCTCGCGCAATGAGGCACTGCGGCAGCGCAGGCAGAACGCAGAGGATTATGAGAAGCACGCGGACCGCTACCAGGTGCAGATCGCGCAGCTGACCGACCGCCTCCGGAATTCGATTCTGATGCATCTGGAGGAGGAGAGGTTCGTCTCCAGAACCGGTGTGCTTGCCGGAAACCGGATGTGGCGGGGACTGCTGCTTTCGGATGACCGGGTCTTTATCAGGACGGTCCCGGGTGACACCGGCAATCTGACCGTCGATCTTCTTCTGGACGCGTCGACTTCGCAGGAATCGCGCAGGAAGACGGTTTCGGCACAGGGATATATGATCGCCGAGAGCCTGACAAGGTGCGGGATTCCGGTGCGGGTGCTGTCTTTCTGTTCCATGAGCGGATACACGATCATGACGCGCTACCGGGACTACGGAGAGATTCATGACAATGACCGGATTTTCCGCTATTCGACAGCCGGCGCGAACCGGGACGGTCTGGCAATCCGGCTGTGCAGAGGGCTGTTGGAAAAGAATTCCGCCGAGCACCGGCTTCTGATCGCTGTCTCGGACTGCAAGCCATATGATATGATAAAGATTCAGGCGGGGCGCAGCATGCACCTGCTGGATTATGACGAAGAGGCCGCAGTCAGTGATGTGGCCGCGCAGGTGCACGCCTGCAGGATGGAAAATATTGCCGTGATGTGCGTCTTTACGGGAGAGGACAGCGAACTGCCCGCGGCGCGCAGAATCTACGGAAGAAGTTTTGTGCGGATCCGCGACATGGGCCAGTTCGCGGATGCGGTCAGCGCCCTGATCACCGCGCAGATTGAGAGCATGTAGGGAATAAGATGAACTGCAGAAATTTCAGAGATATGATTCCCGCCTTCGAAGCGGACGAACTGGACGACGAACAGCTGGGGGCTTTCCTGACCCATTACCGGGAGTGCGCCACCTGCCGTGAGGATCTCTCAATCCAGCTGCTGGTGGACCGCGGCCTCGATCATCTCGAGACCGGTAAGAGCTTCAACCTGAGGAAGGAAGTGGAGCAGACGGTGACGGAATCCTCCAGGCGGCTCAAGGCGCGCAGAAAGCTGGAGAAGATCGCCTATACGCTGGAGCTTGTGACAGTCGGCATTGCGCTGGCAGCAGGCGCGGCCATGCTGCTGATCTGGTAAATGTGTCAAGTCTGCAGAAGGCAGACTTGACATGCAGCGTCGGCCGCGCGCCGAAGGCGCATTGAATCGGCCGATTTTCCCGGTAAATGTTCCGGATAAAAGCTCCGGGGGAAATGACAAGGAGGAGACATGGCGGACACAAAGTCTGAAAAACTCGTTCTGATTGACGGACACAGTATTCTGAACCGGGCGTTCTACGGGATGCCGGATCTCACCAACAGCAAGGGTGTGCACACAGGTGCAGTGTATGGATTCCTGAATATTCTGTTCAAAATTCTGGAGGAGGAGCAGGCGGACTATCTGACGGTGGCTTTTGACGTCCACGCGCCGACCTTCCGCCATGAATATTATGCGGATTACAAGGGAACGCGCCATGCGATGCCGGACGAGCTGCGGGAGCAGGTGCCGCTGATCAAGGAAGTGCTGGCCGCCATGGGTGTCGCAATGCGGGAGCAGGCGGGGCTTGAGGCGGATGACATTCTGGGCACGCTGGCCCGCAAAGCGGAGAGCGGGGGCATGGAGGTCAGCCTGGTCTCCGGAGACCGGGATCTGCTGCAGATTGCGACGGAGCGCACCCGGATCCGGATTCCGAAGACCCGCATGGGGCAGACCACAATTGAGAACTATTATGCACAGGATGTCGAGGCGGCCTACGGGGTGACGCCGCGGCAGTTTATTGATGTCAAAGCGCTCATGGGCGATTCCTCGGACAACATACCGGGTGTGCCGAAGGTCGGCGAGAAGACTGCCGTTGCGCTGATTCAGCAGTACGGCTCCGTGGACGGCGTCTACGAGCATCTCGACGAAATCACGAAGAAGGCGCTGCATCAGAATCTGGCCGACAACGAGGACAAGGCGAGAATGTCGCTGTTTCTTGCGACCATTAAGACGGACTGCGACATCGAACTGGACCGGGAGGAAGCCCGGATCCATGATTTCTATACACATGAGGCTTTTGAGCTCTTTACGGAGCTGAATTTCAAGAATTTCCTGCCGCGGTTTTCCGCGGCGGCCATCGCGGGAACTGCCGCCGGCGAAGACGCAGAAGCGGACGGCGGCGCCGGAAGCGGGAAGAAGGGCTTCTCCTGCCGGATCAGCCGGGACTATGAAGAGGCAGCGCGCCTTCTTATTCCTGCGGAAGGCGGCATCGGACTGGTCCCTGTCTATGATGAGGTGCCGCTGGGGCTGCCGACCGTGATGCTGGGACTTGCGGTCTCCACGAAGGAAGAATGTGTTTACTTCCCGGCGGAGGATGAGGCACAGAGCGCCGCTCTGACCGGCCTGCTCGCCGGACTTCGGAAGAGTCTGCGGGAGAAGAACCGCGGGGCGGGAGCTGGGACGTCAGATACGGCGCAGGCAATGATAGGACCCGAGCCATATTTTGCCGCAGGAGCATATCTGCAGCACCAGTTCGGACTCTGGGGAATCGAGAGCGGAGAGTTCCGGGACGGCATTGATCTGTCCGGCCTGCAGGATCTTCTGCTGATCGCCTATCTGGTGAACCCGCTGAAAAGCGATTATGAGGCCGAGGACGTCATCTCGGAATACCTGGGCGAGAGTATTCAGGGCGAGAAGGCGTTCCTGGCCAAAAAGAGCTTCGCGGAGGTCCTTTCCGAAATGGGAGGAGAAGAACGGGTCGCGGAATACGCCTGCCGGACGGCGGACGGTCTGCGGCGCGCGGCACCGCCCGCAGCGAAGGAACTGCAGGAGCGGGGCATGTGGCAGCTTTTCACACAGATGGAGCGGCCGCTGTCCTTTATTCTCTATGATATGCAGCGGATCGGCATCCGGATTGTCCCGGAGGAACTCAAAGCCTACGGAGACCGGCTGACCGGGCGGATTGAGGAACTGACGGAGTCGATTCACCGGGCGGCGGGGCATCCCTTCAACATCGCTTCGCCGAAGCAGCTGGGAGAGGTGCTTTTCGATGAAATGAAGCTGCCCGGCGGAAAGAAGACGAAGACGGGCTATTCGACCTCGGCGGACGTCCTGCAGAAGCTGGAGCCGGAGGTGCCTTTTGTCTCGGAAGTTCTCGAGTATCGCGCGCTGACGAAGCTGAAGTCGACCTACGCGGACGGCCTGGCCGCATTCATTGCACCGGACTCGCGGATTCACACGACCTTCCATCAGACGATTACCGCGACCGGGCGGATCAGTTCGACGGATCCGAACCTGCAGAATATTCCGATGAAGACCGAGCTGGGCAAAGCGATCCGCAAGTGCTTCATCCCGAAGGACGGCTGTCTGTTTACCGACGCGGACTATTCGCAGATTGAGCTCAGAATTCTCGCGCACATGTCCGGGGACGAGGAGCTGATCGACGCCTATATGCAGGACGAGGACATTCACAGGATTACCGCCTCCAAGGTTTTCCACACTCCTTTTGAAGAAGTGACGCCGCTGCAGCGCCGCAACGCCAAAGCGGTCAATTTCGGCATCATCTACGGGCAGACTTCTTTTGGCCTTTCCCAGGGCCTGTCGATCTCCCGGAAGGAAGCCGCGGAGTATATTGAGCAGTATTTTGCCACCTATCCCGGCGTGAAGGCGTTCCTGGACGGCCTGGTGGCATCAGCCAAAGAGAAGGGCTACGCGGAGACGATGTACGGCAGACGCCGGCCGGTTCCGGAGCTGAAGAACAGCAATTTCATGCAGCGGCAGTTCGGCGAGCGCGTCGCCATGAACTCCCCGATTCAGGGAAGCGCCGCGGACATCATGAAGCTGGCGATGATCCGGGTCTGGGAAGAACTGGAGAAGCGGCAGCTGCAGTCCAGGCTGATCCTGCAGATTCACGACGAACTGCTGGTGGAGACCGCCCCCGGTGAGGAGCAGGAAGTCCACGAGCTGCTGGTGGAAGGGATGAAAGGCGCCGCACAGCTGAAGGTGGCGCTCGAAGTCGACTGCCACGAGGGCCGGGACTGGTTCGGGTCAAAATAAGGCGCGGCGCCTGCGCTGTTCAGGTGTTCGTTGGTTGGCTTGTCGGCCGGCTTGATGGGCGGGGATACTCGGCGACCGTTCGTCTGCTGGCTTGATGGCCGGGGATACTCGGCGACCGTTCGTCTGCTGGCTTGATGGCCGGGGATTGTACTCAAATAGGGAAATTTCTGGAATTATGGTCAATAAATGAAGCTTTTTTTCGAGTTATCGGGGGCTTATAAACTGCTGATTGACCATAATTCTTACGAAATCGAGAAAAAAGTACAATTTTTGCACAGTCAGGGCATCAAATCAGGCGGATCGCAGGTGCTGAAATGTACGTAAAATGACAAAAACAGCTGTTTACGTACAGATTTTATGAATTTACTGCTTTTCCGGATGCTCAAAATTGTACTTAAATCATGAAAAAGCAGGAATTATGGTCAATTTGTGTTTTTTCGTGAGACAGCAGGAGATTCCGGAAGCTGACAGAAGCGAGCGGAAGTTGACAGAAGCGAGCGGAAGCTGACAGAAGCTGACAGAAGCGAGCAGAAGCTGACAGAAGCGAGCGGAAGCTGACAGAAGCGAACGGAAGCTGTCGGAAAGGCAGCGGAGGGACAGGAAACAGGATATGATTGTCATCGGAATCACAGGCGGTGTGGGCTGCGGAAAGTCCAGCCTGCTCAGCTATATAGAAGAGCATTATAATGCGCGGATTCTGCTCGCGGACGAGGCCGCCCACGAGGTACAGGAGCCCGGAACGGACTGCTATCACAAGCTGGTGGAGCTGCTGGGGCGCGGAATCCTCGCAGAGGAAGAGCCTGCGGGCGCGAAAGAGCCGGACAGTGCGGAAGAGACCGGCGGTGCGGAAGAGACCGGCGGCGCGGAAGCGTCCGAACCTCCGATCGACCGGAAGAAGATGGCGGCCGCAATTTTCGGGGATCCGGAGCTGCTCGCGGCAGTTAACGGGCTGATTCATCCGGCGGTCCGGGAGATGATCGAGGCGGAGATCGAAAAAGAGCGGGCAGCAGGTGTCCGGGACTTCTTTTTCGTGGAGGCGGCGCTTCTGATCGAGTGCGGCTATGATGAAGTTGTGGATGAAATGTGGTATATTTACTGCGATCCTGACGAGAGAAGACGGCGGCTGAAAGCATCGCGGGGCTATTCGGATGAAAAGATCGATTCGATTTTAAAAAACCAGCTCAGCCACGAGGCGTTTCTCGCCGGAACGGACGTGATGATCGACAATTCCGGCACGCCGCAGGAGAGTTTTGCCGCAATCGACCGCGAGATGGCAAGGCTGATGCCAAAACGGTAAGTCCGGAAGCGGCACCGGCGGCAGGACGGAAGACAGAAGAAACAGGAACAGGAGTTTTTATTCATGCGATTTGAGACCATAGCCAGCGGAAGCAGCGGGAACTGTATCTATATCGGTTCCGAGACGACGCATCTGCTGGTGGATGTGGGAATCAGCAGGAAGCGCACGGCCGGGGCATTAAAAGACCTGGACCTGAGCCTTCAGGACATAGACGGGATTCTGATTACCCACGAGCATTCGGATCATATCGGCGGACTTTCAATGATCGCGAAGCAGACGCAGATGCCGATCTACGCGACCCGCGGCACCATTGCCGCCATCCGGAAAAGTCCGGCCGGGGAGAGTATTGATCCGGAGCGCTTTGTCCCGATCCGGGCTGACGAGAAGCAGACCATCAAAGATCTGACCATCAACCCGATGTCGATTTCCCACGACGCGGCGGAGCCGGTGGGATACCGCATTCTCTACGGCAGCCGGAAGGCGGTTGTCTGCACGGATCTGGGATGCTTTACGGATTACACGGTGGAATGTCTGAAGAACACTGACGTTCTGCTGCTGGAGGCCAATCACGATATCAACATGCTGCAGGTGGGGCCTTACCCGTATCCGCTTAAGCAGCGCATTCTCGGAGACCGCGGACACCTTTCCAACCTGGCGTCCGGCAAACTGCTGTCGCAGGTGCTCAATTCCCACATGCGCGCGATCTTCCTCGGCCATCTGAGCCAGGAGAACAACCTGCCCGAGCTTGCTTATGAAACGGTCCGGTTTGAGCTGCTGGAGAGGGACTGCGGCTATCTGCCGGAGGATCTGCCGATCCGGATCGCGCCGAGGAAAGAGCCCTCGGTCTGCATCGATTTCTGAGAGGCCGGATTCCGCCCGGAACGGGTTCAGCAAAGCGGGATTCCGGATTTTGCACAGAACACTTTTTATTCACGGAGGAAACACGATGGAACGCGCCATTATCACGGTTGTCGGTAAGGACACTGTCGGCATTATCGCCGGCGTCTGCACCTATCTTGCAAAGCATCACATCAATATCCTGGATATCTCCCAGACGATCGTCCAGGGGTATTTCAACATGATGATGATCGTGGATGTCTCGTCGACGGACATTCCGTTCGGCGAACTGACGGAGGAGCTTTCGCGGGTCGGAAGCGAGGAGATCGGCGTGCAGATCAAGTGCCAGAAGGAAGAAATATTCGATCTGATGCACCGGATCTGAATCTGAAGTGAGGCGGGAATAATATGATCAGTATCAGAGAAGTAGCCGAAACCAATGCGATGATCGAGCGGGAGAATCTCGATGTCCGCACGATCACCATGGGCATCAGTCTCCTGGACTGTGTGTCGCCGGATCTTCAGGAACTGAAAGAGCGGATCCGGTGCAAAATCTATGAGAGCGCGAAGGATCTGGTGAGGACGGGAGAGGAGATCTCCCGTGACTACGGCATTCCGATTGTCAATAAGCGGATTTCCGTCACCCCGATCGCACTGGTGGGCGGGGCGGCCTGCCGCACGAGCGAGGACTTTGTTGAACTGGCCCTCATGCTCGATGATGTGGCCGGAGAGGTCGGCGTCAATTTCCTGGGCGGCTTTTCCGCACTGGTTTCCAAAGGCATGACGCACTCCGACGAACTGCTGATCCGCGCGATTCCGGAGGCACTTGCGAGGACGGAGCGGGTCTGCGCGTCCGTCAACGTGGGTTCGACCCGGACCGGCATCAACATGGATGCGGTGCGGCTCATGGGAACCATTGTGAAGGAAGCGGCCCTTCAGACTGCGGACCGGGATTCCATCGGCGCCACCAAGCTGGTGGTGTTCTGCAACGCGCCGGATGATAATCCGTTCATGGCGGGCGCGTTTCACGGTGTGACGGAGGCGGACCGGATTCTGAACATCGGCGTCAGCGGACCAGGTGTGGTCAAAACCGCCCTCGAGAGCGTGCGCGGCGCGGATTTTGAAACCCTGTGCGAGTGTGTGAAGAAGACAGCCTTCAAGGTGACGCGGGTTGGCCAGCTGGTGGCAAAAGAAGCCTCAGAGCGGCTCGGTGTTCCCTTTGGTATTGTGGATCTGTCCCTGGCACCGACGCCGGCCATTGGTGACTCGGTTGCCGATATTCTGTGCGAGATGGGCCTGGAGAGCGCCGGTGCGCCCGGCACGACGGCAGCTCTCGCACTGCTCAATGATCAGGTGAAGAAGGGCGGCATCATGGCATCATCTTATGTGGGCGGCCTTTCAGGCGCTTTCATTCCGGTCAGCGAGGACCAGGGGATGATCGATGCGGTCCGCAGAGGATCCCTTACGATCGAAAAGCTGGAGGCCATGACCTGCGTATGCTCGGTCGGTCTGGATATGATCGCCGTACCCGGCGATGTGAAGGACACGACCATTGCCGGTATCATCGCCGACGAAATGGCAATCGGCATGATTAACCAGAAGACCACCGCCGTCCGCATTATCCCGGTGATCGGGAAAACCGTGGGCGAGGAGGCAAGCTTCGGCGGCCTGCTCGGCTATGCGCCGATTATGCCCGTAAGCCGATTCTCCTGCGACGAGTTTGTCAACCGCAGCGGCCGCATCCCTGCACCGGTGCACAGTTTCAAAAACTGACGCGTCTGCACTGAATTCATGCGCGATCCGGGAGAGAGGGCCTGCGCCATGCCTGCATGGCGGATTTTTCCGGAGTATGATATAATAATATAACTGTAATTTTCGGGTTATCGACAGGAGGAGACTACGTCATGGCACGGGACAAAAGTATCGATGTTACAGCGCTTGGAGAGCTTTTGATCGACTTTACACAGAACGGCATGAGTCCGCAGGGAAATCCGCTTTTTGAAGCAAATCCCGGCGGGGCGCCCTGCAATGTGCTCTCCATGCTGACACGTCTGGGACACAGGACCGCTTTTATCGGCAAGGTCGGAGACGACATGTTCGGCCGCATGCTGCGGGAGCGGGCTGAGGCCCAGGGAATAGATATGTCGGGACTGGTGACGGACAGAGTTGTCCGCACGACATTGGCGTTTGTGCAGACCTTCGCCGACGGCGACCGGGATTTCTCCTTCTACCGCAATCCGGGTGCGGATGTGATGCTGACCCGTGACGAGGTGGAGCGGAACAAGGTGCTGCTGGAGCAGGCGAGGATTTTCCATTTCGGGACGCTTTCCATGACGGATGAGACTGTGGAGCGCGCCACCAAGGAAGCCCTGACCATCGCCAAGGACAACGGCGCACTGATTTCTTTTGACCCGAATCTGCGTCCGCCGCTGTGGAAATCGGAGGACATGGCGCGGGAAAAGATTGTGTTCGGCCTTGAGAACTGTGATATCCTGAAGATTTCCGACAACGAGATTGAGTTCATGACGGGCACGGACGACATCGACCGCGGTGTGCGCACCCTGATTGACCGGTTCGACATTCCGCTTGTTTTTGCCACACTCGGCAAGGACGGGAGCAAGGCTTTCTGCAACGGCAGAGTGGTTTTCGAGGAAGGCTTTGCCAACCCGGATACCATCGAGACGACCGGAGCGGGCGACACCTTCTGCGCCTGTGCGCTGCACTTTGTGCTGAAGTACGGGATCCGGAATCTGGACGACGCGCATCTGCACGAACTGCTGACTTTTGCCAACGCGGCGGCTTCCCTGATTACGACCAGAAAGGGCGCGCTGTGTGTGATGCCGCAGCCGGAGGAGGTCGAGGCATTTATCCGCGAGAGCGGAAGAGGCTGAAGCGGGTTCCGCCTGAGGACGCGCCGGGCTTTCGCTTCGGGCAAAAGGACTTGCGAATGAGTCTGAATCTGATATAATAATTGTCGCGGCGAAAACGCCCGACATATGCGGATGTAGTACATCGGTAGTATACCAGCTTCCCAAGCTGGGGAGGCGGGTTCGATTCCCGTCATCCGCTCGCATCAAGAGCTGCAGCACAGAAAGTGCGGCAGCTCTTTTTAATAAAACTGTTTGTTCGCAGGGAGATTTGTGGTATTCTATTCAAGATGCTTACACAGAAATATATAAGGACGTACGAATGATCTCTGAAATATATCACAGCCTTTTTACGATTGAAACCTGTATCAGAAAAACCGGAAAAAGAGCAGCGGCTGCCGTGTCGGCAGCGACGGCACTCTCTGTTCTGATCTGCGGCGTCAGCGCACAGGCGGCAGCGGATCCCTCGGTCGCTGTCATGGCGTCGGCAGACCCTTCCGTTGCTGTCATGGCGGCAGCGGACCCTTCGGTCGCAGTCATGGCGCCTGCGGATCCGTCCGTAGCGGTCTGGGTCACGGGCGGACCGACCGCGCAGACCCCGGCACATAGCCAGACAGCTCAGCCCGCTGAAGCGGCGGAAGAGGAGATCGATCCTTCGGCGGAGGTTCCGCTGACGGCGGCGGCTCCGCTGGAGAACGGCACCTATCTGCTCCCGAACGGAGAAATTTTTGACCCGGCTTACTACGGGGCCAGCAACCAGGACGTCATCCGCAAGTACGGCTCGGACCCGATCATCCTTCTGTGGCATTATCAGAATTACGGAATCGCAGAGGGCAGACTGCCTTCTTATCCCATCACGGAAACCGACGAGAACGGAAACCTTCTTTCGCCCGAACAGACGAAGGACGGGCAGACGGCCATGGCCGCTTCGGAAGCGGCGGACGCGCGCTACCATGTGATCGGCAGCGGAGATCCGATCCGGCTGCTTTTCCTGGGGAATTCCATCACCAAATACGGCTATAACGAGCTCTGGTGGGGCTACTGGGGCATGGGCGCATCCCGCAGGGACCGCGACTACTACCACCGCCTGATCAAGCTGCTCGCCAAAGATCACACCGTCACCTCGGACATTCGTAATTTTGCCTTCTGGGAGTCCCCGGAGGTGTTCGGCATCACGCGCGATGCCGCGCTTCCGCTTCTGGACGGCTACCTTTCCAATCCCTACGACGTCGTCGTCATTCAGCTTGGCGAAAATATCAGCAATGCAGCCAATCTTGAAGAAGAGTACAGCCATCTGGTCGAGTACATCCGCGCATACCAGCCGGCGGCGCAGATTATTCTCGTGGGCGATTTCTGGCCCAACGCGCCGGTGGAGAAGACGGAGAAGGCGCTTGTCAGAAAATACGGGTTTGACTATGTGGATCTGAAGGACCTGCAGACGCAGAAATATATGGTCGGCGTGGGCGCGGTTGTGGCCGGAGATGACGGCCGCACGCACCGGATTTCCAACAGCGGCGTCGCCATGCACCCGAATGACGAGGCGATGGGCGTGATTGCAAGCCGCCTGTATACGGTCATCAGCAGATACAGAGCCGCACATCAATAACTTGTAAGCAACCTTACAAGATGGTAAAATATCTGTTACTTTTTCATGAATAGCGGTGCGCGGCCTGAACGCGTTCCGCAAAGGGGGAGAGTATGAATCCGTCTACTCTGAAGTACTTTGTAAAACGAATCATCTTTGCTGTATTTACGATCTGGGTCGTCATCACGCTGACGTTCTTTATCATGCACGCGGTGCCGGGCGGGCCTTTCATCGGTGAGAAGGCCGTGACGCCGGCGGTGCAGGCAGCCATGGAGGCAAAATACGGCCTGGACAAGCCGCTTTTCGAACAGTATACGACCTACCTGAATGACGTGATTCATTTCCGCCTGGGACCTTCTCTGAAGCAGCGCGGCCGGATGGTCATCGACATCATCACGGACGGCATGAAGGTCTCCGCGAAGCTCGGTCTGATCGCGGCGGCTTTTGCCACGATTCTGGGCGTCATCCTGGGCTCGATCGCAGCCCTGCGCCGGAATACGCTTTTTGACCGGATTATCATGATTGTGACGACGGCCTTTGTCTCAATGCCGTCCTTTATCATCGGAACACTGCTGCTGATCACTTTTGCCGTAAAGACACACCTGTTCCCCGCCAACGGCTCCACCAGTGCGGGACTGGTTCTGCCGGTGATCACGCTGATGCTGTATCCCATGTCTTATATCACCAGACTGACGCGTTCCTCCATGCTCGATGTGCTCGGCCAGGATTACATCCGGACGGCCAAAGCCAAGGGCGTGCCGCGCATGAAGATCATTTTCGGCCACGCGCTGAAGAACGCGCTGATTCCCGTCATCACTTATCTCGGACCGGCGATTGCCTATATCACCACCGGATCCCTGGTCGTTGAGCAGATTTTTGCCGTGCCCGGCATCGGCCGCGCGTTCGTCAACAGTATCACCGGCCGTGATTACACCCTGATCATGGGAACGACAATCGTCCTCTCGAGCCTGATTGTCATCATGAACCTGATCAGTGATCTGCTTTACAAGGTCGTGGATCCGCGCATCACCTTCGACTGATTGAACATCGGACGAATCCGGTAGAAAGATTTCAGAGGCTTTTAGTTATGGGAGAGACGAATAAGAAGTTTTCCATGCATGTAATGGATCATTACAAGATGGAGGATTTTATTCCGGCAACAGAGAGTGAGAAGGAGTATCTGGTCAAAATGCGGCCGTCCACGACTGCGTTTCAGGACGGTATGCGGCGCCTGTTTAAAAACAAGGTTGCCGTGGTCAGCATGTTTGTGATTCTGCTGATTGCCCTGGCAGCGATTTTCCTTCCGATGGTCTGGCCTTACCAGTATGAGACCATGCTGGGTATGGCGCCCGGCAAGCCGGTGGACGCATCCTTCAACAATCTGCGTCCGTTTGAGTATTCCAAGGCGGAGCTTGCCGCTATTGAAGCGGGAGAGAAGGTCTTTCCGCACATCTTCGGCACGGACTCCGCTGGCCGCGATTACTTCATCCGGATTATCTACGGGACGCGCGTCTCGCTGGCCGTCGGTCTGTTTGCATCCCTGATCGTTCTGGTGATCGGCCTGGTTGTCGGTTCCATTTCCGGTTACGCAGGCGGCAGAGTCGATCTGATCATCATGCGGATCGTCGACGTAATTTATTCCCTGCCGGATATGCTGATGGTCATTCTGCTGGCAACGGTTCTGAAACAGGTCATCGGCAACAGGCTGGACGGAACCGTTCTTGCCAAGATCGGCTCCAACATCATCTCGCTGTTCATTATTTTCGCCCTGCTGTACTGGGTCTCCATGGCCCGCCTGATCCGCGGACAGATTCTGTCGCTCCGGGAACAGGAATATGTTCTGGCGGCGCAGGCCGCAGGCGCGCGGGGCGGCTGGATTATCCGCAAACATCTGCTTCCGAACTGCGTGTCTGTCATCGTCATTTCGACAGCGCTCCAGATCCCCAGCGCAATCTTTACCGAGAGCTACCTCTCATTCCTGGGACTGGGCGTCAACGCGCCGATGCCTTCGCTTGGTTCCCTCGCTTCGGACGCACTGAACGGAATCAATACGTACGCATACCGGCTGATTATTCCGGCTATTGTCATTTCCCTGATCGTCCTGTCCCTGAACCTGTTCGGCGACGGACTGCGGGATGCTTTTGATCCGAAGCTGAACAGCTGATCGTCAATTTGAGGAAGAAATCATGAGCTTACTGGAAGTCAGAAATCTGCATACGGCATTCTACACAGACGCAGGTGTCGTCAACGCAGTCAATCATATTTCGTTTAATCTGGACCGGGGCAAAGTCCTGGGTATCGTCGGTGAGTCCGGATCCGGAAAATCCGTCACGGCCTATTCGATCATGCAGATTCTCGCCGGAACGGGCAGGATCTCGGAGGGTTCCTCGATCAAACTCGACGGTCAGGAGCTGGTCGGCGCCGGCGAAAATGTCATGAAGGATATCCGCGGCAACCGGATTTCCATTATTTTCCAGGACCCGATGACCTCGCTGAACCCGACTTATACCATCGGAAGACAGCTGTCGGAAGCAATCCTTCTGCACACGGACCGCAACCGGGAACAGGCCAGAGCGCGCGCCATCGAGATGCTCAAGCTCGTCAACGTCAATGAGCCCGAGAAGCGGATGAAGCAGTATCCTTACGAGTTTTCGGGCGGCATGCGGCAGCGTGTCATGATCGCTATGGCGCTGGCCTGTGAGCCGGACATTCTGATTGCCGACGAGCCGACGACCGCGCTGGACGTGACCATCCAGGCCGGCATTCTGGAACTGATGAAGGATATCCAGAAAGAACTGGGAATGGCGATTATCCTGATCACCCACGACCTGGGTGTCGTCGCCCAGATGTGTGATGAAGTCATCGTCATGTACGCGGGTTCCATCTGCGAGCAGGGGACGGCGGACGAGATTTTCTATAATCCGAAGCACGAATATACCAAAGGCCTTCTGCGCTCCATCCCCACGACGGGCAACATGGGAGAGCGGCTGCAGCCGATCACCGGCACGCCGATCGACCTTCTGAACATGCCCGCGGGATGTGCGTTTGCACCGCGCTGTGAAGCGGCGATGAAGATCTGTATGCGGGAGAAATGCGAGCGCATGCAGATCAACGAGAACCATATGGCGGCCTGCTGGATGAATGTGCGGGATGCGCTGAATGCTGAGACGGCGCAGTCCGAAGCGGCACAGGAGACAGTGCAGGGAGCAGAGCAGTCCGAAGCGGAATGAGGAAGCTATGAACAATACGAATGAACAGCCTCTGGTAGAGGTAAAGCATCTCAAACAGTATTTTGATATCAACACGGGATTCTTCAAGTCGACTCCGCTGAAGGCGGTGGACGATATTTCCTTCTCGATCCGGAAGGGCGAGACCCTGGGACTGGTGGGTGAATCCGGCTGCGGCAAAACCACGGCGGGACGCACGATTCTGCACCTGTATAAGCCGACCGGCGGAGAAGTCCTGTTTCACGGGAAGCCCGTCAGAACAAAACAGGAGATCGACGAGTACCGGACGAAGGCGACGATGGTTTTCCAGGATCCCTATTCGTCCCTGGATCCCAGAATGACCGTCTCCGATATCATCGGGGAGCCGCTCGATGTCCACAAGATGTACAGCTCGAAGACAGAGAGAAGAGAGCGGATTCTGGAGCTGATGGATCACGTCGGCCTCAACTCGGAGCACGCTGCCCGCTATGCCCACGAATTTTCGGGCGGCCAGAGACAGCGCGTCGGCATCGCGAGAGCCCTTGCCGTCAATCCGGAATTCATCGTCTGCGACGAGCCGGTCTCGGCGCTGGATGTGTCCATTCAGGCGCAGGTCATCAATATGTTTGACGAGCTGCAGGACAAGCTGGATCTGACGTATCTGTTCATCGCGCACGACCTGCTGGTAGTGCGGCACATTTCCGACCGGATCGCAGTCATGTATCTGGGCAAAATGGTGGAGCTCGCAGATGCGGCTGATATATACGATCGTCCGCTTCACCCCTACACAAAGGCGCTGATTTCAGCGGTTCCGGTTCCGGATCCGAACATGGCCCGGTCCAACCAGCGTATTGCGCTGACCGGCGAGATCCCGAGCCCGCTTCACGCGCCGAGCGGCTGTCCGTTCCACACCAGATGCCCTTATGCGGCCGATGTCTGCAAGGGAAGTATGCCGGCCTTTGAAGAGGTCGAGAAGGGCCGCTTTGTGGCCTGCCACCGGGTGAAGGAAATCAACTGATCCTCCCGGCCTGACCGGAGCAGGGAACCTCCGGTGATTTTACCGAATTCAGGACGGGGCAGTCTCTCTGCCAACAGGCAGCGCAGAAGAGGCAGCTTCGTTTTGAAGATAGAAACATACTTTTTCAAGGAACGAAAGGAGTAGAAATTATGAAAAAGGCATTAGCACTCATGCTCTGCGGCGCAATGGTGTTCAGCCTGGCAGCATGCGGAGATTCCGCACAGAGCCCGGACGCACCCGCTCCCGCACCGGCTGAAGAAGCCGTCGAGGAAGCTCCCGCAGCAGAGGAAGAAGCTCCCGCAGCAGAGACCGAAGAGGCAGCTGAGGAAGTCGCTCCTGAGGCAGCAGGGGAAGGCATCAATGTCTGCCTGGCATCCGAGCCGGCTACCCTGGATCCCGCTCTGAACAGCGCGGTCGACGGAGCAACCCTCTGCGCACATCTGTTCTCCGGCCTTTCCAAGTGGGCACTGGATGACAACGGCAATCTTGCCATTGTCCCCGACGCAGCACAGGAGCTGGTCGAAGGTGTCATGAACGACGACGGAACCGTCACCTACACCTACACTCTGCGCGACGGCCTCAAGTGGTCCGACGGACAGGATGTCACGGCAGGCGACTTCGTCTTCGCATGGAACCGTGCAGCTTCTCCGGCACTGGCAGCTGACTACTGCTACATGTTCGAAGTAGTTGACGGCTACGAAGAGATGTGGGAGACCGATGAGAGCGGTGAGAACTTCGTCAATCCCGATGCGACTCTGAACGCAAAGGCAATTGATGACAAGACCATCGAAATCACTCTGAACAACGAGATCGCATACTGGGATGAGCTTCTTGCATTCCCGTCCTACTATCCCGTCAGAGAAGATGTTGTTGCAAATGAGAACTGGGCAACCGATCCGGCTACTTATGTCAACAACGGACCTTATGTGATGTCCGACTGGGCACACAACAGTGTGATCACACTGTCCAAGAATGAGAACTATGTCGACGCAGCAGAAGTTACCATGCCTGTGATCAACTTCTATCTGTCCGACGACGCAAACAACATGCTGACCAACTTCGAGAACGGCGCATGGCAGCTGATCGACGATGTCCCGACCAACGAGATCGCTTCCCTGAAGGAGAAGTATCCGGATGAGTTCAAGATCGCCGGCCAGATCGGCACCTACTATGTCGGCTGGAATGTCAACGAGGATATCCTTCCCGCTGATTCCGGACTCGAGGGTGCAGAGGCTGAGAAGGCCCGCGCTGAGATCCGCAATGCTTTCGCACTGCTGTATGACCGCAACTACATCGTCAACGATGTCGCACAGGGCGGCCAGGTTCCGGCTTCTTCCTTCGTCGCTATGGGCATGACCGATACCGACGGCAAGGAGTTCTATCAGAATGCAGGCAGCAACCCTGACTTCGTAGGCTACTACGATGTTTCCGAGGATGCTCTGGCTTCCAACTATGAGGCAGCTATCGAGACTCTGAAGAAGTATTATGATTATGACGAAGCTTCCGGCAAGTTCACCAACATTCCTTCCATGACTTACCTCTACAACACCTCCGAAGGCCACAAGGCAATCGGTGAGTATCTGCAGAGCGCAATGGCAGGTGTCGGTGCGAACATCCAGCTCGAGAACCAGGAGTGGGCAACCTTCCTGGATACCCGTAAGGCCGGCAACTACACTGTCGCAAGAAACGGCTGGCTGGCTGACTTCAACGATCCGATTTCCTTCCTGGATATGTGGACAACCAACTCCGGCAACAACGACTGCCAGTTCGGCAAGGGCGAGCACGCAAACGTTGCTGCTTACAGCCTGGATCTGACAGACCTCGGCTATGACACCAAGGTTGAGGACGGCACATGGGCAGAGACCTATGACGTCATCATCGCTGACATCAAGAGCTGCACCGACAAGGAAGTCCGTTATCAGCTGATGCACAGAGCAGAAGACCTGCTGATGAGCACCGGTGCAATCGTTCCGCTGTACTTCTACACAGACCTGTACATGGTTGACTCCAACCTGAAGGGCTTCTACAGCAACCCGCTGGGCTACAAGTACTTCATGTACAGCACATTCTGATCAGACAGAACCTGTTAAGACAGAAATCTGCCGGGACAGAGAAAAGAAAAGGACACGCCTTGTGCGCGTCCTTTTTTATAAGCGAGAGTCAGGGGGAGTCAGGGGGACAGGTCCGGTGACTCATTTTGCAAA
>JAFRIW010000024.1 GCA_017432565.1 Lachnospiraceae bacterium
TGACTCATTTTGCAAAATGAGTCACCGGACCTGTCCCCCTGACTCCTCTCATATGTTATGATAATTCGTGTGATGAATCTGTGTACTTCGACGGAATAGTATGATGAAAGAAAATAACACAGATTGTTTCATGGAGGTATTTCATAATGAGCGATACATTTACATTGAATCCCGGAGAGAGCGTGATTAAGAGAAATCCGGAGGTCGGACTCGGAAAGGGCCCGTTCAACCGGCAGAACAATGAGCTGATCCTGACGAACCAGAGCCTGATTCTTCAGAAGAAGAATTTCTTCGGCGGCAATGAAGAGGTGGTCCGCTATCCACTGTCGGACATCGTGATCTCAAATGGCCAGGCGCAGGTGCGCGTGGGCCGGCTGGATAATGTCACGCAAACGCTGGACGTCTATCTGACGGGCGGAATGGTGAGCTTTGTCTTCACCTGGGAGCAGGATATCAAGGAGTGGGCCAACGAGATTAACACGCTTGTCACAGGAGGCCCCGCGATTTACGAGAAGACCGATCTGATGAGCGAAATGGCGGGTATGATGGAGATGGCGGAGAAGCTGACCGGAACGGTCAAAGACGTCCGGAAGGCCTTCGGCATTCAGTCCACGGAGACGGCGTCCGCCCGGTGCCCGGGATGCGGCGCATCCATCACCGGCGTCGAGGGTCAGACGATCAAATGCCCGTACTGCGGAACGTATTACACATTTTGACCGGTCCGGCAGCACCGGGAACGAAAGGAGGCGCCTGAAAATGTTCAGACCGATGGTTCGTTTTAAGCAGCAGATCAGCGAGGAAGAATGCATCCGCGTTCTGAAGGAACAGAAACGGGGTGTGCTCTCGATGATCGGTGACGACGGATATCCGTACGGGGTTCCGATTAATCACTGGTACTGTGAAGAGGACGGGAAGCTCTATTTCCACGGCGGCCTTAAGGGACACAGAATCGACGCCATTGAGCGCTGCGACAAAGTCAGCTTCTGTGTCTATGACGAGGGATACAGGAAAGAAGGCGAGTGGGCGCTGAATGTCAACAGCGTGATCGTCTTCGGCCGGATCGCGAAGGTGACGGATCAGGAGAAGATGATCCGGATCTGTTCCGATCTGACCCGGAAATTCACGGATGACGAGGCGTATCTGGAGCGCGAGCTGAAATATTCCCTGCAGAGGACATCGCTGCTGGAACTGACCATCGAGCACATGACCGGAAAACTTGTCAATGAAGCCTGACAGGGCACAATCTGACCGCCGCCGGCACGCCTGAAGCCGGGATGGGTGAAGGAAACGACATGAAAGAATCCTGGAAGCTGTCAAAGATCTCAGAAATATCAGACATCACCGGAAATGTGGAGCAGGCCCTGGCTGCCGGAGGCACCGATCCCGCCCTGTATCGGCTGTGTACACTTATCTGCGAAGAACTGCTGGTGTATCTGCTCAGAACCGGGTATCCGGAAGTGACTGTCTGCGTCCGGAAGGGCTCCCGGCCTGTCGTGGATGTGGAAGCGCGGGGAGAAAAAGATCCTTTCTACCGGTTTGACGCGGACACGGAACAGGGGCAGATCGAGGCGGAAATCAACCGTGGAATTCTGGACCAGTACAGCTTCTACACGGATTACGGCTACCGGCGCGGTGTGAACTGCTATCGGATCGACCCGGAGCGCAGCAACGGCAGAGATCTCAGGAAAGAGATCTATTCTTATTACGAGAACGCGGACGAGAAGGCTGAGAAAAACCATCTCGGTATTCTGCTGTATCTGTTTCGCAATCACCGCCTGTTCATCATCCTTTCGATTCTGAACCGGACCGTCAAACACACGGCGGCTCTGCTGCTGGCGGTCTACGCCTCCAATATCATTGATGCAGTTGCGGCCAGCGGTGCTTTCTTCGTGAAGCCGGTCCTGTTCAACATCATCGGCGCGGCTCTCACCCTGACCCTCAACCTGGTCTGCGCGTGGCTGGACTTAATATTCTACCAGCGCTTTGTCCGGGAGGCGGAGTCCGGCTTCAAGATGAGTATTGTTCAGAAGCTGCAGACCCTGTCCATGAAATATCACATGGATACGTCCAGCGGAAAGCTGCTCTCCAAGCTGGTCTCCGACGTGCAGTTTATCAAAATGCTGATGCACGAGCAGATGCAGGATGTGCTGCATCTGTGCATCGACCTGGTCTTTGTCATTGTTGTCTCTCTGCGGAAAATGCCGGTCATGCTGCTGTTCTTCGCCGTCATGGTTCCGCTGGATATCTTCGTCCTGCGCAGGTTCATGAAGCCGATTCAACAGGGCAAAGTGACTCTGCGGCACAAGACGGAGGACTCCAACGCCGCCTTCAAGGAAATGCTGGAGATGGACAATCTGACCCGCTCGCACGGGTTGCAGAAAACCGAGTATCAGAACATTTCCGCCAAAGTCCGGGACGTACAGTCGGCAGCCGTTCTTTACGACAGGTATCAGCTGCACCTGAACAGTGCGGTCTACGGAATGGCGCAGGGCTTCAAACTGCTGTGCCTGTGCTGCGCCGCTTATCTGGCGTCGAAAGGCAAAATCACGATCGGCTCGGTGGTCCTGTTCCTGTCGATTTTTGACACGATCGTCAACAGCATCCAGAAGGTGATGGACCAGATGCCGCAGATCATGCAGGGTTACGACAGCCTTGTCAGCGTGGACGAGATTTTGCTCGAAAAGGACGTGGAAGTCAACGGGACACAGCATCTGCCGGAACCCGTCCGGGGAGAGGTGGTCTTTCAGGATGTCGTCTTCCGCTACCGCCCGGAGCGGCCGCCGGTTTTAAATGGGGTGAACCTGCGCGTGCCGGCGGGAAAGAGCGCCGCGTTCATCGGGCGTTCCGGCGTCGGCAAGTCGACGATCCTCAGCCTCGTGCTCGGACTGTATTCTCAGACCGGCGGCAGCATTACCGTGGACGGTGTCGAGATCAACGAGCTGGATAAGAACAGCTACCGGCAGCACATTGCGGTTGTGCCGCAGAGCTCGGTCCTGTTTTCCGGAACGCTCTGGGACAACCTGGTCTACGGGCTGAAATATGTGACGACGGCGCGCGTGATGGAAGTGCTCAGGAGCGTCGGCCTCGAAAGCCTTGTCGAGCGGCACCCGGACGGCCTGAACCGCCCGGTCTATGAGGGCGGCGTCAATCTTTCAGGCGGCCAGCGGCAGCGGATCGCCATTGCGAGAGCCCTCCTGCGGGAGCCGAAAATTATTCTCTTCGACGAGGCCACCAGCGCGCTGGACCCGGCCAGTGAGAAGGAAGTGCAGGCGGCGATCGACGCCATCATGGGAACCTGCACGGTGCTGATGGTTGCCCACCGGCTGAACACAATCCGCAAAGCCGACCTGATCTATCGGATCGAGGACGGAAAGGCAGTACTGTGTGAATCCTTTGAACAGGTCATGCAGGATTTCGGAACAGAGGAGTGAAAATGTACACGGAGGAAAGCAGCAACATGAACGACAGGGATATTACGGGACAGGAGACGGTGAAAAGAGATCCCCTCGAGTGGGAAGAAGTCAGCTGTGAGCACGTTGTGCAGGACGAGTGGATCGATTTCAGAAGGCTCGCTTACCGCTTTCCGGACGGAAAAATCTATGAGCCTTATTACACCTACAGCCGCAGAAGCTATGTGGTGATTGTGGCTTCCGATGAGGAGGGAAAGTTCCTGTGTGTGCGCCAGTACCGTCAGGGCATCCGCCAGGTGACCACGGAATTTGTGGCCGGCGGCATCGAGCGGAAGGACGGCAGAGAGTATGCTGCAGCGCCTGACGGACAGAACACAAATGCGGCCGCCGGTGCGGGAAACGAGCAGGATCCGCAGACAGAGGATCCCCTTGCAGCGGCAAAGCGCGAGCTGCGCGAGGAGACAGGCTGTGAGTCCGATGAGTGGACGCACCTGCTGACAGTGCCGTCCAACGCGACCATCGCCGATAACTACGCACATATCTATGCGGCGAGAAACTGCCGCAGGGTCACCGGGCAAAATCTGGATGCGATGGAGTTCCTGAATGTTGAACGCTATACCGCTCAGGAGATCGATAAAATGATCGCGGAGGGAAAATTCCAGCAGGCTATGCACATCACGGGCTGGTTGTTATATAATAAATATCTGGAATCAGACAGGTAGGATTCAGGAGGTAGATAAGATGGCTTTTGCCGTATTTGCAGACGGAAGCGCCAATCTTCCGCAGTCGATGCTGGACGGAATTACGCTTCTTCCCTGCGAGTATACTGTAGACGGGGAACTGAAAATCTATCAGGGCGATGTGGATCATTTTGACGGACATGCGTATTATGAAGGCCTTCGAAACGGTCAGAAAGTCCGCACCACGCTTCTGAACACGCAGCTGTTCATCGACCATTTCACCCCGGTGCTGCAGCAGGGCACCGATGTCATTTATATTGCCATGAGCTCCGGTATCAGCGGGACCTATAATGCGGCGATCCTGGCAGCCAGAGAACTGATGGAAGAGTTCCCGGACCGCTTTGTCCACATCGTGGACTCCCAGGGCTGCGGTTTCGGCAACGGCCTGCTGGCTGAGGAAGCAGCCGGACTTTCCCGGGACGGCGTGGACGTCCGGGAAGCCGCCCGGATTCTGGACGAGGACGTCCCGCACATCTGCCAGTACTTTACGGTGGATGATCTCAATTTCCTGAAAAACACCGGACGTGTCAGCGGCTTTACCGCCGCCATCGGAACCGTGCTGAACATCAAGCCGATTCTGTACGGCGATCACACAGGCCACATCGTTGCCTGCAGCAAGGTCCGCGGACGCCGTAAAGCTGTCGAAACGCTGGCGGCAAAATATGCCGAGAAGCGGATCATCGACTATGACCAGAAGATCTGCATTTCCCACGGCGACTGCCTGGAGGACGCGCAGCATCTCGCGGAGCTGGTCTTAGCCATCACGCCGGGTGTGCCGATCACTATCTGCCAGCACGAGCCCTTCTCGGGCTCCCACGTGGGCCCCGGCATGTTGGGCCTCTTCTTCCACGGAAACGAGAGGTAAATTACCACGAAAACAGCCCCAGCCCCGCGGCCATGGAGCTGACCCAGATCGCTATGATGCCGATCGGCGCCACATAGCGGATCATGATGCGATAGAACTTTTCTGATTTGAAGGAAGCCCCGTTCGCCTGGGCTTCCTTTATTATCGTGTCGGGCTTAAGAATATAAGCCGCAAGGAAGCAGATCAGGAACGAGACAATCGGCATCATGACGGTGTTGCTGACAAAGTCGAAGAAATCCAGCAGATCCATGCCGAGCGGAGTGATGTGACTCCAGATGCCGAAGCCCAGCGAGGACGGGATTCCGGCGATCAGCACGAAGACCATGGTGGATACCGTTGCAAAAAGCCGGTTCCAGCCGAGCTTGTCCATCAGGATCGAGACAATGGTCTCCATCAGCGAGATGGAAGAAGTCAGCGCGGCAAACAGTACCAGGAAGAAGAACAGGCCACCGATGAACTGCCCGCCGGGCATCGACAGGAAGACCTTCGGCAGAGTGATGAACATCAGGCCCGCGCCGGCACCCATGGCGGACTCATCGCCGCCCGAGAACACGAACACGGCCGGAATAATCATCAGGCCGGCCAGGAACGCGATCAGCGTGTCAAAGAACTCGATCTGCCGGACGGACGACTCAAGGTTGGTCTCCTTGGGCATGTAAGATCCGTAGGTGATCATGATGCCCATCGCCAGTGACATCGAATAGAAGAGCTGTCCGAGCGCTGCCAGCACGGTTTTGACAGAAAGCCTGGAAAAATCGGGCCTGATATAATAGAGAATTCCGCCGAGTGCCCCGGGACGTGTGCAGGAATAAACCGCAATCACCAGGGAGAGCACCAGCAGGACCGGCATCATGATTTTGGACGCCTTCTCGACACCCTTCTCCACACCGAGCACAACAATCACCGACGTCGCAATCACAAAGACGAAAAACCACACCAGCGGCTGCCACGGCTGGGAAATAAACGCGCCGAAATAACCGTCCAGAGAGGCAGCATGCCCGGCGCCCGAGAGATAGACCGCCAGGTATTTCGTGACCCATCCGCCGATGACGCAGTAATAAGGTGTGATGATCACCGGGACAATCGTCGCGAGAATGCCGACAAAGCCGAACCGCTTATCCAGGCTGCGGAAAGCAGAAATCGCCGACTTTCCTGTCTTTCGTCCGATCGCGACCTCCGTCACCATCAGTGTGAAGCCGAATGTAAATGCCAGAATCACATAGACGAACAGAAAGATGCCGCCGCCGTACTGCGCCGCCAGATAAGGAAAACGCCACAGATTTCCGAGACCGACCGCGGAACCCGCAGCCGCAAGGACAAATCCAAGCTTGCTTGTAAAGGAACTTCTTTCGGATTTCTTGCCCATCTTACTTAAAAACCTCCTGAAGATAAGTATGCCTATTATGCCACGAAAAGTCGTTTCAGGACAAGGCAAAATGTGGCCTGCCGCCCGTGTGCGGTCTTTGTCCTGCCGTTCTGCGCGCGCCCCGTTGACAAAATCCGGAAAAAGCGCTATAAAAAGCACAAAGGCGCGAAAACGTTTAAGCAAACAGATTGTACCTGTAAGGAGGTATTGAAAATGTGGACAAGACAGGAAATAAAGGAGCGCGGTAAAGCTGCGTTCAGGGCAAACTATTGGAAGTGCGTGGTGGCATCTCTGCTTCTCGCGCTTGTGACCGGCGCGTCGGCAGGCGGATCTTCTTCGAACAGCGGGGAATCAGTGAATACCACCGAGGAAGCCTCACAGTTTTTCCAGAATCTTACCCCCGAACAGATCATTGCAATCGCAGGCATCTCGGTCGGCGCAGTGGTGATCGGCATTCTGATCAAGATTTTCCTGGTCAACCCGCTGCAGGTTGGCTGCTACAATTTCTTCAAGCTGAATGTCAATAATCCCGGAACACCGCTGGGACCGATCGGAGACGGCTTTAAGGACTTCGGAAGAACCTTTGTCGCACTGTTTTTAAGAGATCTTCTGATCTTTGTGTTCTGCCTGCTGCTGGTGGTGCCGGGCATCATCAAAGTATACGAATACCGGATGGTGCCTTATCTGCTCACGGATGAACCTCAGCTGTCCGGCACGGAACTGCTGAGCAGATCCAAAGAAATGATGAGAGGCCATAAATGGAACGCCTTTGTCTATGACCTGTCCTTCCTCGGATGGGAAATTCTGGGCGCTCTCACAGCCGGCATTCTTGGCGTTTTCTGGGTCCGTCCTTACAAGAACAGTTCGGATGCGGCGCTTTACCTGAAGCTGAGAGGCTGAAGAAGAATACGCAATAACGTAACAATGATTAAATCGGGGACAATGAATGTTCATTGTCCCCGATTTTTATTATAATTGTTTATGGGCAAAACAACCGGAAACACAAACTGACAGAAAAGGGTAATCGGATGAATAACGAAATATCACAGCTTTTTATGTACGGCGGTCTGGATGAAAACAGCATTCTGGCAAAACTCGGAGAGATCTTCGAAGTCATCGAGTCCGGCAGCTATAACCGGACTGCGGTCATCCGCGACATCAAGCTGCAGCTCAAGCGCCTGCTGATCACGGCCACTGACTACGGCTTCGACCACAACCTCTGGCACAATTACATCGCCTTCTTCCTCATGATGAACGAGAATCCCTTCACGCTTGTCTGCGAGAAGAGCACCATCACTGAAGGCACCGTCACCTCGATCGTCGAGGAAGATTTTGCCCGCATCATGAAAATTTTCCACTACGATTTTTCCGCGGTGGAGAAGGAGCTGGGCATCAACTGCTTCTCCGTCCTGTCCGACTATCAGGCGGTGCGCAAAAACCGGAAAATCTACAACTGGAGCGTCAGCGAGAAGGTGCAGGCCCTGTCACGGCAGCTGGAGGAAGCCGCCGACGTGAAGGAGTTCTACCGGGTCGTCACACAGTTTTACCATGATTACGGCGTGGGGCAGTTCGGACTCAACAAGGCTTTCCGGATCGAGGAGAAGCCGTCCGGCGACATCCGCTTCACGCCCATCAACAACATGGAAGTCGTCACGCTCGACGATCTCGTCGGCTACGAGATTCAGAAGCAGAAACTGGTTGAGAACACCGAGGCTTTTGTGAGCGGAAAGCGGGCCAACAATGTCCTGCTGTACGGCGACAGCGGAACCGGCAAATCGACCAGCATCAAGGCCATCGCCAACCAGTACTACGACCGCGGCCTGCGCATGGTCGAGATTTACAAGCACCAGTTCCGGCACCTGTCCACGGTAATTTCGACGATCAAAAACCGGAATTACAAATTCATTATCTACATGGACGATCTCTCCTTTGAGGAAAATGAGGTCGAATACAAATATCTCAAAGCCGTCATTGAGGGCGGCGCCGAGACGAGGCCGGACAATATTCTGATCTATGCGACGTCCAACCGCAGACACCTGATCAAGGAGACCTGGAACGACAAGAACGATCACACGACGCAGGACGATCTGCACCACTCGGATACTGTCGAAGAGAAACTGTCGCTGGTCAACCGCTTCGGTATTACCATCGGCTATCTGCGGCCGCTTCCGAAGGAATTCCAGCACATCGTGACGACCCTCGCGGAGCGCGCGGGACTTCAGATCGATGAAGAAACCCTGAAGCTGGAAGCGACAAAATGGGAGATGTCCCACGGCGGTCTCTCCGGAAGAACCGCCCAGCAGTTTATTGACTATCTGTGCTATAAGGAGGCAAAAGATGAGTGAACCCGTCATGATGAAAGCTGTTGTCACTTACGCACCCGGCGACATGCGCTATGAGGACTATCCGAAGCCGGTGCCGGGTGAGGGCGAGATCCTGCTGAAAATGAAGGGCTGCAGTATCTGCGCGGGCGATCTGAAGGCCTGGCACGGCGGCATCCGCTTCTGGGGAACGAGCGAGGCGGACCGCTACATTGAAGGCCCCTGCATCCAGGGCCACGAATTCTTCGGCGAAGTCGTGGAACTGGGCCCCGGCGCGGAAGGCTTCGAGATCGGAGACAACGTGTGTGCCGAGCAGATCGTGCCCTGCGGGGAGTGCGAATTCTGCCGCACCGGCAGACACTGGATGTGCACCAGAAGTGCCGTCTTCGGCTTCAAGAATTACTGCAACGGCGGCTTCGCCGAGTACATCAATCTGCCCGCGACTTCCTTAAAGCATAAGCTGCCGGCATCCTTTACCCAGGAGCAGTCCGTCCTGGTCGAGCCGATCGCCTGCGGCATGCATGCGCTGGAACAGGCGCATGTTCAGCATGAGGATGTCGTCGTGATCGCCGGCCTCGGCGCCATCGGCCTGTCGATCTGCAACATCGCCAACCAGGCCATGCCGAAGCTCCTGATCGGTATTGAAGTCCGCCCGGAGCGCGCGCAGAAAGCGCTGGAGTACGGCGCGGACATCGTGCTGGATCCGACAAAATGTGATGTGGCTGAGGAAATCCGGAAGCTGACCGGCGGCCTTGGCTGTGATGTATACGTGGAAGCCTCCGGCGCCCCGAAGAGCGTCACACAGGGCATGGACTGCCTGAAGAACCTGGGCCGTTACGTCCAGATGGGCGTCGTTTCTGACTTTGTAAAGACGGACTGGAACCTGATCGGAGACGGAAAGGAACTGACGATCATCGGCTCTCACCTCTCGGCGAAGGTATATCCCGCCGTCATCCGCGGCATGGAGAAAGGCCTGATCCGCACCGACGGCCTCATCTCACACAAATTCAGGTTAAAGGACTGGGAGCAGGCCTTCGAGACCGCCGCCTCGGATCCGAACGCCGTCAAAGTCATGCTGGAGCCGTAAAAAAAGGAGCGGATATCCGCTCCTTTTTTACGGAGTCGGTGGGATTCGAACCCACGAGCCCAGAAAGGACTACCTGATTTCGAGTCAGGCCCGTTATGACCACTTCGATACGACTCCATCTGTTCCGCATGCGGCTTCCCGCTGTGCGTGCGTTGATATTATAGGCTATCAATCGGCCCGATTGCAAGCGCAAAATTCCGCATACGCGGACAGCGAAATATGGTATAATCAAATATACGTAAATGAAGGGCTGCGCATGGGGAAAAATGGCAGCTTATTAATGGTTGAGGAGGACGACTATGTTACGAATCGGTATGCTGACAAGTGGCGGTGACTGCCAGGCACTGAATGCCGCGATGCGCGGCGTTGTCAAGACAGTTCTGAACAATTCCAAAGAGCCCGTCGAGATCTATGGTTTCGAGGATGGCTATAAGGGACTGATTTACGGAAAATTCCGGCTTCTGACCGGAAAGGATTTCGCCGGAATTCTGACGACCGGCGGCACGATGCTGGGAACCAGCCGCTGCCCGTTCAAGACGATCCGCGAGCCCGATGAGAACGGCCTGGATAAGGTTGAGGCCATGAAGCAGAACTATCACAAGCTGCAGCTGGACTGCCTTGTGATGCTCGGCGGCAACGGCTCCACCAAGACCGCTAATCTGCTGAGCGAAGAGGGACTGAACGTCATCACGCTCCCGAAGACCATCGACAATGACCTCTGGGGCACCGACATGACCTTCGGCTTCCAGTCCGCAGTCGATATTGCGACGACCGCGATCGACCAGATCCACACGACGGCAAACTCCCACGGGCGCGTCTTCATCGTGGAAATCATGGGCCACAAGGTCGGCTGGCTTCCGCTGAACGCTGGTATGGCCGGCGGCGCGGACATCATCCTGCTTCCGGAAATTCCGTACGACCTCAAGAAGGTCATCGAAGCCATTGAAGAACGCGACAAGAGAGGCAGCCGCTTCACCATCATCGCAGTGGCGGAAGGCGCAATCTCCAAGGAAGACGCGAAGCTCTCCAAGAAGGAGTACAAGAAGAAACTCGAAACCAGCAAGTATCCGTCCGTTTCCTACGAACTGGCGGCGCAGATCCAGAAGAAGACCGGACGCGAGGTCCGTGTCACCGTTCCCGGACATGTACAGCGCGGCGGCAGCCCCTGCCCGTATGACCGCGTATTCGCTTCCCGTCTGGGCGCGGAAGCCGGCGTCATGATCCTGAAGAAGAAATACGGCTTCATGGTCGGATACAAGAACCGCGAGATGGTTCAGGTTCCGCTGAAGGAAGTGGCCGGCAAGCTCAAGACCGTCGATCCGAAGGCAGATATCATTAAAGAGGCAAAACTCCTCGGCATCCACTTCGGCGACTGATCGGGAAGAAAACAGAATGTGACAAAGCGCAGGGCCTCCCTCAAACAGGGAGGCTCTGCTGTGAAAAGGAAAGATGGCAGAGACAGTACAGAATCATTACCTGGCGCTTTACCGCAAATACCGGCCGAGAACCTTTGACGAGGTCCGCGGACGGGAGAATATTGTCCGCACTTTGCAAAATCAGATCAGCACCGGGCGGATCGGACACAGCTATCTGTTCTGCGGCACACGTGGAACGGGCAAAACCACGATCGCGAAAATTTTTGCCCGCGCCGTCAACTGTGAAAATCCGCAGGACGGGAATCCGTGCGGCGTCTGCCCCGTGTGTCAGGCGACACTCCGGGATGCAAATATGAACGTCGTGGAGATGGACGCGGCCAGCAACAACGGCGTGGAAGACGTCCGGAATATCATCGATGAGGTGAGCTATTCCCCGACGCTGGGCCGCTACCGGGTCTATATCATTGACGAGGTGCACATGCTTTCGCCCGCTGCCTTCAATGCGCTCTTAAAGACGCTGGAAGAGCCGCCGGGGCACGCGATTTTCATTCTGGCGACCACGGAGCCCAACAAACTGCCGATCACCATTCTGTCGCGCTGCCAGCGCTACGATTTCGGACGGATTCCGACGTCTGTCATCATGCAGCAGCTGCAGGACATCGCGCGCAGGGAAGGGCTGAAGGTTGAGGAGAAGGCGATGCTGTACATCGCCTCCGCCGCCGACGGCTCCATGCGCGACGGCCTCTCGATTCTCGATCAGTGCAGCGCCTTCAATTACGGTGGAGAGGAGCTCACTTACGAGAAAACTCTGGAGATTCTGGGCGCAGTGGATGCCCGCACTTTCAGCGAACTTTTCCGGTCCCTGCATGAAAACCGCGTGAAGGACGCGCTTGATATTCTGGACCGCATCCTGGAACAGGGCAGAGAGCTGATTCAGTTTGTCGGCGATTTCATCTGGTATCTCCGCAACATCATGCTGCTGAAGGCCTCGGAAGAGACCGGGAAGAGTATGGATGTCTCGCAGGACAACCTCACAAGAATGATCGAGGACGCGAGATGCAGCGAACTGCACGAAGTCATTCGTTACATTAATGTCTTTTCCGCCCTCAGCGAGCAGATCCGCTACTCGGGTTCGAGACGTATCCTCACGGAGACCGCGCTGATCCGTCTGTGTGAGCCTGCCATGGACCTGCCCGAAAATGCACAGGAGACGGTCCGCGCTCTGGAAGAGCGGATCCGGGTTCTTGAGCAGAAGCTGATTCAGGATGAGAAGGTGCTGGCCGATGCGGCGAGGGGACTCGTTTCCGGAAGCCCGGCCGTAATGCAGTCGTCCGTGAATCCCGCGGGGATACAGCAGCAGCCTTCCGGACAGTCCGGTGATACACCTGCTGAGAGGCGGCGTCCGACGCTTCCGAAGGCGCTGCCGGCAGATCTGAAGACCATCGTAGAAAACTGGTCTCTGTATCTGGCTGAATTGCCTGCCGGGTACATCAAAGGCCTTCTGCAGGATGCAAAACTGTCCGTTGACGAATCCGGTCAATTGCTGATTGTGCTTGATAATTACATAGCGGAGCGTGCTTTTAAGGAGGATGATGAGATGTGCGCTACCAGACTGCGCGCGCTTCTGAACAGCAAACTGGGAAAAGAAGTGCCGGTCAGATTCATCGGACTTGACACGAAAGCGGAATTTACGGACAATTATGTGGACTTGGGGTCGATCAACTGGGATCAGATTGAGATCGTGGATGACCCCGGTGCAGACTGATTCGAAAGGAGCTAAGTCATGGCCAGAAGAGGCGGTTTTCCGGGCGGAGGCATTCCCGGCAACATGAACAATCTGATGAAGCAGGCGCAGCGCATGCAGCGTCAGCTCGAGGAGCAGCAGAAGGCGCTCGCCGAGAAGGAGTTTTCGGCAAAAGCCGGCGGCGGCGCGGTCGAGGTGACGGTCACGGGTGAGAAAGTGCTCAAATCCATTCAGATTTCGCCGGATGCGGCGGATCCCGAAGATGTGGAAATGCTGCAGGATATGATCCTGGCGGCTGTCAATGAAGCACTGAAGCAGGTGGACGACGCGACACAGGCAATGATGGGCGGTATGGCCGGCGGCCTGCCCGGCGGTCTGGGATTCTGAGACGCCTCTGAGGTTTGCAGTGGATTTATACAGCGGCCATATCAACAATTTAATCAATGAACTGGCAGCCCTGCCCGGGATCGGAAGCAAATCCGCGCAGAGGCTGGCTTTCTATATCATCGGGATGTCTCCGGCGCGCGTGAAAAAGCTGGCGGATGCCCTGGTGACGGCAAAGGAAAATGTCCATTACTGTCAGTGCTGCCAGAACCTGACCGACACGGAGATCTGCCCGATCTGTTCGAATCCGAAGCGGGACCGCAGCACCATTATGGTGGTGGAGAACCCGCGGGATCTGGCCGCTTATGAGCGGACCGGCAAATACGAGGGGCTGTACCATGTTTTGCACGGCGCGATCTCTCCGATGCTGGGAATCGGACCCGCGGACATTAAGCTGAAGGAACTGATGGAGCGGCTCCGGGACGATGAGGTGAAGGAAGTGATTGTCGCCACCAACTCCAGCCTGGAGGGCGAGACCACCGCGATGTACATCAGCAAGCTGATCAAGCCGACCGGTGTCCGCGTGACGCGCATCGCCAGCGGTGTGCCGGTGGGCGGCGATCTGGAATATATTGATGAAGTAACTCTTCTGCGCGCGCTGGAAGGGCGGCAGGAACTGTAACAGTGCAGCGAATGCGCGGTATATATAGGAAAGAGAGGATCAGGACATGAGCGTGGTAAAGGAAAAGTTCGGTGTGACTCCGGACGGAAAAGAAGTCAGTGTTTACACAATTGACAACGGCACGATCAGCGCCTCGGTGATCGACTTCGGTGCGATCCTGACAGAACTGTGTGTTCCGGACAGAGACGGAAAGACGGATGATATTGTCTTGGGCTATCCGACACTGGAAGGGTATCTTGCAAACGGATGCTTCTTCGGCGCGACGGTCGCGCCCAGCGCGAACCGGATCGCAGGCGCGTCCTTTGTGATTGACGGCACGGAGTATCACCTTCCGGTCAACGACGGCGAGAACAACCTTCACACAGATCATGATTTTGGCGGTCACAAGAAAATCTGGGACGCGGAAATCGGTGAAAATGCCGTCACCTTCCGCACCACCTTCGCGGACGGAGAGTTCGGCATGCCCGGAAACCGCAGGATTGCAGTGACCTACACCCTGACGGATGATAACGCAGTCTGCCTGACATATCACGCCGAGTCGGATAAAAACACGATCATGAACCCGACCAACCACTCCTATTTCAATCTGGCGGGACATGCAAGCGGCAAAATCTATGACCAGAAGCTGCAGCTGTTCTGCTCAGCCTACACCCCGGTGGTGAAAGGCGCTATTCCGACCGGAGAAATCCGACCGGTCAACGGGACCGCTTTCGATTTCCTGACCATGAAGACGATCGGACAGGATATTGACCAAAACGATCAACAGCTTGAATTGGTGGGCGGTTTTGATCACAACTTCGTTATTGACGGCTATCAGGGAGACGGAAGCCTCTTAAAGACAGCCTACGCAGTGGACGAGGAGAGCGGGCGCACCATGGAAGTGGAGACCACTCTTCCCGGCGTCCAGTTCTATGCTGGTAATTTCATCGACGGCGTCGGCGGCAAGGATGGCTGCGACTACGGGCCGCGCGACGGCTTCTGCCTTGAGACCCAGTTCTATCCGGATACGATTCACCATGAGAACTTCCCGGGCTGTGTGTTTGGACCCGACCGTCCGTATGACTCAGTCACGGTTTACCGCTTTGGCACGAAGTAAGAAATAAGCAGAGGAGCAGACCGGCAGCATGGCTGTTATTGAGTTTCGAAACCCGCGCGGGCAGGGGCAGGACAATCAGCCCTTTGATACACCCGACTGGGAGGAAGGTTCATCCGAATACGGCGAATACGGGGAACCGGAAGAAGCCTACAGTATTCAGGAGGACCGGAATCCGCGGGGAAGCCTGGACTATGACGACACAGCGGACCGCAGGAGGCGCAGAAGCCTTCTGCGGACCGTTGGCGTGACGGCGCTCGGAATACTGGCGGCGGTTGTGCTGGGACTGCTGATCCGAGACAGGACTTATTCGAGAGCTTCCTTTAATAACGTAGCGGATTATGAGGCACTGGATGCCGCGACCTATTGCAATCTGGACGGATGCATTCTGGCTTACAGCCGGGACGGCGCCAGCTGCATGGATGACTCCGGAAAAAAAATCTGGAACCTCACCTACGAGATGCAGCAGCCGATTATCAGCATCGACGGCGGCGTGGCAGCCATCGGAGACTATAACGGCAGTATTATCTATCTGGTCAATAAGGAAAAAACGCTTAACACAGTCAATACAAACATGCCGATCCGCGCCCTGTGTGTCTCTGAGAGCGGCGAAGTGGCCGCTGTGCTGGACGATACGGACGTGACCTGGATTTATCTGTACGGTTCGGATTCAGAGCCTATTGCCTACTTCAAGACAACCATGAAGCAGTCCGGATATCCCCTCAGCGTCAGCATTTCGCCGAACGGCGAGCTGGTGGGCGTGTCCTTCCTGATGTCGGAAAATTCCCGGATCAAAACATCCATTGCTTTTTATAACTTCGGCGCGGTCGGACAGAATGCGCTGGAGAATAATGTCAGTGCCTTTAATTTTGACGAAGAAGTCTTTCCGTATATACATTTTATAAACAGCGACACGCTGATTGCCGTGTCGGATTCCCGGATCGCATTCTTTAAGGGAAATCAGATTCCGCAGAACGGCGCGAACAACATGTTCAAGGAGAATCTCGAAGGCGTATTCTGCGGGCAGCAGTACACAGCGCTGCTTTTCCCGGACACGACAGGCGAATACCAGTATGAGATCCAGGTTTTCGACGCAAACGGAGAAAAGACCGGCACCATTCGTTTTACCATGGACTACACCAGCATCCAGGTCGCAAGAGACCGGATCATTGTCAATAATGACACCGACTGCATGATTTTCTCCGTCACAGGCAAAAAGAGGTACGAGGGCAAGTTTGATGCAAACGTGCGCATCCTGATCCCCTCGGAAAACCCTGCCCGCATGACACTCGTCACCAGCGGCGCCGTTGAGCGCATGACGCTGCAGTAAGTGTGGAGTAAGAGAGAACCATGAATATTTATTTTGTTCTTTTTATTATCGCTTCCATCGCAATCCTCATGGGATCCATGACGCGGGGCTTCAACCACGGCTTCGCCAAAGAGTTTGACAACTGGATCTCCATGATTGCCGCCATCCTGAGCCTCATGCTCATCTCGGGCATCATCCGGGATTACCAGAACAACAACCTTTCGGATGTGGCCGCCGGCATTATCATGCTGATCGTCTTCAGCATAGCCTACAAGCTTTTCCACCTGCTTTTCGCTTCCATCGGCCTCATTGCAAAACTGCCCCTCATCCGCATCGCCGACAAAGTCCTCGGCCTCATCATGGGCCTTATTTCCGGCTTCACCATCCTTTACGTTCTCGAATACCTTCTCAGAAACTATATTTTAAAGTGAGTCAAAAGTGAGTCATACTCTGCGATACTGTTAGATTTTTTAGCAAGCAGGAATAGACAGTATAAGCTTGCTCTTCGTACTGTCGGATCTGTAAGCCGGCTGGAATCGACAGTACAGTTGATGCCGGCGTACTGTCTGGAGCAAGAGCAGGCTTGAAAAGACAGTACAATTGAAGCTGGCGTACTGTCTGGAGCGAGAGCGAGCTTGAAAAGACAGTACAGTTGATGCTGGCGTACTGTCGGGAGCAAGAGCGAGCTTGAAAAGACAGTACAATTGAAGCCGGCGTACTGTCTGGAGCGAGAGCAGGCTTGAGAAGACAGTACAATTGATGTCGGCGTACTGTCTGGAACAAGAGCAAGCTTGAATTGACAGTACAATTGAAGCCGGCGTACTGTCTGGAACAAGAGCAAGCTTGAATTGACAGTACAGGTTGGTGCGGATTTCTCCGTTGACTTTTTTCTTTTTAAAATGATATAATTTAATTCCACCGCTGATGAAGCGGTCCTTTTTTCCTTATAAGAACGGCATAAAAAAATATTTTTTGAAAAGCTGTTGACAGACGGAAAAACAGGTAGTATTATAAGCAAGCTGTCGCTCCGACAGGCAGACAACCTCGGTTGTCAGATGAACATTTAAAATCGAATATCAGACAATCAAACAGAAATGCGACCCCGAATTTCCGAAAAAAGAACA
>JAFRIW010000025.1 GCA_017432565.1 Lachnospiraceae bacterium
ATAGATTCACTAGGGCAGGAACTGCCCGAAGTCAACGCCTGTGGAGCCGATGGTCACTGCCTGGCAAAGACACGTCTTGGCTGGCAAACTATAGCGATGAAGCAGGAATCCCCCGCCTCTGCAGGCGGTGGGAGGTTCAAATCGTCACGATTTTCCGGAAGGCAGGGACAATGAAAAGGGATCGCAAATGTCTAAGCCAGCCCAGTCTCACGCAGTCAGGGACGGCGCAAAAGCAGGCATTGAATTTCCGGAAAAGACCGGATAATACCTGCACAAAAAACCGCCCCGGCCTCAAGTGGCCGGAGCGGTCCGCAAGACTATAATCGTTTGCAAGCCTATGCTCATCAGCAGGACTATGCTCATTAATCAGAGATCTGGAACATGGGTATATCAGGAATGGTATCGATATCACCGTTGAATTCACCTGTCATGCCCTGCTGCTCTACTTTCAGATTTCTCTTGACCTTCAGCATGTAGGTGACCGAATCGCCCTTATTTCCGCCTTCCCAGTGCTGTCCGTACGTGAAAGTGACCTGCGTCTCGCCCGGGGTGGTCGGGACCAGCGTAAAAACGTCAACCCCGCCAACGCCGACCAGGTTTTCGTCGCCGGTGTCATTGGGTGTGTACTCCGAAGAAACATCAAAAAGCGGCACGGTCTGGGTGCACTCCCAGGTGTAGCCTGTCGTCGGGTTGGACGGCAGCGTCACGGTCACCGTCTGAGGCTTCTTCGCTCCGCAGCCGGCCAGTGCCAGCACCGCAGTGCAGATCAATGTCGCGACAATCAACTTGGTTCTTCTCATTTTTTCTCCTTCATGTCCTTAATACTTATATAGGATGCTTCATCTCGCCTGCGTCTCAGTGCGCGGTCTCATACAGACTCCGGACGCGCAGCAGCAGTTCCTGCTCACTCACGGTTCCGGCGTTTCCTGCCGCACCGGCATCGGCGCTTTCCGCCCCGCCGGCGTCCACGCACTTCGTGAAGTCCCGTCCGGGCAAAATCCGGAATGTCCTGCTGCCCGCCTCCAGATCGACGAAGTTGTCATCCAGCCGCAGTATATCGCTGCCGAGCGACTCGACACAGACTGATTTTGCAAACCTGTGCGCGGTGACGGTCACTTCATCGCCGGCCAGGGAAACCTCCAGTTCCGGATCCTCGAAGTGATAATGCTTCGGGGCGCAGAACAGCGCCGTGCCGGAATTCGTGAAGCCGTCCGCCGTTTCCATTTCATAATATAAATGAACCTGCGTCGGATCCTCGCCGTTAAAGTCCAGGTGCGGGAGCCACGTCCCGCCGAAGGGCGGCGCCTCAAAATCAAACGCACCGCTGCGCACAATCGACGAATCCGGGCGGCGCAGAGACCATTTGACCGTTCCGGTCACCGTCCGGTCTGTCTCATTGGCCACGTGCAGATCGGCGCTGATATCCAGCGGAACCGGCAGGGAATTCGGGAAAGGCTTCTGGTCGACCTCTCCGTGTTCCTCGCAGGAAATGTGTACCGGCTCAAACATCCGCTTCTCCGCATAGTGGAGCGCTTTCCAGTTGCCATAATAATCCACACTGGCCCACGACGCAACCGGCCAGATGTCGTTGAGCTGCCAGACGACCGTCCCCATGCAGGTGCCGCGGAAGCGCCGGAAATGCTCCGTCCCGTAGCGGATCGCCTCAGCCTGCAGCAGCTGTGAGCAGTAGAGGAGCTCGTCAAAGTTCTTCGGGTACAGATAAGTCTGGGCCAGGTACTGCAGAATTTTGCCGTTCGCCGCGCTGTTGCGCTGATGCATTTCCATCACCCGCGAGAACACGTTCCGGTCCTCCGGCTCCGTAAAGCGCCCGACAGTCTGCAGCGCCGGGAAGGACTGGAAGCCGAACTCCGACAGGAAGCGGTAGTGATGGCTGCGGTAAGCCGTGAACGGCTCCTGTCCGTGCCAGACGCCCCAGTAGTGCATGTCGCCCCGGTTTTCCGCATTCGTGTTTTCAAAATTTCCGCCGCTCGACTGTGAGGACGGCCAGTAGAAGGCCTCCGGGTACTCCTCCTTCACAAGCTTCGGAATAATATATTCATACATGCGCACATAGTCGTAGAACTGCTTCTGCGTCCTGTGCCAGGCCCGGGTCTCAAACTGACCCTCGTTCTCGTTGTTGCCGCACCAGATCCCGATGCACGCGTGATGGCGCAGACGCCGCAGCTGCTGACGGATCTCATTGCAGATATTTGCCTCAAAAGCCTCCGTCAGTTCGTAGGCGGCGCAGGCGAACATGAAGTCCTGCCAGATGATCAGGCCCTTCTCGTCGCACAGATCATAGAAAAAGTCGTCCGGGAAATAGCCGCCGCCCCAGATCCGGATGCAGTTATAATGTGCCTCCCTCGCGCTCTCCAGCAACAGATCCGTCCGCGCGCGGTTCTGCCTTGTCAGCAGATTGTCCTCCGGGATATAATCCGCGCCCATCGCAAAAATCTGAAGTCCGTTCACTTCAATGGCAAAATTCTGACCAACCAGAGCCTGTGCCTCCCGCTGGGAAGCGACGACCTGGGTCCCGCCCCAGTTGTTCACGGTGACAGCGCCGTCCGCAAGATCCGGCTGCTGATTCTTCAGGTGTGGATCCCACGTTTCATCCGGAAGCAGATCCGTGTTGACTGTCAGCGTGCGCAGCCCGATCCGCCGCGTGGTCGTGTCGAGAATTTCACCGTCTCCGGCCTCCCGGACGAGCACAGCCCGCACCTCGTACAGCGGCTGCCCGCCATAGCCGTTCGGCCACCACAGCTGCGGGTCATCAATTGTCAGTTCTGCTGATGTTTTCAGGCTTTTCTTCTTCTTTTGACTCAATAAGTCAACATCTGTATCGGCGTCCCGGACATCGAAAACCGGTGTCTGAGCAGACCAGGTCCTGCTTCCGTCCGGGCTGATCACCAGGAACCGGACAGCATATCGGACCGGGCCGGATTTTGCCTCGTCGGCGCCGGCACCGGCGGCATCCCAGCCTGCCGCGTCTTCTTCAAATTCAACCGTGCAAGCCGCGGTGATCTCCACAGCATCCACTGCGTTTCCGTGGACGCCCCGCGCGCTCACATGGTGCTCCTGTGCGTAATACACACTCTCGATCCGCGCCTCCTCGGTGCAGACAATCGACACCGGGCGGAAGAGTCCGGCGTCAGGAAGACGCGGGCCCCAGTCCCAGCCGAACATGCAGGCCGCCTTCCGGATATGCGGAAAGCCCGGCATGGCGTCACTGGAGCCGCCGATGGGATCCGCCTCATAGGCTTCCTGAATAAACTGTGTGGGGGAATGAAGAACAATTCGCAGTACATGCCCCTCTGCAGACTCTTTCACCAGCGCCGTAATGTCGAACTCCCAGGCGCGGTTCATGTTGTCCACACTTCCCAGCAGCTCTCCGTCCAGGAAAACATCGGCCAGGGTATCAATTCCGTCAAAATGCAGATAGATCCGGCTCTTCTCCCGCTCCTCGTCTGTCAGCGTCAGAGTCGTCTCATAAACAAAATCATTCTCCATGAGCTTTGTCGCTTCGAGCTCATTGTCGCGGTAAAACGGATCCGGCATCAGCCCCCGGTCCAGCAGTGTCGAATAAACGCTCGAGGGCACGCAGGTGCTGACCGGCTCTTCCGGAATGCCATACACATTTTCACCGAGGACGGTCAGTGTCCAGTTTTCTGTCAGCTTGCGTCTGATCATCTCAAATTCCTTTCACAAACAGATACGGCATAAGATGGTAAACATACTGATATACTTCTTCGTACCGGTGATAAGCGTTTTCCTTAACCGCATAATGAAGATTGCCCTGCGTGGGGTCTTCGCTGTATGTGAAAACATCTGTCCGCTTTTTCATCTCTTCGATCTGCGGTGTCAGATTCGGGCAGGCTATATCCTTGTCGCCCGTCGCGGCCAGGATCCGGAAGTCCTGCGGCCCGAGACCCTGTTCCGAAACTCTGCTGCACAGAAAATCGACGGTCTTTACCGTCTCTTTTCCGCCGCCAAGGCCGCCGAACTGCCAGCAGTCTCCGGACAGCGGCATAAAGTATTCAAACTGATCCAGATTGTTCAGGAATGCAAACCAGGTCGTCACGCCGCCCATGGAGAAGCCGCCGATTGCCCGGCCGCTCCGCTCCGCAATCGTCGAAAAAGCACTGTCCACGGCCGGAATCAGATTTTGCCTCAGCTCCTGCATGAACCCCAGGACGTGAGCGCGCTCCGCCTGCTCATCCACCCGGCCGGTCCGTACAGGCTCGCGGTTGTAAAAGGTCGGAAATACAATCAGGAACGGCTCGCAGCGCCCCGCCGCGAAAGAGACGTCCAGCGCGTTTTTGATCTTTGAGTCGTCCAGCCACGCGTCCGGGTTTCCCCCGCCCCCGTGAATCAGGTACAGGACTGGATATTTCTTCTCCTCATCATAGCCGTAAGGCAGATAAACGTTGGCATATTTGCAGATTTCCGCATTCGAAGCCTCTGCATTTTCCTCCCGGATTGTATAAGTCAGGCGGCGGATCTGCCCGCGCTGCCAGAGATCGCGATATTGATGTTCTTCCATGCTTTTTCTCCTTTTCTGTATCACGCCGTGCAGTTCATATTCATTTTGATTATACTTATATGGTGAGTAAGAATCCATTTGAACTTTGCTCTGAACTGCGAACAGAACTGAACGGTGATACGTGCTTATGAACACAGAAATTCTCTCTTTTGACCGGCCGGCGGGCTGGAAAGTTTTTTTAGAATCTCTTCCGATCGGAAACGGGCGCCTGGGCGCCGTGACGTACGGAGATCCGTCCGGAGAGCGGATCCAGCTGAACGAGGAAAGTCTGTGGTACGGCGGGCCCATGGACCGGGCAAATCCGGGCGCACTGCATGCGCTGCCGGGGATCCGCGCATTGATCCGCGAAGGCCGGATCCCGGAGGCGGAGCGGCTCATGCGTTATCACCTGGCCGGCATTCCGCAGAGCATGCGGCCTTATCAGCCGCTCTGCGAACTGTTCCTTCAGTTTCAGGCCGGTAACGGAAAAGGTTACACGGACTACCGCCGGGAGCTGCTTCTGGACAGCGCGCTGGTCCGCACGACATACTGCGTTTCAGGCAGTAATGCCGGCTCCGAGTCCGGCCCAATCTCTGATTCAGGCACAATCCGCTGCGAGTGGGAATATTTTGCCTCGGCGCCGGACGACTGCATTGTGTTTCATTACAAAGCCGGCGAGACCGGACAGGGCGCGCTTTCCTTTGATGCGCTGCTGACCCGCGAGCGGTTTTACACCGGCGTGAAAAAAGTCTCTGACGATACGATCATGCTTTACGGCCGCAGCGGGGAGGACGGTGTTTACTACGCGGCTCTCCTGCGGGCGCAGGCGGTCGGCGAAAGAGCCTCCGTGCAGGTCCTCGGCGAAAATCTGGTGATTGAAAATGCGGACGAGGCAGTCCTGTATCTGACCGCGGGAACCACCTATCGTTATGTGAAAGACGAACTTCTCACGGAGCCGGCTCTGTCGGCGGTGCCGCGGCATCTGGAGCAGGAAACTGCTGCCCGGGAAGCACAGACACTGGAGCAGGAACTGACCGCGCAGCTGGATCGCGCGCAGCAGCTCGGGTACACCGCGCTGAAGGAGCGGCACATCGCGGATTATCAGTCGCTTTACAATCGATGCTCCTTAAAGCTCGCACCGGCACAGTCCCAGATCGAACTCTACTGGAACTTCGCGCGGTATCTTCTGATCTCCTGCAGCAGAAAGGGCGGACTGCCGGCCACGCTGCAGGGCATCTGGAACAACGAATTCCTGCCGCCGTGGGACTCCAAATATACGATCAATATCAACACACAGATGAACTACTGGCCTGCGGAGATGCTGGGTCTGGGTGACTGTCATCTGCCGCTCTTTACGCTGCTGCGGATGATCACCGTAAGCGGTCAGCACACCGCACGCAAAATGTACGGCTGCCGCGGCGCCGTCGTCCATCACAACACAGACCTCTGGGCTGACACCGCCCCGCAGGATCTGTGGATTCCCGGGACCTGGTGGGTCATGGCCGGCGCCTGGCTGTGCACGCACATCTGGCAGCACTATGAATACACCGAGGATCCTGCATGGCTGAAGAATATGTACGATGTGCTGGAGCAGCACGCACTCTTTTATACGGATTTTGCCCTCACAGAGGAAGGCAGTGTACAGATCTGCCCCTCCGTCTCACCTGAGAACACCTACATTCTGGAAGACGGCACACAGGGAAGAGTCTGTGCCAACTCGACCATTGATGTGAGCATCCTGCGGGAATTTCTGGAGGACTATCTGGCGGCATCGGAAGTACTCGGCACAGGTGATCCGGAAATTAAGTGTAAGGCGCAGAAAATCCTCGATCTTCTCCCGCCGCTGCGCATCGGAAAACACGGTCAGATCATGGAGTGGGAACAGGACTACGACGAGGCAGAGCCCGGTCACCGGCATATCTCCCAGCTTTACGGCCTCTTCCCCGGAAGAGAAATCTCGCCCCGGAGAACGCCGGAGCTGGCAAAGGCGGCGCTTGCCACCATCCGCCGGCGGCTTACATACGGCGGCGGACACACCGGCTGGAGCTGCGCGTGGCTGATCGGCCTCTATGCGAAGCTCGGCGAGGCGCAGCTCGCGGAGGAAATGCTGCACAAGCTGCTGCGTGAGTCGACCGCACCGAACCTGATGGACACACACCCTCTCGGCAATGGCGCAGTCTTTCAGATCGACGGCAACCTCGGCGCCTGCGCAGCTATTACACTCATGCTGGTGCAGGAAGAAGCAGATAAGGTAATCCTGCTGCCCGCCTGCCCCGACGACTGGACCGAAGGCGAGCTGACCGGCGTCCGTCTGAAGGGAAATGCATCTCTGAGCTTCAGCTGGCAGGATGGGCGCGTCACACAGATGACCGTCACGCGGATGGGCGGCACATCCGCCGATGCTTATCACAGGGATTTTATTGTGAACGGGAACGTCGTGAAGGTGGAACCAGATGGTGACAGCAATCCTGCAGTCTATCGTTTTTGAGGGCCGCTTCTGAGAGCCGGCGAGTGCTGCACAATGAAAGCCTGCGGCTCCCGGGTGACTGTCTGCGGCTCCCGCGTGACTGCCCGCGACTCTGAATGGCATTGACATGCAGGATTTCTTTTATGTTTCACTGCCTGAAAAAGCAAGACATTTTTATTTTGTATTGACAGCCTTATATGGCAGCCATTTTCACTGCCTCTTATTTCCTCAGAAAAATCTGATTTGCTGAGAATTGTATTCAAATCTCAGGAGAGTAGTGAAATTCAATACAATTCAGCATACCCAGGCTTGCTATGCTTTTTGCAGCAGGTATTGACAATACTGAGTGCAATGATATTTACTGCCTGCAGTGGCATTAAAAACTTGAAGTTGTATTTTTTTCACCGCCAAACCGTTATAAAATGACTGTAATACAATTCAGACTTGGCATTGAAATTCCCGGTATTCGTCGAGTTTCACTGCCAATCCACTGAATTTGCGGTAAAACAGAAAGAAAAGCACACGAAGAAGCAAGCTGAAAACACACGAAAAAGCACCGACACATAAAAAGCAAGCTGAAAGACACACAGAAAAGACAGGAAGTAAGAACCATGGATAAAGAATTATTTGAGAAAATGCCGATCCCGAAAGCGTATATGAAGATGGCGCTTCCGGTCATGTTTTCCAATGTCCTGATGATCGTCTACAACATGGTGGACATGTATTTCATAGGGCGCACAGGCAACACGGACCTGGTCGCGGGCGTCTCACTGTGCGGGCCGGTTTTCACGGCGCTGATCGCCTGCGGCGATATTTTCGGACTCGGCACCGGCTCTGTCATCAGCCGGCTTTTCGGTGCGGCAAAATATGACGACGGCAAACGTCTTTCCGTCTTCGCGGCGATCGGCTCTTTCCTGTTCGGCATCGCGGCGGCAGCCCTGCTGCTGATCGGCAAAAATCCGCTCCTGTCCCTGCTGGGCGCGAACGCGGACACACTGCCCTACGCCGGCTCCTACTTCACCTGGATTGCGGTCGGTGCGCCGTTCATTATCTTCTCACTGGTTCCGACCAATCTGCTCAGAACAGAGGGAAAAGCGAAAGACGCCATGATCGGTTCGGTTCTCGGCTCCATTGCCAACATGATCCTGGATCCGATCTTCATCTTCACCTTCGGCCTGGGTGCGGCGGGTGCCGCCATCGCAACGGTGCTCGGCAATATTCTTGCAGATATATTCTATGTCTTTGTGATTACGAAGAAGGCACAGAATCTCGCCGTGTGGATGAAAGGTTTCTTCATGACAGGTGCGGAGCTTGCATCGATCCTGCGGATCGGCATTCCGTCCTCCATCACCAACATCATGCAGTCCATCGGCATGATGCTGCTCAACCGCTTCCTGCTGCCCTACGGCAATGACAAAATCGCCGCCATGGGCATTGTCTCCAGGGTGGTCATGCTCGTCGTCATGGTCATGGTCTCCTTCTCCTTCGGAGGCCAGCCTCTGTATGGTTATCTCTACGGGGGTAAGAAATTTGAACGAATGCGCAGCGTCCTGCGCTTTGCCTACCTGCTGGTCTGCGGCCTCGGCACGGCTCTGGCTCTTCTGTTTATCCTGCTCGCTCCGCAGATGATCCGCCTGATGATGAACGACGCACAGATCATCAGCATCGGCACGCCGATGCTGCGCGCGACGCTGTGCGGTATGCCTTTCATCGCCATTGTCATGGTGACGACCTGTGTCTTCCAGTCCACCGGCAAAGCGTCCGGCGCCTTTGCACTGAGCGCGGGACGTCAGGGCTACATCTATGCGGTCGTCCTCGTGGCTGCTTCAGCGCTGTTCGGTTACACCGGCATCCTCTTTGCCCAGCCCGTCGCCGATGTCCTCACAGCAGGACTCGCTATCGTGCTGCGAAGGACCTTACTGGACAGAGAAATTGCCTCGTAAAAAATTCTTCAGCATCTTCTTTCCGTCCGGCGTCATTATGGACTCGGGGTGGAACTGGACGCCGTAAACCGGGAAGGTCCGGTGCT
The DNA here is from genome assembly GCA_017432565.1 of Lachnospiraceae bacterium. Classification (GTDB taxonomy): domain Bacteria; phylum Bacillota; class Clostridia; order Lachnospirales; family Lachnospiraceae; genus CAG-791. Next base: position 9,016 of record JAFRIW010000025.1, read on the forward strand.
GCACGGCCATCACTTCGCCGTCGTCCGTCTGTGCAGTGATCTGCAGTTCCTCCGGAAGTGTGTCCGGGTCTGCCGCCAGCGAGTGATAACGCGCGACCAGGGCGCGCTCCGGACAGCCGCAGAACAGCGGCGAGTCTGCGTCGAAGCGGGCTTCGGACTGCTTTCCGTGCATCAGCTTTTTTGCATAGGTAATCCGCGCACCGTATGCCGCACAGATCGCCTGATGACCCAGGCAGACGCCCAGGATCGGAATGTCCGCTCCGAGTTTTTGCACCAGTTCAATGATAATGCCTGCGTTTTCCGGTCTGCCCGGTCCGGGCGAAAGAATGATCCGCTCCGGTGCAAGCATCCGGATTTCTTCTACTGTCAGCTCGTCGTTGCGGATCACCCGGATATCGGGATTGATCTCTCCGACCAGCTGGTACAGGTTATGGGAAAAGCTGTCATAATTATCAATCAGCAAAATCATGTCTGCACCCTCCGTCTGACACAAAGCTCCGAGGTGTCCGCGCGTTCCGGCATGCTTACAGCGGCTTGGAGATATCCGCGCGTTCCGGCACGCTTACAGCGGTTCGGAAGTGTCGGCAATTTTCAGTGCCCGAATGGCTGCGCGGGCTTTGTTCAGGCTTTCCTCGTATTCCATTTCGGGAACCGAATCCGCCACGATTCCGGCGCCGCTGCGCACGAAAACTTTTCCGTTTTTCTTATAGACAATCCGGATGGCAATGCAGGTGTCCATGTTTCCGGTGAAATCAATATAGCCGATTGCACCGCCGTAAATGCCGCGCTTGTTGTTCTCGAGTTCGGCGATCAGCTGGCAGGCGCGGATTTTCGGTGCACCGGAAAGCGTGCCTGCGGGAAGAACCGCCTCAATAGCATCCAGCGCATCCTTTCCCTCCGCGATTTCACCGCGCACCGTTGAACCGATGTGCATGACATGCGAATAGCGCTCAATGCTGTGCAGCTTCTCGACCTGTACTGTCCCGAAGCGGCTGACTTTCCCCAGATCATTCCGGCCCAGATCCACAAGCATGTTGTGCTCGGCCAGCTCCTTCTCATCTGCGAGAAGTTCTGTCTCGAGTGCCCGGTCCTCTTCTTCCGTCTTTCCCCTCGGCCGGGTGCCGGCCAGCGGGAAGGTGTGCAGAACGCCGTCCTCCAGTTTGACCAGTGTCTCCGGAGAAGCGCCGGCCACCTCCACATCCGTCCCGGAAAAATAGAACATGTATGGAGAAGGGTTGATCGTCCGCAGCACGCGATAGGTGTTGAGCAGACTCCCCTCAAAAGGCGCGCTCAGCCGGTTGGAGAGAACGATCTGGAAAATGTCGCCCTCGAAAATATAGTGCTTTGCTTTCTCGACCATGGCACAGAACTGCTCTTTTTCAAAAAGCAGCGTCACCGGTCCCTTCAGCCTTCCGCTGGCTTCGACCTGCTTTTCGTTGCTGCGCAGCAGCTCCGCCAGCTTTCTCAGCTTTGTGACCGTCTCGAGGTATCCTGCTGCCGCGTCTTCCAGCCGCATATTGGCAATCAGGACGATCTTCTGCCGGAGGTTGTCGAACGCAATGACCTGGTCAAAAAGCATCACGTCCACGTCTTTGAAATCCTCCGAGTCCTCCGCATGGCAGCGGACTGCAGGCTCGCTGTACCCCAGATAATCAAAGGAGAAATAACCGACCAGTCCGCCGGTAAAGGAGGGAAGGCCTTCGATGCACGGACTCTTATATTCGGCCATAATCCGGCGCAGGCACTCTGTGGGAGATTCTGTGTGCGAAATTCTCCCGTCAATGCTCATCTCGCCGTCCTTGCACTGAATGGAAAGCTTCGGCTCATATCCGAGAAATGTATAGCGCCCCCAGTTTTCATCCGCCTTGGCGGATTCCAGCATATAGCAGTGGGCGGAAACCTTTTTCAGGATCCGGATCACTTCGATGGGAGTCGTAAAATCCGAGAACAGCTCGCAGCTGACCGGCGCCACATTATATTCGCCGGAAGCTGCGATTTCTTTGATGGTCTGAAGAGAGGGATAGAATTCCATGACAGCCTGCCTCCTATAAAATTGTGCAAAGTCTATCATGGAAAAATCGGGACTGTCAAGAAAAAGAGGCCCATTGAAAAAGTGCCGGAAATCAGCAGCGGATCTCTTCGCCGGAATGAACATAATGAAGTCTGTCTCCCATGATTTCCTTCATCTGTTCATAGGCTGGCACGCCGGTGCAGTGACAGGTATAAAACAGCGTGGAATACTTCAGCAGCTCCTGCGCGATCTCTTCGATCTCCCGCCGCTCATCCGCAGTGTATTCCGCGTGCTTCATGAGATGAAAGCCGCTGATCACGATGTCGGGATCGCAGCCGTATTTTGCCTCATAGGCGGATAAGATATTCAGGATGCCGTTGTGGGCGCAGCCGGAGAGCAGGATGTGTTTCCCGCCGGCGGAGACGACGAGCATCTGTTCGTGGGCAAAATCGTCCTGCACATACCGCTCGTCCCGCTTCATCATGAGGCTGCGGTTCGTCGAGGGAACCGGCCGGATGCGCTTTCCCACCGTCAGCAGCGAGAGTTCGTCATCGATGGTCAGATCACCCCGCACACGGATGACCTGCGGCAGTTCCGCGATCGCGGGATCGATGCCGATATAGCGCATGCCCTTTTCAGCCCCGTCGTAAGCATAATAGCCGCCGGCCGCGCTCTCCTGCATGTAGATCGAAGCCTTCGGATTCAGCGCGGCGAAGGGCAGAATGCCGCCGGAGTGGTCATAGTGGCCGTGACTCAGGATCACCGTGTCGACCTGCGTCAGATCGATCCCCAGGTGCGCGGCGTTCGTCAGCGTGTCGGCCGAAGGGCCGAGATCCGAGAGCAGCCTGTGGCCCGGTGTCTCCACATAGAAGCAGAGGCCGTGGGCGGCGATGCAGCCCGCGGCCCCCTCCGTATTTTCAATCAGATTCGTGATTTTGACTGATTCAGTCATTACTTGATTTTTCTCCTCTGTTGGCCCTTCTGCGGCTCACCTGATCAGGTTCTCCCAATGTCGCATAAAGCATCTCCGGCTCGACGGGTTTTGACAGATGGGCATTCAGCCCGGATTCGATCCGGCTCATGTCCAGAATGTCATTGATGATCCCGAGCAGATGCTGCGCGGAGGATCCGATTTTGGCAAGATATTCCTTTACTTTATCGCTCGCCGTCGGATCGTTCATGGCGATGCCGAACAGACCGATGGTCAGGTGACGCGAACGGACGGCGCCCTCCGACCGGGCTGTGATCCGCAGTGTATAGACGGAAGTCAGCAGAAACATAAGGATCTGTATGGCCAGCGTCGCATACCGCGCCGGGTCGGCGTCCTGTCTTTCTCTTTCCACAGAATATCCCGGTTGCTGATGAGCAGGATGATGGATGCCAGTATTCCGATAATCGAATAAGTCATAACCTGGGCCTCCGGGCCGTAAACTCCGGCGGATCTGATACGCCCTGTGTGCACATTCCTATTATACAAAATATTTCACATTTTCCGGGGTAAATCAATGCTTATTCTTTTCGCCGGCAAATATGAAAAAGGCGGAACAAAGTCCGCCTTTTTCGTGTTTTATGGGTAATGTGGAGCTGATATTTATCTCGAAAGCAGGTTCGGCAGGAGCATGACGATGCCGGGACAATATGTGAACAGCAGGAGGCATCCGATCATCAGCAGCATATACGGGATACAGGCCTTGGCATATTCCGCAATGGTGGTGCCCGTGATGGATGTCGAGACGAACATCATGTTGCCGAACGGAGGTGACATACCGGCGATGGTCAGGTTCAGGGAAAGAACCAGTCCGAAGTGGATCAGGTCGATGCCCAGACTCTGCGCCGCGGGTACCAGCAGGGGTGCCAGCAGGACCATAGCCGCGCCGCCGTCGAAGAACATACCGATGACCAGCAGCAGAATGTTCACCATCAGCAGGAAGGCAACCGGCGTGTGGATCTGAGACAGAATCGCCTCGGATACCAGGTTCGGCACGCGCTCCCAGGTCAGATAGATCGAGAGAACATTTGCGCCGGAAAGGATGAACATGATGCCGGCCGTGCTGAAAACAGATTCCTTGACGATCTTCGGAAGGTCGCTGATTTTGATCTCTCTGTATACCAGGAAACCGATGATCAGGGAATAGGCCACACAGACCGCACCGCCTTCGGTGGGAGTGAACATACCGAGACGAAGACCCATGACCAGACCGAACGGAACAAACAGAGCCGGCAGTCCGCTGAAGATTGCCTTGAGAAGTTCAACGATATGGGCGTGGTGCTCTCTGGACGGCTTATAGCCTCTCTTCTTGGAGATGAAATAGGTCATGACCATCATTGCGATGGTGATGATAATACCCGGAAGGTAGCCCGCGTAGAACATCTTCGCAACGGAGCTGTCCGAAGCGGAGGCGTACAGAATCAGGATAATTCCGGGCGGAATGATCGGTGTGATACAGGAGGAGGCAACGGTGACGACCGTCGAGAAGTCCTTGGCGTAGCCGAGCTTCTCCATCTCCGGAACGATCATTTTACTCTCGAGTGCGGCGTCGGCGTTTGCGGAGCCGGACAGACCGCCCATCATGCAGGACAGCAGGATGTTAACCTGTGCCATGCCGCCCTGGATATGGCCGACCAGCAGCTCGGCCAGACGCATCAGACGGCTCGTGATGCCCGCGTAATCAAAGACAACGCCCGCGCAGATAAAGAACGGAATTGCCAGGTAGGTGAAGGATGAATTGGCAGAAATCATTTTCTGCATCATCATGTTCAGCGACATGGAATTCGGCGCGAACAGGAAGTAGGTTGCACCCGCCACGATCATTGCATATGCCACGGGGAGGTTCAGGAAGAACAGCACCAGCATCAATATGAGCGGGAAAAAAGTCCAGAATGTCATGATTTAACTCCTTTCATACTCTCTGATCGAGTGATGCTTCCTCGACATGCTGTCCCTTTATCTCTTTGATCATGTTCCGGATCGCATAATAGCAGATGATCATGGTCGAGATCGGAAGACACATATCAATAAAAGTGTACGGAATCATAAGATTCGCTGTTTTGCGCTGCCATGCGCCGAAGGTCAGGCGCCAGCCCCAGATCGTCAGCGCCACATTCAGAAGAGCGACAATCGCGAATGTAACAATGGCGAATTTTCTCTGGACATCCTTGGGCAGACGGATTACAAGCGAATCTATAGAGATCAGTCCCTGACTGTTGTAGACGTTGCAAATGCCGAAGAACACGGCCCAGTTGAAGCACATATAGGTAAGTTCTTCGCTCCAGGCAAAAGATTTCATGAACAGAAATCTGGCGAAAACATTGAAGGTGGTAATGACGATCATCGCGGAAAAGGCGATGCTGGCGATGATCAGTGTCGTCTTATCAAGAATTTTATCGAATTTACTCATACAGCCCCCTATACCCCGGTATGCTGGCCCGTTCTCTGTTTTAGCAGTACGGGGGCACTCCAGGCAGACAGAGCTGCTGTGGACTGCCCCCGCGATGTTTCAGGTACGATTCATTCTATAAGTGATTATATCGAATTAATGCTGTAATTGCTGTTCCGATCAGTTGATCGCCTTCTGAACTCTCTCATACAGTCCTTCGGACCACTCAGGGAAGTAGTTCGGAGTATCCTGTGCAGCTTCGATGAACTCAGTCTTGTCGATGTCGATGAAGGTAACGCCCTCGTCCTCGAGCTTCTTTCTGTACTCTTCGGTAACACCGTTTACTCTGTCGATCTGGGTCTCAGCGAAGTTTGTGGCGACCTCATCCAGTGCCTTCTGCGCTTCCGGAGAAAGCTTCTCGAACGTAGCCTGGCTCATGACAACCGTGGTAGCTGCTACAAGGTGATTGGTGTTGATGATGTATTTGCAGGGCTCATAGAGCTTTGCGGAATAGAGCAGTCCGTAAGGAGACTCAGCGCCGTCAGCGACACCCTGGGACAGTGCCTGATAGGTCTCGGACCATGCTGTGTTGGTTGCGTTTCCGCCGAGGACTCTGACGACTTCGTTCCACATCGGAGTAGCTGCGCAGCGGATCTTCAGGCTGGCCATGTCTGCTCTGTTGTGAACTTCCTTGTTGCAGATCAGGTTACGTGTGCCGAAATAGTGGATATCCAGGAAGTGAAGTCCCTTCTCTTCCAGAGCCTTCTCCCACTCCTGTCCGACTTCGGACTTCCAGAGCTTGACGATCTGCTCGGGCTCCTGAATCAGATAAGGTGCCATGCCGACTGCGATGTCCGGAACATAGGTTGCGACATAAGAGAAGTCACAGTCCTGAACAACATCTTCGCCGTTGGCTGCCATCTCGAGAACGTCAGCGGATCCGCCGAGTGCCTCTGAAGGATACAGCTCATAGCCGACTTCGTGATTGGTTGCTTCGTAAATGTCGTTGAAGTACTTCGCATACCAGCCGTACTCCGGATCGGAGGAGGTCTTGACGAAGTTGAACTTCAGGGTGACAACATCGCCCTTGACGGACTGGGGAATGGCTGCGTAATCAATTTCCTCAGCTGTTTCTTCGACTGCCTCTTCAACTGCTTCTTCAACTTCCTCAACCTGCTCTGCTGCTGCCTCTTCGACCTTCTCAGCCTGCTCCTGAGCTGCAGGTGCTGCTGCCGGTGCTCCGCACCCTGCCAGTGCTGCAATCATTGTAGCGGAAAGAACGATCGATGCGATTCTTTTGAAATTCATAATTACCCCCTTTGTTTTATATTTGCTTATATTTGCATTGAATGCTTACTGCTGTGTTGACGAGTTGCTGTGGTGCTTGTGAGGTGATTTGTGAAACTGTTTTCATGAAACCGTTCCCATCGGTAGTTTCATTCTATTCCCACCCCATTTAATTGTCAAGCCGTCTTTCGGAATGTTCTAACTTTTTACCAATAAGGATGAATAGATTTTGAATAATTTGCACAAAATCAGAATTGGCTGAAACGTTTTCACTTCCCGTTTCCTTTTTTTCTGCTCTGAAACAGGTCGATCAGTGTGCTGAGACGAATGGATGAAAGGCCAAGTGTTTCTGTGTACTCCAGCCCGGTCTGCTGCTTTATAAACAGGTCAAAAGCCGCCCGGTCTTTCGGCGTCAGTGTGCGGATGTCAATCATCAGCGCCTGGTTCCGGTTCAGAAACAGATAGACGTACGGATCTCTGGAAATCATCCGGATGATGCCGCTGTAAAGCGTGCGGGTTTCTTCCGATCCGGCTGTCCTGCTGTAGATCCCGTCCTGGGCAAACCGATAGCTCATCCGCATCTGTTTGCCCTTCATGACCCGCAGAATCCGTGTTCCGGTGTAGCTGGTCATTTTCCTCGAAAACGGAAGCAGAATGCAGCCGGCAAAGAGGAAGAGCATTCCCAGCGGGCTGTCGATTCCGACGGACACGCCGTACAGGATCATGGCGATGGCAATCAGGATCCATACCACCCTCCGCAGAGGGTGGTATGCGTCCGTCACGGTCTGATCCATCAGCCGCACAGTGTCTTCATCATAGAGAATTTCCGCCCGGAACCGGTCTCCCGCACTCACTGCTTTCCTTCAGCCTCTCTTCTCGCCTTTTCCTTTGCCTCGCGCTTTTTGCGGAGCATCTCGTTGTGTGCCGCGAGAACCTCGTCTCTCTTCGGATCCTTCAGCATAATATGGGTCTGCTTGCAGTCGATCCGGTATTCCTTCTCGCTGTCGCGGTTCACCAGTTCTTTGATAGCCGCTTTGACGCACTGAACGGATTTGGTGTAATTCGCAGTGATCTGTCTCGCGAGTGCATAAGCTTCATCCAGCGCCTGCTCTCTGGGAACGACGGAGTAGATCTGACCGAATTCGGCGATCTTCTGCACGCCGATCTTCTTGCCGGTCAGCGCCATGTAGCGCATGAATTTCTCCGGCATCAGCTGACGCAGCGCACCGGTGCCGCCGCAGACACAGATCGTCACTTCCGGCTGACCGAAATAAGCGTCATCGGATGCCACAATCATATCACAGGCTGCCGCCAGGCAGGTGCCCAGGCCCATGACATAGCCCTGAATCTGGCAGATAACCGGGACCCGGCAGTTCTCGATCGCCAGGACGCTGCGGATATCCGCATCTTCATAGACCTTCAGGCCTTCATCGTCAAAAGCGTCAAAGTCGCCGGTGTCGCTTCCGGACATGAAGCCTTTGCCCTCACCCCGGAAAATGACACAGTGAATGTCATCGCGCTCATTGATTCCTTCAAAGGTTTCGGAAATCTCAATATTTGCCTCGTGAGAGACTGCGTTGATCGGCGCTCTCTGGAATGTTACGAGGGCAATATTGTCCTTCACTTCCATTGTAACAAATTTCATGCTTTTCCCCCTTCTGCTGCCTTCGCCGCTGCCTTGGCCGCCTTTTTCTTCTCGAGCATCTCGTAGTGCTCCTTCAGAACCTGTTCGCGGTTGGGATCCTTCAGCAGCTGATGTGTATACGTGCAGTCTACGTAGAAGTCTCTCGCCTTGTCGTGGTTGGTCAGCTCATTGATGGCCGCCTTGACACACTGAACGGATCTGGTGTAATTTGCCGTGATTTCACGGGCGGTCTCCATCGCCGCGTCAAAAGCTTCCTCTCTGGGAACAACCTTCAGGATGTTGCCGTATTTTGCAATTTCCTTCACGCTGATCTTCTTTCCGGTGTATGCCATGTACCGCAGATATTTTTCCGGTACCAGCATCCGGATGGCGTCGGTTCCGCCGACGACGCAGATGGTCACTTCCGGGAGAGAGAAGTACGCGTCGTCCGCAGCGACAATGATGTCACTCGCGGCGGCCAGCGTCGTCCCGTGCCCCATGACATAACCCTGCACCTGGCAGATGACGGGAACGCGGCAGTTGTACACTGCCAGAATTCCGCGGACATCCGCATCCTCATAGCGGCTCAGGCCGTCGTCATCGAAAGCGCCGAAGTCATCGACGTCGCTTCCGGACATGAAGCCTTTGCCTTCCGCGCGCAGGATCACGCACCAGACGTCGTCCATCGTGTTGATGTCTTCAAAAATCTGCGTGAGTTCTTCGTTCGCCTGCATATTCACTGCATTGATCGGCGGGCGGGAGAACGTCACGATTCCGATATGTTCTCTGATTTCAAAAGTAACAAAGTCCATTTTCATTCCTTTCCTGTCACTGCTCCGCTCAGGCCGCGCGCCTTCTGTGAAGGCGTGCATTATCAGATCGTCAGATCGTGCCCTGTTCCTTATACGCCGCGATTTCCTCCGCGCTCTTTCCGAGCACCTGCGCGAGAATCTCGTCATTGTGCTCACCGATTTTCGGCGCGCGCGTATAGGTCACCGGTGCCTCGGACATGTGAAGCGGGCTGCCCTGGAATGTGCACATTCCGGCGCCGGGCACTTCCATTTCCACCAGATCTCCGCGGAAGCGGATCTGCTCCGATGCGAAGATGCCTGCCATGTCATTCACCGGTGCGGTGATGATGCCGGCCTCCACCAGCTCCTTCTCCGCCTCGGCCGCGGTCTTGGTCATGAACCATTCGCGGACATAGCCTTCCACTTCGTCGCGGTAATCCACACGGCCCTGGTGCGTATCGAACTTCGGATCGTCCATGGCCGGATTGCCGATCAGCTTCTTTAACAGCTCATAGCTCTTATCCTCGCCCGCATGCATCACGACATATCCGCCGTCTTTTGTCTTATAGCAGTCCGCGGGAACCGAGAGCGGATCCGTGTTGCCGTGACGGGTCGGAATCACGCCGTTTGCGGAATAATTTGCGACATAGGTGTGCATCATGGAGACCATGCAGTCCACCATCGAAATGTCAATATACTGGCCTTTTCCGGTCTGATTTCTCTGCAGAATCGCTGCGAGAATCGCATAAGCCGTGTAGAGACCCGTGCTCAGATCGGAGATGACCGTTCCGGCTGCGACCGGTCCGGATTCCTCTGTGCCGGAGATGGCGTAGAGACCGCCGACCGCCTGGGCAACCGGGTCAAAAGCAGGCCGCAGAGCGTCGGGGCCTGTCTGACCGAAGCCGGAGATGGAAGCGACGATAATCCGCGGATTGATCTCCTTCAGATCCTCATAGCTGATTCCCATTTTCTTTATGGTTCCCGGACGGTAATTCTCGATCACAACGTCCGATTCCTTAATCAGATCCTTCAGCAGCTGCATGCCTTCAGGGCTGCGGGTCTGGATCGTGACACCCTTCTTATTACGATTAAAGGTCGGCACATAGAGGGACTCTCCGTTCATAAACGGACCGAGGGCTCTCGCGTCCTCGCCCCTTCCGGGCCGCTCAACCTTGATGACCTCCGCGCCCATATCCGCGAGCAGCATGCCGCAGAACGGCGCAGAAACAAATCTGCCCAGATCTACTACCCTGATACCTTCCAATGGCTTCATGTAACTTTCCCCCTTACTCCCCAAAGTTGATCAGCACCTTCAGTGCGGTCTTGTCTGTTCTCGCGCGGCGGAATGCCTCGATGGCCTGTTCCTTCGGATAGATCTCGGAGACCATGTTCCGGAGGAAATCATTCATGATACCCATGTTCACGAGCTTTACTGCGCCGCTCATGCTTAAGGATCTGGAATTTCTCACGCCGAGGAAGTCAATCTCGTTGAAGATGATTTTGTTAATGTCAAAATTCTTGAATGTGCCTGCAGGCATACCGACCTGGACAAAGGTCGCGCCGGGCTTTAAGACGCTCAGGCAGGCATTGAAGCCGGGCTCAACGCCGGTCACCTCGAAGACCTTGTCAAACAGCTGTCCGCCGGAGAAGGCGAGGCACTGTTCCATGAAGTCAGGTGCTTTGGCATCCACGACGTTCAGACCGTTCTTTCTGCAGAGGGCGATTCTTGCGTCATCCGCCTCGGAGACCAGTACATGGCCGCCCTGCAGCTCCGCCACCTTCGCGATCAGCGTGCCGATGGTGCCGCCGCCGCACACGAAAACTTCCTGTCCCAGCTGCAGACCCGAACGTCTCACATCGTGGACAGCAATCGTCAGCGGCTCGACAAGGGCCGCGGCTTTCATATCGACATCATCATTGAATTTCAGAAGACGGTCGGCACGGATTTTGACATATTCCTGGAAAAATCCGTCCATGTTGGTGCCCATGATCCGGACGTTCTGGCACAGGTTTTCGTGGCCGTTCCGGCAGTTGTCACACACGCCGCAGCTGTACACTGCGTGCATGGTCACTTTATCGCCGACCTTGATATCGCTTCTGCGATCAGAATTGATTGCGTAGACCGTTCCGCAGGACTCGTGGCCCATGATCAGCGGTGTCTTCGCTCTCGGGTTCTCACCCGCTATGATATGCATATCGGATCCGCAGATCCCGGCATATTTGATTCTTACAACAGCTTCCTCCGGACCGCACTCCGGGATTTCTCTCTCCACCAGCTCAAGTTTTTCGTACTCGGGCATCAATAATGAAAGCATGGTTATCCTCCTCTTCTCCGGTGCAGCCGCAGCATCCGGGATCCTGAAGCAGAATCCGTCCGGATTTCAGTCTGCGGGCTGCTGCCCAGATTACCGAGAAGGCCGCTGTTCCGTGGAAGCGTGGAAGGATATGTCCATCTGAAGCATGACAGAATCCCCGACATCTTCGCCTCTGATCATCCGGATCAGATGCTCCGTAGCGAGCCGCCCTCTCTCATAAGTGGGCTGATTCATTGTCGTGAGGCCGATCCCCAGCAGTTCGGATAGAGAAATTCCGTCCGAGCTGACCAGCGAAATATCCGCCGGAATCCGGAGATTGTGCTCCTCAACCGCTCTTTTTGCGCCGATTGCCATCATGTCACTGCAGGCAAAGACCGCTGTCATATCCCGATGGGTGTTCAGCAGCTCGTTCATCTGATCGTAGCCGCTGTTAGCGCTGGTATCGCCGAACCGGACCAGCTCCGGATCAAAAGGAATATCGTATTTCTTCAGAACATTCTTGTAGCCGCGGAGTCTGGCATTATTGCTGTACAGCCTCTTCGGGCCCAGAATCAGGCCGATCCGTCTGTGCCCGTAGCCGATCAGATGCTCCATGACCTTGCAGCTGGCGTCATACTCATCCACCGCCACATAGTGAAGCTCCGGCAGGCCTTCCACTCTGGAGGAAGCGACAATCGGAATCCCTGTGTCGATCAGTTCCTTCAGCTCATCGCGGCTGTCCCTGCCCGGTGTCAGGACAAGGATACCGTCCACAAGCTTGCGGTTCACCAGCGACAGGCTGTCTCCGTGAGCCAGATACGTAATGATCACATGGTAATCATTACGGCGGGATTCCTGAAATATGCCCTTCATCAGATCCGCAAAATACGGATTCTCGAAGATGTCCGCGGCATCGCTTGTCAGTGCCAGTCCGATCGTCATGCTCTTCTGCGTGGAGAAGGCCTGTGCCCGCGCATTCGGAATGTAATTGTATTCTTCAATTACCTTCTCGACGCGGCGTCTGGTCTCTTCGTTGACGTTGGACTGTTTGTTGATGACGCGCGATACGGTTGTCTTTGAAACACCGGCGAGTCTTGCAATTTCCAAAATTCCTGTGCTCATAGTCACCTCAAGCTCTGGGCCAGCAATCCGGGAAACGCAATGAAACCAATTTCATGAAACCGTTCCCATAATCTAGTTATACGATACCTCATCTGCCCGATGCTTGTCAAGGACAAACTGTCCTCAAAACAGATTCCGGAACGGATGAAGGTATCGTATAACATATCTGCTAACCCTGTTCTGTTACTATTGCTGCTGTCTGCTTTGTTTCAGTTACATTTTTTCTCTCCGGTCAGCGATTCACAATGTTGATCGGATTTCCTTCGATGAAGGAGCGGATGTTGTCCGCGGTCACATCCATGATCCGCTGTCTTGCATCTTTTGCCGCCCAGGAGATGTGCGGTGTGATCAGGCAGTTCGGCGCCTTCAGCAGCGGATTGTCCGCTTTGATCGGCTCCGTCGAGACCACGTCGAGTCCCGCTGCGTAAATCTGTCCGGACGAGAGTGCGTCCGCCAGATCCTGCTCTGCAACCAGGCCGCCGCGGCTGTTGTTGATCAGGATGACGCCCTTCTTCATCTTCTCAATGTTTTCGCGGCAGATGATGCCTGCCGTCGAAGGCGTCTGCGGGCAGTGCAGGAAGATCACGTCAGACTCCGCAAGGAGCGTGTCGAGATCCGTGTACTCCGCCACTTCTCTTCCCGCATCGGTTTCGTGCGGGTTGACAGCGAGCACACGCATGCCCAGGGCGCCCAGGATCCGCGCGCTGGCCTGGCCGATCCGGCCGAGGCCGATGATGCCGGCCGTCTTTCCGGCGAGCTCGATCATCGGATAATCCCAGAAGCACCAGTCAATATTGTTCTGCCATCTGCCTTCGTGAACCGCATCACTGTGATGGGCATAATGTGCACAGATCTCCAGCAGCAGACCGACCGCATACTGCGCGACGATCTGAGTCCCGTAAGCCGGAACGTTGGCCACAAGAATTCCCTTCTCCTTCGCGTAATCGCAGTCGACGACATTAAAACCGGTCGCCAGCACCGCGATCAGCTTCAGGTTCGGGCAGGCATCGATGGTTCTGCTGCTGATCGGCGTCTTGTTGATCACTGCGATCTCGGCGTCGCCGATCCGCTCCGCGATCAGATCGGATTCCGCATAGGAGGTCCGGTCATACACCGTCAGATCGCCAAACTCTTTAAAGCCATCCCAGGACAGATCGCCCGGGTTTTCCGTATATGCATCCAGAATAACTATTTTCATTGTGTTCTCCTTTGCTTTCGTCCGCTTTAATCTTCCAGCAGAGCCCATGCGCGGTTTAAGCATCTCTTGGTGTTCGCAAGAACAACTTCCTCGTCCTCATCCTTTGTGGGAGAAACTTCCATCGAAAGAACCATCGGATTCTTCGCGTTAAAGAAGCCCTCTTCCTTCAGAACTTCCAGATAGTCCAGCAGTTCCGGAATATCATTTGCACTGCCGGGATAGCCGAATCTCTGATGCAGGTCGCCATAGCCTTCTGCCGCGGGATCCGCGACAGCATTGCCGAAGTGAAGATGTGTAATGTACGGTCTGCAGGTACGCACGACGTCCTTCGCTTTCTCATGGCAGATCGGGAAGTGAGAAAGATCCACAAGCAGGCCGAAGTTCGGGCAGGTCAGCCGGACATCCGCGGCAAAGCGGGCCGCCAGCGGCGAGGGGCCGATCAGGGCAGCCTTGTCCACATCGTAGTCAAAGACCTCCAGCTCGACATTCATATTTTTGGCGGCGGCTGCTTTGCAGACATTGACTGTCGTCTTAAGGAGCTGCTGATAAGCTTCTTCCTTCGTCTCCTCCTGCCATTTCCCGGCCAGGAATGCAATTCCCTGCGCGCCGAGGTATTCTGCCTCATCCAGTGCCTCGATCAGAACCTTCTCAGCCTTCAGGCGGCCTTCCTCATCCAGATCATTCGGATTCAGCTTCGGTCCGAGCAGGCTCGGCTGCGCGCCGTAGCAGACTTTGAGATGAGACTGCTGCAGAATCTTTCTGGTCTCCTCTCTCTCCTCGTCCGTGACACAGTGCCTGACCTCGATCGCGTCAAAATAATCATCGGAGGCGATCCGTCTGACAGCTTCTACCGCGTCCAGTCTCGGATAAGACATCCAGCGGATGGTGCCGACCTGAAAATACTTGTGAATGGAATCTCTCATCTCTGTTCTCCTTTCTATTGAGCAGCGCCCTCCGGCAGTACCAGCCGGATTCCGTTGTCCCTGAAATACTTTATATACTCCTCCCCCGGGGAGGTGTCAGTCAGAATACAGTTGAAGTCCTCCGGTCTGCCGAAGGTCAGCAGCGAGGTCTTTCCGAATTTGCCTGCATCCACCAGAAGGTATTTCTCCCGGCTGCGCTCGAGGACTTTCTTCTTAATATCAAACTCCTCCATCGTCGTATTGGACGCACCTGTTTCCAGGGAGAACGCGGTGCAGGCCATGAATGCTTTGCTGATATTATATCTGCCGAGCATTTCGATGCACTGTTCTCCGATCAGGGAGGCAGTCTTATGCTTCAGGTTTCCCGGCAGGCCTATGACGGTAAACTGAGGATAGTCCAGTGCGGAATGAAGCACATAAACGCTGTTGGTGATAATCGTCAGGTGCTGAAACGACTGAAGATATTTCAGCAGCGGCACCGTCGAAGTCCCGGTGTCGATGAAGATCATGTCGTCTTCCTCGACAAAGCCGGCTGCGAGCCGGGCGATCTGTTCTTTCTGTTCCCGGTTTCTGACATTTCTTTCAGAATAGGAAATCAGCTGGTCCACTCTGAGCGGCTCGACTGTTTTCTTTCTGGCTCCGCCATACACTTTTTCAATGCTCCCGCGCGCGCAGAGCTCATTCAGGTCCCGCCGCAGGGTGTTCATGGAGATCCCGAACACATCGAGCATTTCCTGCATGGTGACGATCTCGTGCTCGCAGATATACTCCTCCAATTGCTGGATTCTTTCGGATTTCATAGACCTTCTGTCCCTCAAGTCTCTCAAAATTATATCACTTTATTCCGGAAATTCACCTAATATAATAGTAGATCTTCCGGGAGAAAGCAATAACTTCCCAAAATTTTTGAGTATTTTTTGAGTATTTTAGGAAATGAAACCAGTTTCAATTTGGGGCTTGCATTGATTAAATTTTGGGTGTATTATTCATAATATAATCAAAAGTTGCTCTAAACAGACCGGGAGAAACCACAGAAGATATGCTTGCAACCATGCGGGAGCTTCTTGAAGAAGCAGAACAGAATCAGAACGCGGTCGGCGCTTTCACCGCTCCGAATATGGAAATCGCAGCCGGCATCGTGCGCGCCGCCGAAGAAAGCGGCACTTCCGTCATCCTGATGATCGCGGAAGGCCGGATGGCGCACTCCCCGCTGCATCTGATCGGCCCCATGCTGGTTGAAGCCGCCCGCCGCTCCAGTGTCCGGATCTGCGTACACCTGGATCACGGCCTGACATTAGATATGGCAGAGCGGGCGCTCTCCTACGGCTTCACTTCCATTATGTTTGACGGTTCCCGCTATGACCTGGAGGAGAACATCCGCCTGACAAATGAAGCCGCGAAGCTCGCGAGAGCCTGCGGCGCTTCCGTAGAGGCGGAACTCGGAACCATCGGCGGACGCGAGGCAACCGACCGGGACGAGGATATCCTCTGTACCGACGTGGATCAGATCCGGGAGTTTGCGCAGCGCGTGGATGTGGACGCGATCGCGCCGGCCATCGGAAATGCCCACGGGCATTACAAAGGCGTCCCGCATCTGCATTTTGACCGCCTCGCGCAGATCCATGAAGCCGTTTCGCTTCCCCTCGTCCTGCACGGGGGTTCCGGAATTCCGGACGATGATTTCAGAAAATGCATTCGTCTGGGAATGCGCAAAATCAATATCGCCACCGCGAATCTCGACGCCATGGTGGGCGCGGCGCAGAATTATCTGCAGGAAGATACGGAACATACTTTTTACGGAATGAACGAGCGGATCACCGACGCCGTCTGCAGGAGCACCCTGCACTGTATCGACGTCTTCCGCCATCCGGATTTATAAGAACTGTACATGGGAGGTAACCTGTGAACTATCTCGAGCTGGATCAGGACAGAAAATACGACATCATCTTCCTGGGTCGGATCACCATTGATTTCAATCCGGCTTACAGTGATGAAGTGCGTGAGGAATTCAAGCCTCTGAAAAACGTTCATTATTATGAGAAATACGTCGGCGGATCGCCTGCCAATACAGCCTGCGGCGTCACAAGACACGGCATGCGGGCCGGTTTCTTCGCAACGGTCTCCGATGATCAGTTCGGCGACTTTGTCGTTGATTACTTTAACGAGAAGGGAATCGACACCTCTCACATCACAAGGGCAAAACATGGCGAGAAGATCGGCCTGACCTTCACGGAAATGCTTTCTTCCAGCCAGAGCCGCCTGCTGATGTACCGCAACATGGCGGCAGACCTGCAGCTGAGCGTGGACGACATCGATGAGGACTACATCCGTAAGGCGCGGGCACTTCTGATTTCCGGCACTGCCCTCTCCGAGAGCCCTTCCCGCGAGGCGGCGCTCAAAGCCGTGATGCTGGCCAAGAAAAACGGAACGAAGGTTATTTTTGACATCGACTACCGCGCCTACAACTGGAAGAACGACGATGAAATTTCCATCTATTATTTCTCCGTCGCCAAGGAAGCGGATATCATTCTCGGCTCCCGCGAAGAGTTCGATCTGACCGAAAAGCTGATTCAGCCGGGTATGACCGATGAAGAAAGCTCCGAGTTCTGGATGAACCACAACGCAAGCGTCGTCGTCATCAAGCACGGCATGAAGGGATCCACCGCTTATACAAAGGATCACCAGAAGTTCTCCATCAAACCGTTCCCTGTGGAAGCCCGGAAGGGTTTCGGCGGCGGCGACGGCTACAGCGCAGCATTCCTGTTCGGCCTGTTCAGCGGCTGGGACATGTTGGACTGCCTGGAGTTCGGATCAGCAGAGGCTTCCATGATGGTCCGGAGCAACAACTGCTCGGATGACCTGCCCACAACCGAAGAGGTCCGCGAATTCATCCGCATGGAGAAGGAAAAATACGGAGAGATGGTGGCGCGCGTCTGACGCCCTGCCCTGCAGCCGGATTTTGACCCAGTGAAACAGCGCCGCAAGGCGCAGAATATACAAACTCATGTAATGTATCAGGAGGGAAGTAAAAGTGAGCGAAGTAAAAAGAATGAAGTATTGTGCAGGCGGTGAGTGGATTGAGTCCAAGACTGACAAGTGGATGCCCGTCACAGATTCCAGTACCGGCGAAGTGATCGCAGAGGTCCCCTGCTGCACCGCAGAGGAGTGTGAGGCGGCCATCGCAGCAGCAGACGCTGCTTTCCCTGAGTGGTCCCGTATGTCCATGGCCAAGAGAGTTCAGTATCTGTTCAAGTGGCGCAGCATCCTGTACGCCCACAAGGAAGAGCTGTCCATCCTCTGCGCGAAGGAACTCGGCAAGACCCTGAACGAGGCCAGAGGCGATGTTCAGAAGGCCATCGAGCCTACAGAAGAAGCCTGCGCAGCTCCGATGCTGATCGAGGGCGACGGCGCGCTGCAGGTCACGACCGGTTATGACACGACAACCTATCGCGTTCCGCTGGGTGTCTGCGCCGGAATCGTACCGATGAATTTCCCGGCTATGATCCCGTGGGGCTGGATGGTTCCGCTGGCCATTGTCTGCGGCAACACCGTTGTACTGAAGGCCAACAGCCAGACTCCTCTGACTTCCATGAGAATGCTCGAGCTCTTCTATGAAGAGGGCGGCTTCCCGAAGGGTGTCGTAAACCTGGTGACCACAGACCGCACCAAGGCTGAGATCTTCCTGACTGACCCTCGCGTAAAGGCAGTCACCTTCGTCGGAACCACCGATGTCGGCAAGCACATCTATTCTGTTGCAGCAGCACACGGCAAGCGCGTTCAGGCGCAGTGCGAAGCCAAGAACCACGCACTGGTTCTGGAAGACTGTAACCTCGAAGCAACCGTCAACGCCGTCATCAATTCCACTTATGGCTGTGCCGGCATGCGCTGCATGGCTCTGCCGGTTGTCGTGGTACAGGAGTCCATCGCAGATCAGTTTGTCGCGCTCCTCAAGGAGAAGGCCCTGGCGCTGAAGATCGACTGCGCATATAAGGAAGAGACCAAGCTCGGACCGGTTTCCTCCGCCGGCCACAAGAAGAAGATCTGTGACTGGATCCAGAAGGGTATCGACGAGGGTGCAGAGCTCGTGCTCGATGGCAGAGATGTCAAGGTTCCCGGCTATGAGAACGGCTTCTTCGTAGGCCCGACCATCCTGGATCATGTCACGCCTGAAATGACCGTCGGCAACCGCGAGATCTTCGGACCTGTGACCTGCATCAAGCGCGTAAAGAACTACGAGGAAGGCATCGCGATCATGAACGCGAACCCGTTTGCAAACGGTTCCTGCATCTTCACTACCAGCGGTTATTATTCAAGAAAATTCGTCATGGATACAGATGGCGGCATGGTCGGTGTCAACGTCGGCATCCCGGTTCCGAGTGCATACTATCCTTTCTCGGGCAACAAGGAATCCTTCTTCGGCGATCTGCATGTTCTGGGCAAGGACGGCATCCGCTTCTTTACACGAGCCAAGACCGTCACAACGCACTGGTTCGACGAGGAAGCTGCGAAGAGAGAAGTTCGTACCTGGGAAGGCAGCACCGAGCAGTAATATAACTCAGTCAGGCATCCCCCGCCTCTACAGGCGGAGGATGAAGCAGAAGGAAAGGGGTTACAAATATGTCTAAGTTAAAAGATGCCGTAACAGCATTTCCGCAGATGGAGATCTGGAACGATTCCTGCAGCTGCAGAGAGCTGAGCGACTCCATCGCAACCCATGGCGCGACCGGCGCGACCACGAACCCGGTTATTGTCGGAAACGTCTTAAAGAAAGAGCTTCCCGACTGGGAAGACACGATTAAACAGCTGATTGCCGATCATCCGGACTGCACGGAGGATCAGGTGGCCTGGTGGATCATCGAAGCCCTGGGCACCAAGGCTTCCAAGCTCCTGCTTCCTATTTTCGAGGAGTCTCATGGCCAGAGAGGACGTATCTCCTTCCAGACCAACTCCAAGTACTATCAGAATAAAGAGCTGATCATCCAGCACGCCGAACAGCTCGCTGCACTGGTTCCCAACTCCCAGATCAAGGCACCTGCCAGCAAGGCCGGTATCGAGGCTTTTGAAGAGCTGACCTATCGCGGTGTTTCGATCAACGCGACCGTCTCCTTCACCTGCGCACAGGCTGTCGCCGTCGGCGAAGCGGTTGAGCGGGGTCTGAAGAGACGCGAGGCCGAGGGGTTGGATACCTCCTGGATGCATCCCGTGTGCACCATCATGGCCGGCAGAACCGACGACTATCTGAAGAACTACATCAAGGGCACGGACATCAGCATCCCGAGCGAAGCGCTGGATCTGGCCGGTGTCGCAGTTGTTAAGAACGCTTATAAGATCTATAAGGAAAAGGGCTACCGCACCAAGCTTCTTGTCGCGGCTTACAGATGCCTGAACCACTTTGAGCAGTTCATCGGCGGCGACATCGTGCTGACCATCACCCATGACTGGCAGCGCAAGTTCAACAACGCGCCGGTGGAGATCAAGAACAACATGGATACACCGGTGGATCAGCGGTATCTTGACCTGCTCATGGAGATCGAAGAATTCCGCAAAGCTTATCTTCCGGACGGCATGATGCCCGAAGAATTCCAGCACTACGGAGCCTTCAAGGCGACCATGAATCAGTTCCTGGGCGGCTATGACAGCCTGGTCCAGCTGATCAGAGGCTACATGATTGTCTGATAAATACTCTTACTTCCAATCTCTTTTACTTAAGGATGAGCGCCCGCAAAGGCGCTCATCCTTTGTTTCATTGTACGCCGCTGAATATATGATATACTTGAATCCGAACTACAAATCAAATAACTCAGGCAGGAAATATCATGATTACACAGAATCAGATCTGGAAAATATACGGAACAGCCTTTAAGCAGATGACAAAGGATCTTCTGGAGCAGACCGGTCTGGAGGATTGTATCCTGCAGAAGCATCATTCAAAGGAGATCTGCATCGGGATCAAGCCGAATCTCGTCTGCGCAACACCCGCGGACTACGGCGCAACGACACATCCGGAAATTGTTGCGGGGATCATCGAGTATCTGAAGGAGCACGGTTTTGAAAACCTGCTCATCGCCGAAGGCTCCTGGGTCGGCGACCGCACCTCCGATGCCTATGAATACTGCGGCTACCGCGCGCTCTGCGAGACCTATCAGGTTCCGTTCGTCGACTGCCAGAAGGAAAAGACGCACGAAATCAATGCTGCCGGCATGCGTCTGCAGGTTGTGGATGTGGTGGACCGGATCGATTACCTGATCAATGTGCCGGTTCTCAAAGGCCACTGCCAGACCCGCATCACCTGTGCCCTGAAGAATATGAAAGGCCTGCTGCCCAACAGCGAGAAGCGCCATTTCCACCAGATGGGCCTGCACAAACCGATCGCGCACCTCTCCACGGTCGTGCATCCCGATTTTATCGTCGTCGACCACATCTGCGGCGATCTGGATTTTGAAGAAGGCGGCAACCCGGTCGTGAAGAACTGCATCATGGCAGCACTGGATCCGGTCCTGACCGATTCCTACGTCTGCTATCTCATGCACTACACGCCCGACGATGTGCCTTATATCCGTATGGCTGAGCAGCTCGGCACCGGCACCACAGATCTCGACAGCGCCGAGATCATCCGGATCGGATCCGCCGAGGATGAAGAACTTCCCCGGGACCACAAGGTGCTGTCCGTCGCCTACGCAGTAGATGAAGTCGATTCCTGCAGCGCCTGCTATGCGAGCCTGATCCCTGCTCTGTGCAGGCTGGATGAGGAAGGCCTGCTCAATAAGCTGAATGAGCGGATCGCCATCGGCCAGGGCCACCAGAACCGCACCGGCGCACTGGGCGTCGGACGCTGCACAAAGAATTATGATTTCTGTGTGATGGGCTGCCCGCCGAGCGAAGAAAAAGTCTATGAAGAGCTGAAGAAATACATTCTGTCCCATTTGTAAGACAGAATCTTTACAGAAAAGTCCTTACAGCGCAGCCGGAGCGGCGGCGCTTTTTTCTGCCGTGAGCTGCGTCCAGATGATGCCGTTCATGCCGAACAGGGCGTCCAGCAGGAACAGAACCGGAATGTTCAGGCACAGCTGCCGGATGACCGCCATTTTGCCCCATCTGCTCCTATTTTACTTTACGGGCTGTGAGATAGAAATGGTATAATTCTTCAGTCTCTACTATAATTTTCATTAGTGCAGAATCTGATTCGTATCCGGCCTCTTCGTCCGGTTTAATAAGGAGAATCTCATGTCCAGAACTCAGCCGCTGCGCGCCGGTCTCCGGCCGATTACCATTATTTTTTTCATCATTTTTACTCTGCTTTTATTTGCTGTTCTCGAACTGGGAAAGCACACACTGGCCGGATGGCTTCTGGCTATCATCGCGCTGGCCGGGTTCATCTTTCTGCGGGCGCGGTTCTGGGCGGATAAACCGCTCTCTTACCGTCTGCTTTCCTGGCTTGCACTGATTGCAGTTTCCGCCTGCATTCTGTTTATCTCACGCCCGCCGGTGAAGGTGGTGCCGGCAGTGATCGGAAAGAACGGCGGCGTGACAGATGTGATCCACACGAAGCAGGGTGACGTCACCGGCATTCTGACGGCAGACGGACGGGTGGAAGTCTACGCCGGCATCCCCTATGCAAAACCGCCCGTCGGCGAACTGCGCTGGAAGGAGCCGGTTCCCGCCGAGCCCTGGGACGGCGTGCTCGCTGCGGATCATTTTGCCCCGATGGCCATGCAGACGCAGAATCATCCGATCATGAGCTCGCTCACGCAGATCATCGGTTATCACGATTACAAAATCTCGCTCTCCGACAATTCTGTGCAGCCCGCGAGCGAAGACGCCCTCTATCTGAATATCTGGAAGCCGCAGGGGGATGTGTCGGGCCTGCCGGTTCTGGTTTATGTCCACGGCGGTTCGCTGCAGACCGGCCAGCCCTGGTATCAGGATTACAGCGGAAACGGCCTCGCCCGGGAGGGCGTCGTGGTCGTCAACATGGGCTACCGGCTCGGAATTTTCGGCTTCTTCGCGGATGAGGAACTGGCCGCGGAATCTCCGAACGGCACGACGGGAAACTACGGACTGCTGGACCAGATTCTGGCCCTGCAGTGGGTGCAGGACAATATCGAAGCCTTCGGCGGAGATCCTTCCAATGTCACCCTGGCCGGCGAATCCGCAGGCTCCGCCTGCGTCTCGGCGCTCTGTACTTCCCCGCTTGCGAAAGGCCTGTTTACCCGCGTCGTCGGAGAGAGTTCAACCGTGACCGCGCCGGTTCCCGCGCACTCCTTCCGTTCCTATGAAGATGCACTGGCCGCCGCCGAGGAGACCAAAGCGCGCTTCGGGGCTTCCACGATTGCTGAACTCCGCGCACTGCCCGCGGAAAAAATCGTCGATGAGATGAATCGTCATCACCACATTACCATCGACGGCTATGTGCTTGCTGAGACGCCCTGGGAATCCTATGCGAAGGGCATTCACAATGAGTCTGCCCAGCTGCAGGGCTTCAACCGGGATGAGGCAGCCCCGTTTATCATGTTCAGCAAGGCGAATCTGAAGAATTACGAAGAGAAGGTACGGAATATCTTTGAGTCTCCGTACGCGGAGCGTGTGCTCGCGCTCTACCCCGCCTCAAATGATCAGGAGGCAGCGGACGCCTGGGAAAAGATTGAAAACGCCGTTCTCTTCTCTTACGGTCACTACTGCTGGGAGCGGCAGGCGGCAGCCGCCGGCATCCCCGCTTATCTTTATTACTTCACAAAAGAAAACGGCCGGCTCGGTCCCTGGCACAGCGGTGAGGAAGTCTATCTGTACGGCAACATTCCGGAGAATTCTTCTCTGTATGACGAGGGCGACCGAAAGCTCTCCCGCGCAATGATGCTGAGCTTCAGAAACTTCATTGCCACCGGCGACCCGAACCTGAACCCGGACGGAAGCACCTCCTCCGCGCAGAGCGTGGACAGCACGGATCGCGCGGGTGCTGCTTTGATGCCCCGCTGGGAACCGGCACAGGGCGCCGATACACTTCTGGAGTTCGGATCTGTGATCCGCTGTGTCGATGCGCCCTATCTTGAACTCTATGAAATTCTGGATGAGATGTACGGTGTGGAGTAAGCCGGAAATCAGGAATGGACTACTCCGCCTGACGGACTGCTCTACTTGACAAGATAAGCCCCGTCAACCGGAATAAGCGCGCCGTTCAGATAATCGGATGCACCGGAAGCGAGAAAAACCGCAGGCCCTTTCATATCCTCAGGTGTGCCCCAGCGCCCTGCGGGAATCCGTGGTGTCGTCTCATCTTTGCGCTGCTGCGTCATGCCGGCAGTCATCTCCGTGTCCATGTAACCGGGACACAGGCAATTAATATTGATGCCTCTGCCTGCACAATCCACTGCCACACTCTTGGTCAGCTGGGCAACTGCTCCTTTTGCTGCTGTATATGCCGTGACAGCTGTACACCCGAAATAGGAAGCCATTGAGCCGATTGTGATGATTTTGCCCCCGGTGGGCTGTTTCAGCATTACCTGAAGAGCACGCTGAATCATAAACCAGACATGATTCAGATTAATGCTCATCACAAAATCCCAGCTCTCCTCCGGATAATTTTCCGGAAGATCCCGGTGTGTAACTCCGGCCGCAGGAATCAGCACATCCAGACGGCCGTCCAGAATCTCCAGTGCCTCATCAAAGCACCTGTTCAGCTCCGTCCGGTCAGAGAGATCGCCGACCACGCTGTAAGCTTCAAAGCCCTGCGCTCTGTATTCGGCGCAGACCTGCTCTACCTTCTCCTTCTTTATATCGATAATGACGACCTTACATCCTGCCTCCAGCAAACCCTCAGCCATTCCGCGGGAAAGTCCTTGTGCTCCGCCCGTCACGATAGCGTGTTTTCCTGCGATATCGAACATTTTAAGCGCTGCCATTTTGATTGCCTCCTTTGCTATGAAACCGTTCCCATAAACCTATCTATACGATATCCCTGATTTCCTTCTTTGTCAATGAAAAGCCTTCGGCACGGGCAGTCGAACACGTCTTTTCAGCACCTTCCGCAGGCACATACACGAAAAATTTATTTTTTTCAATTTTCTGTGTCATGTTTTCTGTTTTCCTCTCGTCTTATTGAGTAAGAGCGGTACAAACACAAAAAACATGAAAATACACAGGAGGCAAAATTATGAAAAGCAGGAAATGGCATCAGATCACAGCAGGAATGCTCACCGTCGCGATCAGCGCTTCTCTGGCGGGGTGCGCGGCCTACAACACCGGTACTTCCGGCACTTTAACCAGTCCGGTCAACGCTGAGCCGACAGCGGAATCCCCGGCAGATACGGCACCGGAGGCGGCGGAATCGCCGGCAGTCGAAGTGACACAGTTAAAACCGGCCGGTCAGACTGCTGAGGCACCGGCAGAGATGGCGGCGGAATCACCGGCGGAGATGACAGCCATGACTGAACCGGCGGAGACAGAGGCATATGTGGACACCTATGAAGCCGAGGAAGCCATCGCGTACAACGGCGCGGCGCAGCCCTGGCCCGGCGATCCCGGTGCCGCAAGAGCAGCCGGCAAAGGGATGGGGTACGAAGGCATGCCCGCCCCTGCAGGTCCCGGCATTAACGAGTTCAATACCGAGTCCTATGATTACATCGCCGAGAGCGGCTTCAACCTGGTCAGCTCCCAGCCCTTCTCCACCTTCGCGGCGGATGTGGACACCGCTTCCTACTCTAATTTCCGTCGCCAGATCCTGAACGACAACGGACATGTCGTCCCGGATTCCATCCGGATCGAGGAGATGGTCAATTACTTCCACTATGATTACCCGCAGCCTGAAGGCGATGAGCCCTTCTCGGTTACGGCAGAGATCGCGCCCTGCCCGTGGAATGAAGAGACACAGCTGATGCTGGTCGGTCTGCAGGCACCGGAACTGGATGTCAGAGAACTGCCGGACTCCAACCTGGTCTTTCTGATCGACGTGTCCGGTTCCATGGACGACCCCAACAAACTTCCGCTGGTCCAGCGCTCCTTCATGACTTTGACCGAAAACCTTCGTCCGAACGACACCGTTACACTGATCACCTACGCCGCCGGTGAGCGCGTGATCCTCGACGGCGTACCGGCTTCCGAGCAGCAGGAAATCCTTTCCTCCCTCGAGATGCTGCAGGCTTCCGGCTCCACCAACGGCGAAAAGGCTCTGCAGACCGCCTATGACCTGGCGAAAAAGCACTATATCCGCGGCGGCAACAACCGCATCATCATCGCGACCGACGGCGACTTCAATGTCGGTGTGACCAGCCGCAGCGAACTGGTCCGCATGGTCAAAGACCGCGCGAAGGACGGCATCGCCCTCTCCGTACTCGGTTTCGGCATGGGCAACTACAAAGACGATATGCTTGAGGATCTTTCCAACTACGGCAGAGGCAACTATGCCTACATCGACACAGTGGATGAAGCCCGCAAAGTTCTTGTGAACGAAGCCGGCGGAACGCTCTTCTCCGTGGCAAAGGACGTCAAACTCCAGGTTGAGTTCAATCCGGAGACGGTCCGCGGCTGGCGGCTCATCGGCTATGAAGACCGCGTCATGGCTGCAGAAGATTTTGACAACGACGAGAAGGAAGGCGGCGAGATCGGCGCCGGACACCAGGTCACCGCACTCTATGAAATCGTCCCGGTCGAGTCAGATTTTGACCTGCCTGAAGTCTACTCCAGATACGGGAAGAATACTCAGACGGAGGAAGATTCCGACCTCGTGACGGTTGAGTCCTGCACCTCCGAAAGACCGTCCGAAGAATACTGCGTCATCAACATCCGCTACAAGGATCCCGACGAAGACAAGAGCACGCGGCTGGAGTATCCCGTCACAACTGACTGCTTCCGCGAAGACCTCTCTCCGAACATGAACTGGGCGGCCGGTGTTGCACAGATCTCCATGCTGCTGCGCGGCTCGGAGTACGCCGGCACCACCGATGCACAGGAAGTGATCCAGCGGATGAAGCAGGACGAAACTCTCCTGGAAGATGATTTCCGCTACGAATTCCTCTACCTCCTGCGCCAGTGCAAAGATCTGTAAGGCAGACACAGGAGTCATGGGGACAGGTTCACTGACTCATTGCGCACAATGAGTCAGTCACAAAGAGAAGAGAGCACCCTCCTTCCAAGGGCGCTCTCCTCTTTTTCCAAGGCATCTTTTAAAGCCTTTGAAAC